>DASVRT010000094.1:0-99528 GCA_036388475.1 Pyrinomonadaceae bacterium | reverse complement strand
ACCGTAATAGAGACTCGCCAAAACCTCGTTATAGCTCGGCGTAAACACTATAAAACGCGGGTCCGGCGTCAGTGTGAAAGGTAAATCTTCTAAACCGTAAAATTCTTTATACATTTTTCGCCTCTTTTTCTAAGAAATTTTCACCGCCGGGACACGAAGCACGCGAAGAAAAAATCTGTAAATACTTTCGTTTTCCATCCTGTAAAGTCTGCTTCATCCTGTTAAAATTCCCTTTGCGCACCTTCTGTCTTGGTGGTGAAAAATCGCTTTTACGAAACAATCTTTTCAAAAATTCGGGTCGCCTGCAACGCCATAATCAAAAGCGGAATGCTCGCCAGCGCCGCAATCGCGCCAGCCATCAATCTGAGCCAGCCGGAGCGCTTCTGCCAGGCGATTTCCTGATGCGTCAAGAGCGGCGGCACGGACGCCAGCACGGGCAAGCCGGTGTAATGTTTGGCGTCCTCTATGTTTTGAATTCTGAACAGGCGCGGGACTTCAAACAGCGCGGCTAAAAATAACCCGATGACCATTCCGACCGCCGCGCCCATCAAAACCGCCATATAGCGTTTTGAAGCGTTGACGGGCGACTGCGGCAGATTCGCCGCGTCAACTACGCGAATCGTCTCGCCCTGCGCGTTCGATTCGCGCTCGACCTGCAAGCTCGCGTCGTTTTTCTTTTTCAGCAGGTCGTCGTAAGTCGTTTTCGCCGAAAGATATTGATTATTAACGGCTTCGAGCGCGACTTTGACGTTCGGAATCGTGTTGATTTTCGCTTCGAGCGCCGCAATCAATATCGAGTTTTGCCGCAATTCTTCGTCTTTCATCTGAAACTGTTGTTCAATCATCGTAATCTGGCTTTCGGCTTTTTGCTTTTCGATTTCCAGATTTTTCTTTTGCAGCTCGGCTTTGCGCGAGCTGGTGCGGTTCGCTTCCCTGACGCGCAAATCGGTATTTTTCGCCAGCGCCGCCAGTTCTTCGTTGACTTTATCAATCTGCGTCTGCGTATCGACCACATCCGGGTGCTTTTCGCGATACTGCAATTTGTATTTTTCGAGCCGGGCAGTCAGTTCGGCGCGTTTTTGAATTAATTGTCCGTACGCCGGAGTGTCTTCGATGCGCGACGCTTTGCTGGTCGCGTCCTGCGTTTCCTTTTCGCCGTAATCTTCGATGAGCCGCGCCTGGCTGTTCAAAGCGCGAATGCTGTCGTTCAGGCGTCCTCTTTCGAGAATTAAAGTTTCCTTTTCCTTGGCGATGGTTTCCTCGCGCTTGCGCAAGCCGTCGAGCTGCGCAATCAGCCCTTGCGCCGATTCGGGCAGAGTTTCGACGTTCTGCATCATTATATCGAGCCGCTGTTTTTCAATCGTGTCCAGAGCGGTTTTCGCCTGACCCAGTTGATTGTCGATAAACTCGCGCGTCACTTCCGCGCTCTGCGTCGAAGCGATAATCTGCGCGTTGACGTATTTGCTGGCGAGCTCGGCGGCGACGTTGCGCGCGGCTTCCGGCTTGCGGTCTTTGTAGGTGATGCGAAACGCGGCGACCTTTTCGTTGTCGCTTCTTTCCGGCTCGACCCGAATGTTGTTTTTCATCTTTTCGATGATCAGCTCGGTCGGCATTCCGGATTCTTTTTCCATCTCGAAAAGCTTGTATTTCGCAATCATCGGTTCCAGCGACGACCGCGACAAAACTTCCTGATTAATCGTCTGCAATTGCTGCGACAAATCTTCGTCCGACAGCGACTGGACGACTTTTTCCGAAATCGTCGGCGGCTTTAAGGTTAAAAGCGTGGTCGATTCGTAAACGCTCGGAAGCTTGGCGACAACATACGCGACCGCCAGAGCGACGGCGAGCGTCGGCAACAGAATCAGCCATTTGCGCCGCTTCAGCATCCGTATAATTTCGCCCATCGACTTTTGTCTAAATTCAACCGCCATTTCCTTAATCCTCTTTTGCCTTTTAACTTTTTACTTCTGCTCTAACGCTTCACCGTGTGTTTTTCGCCGAGCGACTTATCCGTTTTTTCCTCGTCGTAGCGTTTCAGCAAACGGCGCAGTCCGACGGTCGCGCCAATCAGGCACACGCCGAAAACGAGCAAAGCGAGCGATTCCGGCACATCGCCGAAAAGCAAATTTCCGTTGAGTAATTCCCCTTGAAACATATTTTCCTTATAAACTGTTCAGAAGGCTTTTCGCGTCCTGAACTTCTTTCTGAGTTAAATCTTTTTCCTGTTGCAGCGCCAGCTCGACTTCCTTGCGCGCCGAGGGCTTGTCGCCGGCGGAAGCCAGCGCCTGTCCCAAACGGAGGCGATACGCCGGATTTGTCGCTCTGCCGCCGCGCTGCGCGTCCGCATCTTCAAGCGAAACGGCTTTTTTCAACTGCTCGACGGCGGGCGAAAGCAAACCTTTTTTGAAATAAACCCAGCCGAGCGTGTCGTAAAATCCGGCGTTGGCTGAATTTTTATCGACGCAATTTTGCGCCAGCGTCAGCGCTTCGTCCAGATTTCCGCGCTCGTGGTCGGCGATATTCCACGCCAGATTATTCGCCGCAATCGGCATTTCCGGCGCGATTTCCAGCGCTTTGCGATAATTCTTTTCGGCTTCGTCGTAATTTCCGCGCGCGTCTTCCAGCATTCCGATCAGCGTGTAAACGGACGCCGACTGCTTTTTCTCGACGACCTTTTTGTATTGCTCGATGGCGCGGTCAATCTGATTTTGCGAAATAAGCAGCGCCGCGTAAGCCGAATAAGCGGGCAGATACGTATCATCGAGTTCGATGGCTTTCGAGAGTTCGGATTCAGCTGCCGGCAAATTATTTTCCGAGCGGAAAACGTCCGCTTTCAGATAATGAAAAGCGGGCAGATTTTTTTTGTCGCTCGCGTTTTCGGCAATCGCTTTATCGAGTTTTTCGTGCGCCGCCGCAAATTGTTTCTGGCGCGTCAAAACGCCGACCGCACCTGACAAAGCGTCGAAATTCTGTTTATCAATCGCCAGCGCCTTTTCGTAAAAATTCAGCGCTTCGGCAAAATTTTTCTGCGCCGCCGAAACCTTCGCCAGATTGACAAAAGCATTTGCCGAATTCGGCGAAAGCCTGACGATTTCTTCCAAATCGGCGCGCGCTTCCGAGAGTTTTCCGAGCTCGATATAAGCCAAGCCGCGAGACGAAATCGCGCGCACGCGAAGCTGTTCCAGCTGCTGCGCCGACGTTTCCGCGTTCGGGTAAGCCGTTTTGACAATCTCGATTAATTCGCCCGCTTCCTGCAAAGCTTTCTGCGGCTCGTTTGCCGTGAAGCTCGCTTGAATTTTCAAAATCCTGCTCGACAGATAATTCGGATGATATTTTTCCAAATCGCCGATAAACGCGCGCGCCTGGTCAACCTGTCCGAGCGCGAGCCGCGCCTGCGCCATATAAAACAAGGCTGATTTAAAGCTCGGCTGGCGTTTTAAAACTTCCTCCAAATCCTTTATCGCGTCTTCGGTCGAGTTTTCCTGCAATTTGACGCGGGCGCGCAGCATCAGCGCCTCGGCGTCCGTGTTGTTGACCGCCAGAAGCTTTTCGACCTGCTCGCCGACTTTCGCCGACTCTTTGCGTTCGAGATAAATTTCGGCGAGCCGGTAACGCGCCGGAGCGTGTTCGGGAGCGTTCGTCAAAATCGTCTGAAACGTCTGAATCGCATCTTCTTCGCGCCCGACGGCGACGTAAAATTCGGCTAATTCCGTCAAGCCTTCCGCCGAATTTTCCAGAACCTGCGCTAAATCCTTATAAGCCTGCTCGGCTTTTTCCAGATTCCTTTGCGCGAGATAAAACGAAGCCGTCGCTTCGCGCGCCTCGTAATTTTGCGGGGCAAGCTCGACGGCTTTTTTAAACTGCGCCTCGGCTTCCGCCGGACGATTGGTAAAATCGTAAAAACGCCCGTATTCGATATAGCCGACGGGCGATTTTTCGCCCGCCGCAATCGCTTTCCGAATCGTCTGTTCGGCTTCCGGCGCTTTGTCCTGCTTCATAAAAAAGCGGGCGAGACTGATGTAGGTTTCGACGCGGTTCGGCTGGATTTCGACTGCCGTGTTGAGCACCGCAAGAATCTCCGTTTCCGGTTTATTCTGCGCCGACAGCAGGCTGGCTTTCAGGATGTGACCTTCGACAAAATTCGGATTGACGGCGAAAATCTCGTCAATCATTTTTTGCGCTTCGTCGGTTTGCGGCGGCGCAATCAGCAGAAAATAGTTGCCGAGCCGCGCTTTGGCGTCCAGATTATCGGGCGCGAGCTGCGCGACTTCCTGCAATTCCTTAATCGCTTCGTAAACTTCGCCGAGATTTTCGTGCGCGCGCGCCAAGCCGTAATGCGCCTCAGCCGAATTTTTATCAATATCGGCGGCGGCGCGAAATTCCATCACGGCTTGACGGAATTTGCGTTTCTGCAAAAATTCCTCGCCGTGCACGAGATGTTTTTGTTTGGCGGCTTCGCTTGAGCAAGCGGAGGCAAAAAGAAGGCTCAGACCGAGCAGCAAAACGGCAAGCAGATTGATTTTAGTAAATTGGCACTCTCTAAAACGCATTTTTTTAAAGACAACTTTCCGTAGGTCGAAACGCGGCTGAAATTTCGGTTTTTGCAATCGGGGCAATGACGGCAAAAACCTTTCAGCGAATTTTTAGCGGTCGCTTCGGGGCACGAAAACGACCTTTTTTCAACCTGGAATTTATTTCAGTTTTTCAATACAGCAGACCGTTTTCTCCAACAGTCTCAATGATTACCGACCAGCGCCGGCATTGAGAGAAAATTCCTAATCCACGCAAAGTTTCAGAAAAAACCTGTTTATAAGGAATTAATTTTCGATTCGGTTAAAAGCGATAGCCGATTATACTCCAACTTCGACAGGAAGCAAACACTTTTTTGCATTTGCGAAAAGAAAAAAACAAGTAAAAAGTAAAAAGTAAAATGGCAAAAGTAAAAGCCGGAAAATAAGCGGTAACAAATAAGGCTCGGCTTCGGCTTTAAGTTCCTGATTTTTACTTTTTACTTTTTACTTTTTACTTCCGCCTCGATTTTTATTCGGGAACAAATTCGGAAAGTTGGTCGGCAATCTGCGCGGATAAATCAATTGCCTTTTGCACGGATTCGACGTCGCCCGTCCCGGCAGTCGGCGTCATCACGCGAATCATCGCGCCGTCCGAGCGGCGGCGCGCGACGCTGTCGAAAACCGTGTAGATTTTGTCCGTGTATTCGCTGGCGACGGCGCGCCCGCGACCTTCATACCAGTAAATCAGCACTTCCGAGTAATCGCCGTTTTGAATAATGTAACGGTTTGCCGTAAAAGTTTTTCCGCGCGGCGTTTTGATTTCGACCGGCTCGCGATTTTTCATTTCCCAGCCCGCGCCGGGCAGGCAATTTTGCGGCGAGTGATACGTCGCGCCCGTGCGCTGCGAAGCGTAATAACCGACGTAAAGATTCGCGCGCGAGCCGTCCGCGAGATAATAATCGCGCATCACGTAATCGCTCGTGCGCAGAACGCTCTCGGTCTGTTCGCTGAAACGAATGTCGTTGCCCTTCTGCCGCCATTCGCCGAGCGCCGACGGAATTTCGCTTAAATTTTTTCGCTCGACCGCGACTTCGCCGCGCCGCTCAAGCCAATTGATGAAAAGACCGCCGCACAACAGAACGACGAGCAGTAAATATACCGGATTGGCGATTGGCGATCGGCGATCGGCGATTAATTCTTCATCGAATCCGCGTTCAGCGGCGTTCAGCGGCGATTTATTTTTTCTCGTGCTTCGGCGTCGAAATTTCTTCAAAACAAAATTCACCAGAATCAGTAAACCGAGCGCGACCAGATAAACCAGCCAGCCCGAAATGTCGTGCGCGAAGCCTTCCGCCGCCTGTTTGCCGTAATAGAAAGTCAAAACTCCGGTTGCCGTGACGCGCGCCGCGTTCGTCAAAATCGCAATCGGAATCGCCGCAAACATTAAAATAACAGTGCGCCAAAAATCGAAATCTTTCACGCCAGCCAGCCAGCCGCTTTCGGCAGACGGCTTTTTCGCCCGCGTAAAATACGCCAGAACAAGCGCCAGCGTGACGAGCGTCATCAAACTGCGGATGCCGCTGCACGCTTCGACAACTTCCAGCGAAACGACCTGCGTCGCGCCTTGCGGCAAAAGCTCGATGACGTTTCCTTTCCTGACGGAAGGAACCTCAAAAATCCTGATGCCCCAGATTGCCATCTGCGAAGCCCAAATCTGTAAGGGAAAGGCGATTTTGTTAAAGATAATCTGCGGAATCGGAATCGAGAGCAGCAATAAAACAAACGGCACGACCAGAAACTTTAAAATTTTCGCGCCGAAGAAATAGACGACCGCGCCGCCGAGCATTAAAACCAGCGAGACACGCTGCATAAAAAGCTCCGCGCCGAGCGTGCCCGCCAAAAACAGCAAAAGCGACAACAAAATCAGTGCGCCGCCGAAGATTAAAGAAGGATTTCGGGAAACTTTTTTCAGCTCGTCAAATTCCAGCCAGACGATAAAGCCGATAACAAACGGCACGAGCAGCCCGTGCGAGTAATTTTCGTCCGTCCACCAGTCTCTCGCGAGCTTCGCCAGCACGGTCGCGTAAAGAAACGCCAGCGCCGCCGCTATCAAAAACGGTTTCCAGAGATTTTTCGGATTGAAGACAGAATCGCTCATTCGACTACGAGGAAGGAAAAAGACAGAATCGCGGACATTTTCCGCATTCGCCGTAAATTATACTTTCTTTAAAGAAAAAGATTCAACGTAAAAATGTTTGTAGGGTCGCGCGGCAGCGCCTGCCCTACAATTTTGTCTGACGGTTTAAATTATTTCTTCCGGTGCAGAATATAACCGACCAAATCTTTCAGCAAATCCGTATTTTTATCAATTCGATTTAATGCGGCGACCGCTTCGGCGTGAACTTCGGCGGCGAGTTTCCGCGTTTCTTCGATTCCGTAAACCGCCGGGTATGTCGCTTTCTCTGCCGAAACGTCTTTGCCCGCCGTTTTTCCCAGAATTTCCGTCGTCTGCGTCACGTCCAGCAAATCGTCCGTAATTTGAAACAGCAGACCGAGCAGCGAAGCGTAATCTGAAATTGCTTCGAGTTCTTTTTCGGCGGCGGCGGCGATAATCGCGCCCGCGCGCGCCGCGCCGCGAATCATCGCGCCGGTTTTGTTTTGATGAATCGCTTCAAGCTCTGCAATCGAAATTGTTTTTCCTTCGGCTTCGAGGTCGAGATGCTGCCCGTTAACCATTCTGGCGGCTGAATCCGCCAGTTCGCCGATAAGCCGGACGCGAATTTCCGGCGGTAAACCCGCGTCTCCGGCAATCGCCTGAAAAGCTGTCGCCTGCAAGCGGTCGCCCGCCAGAATCGCCGTCGCCTCGTCAAATTTAACGTGACAGGTTTCGCGCCCGCGCCGCAAATCGTCGTCGTCCATCGCTGGCAAATCGTCGTGAATCAGCGAATAAGCGTGAATCATTTCAATCGCCGCCGCCGTTTTCAAAAGCTTTTCCGGCGGCGCGCCGAAAGTTTTTCCGGCGGCGAAAAGAAGCGCGGGACGAAAACGCTTGCCGCCCGCAAAAACGCTCCAGCGAATCGCCGCGTGCAGTCTTTTCGGCTCGGCTTCGGCGACGGGAATAATCTCGTCGAGCGCCCGGTCAACCGCTTTCCGGCTCGCTTCAAAAAAATCTTTCAGTTCCATCATCGACAGAAAAAGAATAGCCTGCCGCACGGTAAAAGCGCAAAATTTGAAAATTCATTTCCCGGTCTCTGCATCTTTTGTGCGCGTGTGGTAAAAATATTTTAATGGAAAGCCGTCTGAAAATTTCAAAAGACGAATTTCGCGCCGCGCTCGGACGCTTTGCGAGCGGCGTCACGGTCGTCACCACCAGAGACAATGAAAATCGCCTGCACGGAATCACGGTCAGCGCGTTCTGCTCGGTCTCGCTGGAGCCGCCGCTGATTCTGGTCTGCATCGATAAGGAAGCCGGAAGTCATTACGCCTTTGAACAAAGCCGCGCGTTTGTCGTCAATATTCTGCGCGAAGACCAGCAGTATCTGTCGGACCGCTTCGCCTCGCAACTGTCCGACAAATTCGACGGCGTGAAATATCGCGCGGGAATAGAACAGCTGCCTGTTTTAGAAGATGTTCTGGTTAATCTGGAATGCCGTCTGGTCAACGCGCACGACAACGGCGACCACACGATTTACATCGGCGAAATCGTCGTCTCGTCCGTTAATGACGGCAAACCGCTCATTTATTTTCAGGGTGATTATGGAAAGCTAGGAAGCTGAAATTGAAAAGGTAAGAGATTGAAAAAAAATAATGTCGCTAACGTTGAGGTGGCGGGCGTAACCGACTTAGGTGAGTATTTATTTGCCCGGTTGTTCATCGTTAGCGACAAGGTATCCGGCGAATCCACCGAATATTTAGCTGAATTATCAAAAGTCTTTTTATCGAAATGCCGGTTCGAAAGATGGCGACCGTCATTTATTTTTTGCTGCCGCGCCTTCAAGTTGCGACGAACAGCGCGCCGGTTTTTCAATTTCCCTTCGACCACGCGCCTTTGTAAATCAGCCGATAAATTCTTTGAAGTTAAAACACGGATGATTCAGGTCAGCAAAATTGCCAGGAGGCAGTAAAGAATCATCCGTGTTAACCGACAACAAATTTCTTATATCCAAATTTGGTGCCACAACCAGGAATCTCTGAAATATTTTGCTAAGCGTTGGAAAGCTTACGCTTACAGATAAACCAAAGATTTTCCCAAAATTGAAAATACTATCAAAACTGATAGTATTTCAGGGGCTGACTATCAATTTTGATAGCATCGCCGGTTTTCAGCGATTAAACGGCAAGGACGGATTTCTCAGTTTCGGTTTCACTTTTCTTCGCTTTTTCCGGCTGGCGCTTCCGGCTCGGTTTGACCTTTGGCGGTTTGATTTCGTATAATTTGTTCTTTTCGACTGACAAGCAAAATCTTGTCTTATGCGAGGGAGATAAATCACAATGAGTTACGCAATCATCAAAACAGGCGGAAAACAATATCCGGTCGAAGCCGGACAAACCCTGCGCGTGCCTTCGATTCAGGGCGACGAAGGCGCAAGCGTGGATATCGAAACGCTTCTTGTCAGCAAAGACGGCAATACTTCAACCGAAGGCGCGACGCTCAAAGCAACCATCGTTTCGCACGGCAAAGCCGATAAAGTTATTGTTTTCAAAAAGAAACGCCGTAAACAATACAAACGTAAACAAGGTCACCGTCAAGGTTACACGGAAATCAAAATTGACACGATTTAGGAGGATTTGCGATTTGCGCGTTGAGCAATTTGCGATTTCGTAAGGAATTTAAATTAATAAATCCGATTCCCCAAATCGAAAATCGGCAATCGCAAATCGAAAATTAAAAGATTATGGCACATAAAAAAGGTGTAGGTTCATCGAGAAACGGGCGCGATTCAGCCGCACAGCGTCTCGGACTCAAAAAATTCGGCGGTGAAAAGGTGCGCGGCGGAAATATTCTGGCGCGCCAGCGCGGAACGAAATGGAAACCGGGCAATAATGTCGGGCGCGGAAAAGACGACACGCTTTTTGCTTTGATTGACGGCATCGTCACCTTTGAAAACAAAGGTCAAAAAGGCAAATTCATCAGCGTTTACGCCGAAGCTGCCGCGATAGAAGCCGAACCGCAAGCCGCCTAAGCTTTCGAGCTTCGGATTGTTTCCGGCTTTAGTTTTAGAAAGATGTCGGTATTGGCAACAATATCGACATCTTTTTGCGTCAACTTTCGGGAAAATTTTCCATTCATCGCACAAAAAATTTCGGCGATAATTTAACTTAAAAGCTTATTTTGACGAAAAAATCATTTTAATCTGTCGTCACAATCAATTTTTTTTGCTTCGGATTTTTTTTCCGCGCGCCGTTTCGGAGTTTTCCGCAAGCGATTTTCTATTTCGACAAAACAATCTGAATTTTTAAATTTTAAACTGAATCCGAATACTCCGGTATTCTTTAAGGACAAGATGGCGCTGTCTTAAGAAATCAAGGCAGCGCTTTCGTTTTTTTGAACCTATTTTTCTACGTCTCTGCCGCCCGCGCCTTTCGCCTCGTTTGCTAATCGTCAATCGTAAATCTAAAATCTAAAGTTACTTATGTTTATTGACCGCGCGAAAATTAAAATCAAAGCCGGCGACGGCGGAAACGGCGTGACGGCTATGCGGCGCGAAAAATTCGTCCCGCGCGGCGGACCTTCCGGCGGCGACGGCGGCAGAGGCGGCAGCGTCTGGCTCGAAGCGGACGAAGGCTTAAACACGCTTCTGCATTTGCGCTACAATCCCGAACACAAAGCCGGGCGCGGGCGACACGGCGAAGGCTCGAACCGGCACGGCAAGGACGGCGAAGACATAATCGTTAAAGTTCCGGTCGGAACGCAGGTTTTCAATACGGAAACGAACGACCTGATTTTCGATTTTACCGAAGCCGGACAGCGTTTCTTAGCGGCGAAAGGCGGCAAAGGCGGTTGGGGAAACGCGCATTTTGCCACGCCGACGCGCCGCGCGCCGAAATTTCATTACACGGGCAGACCGGGCGAAGAAAAGGAATTACAGCTCGAATTGAAATTGATTGCCGATGTCGGCTTGGTCGGTTTTCCGAACGCGGGCAAATCGACTTTGATTTCGGTGATTTCCGCCGCCAAGCCGAAAATCGCTGATTATCCTTTTACGACGCTCGAACCGAATCTCGGCGTCGTCGATTTGGGCGATTACAAAACTTTTATCGTCGCCGACATTCCCGGTTTGATTGAAGGCGCGTCGGAAGGCGCAGGTCTCGGCGACCGATTCTTGCGTCACGTCGAAAGAACGAAATTGATTTTGCATTTAGTCGACGTTTCTTCCATTTCGGGCAGAAATCCGGTCGAAGATTACGAAATCATCAACCGCGAGCTGGCAAATTACAATCAGGATTTGGCGCAGCGCCCGCAAGTGGTCGTCGCCACGAAAATCGACGCGCTGGACGAACCGGAAAGACTGGAAAATCTGCGCGCCAGAGCAAAACAGGACGACAAGGAGTTTCTGGAAATTTCTTCGGTGACGAATCAGGGAACGAAGGAACTTGTTTCGGCGGTAGCGAAAAAACTGGGAGAAATTTCCGCCGCCGGACTTGAATTGAAAATCGAGATTCCGGATGAAGATTGAGGCGGAAAATCAGGACTGCATCAAAGAGATTTTACTTGAAGTGGGCGACCGTTTACGGCAGCTTTTGGAAAAATGAATGCCGAACAAAAGGACAAAAAATGAATGCCGAACAAAAAGACAAGTGGGATAAGATACGTCAAAAAGGACAATTTCGCTTTATTTTAGACGGTTTTTTTCTTTATGGATTGGCAGGAACATTTTTATCCACTCTGAATGATTATCTTTTTGAGTTTTTCTTTAAAGACACGCCAAATTATCTGCACGAATCAGATAGGTTCGTTAACAAAATTTTGTTTCATCTGGTTGTTTTCTCGCTTGCCGGCATTTATATAAAAAACTCTTTGTGGAATGAAAACGAAGAGGAATTTTTTCAAAATCCGGAAGAAAAATGAAACGAATTGCATTTTACGGCGGAAGCTTCGACCCGGTTCACGACGGGCATCTGACGATTGGGCGAAAGCTGTCGGAAATTTTCGAGCTTGACGAATTCGTTTTCATTCCCGCTTTTCACGCGCCGCATAAAAAAGAGAAAAAACCGACTTCCGCTTTTCATCGTTTTGCGATGCTGGCGCTGGCGACGGCGGGCGCGCCGCAAATCAAGGTTTCCAAAATGGAAATCGAAGCGCCGGAGCGTCCCTTTACGGTCGAAACTTTAACGCGCCTGAAAAATGATTTGACGGACGCGAAAATTTTCTTCGTGATGGGCGCCGATTCGTGGCAAGATATAACAACGTGGCGCGAATGGGAAAAAGTTCTGACGCTGGTGAATATTATCGTCGTCACGCGTCCCGATTATGAAATCGGATTTTCGCACGTCAACGAAGAAATTCGAGAAAGAATTGTCGATTTGCGCGAAAATTCTAACGCGAAAGCGCAAAGCGGCGAAGACGCAAAGGAAAAAATCGAAGCCCGAAAACCAAAGACCGAAGACCGAATTTTTATAACAGATGCCGTGCAGATTGACATTTCGGCGACGGAAATTCGCGGGAAAATTCGTGCCGGCGCGGACGACTGGCAGGAGTTTCTGCCGCCGGAAATCATAAAATACATTGGAAAATACGGTTTATATTTGAAATAATCTATAGAAATGGAAAATACGCTTAAAGAAAAATCTTTGCAGCACGAAACCGCAACCGTTACAATTACCGAAACGCGCACGCCTTTCGCGGAACTGGACGAAAATATTCGTCTGGCGCTCGCCTGCGCCGCCGACAAAAAAGCCGTTAATACGGTCGTTCTGGATTTGCGCGAAATCGCCAGTTTTACGGAATTTTTCGTGATTACGAGCGGCACGAATCAAAGACAGGTACAGGCAATCGCCGACGAAATCCAGGAGCAGCTCAAAAAACAACTGGATTCCCGCCCCATCCGTATCGAAGGCTATAATACGGCGGAATGGATTCTGCTCGATTACGGCGATTTTATCGCGCACGTCTTCGACCAGAAATCGCGCGAGTTTTACGATTTGGAAAGGCTCTGGCGCGACGCGAAAAAAGTCGAGATTCTCAGTGAATAATTTTTATGCCTCACATTGTATTACTCGGAGATTCAATATTCGACAACAAGGCTTACGTCGGCACGCAGCCTGATGTAATCACGCACCTGCGGCAGATAATTCCGGCGGATTGGCGAGCCACGCTCAACGCCGTTGACGGAGGCGTGGTCGAAAACATCGGGGCGCAATTGTCGAAAATTCCCGCGGAGGCGACGCATCTGATTATCAGCGTCGGCGGAAACAATGCGCTGGTGAACGCCGATGTTTTGCGGATGCCAGCCGGTTCGGCGGCGGAAGTTTTAAACGTGCTGGCAGACCGCGCGAGCGATTTTGAGTTTCAATATCGCGAAATGCTTGCGAATGTCCTGCGCAGAGGTTTACCGACCGCAGTTTCTACGGTATATTATCCTAACTTTCCCGATTCTTTGATTCAAAAAATCGCGACGACCGCGCTCACGGTTTTTAACGACGTCATTATCCGACAAGCAATCTCGGCGGGCGTTCCGTTTCTGGATTTACGATTGATTTGTAATGAAACGAGCGATTACGCCAACGAAATCGAGCCGTCCGGCAAGGGCGGCGGAAAAATCGCCGTCAAAATTCTGGAAATCATCGAAACCCACAATTTTTCAAACCAAAGAACGTGTGTTTATTTTTAATGTAAGTAGGACGAAATATGAAAATTAACGTTGCCAAACGGTTGATGACGCTTTGTCTCGCCGTCTTCAGTCTTTTCTTCGCGGCTCACGCGCAAACGACAACTCGAATTTCCGGCACGGTGACCGACCAGAACAACGCCGTCATCGTCGGCGCGCAGGTGATTTTGCGAGGCACGATTTCGCGCGCCGTCGTGACCAACGACCGGGGCGAATTTGCCTTTGAAAATCCGCCTGCCGGCGATTACGAATTAAAAATTTCCGCCAACGGTTTCAGCGAGCAATCGCAAAAAATCACCGTCGCCGCCCAGAGCCAGACGCTTAACGTGCGTCTGGAAATCGGCTCGCCGACCGTTTCCGTGACGGCGGAAATCAATCAGGAAGTCGACCGCCATAATCTTCCGCAAGCGGTCAATCTTATCGGCAGCCAGGAAATTTTAGAGCGCGCGAACCCGATTATCGCGCAGGCGGCGCAGGAAGAAGCCGGAATAAATTTACAGCGCACCAGCCCGACGATGGGCGGAATTTTTATTCGCGGTCTGGTCGGCGCGAAAGTCAACGTTTATGTGGACGGCATCCGCTACACGACTTCGGCGCAGCGCGGCGGCGTCAGCACGTTTTTTAATCTGAACGAGCCGACCGGCTTGCAGTCAATCGAAGTTTTGCGCGGCTCGAACGGCGCGCAATACGGCTCGGACGCGCTCGGCGGGACGGTCAGCCTGCTCACCAGGATTCCGACGCTCGGCGATACGACGCCCGAATTTCACGGCGAATTCAACACGAACTTTAACAGCGCCGACCGCTCTTTCGGCGGCTCGACCCTGTTCAGCTACGGCACGAATAAACTCGGCGGTTACGTCAATCTGGCGGCGCGGCGCGTAAATAATCTGCGCCCGGCGCGCGGCATCGACACGCATTCGGCGCTGACCAGATTCTTAGGCTTGCCTTCCGACATTCTCGGCGACCGTCTGCCCGACACGGCTTTCACGCAATACGGCGGCGCGTTTCGCCTGAATTATTCGCCGACCAAAGACAGCCAGCTTATTTTTAATTATCAGAGAAGCCAGCAGGACGGCGGCAAACGCTACGACCAACTGCTCGGCGGCGACGGCAATCTGATTGCCGATTTGAGAAATTTAATGCTCGATTTCGGCTATCTGCGCTACGTCAAGACGGATTTTCTCGGCTTTAACAGCGCGTCGTTTGCCGTCAGCTACAACAGCCAGCGCGAGGAACGCGTCAATCAGGGCGGGCAGGGCGACCCGTTCGGCAATATCACGCATCAATACGAGCGGACGACGGCGACCGGCTTCAGCTTTTTCCTCGATAAAACCTTGCCCGCCCGCAATTCCTTTTTATTCGGCGGCGACCTTTACAGCGAGCGCGTCAACGCTCCGGCTTTTACCGTCAATCCGCGAACGAACGTTTCCGTCCTTTCGCGCCCGCGCGTGCCGGACGAAGCGAAATATCTTTTGGGCGGTTTGTTTATTCAGGACGCCTGGCAGGCGATTCCCGACCGTCTGAGAATCAGCGGCGCGCTGCGTTATAACGTCGCCAATTACAAGGTTCGCGCCACGGACAGCCCGGTTGTCGGCGGTTTGCGATTGTGGAATGACGACAGCCTGAGCGCCCAAGATTTTTCGGGACGCATCGGCGCGGTTCTGAGAGTTTACGACGAGCTTCGCGTGGCGGTAAATTACAGTCGCGGTTTTCGCACGCCGAGCATCACCGATTTGGGAACTTTGGGCTTGACCGGCGACGGTTTTGAAGTCGATTACACGGCGGCGAACAATCTGGGCGGCACCATCGGCACGACCGCCGCGGCGACCGCCGTTTCGACCGGCTTGCCCGTCGCCAAACAGCGCTCGGAAGTCACCAACAACTATGATTTGAGCCTGCGCTACGGCAATAAGCGTTTCGAGACCGAAGCGACCGTTTTTCTGATTGACCTGAAAGACGCCATCACCAAACAGGCTTTAATTTTGCCGCAGGGCGCGGTCGGGCAATTCCTCGGCGACCAGCCGATTACCAGCCAACTGCCGAACGGCGTCGTTTTTGTTCCGCTTTCGACCACGCCCGTTCTGGTTCGCGCCAATTACACCGGAGCGCGAATTTACGGCTTTGAATTCGAGGCGGAAGCGAAAATAACGACGGAATTAAAATTTACCGGAAACTACACGTATATTCACGCCAAAGATACTTTGACCGGCTTGCCGCCGAATATCGAAGGCGGAACGCCGCCGCCGACCGGCTTCGTCAGCTTTCGCTACGAGCCGCTGGGCAGACCGTTCTGGTTTGAATTTTATTCGACTTTTGCCGATAAACAAGACCGGCTTTCGAGCCTCGATTTGTCGGACCGGCGGACCGGCGCGACCCGCACGCGCGGGCAAATCCAGAATTTTTTCCGTCGCGGCGCGTGCGTTCAGGGCTTAACCAACAACCCGGACGGCATCTGCGGCACGAATGACGAAACGATTCTGCTGCCGACGGGCGAAACTCTGACGCAGGTGCAAAATCGCGTTTTAGGCGTCGGCGTCAATTCCGCGCCGCTTTTCACCTATCTGCCTTCGTACGCGATTATGAATCTGCGCGGCGCTTTCCGCTTCGGCGAGCGTCACCAGATTTTCTGGGCGTTTGAAAACATCTTCGACCGACCTTATCGAAACCCGAGCTGGGGCATCGACGGCGCGGGACGCGGCGTCAGAGTCGCCTATCGCTTTCGTTTCTAAAGTGAAAAATATGAAAAGTGAAAAAGTCAGGTTGAGTAAACTCGACTGACTTTTTCACTTTTCACTTTTCACTTTTCACTTTTTCACTTTTATGCGTTTTCGCTTCGTCTGGATCGGCAAAACGAAAGATAAAAACTGGCGCGTGTTACAAGAAGAATACTGCGCGCGTCTCTCGCATTTCGTAAAGTTTGAAATTATTGAATTAAAGGACGAGAGCAACAAGGAAATTGAAAGCAAACGAATACTGGAAAACCTGAATCCAAGTGCATTCGTCGTCTTGTTGGACGTGAAAGGACGCTCGGTCAGTTCTCACGAACTCGCGGAAACAATCGAGAAATGGCAGAATCGAGGACTTAAGGAAATCGCATTTGTCATCGGCGGCGCGGAAGGCGTCGCTTCCGGGGTTGTCGAAAGAGCCGATTTTAGTTTATCCTTATCCGTTCTGACTTTGACGCACGAAATGGCGCGGGTCGTGCTGATTGAACAGCTATATCGCGCATATACCATAATCAAAGGGTTTCCATATCAGAAATGAGTGAATTGAACGAAATTAAAGAACAACTTATCGCCGAGCGCGATACTTTATTTACCAAGCTGTCGGGCAATGACCTTTCGGTTGACGCTACCGAAACGCCCGACCCGGTCGATTTAGCGGTGCAGAATTATTCCAAAAACGTGATTCTGGCTGTTTCCGAAAACGAGACGCGCCAGTTGATGTTGATTGACGAAGCCTTGCAGCGCATCGAAGACGAAGAATACGGCACGTGCCAGAACTGCTCGAAGGAAATTCAGGCGAAGCGTCTGGCGGCGATTCCGTGGGCGCGTTATTGCCTGAGCTGCCAAGAACTGGTCGAAAAAGGAATGATTGACGCGGATAGCTTGTGATGAAACACGGAGAACCGAACGACAAAAACTCTCCCCTGTTCGGTTCTCCGCTTTCCGCTCTCTACGACGCCTGCCTCAGCTTAATCTACCCACAAATTTGTCGCCTCTGCGAAAAAAGCGTCGAATCACGCGCCGACGGCGTCGCGTGCCACGCGTGCTGGCAAAAAACGCGAATCTTCAACCGCGGCAAAGAAATTCTTTGCGAAAAATGCAGCGCATATCTCACGTCAAGCGGCGAGAAATTTAAAACTTTCTGCCGCCAATGCGAAGACGACGATTTTGATTCGGCGCGCGCCGCCGGTCTTTACGAGCACGCTCTTTTAGCGACCATTCTGAATCTCAAAAAAACTCCCTTTGTTCCCTTAAATCTGCAAAATCTTTTCTTCGAAGCCTTTCTAAAATCTCCGTTTCCGGACGCCGCCCGAATAATTCCCGTTCCGCTTTCCAAACGCCGTTTCAGCGAGCGCGGGTTTAATCAGGCTTCCCTTTTAGCCAAAATTTTAGCGCGTCGTTCCGGTTTGCCGCTCGACGAGCAAAGCCTGATTCGCAAAATTCACACGCCGCAGCATCGCGCCGGAATGGACAGAAAAGCCCGCGTCGAAAGCGTCAGAAATGCTTTCGAAGTAACGCGCCCGAAGCTGGTCGAAGACGAAAATATTTTATTGATTGACGACGTTTTCACTTCCGGCGCAACCGCTTCAAACTGCGCGAAAGCCCTGAAAAATAAAGGCGCGCGAGCGGTTTACGTTCTAACCGTCGCGCGAGCTTTTTAAAGGCGAAAGGATAAAGAGAAGGAAGTTTTAAGTTTTTAATTTTGAATGAAAGATTTCACCCAACTCAAAATTCAAAACTTTATCCTTTATCCCTTCGCCTTTATCCTTTCGATTACGGTCTGTCGGCAGCCGGAGCAGGAAAATCGCCGTTTTGTCCGAACTGCGCCGCCACGAATGCGCCGTTTGAGCTATTGAGGCGATACCAAGTGCCGTTTGACGGACGGAACACGGCGATATCTTCTTTAGCGTCGCCGTCATAATCGCCCGCCGCCGCAATATCCATAGTTGTGCCGAAATTAACGACAACAAACGCGCCGTTGGAACTATTCAGACGATACCAATTTCCCTCGGCTGGACGGAAAACGGAAATATCGGTTCTGCCGTCACCGTCATAATCGCCCTGCGTCACGACGTCGCTGCCTATTCCAAACTGAATCGCGCTGAAACTGCCGCTTGAGCTATTCAGCAAATACCAGCTTGTGGTCGAGCTGCGATAAACGCCCAAATCCGTTCTACCGTCACCGTCATAATCGCCGGGCACGGACAGGTCGCCATTCGCTCCGAATTGAGCGGCGGAGAACGCGCCGTTCGACGAATTTAAAATATACCAGTTGCCGCCGTTCGGTCGGAAGACGGCGAAATCGGCTTTTGCGTCGCCGTCGTAATCGCCCGCCGCCGTCTGGTCTCCGTTAGCGCCGAATTGCACACCGATAAAGGTGTTGCTGCTGCTGCGCAGAACGTACCAAGAGCCGTTTGACGGGCGGAACACGGCAATGTCGGTCGTGTTGTCACCGTCGAAATCCTCGGGCGCGGGCACATCGCCCGCCGCGCCGAACTGTTGCGCGCGAAACGTATTATTTAAACTCTCGTTGATATACCAGTTGCCGCCATTCGGGCGAAAGACGGAAATGTCGGTTTTGAAATCGCCGTCGAAATCCGCGTTGGCTTTCGCCCGCACGACTTTATCAATCTGCCCGTTTGAATAGCAGACGTAAATTTCGCCGTCCGCGTCTTCGCCGAAAGAAATGATGCTGCGCGGCGTATCCGCCAGCCGAATCTGCTGATTGCCCTGCCACATCCAAATCTCGCCCGAGCAGTAATCGGCATAGATATACGCGCCGTTCGGCAGCGAGCCGAGCGAGCCGCGATAAACATAGCCGCCCGTAATCGAACACCGCCCGCCGCCGTGGTCGTATTCAAAAATCGGCGGCGTCTGCGGCATCGTCGTCGGACAGTTGCCCGCAATACTCGTATTGCAGAGCGTTCCTTCGTAAACGCGCCAGCCGTAATTTGCGCCCGGCGTGATGATGTCGACTTCCTCTCTGATGCCCTGACCCACGTCCGCGACCCAAAGCTGATTGGTGCCGCCGCGGTCGAACGACCAGCGCCACGGATTTCGCATTCCGTAAGACCATATTTCCTGGCACGGCAGTCCGCTCGTCGTGCTGCCGCTGTCGCACCGCGTCGTGTTCGCGCCGGTAAACGGATTGCCCGCCGGAATCAAATATTGAGTCGGTGAGCCTTGCGGAACATTCACGTCGATGCGAAGCATCTTGCCGAGCAGCTGCGACAGATTCTGCGCGCGATTGCCGGGGTCGTTTGCCGAGCCGCCGTCGCCCATCCCGATATATAAATAACCGTCGGGACCGAATTCAATCATTCCGCCGTTGTGATTGGTAAATGGCTGCGGAATGGTGATGATAATTCGCTCGCTGTTGAAATCGCCCTGATTCGTGTTGTTCGCCAGCGTCGTATATTCGGCGACGACCGTTGCGCCGTCGGCGATGCGCGTGTAATTGACGTAAAACTTGCGGTTGGTCGCAAACTGCGGGTGAAAGGTCAAGCCCAAAAGTCCGCGTTCGTCGCCGGCTGAAGTCGGAACGCGCACTCTGGACGCGATGTTGATAAACTCGGTCGGCGTGAACGAGCCGGGCTGTAAAACTTTAATAAATCCGTCCTGTTGCAGAATAAATTTCCGCCCGCTTCCGTCTTTTGAGTGGGTCAACAGCACCGGACGGCTAACGACGCCCGTCGGCAGAAACGGTTGCAGCCGAATCGTAAAAGGCGGCGGCGTATTCTGTGCCGAAATCGCCCCGACCGTTGCCCAAAGCATAATTGTCAGACTTACAAACAACTTAAATTGTCTCATATTCCCCCTAGACATTTTCAATGTAATCTCAATTCGAAATCAAAAACTTTCATTTTCGATTAACGCGGAATTTTCGCCCGTCCCAGTTCCTTTAAATCTTTAGACGCTTCGGAAAGCAATTTGGAACCCGAGCATCTGCGGTCGCGCAGCCGTCCGTCTTCGTCCGCGTACGCAAAAACCAGATAGCTTTTCCCGACCTGAAACCAAGCCTGATAACGCGTGGTCTCATTCACGCCGACTTTAATTTTTTTCTTTCCGGCGCCTTTCCAATATTTTCCGACCCGAAATTCAAAAATTCTCTCGCTGCCGTTTTTCGTCTCGCTTAAGACTTCGCCCGTAAAAACCGCGCTCGAATTCTGCAAAGCGGTCTTTAAATTCGGAACCACGCATCTTCCGCTCGCCGGCGCATTTATTTTCGTTTCGGCAGGCACATTGGTCAGAAGCAAAATCAAACAGCAGATTACGGCAAAACAGACTCGTCGCATAATGTTTTCTCTTTTAGGAAACTCGGGAAGGTAAATTAATTTTAAGCTATTAGAACCAATAAAAACAAGGAAAATTATCAGTAGTATAAATTTGATTGCTAATATTAAAAAGGCTCAAAGACGGAAACGCCGTCGGCGAGTGATTTGCCGTCGATTACCGGATACACTGCCGGCGACGACGCGGCGTACGGCGGCGACTACGGAACGGTCTGTCGGCGGCTGCGGAATCCTTCGCCGGACACTTTTTCACAAACGATAGCGAACTTTCTTTCTGCGCAGCTCGGCGTCTTCGACCTCGAAATTTTGCAGGCGCATCGTGACGTCCGCCGTTATCGACAGGGGCGAGGTTTTCCCGCTTTTAAGATGAAAGGTTCCCGCCGCCGCAATCATTGCGGCGTTGTCGGTCGAAAGATGCTTTGACGGAAAATAAACGGGAATTCGCAGTTTTTGTCCCGCCCGTTCCGCTCCTTCGCGCAGGGCGTTGTTGCAGGCGACGCCGCCGGCGACGATTATGGTTTTCGGACTCAACTCATCGGCGAGTCTTTCCATTGTTCCGACTAAGGATTTGACGACCGTGTATTGAAAACTCGCGCATAAATCTTTGATTTCCGGCGAAATGTTTTCGTTTTGCGCGGCTGGCTGCACGTTGTTTTCCCGCACGTATTTCGAGACCGCCGTTTTCAACCCGCTGAAGCTGAAATCCGGTCTGCCGTCGCTGATTTTCGGCAAGGTGAATTTTATCTTTTTTTCGTTTCCCTCTTTGGCGAGCTTTTCAATAATCGGTCCGCCCGGATAGCTTAAGCCCAACATTTTCGCGACTTTATCGAAAGCTTCGCCTGCCGCGTCGTCACGTGTTCGGGCGACGACTTTGTATTTTCCTTCTTCGGGAATAAAAAATAAATTTGTGTGACCGCCGGAAACTATCAGCGCCAGCGCGGGATATTCGACGGGCGGGTTTTCAAACGCCACGGAATAAACGTGACCCTCGATGTGATTCACGCCGACGAACGGTTTGTCGAGCGCAAACGCCAGCGCCTTTGCGTAGCAGACGCCGACCAGCAGCGAGCCGACCAGTCCGGGACCCTGCGTGACGGCGATGGCGTCAACGTCCTTTAATTCAATATTTGCCTGTTTGAGAGCTTCGAGCACAATCGGCTCGATTTTGTTTAAATGCTCGCGCGAAGCCAGTTCCGGCACGACGCCGCCGTACGGACGGTGCAAATCGATTTGCGAGGAAATGACGGACGATAAAATTTCCTTTCCGTCGCGGACGACTGCCGCCGCCGTCTCGTCGCACGAACTCTCAATGCCTAAAACCAACATTCTTTTAGTGTAAAGCAAGAAACGGAGAACTGAAAACGGAGAACTGATAACCAAAACCATTCTCGGTTATCAGTTCACTTTTTATTTTTCTTACAACAAAAAAAACGTCCCCTGAAATTTCAGGGGACGCCTTAAGTCAGAAATTGACAATGTCCACTTATGACTAAAAAGTTCTACATGACAGGAAAGAACTACACACCGATTAACCTACCCCTTGCTCGTTAAAACCTAAACCTACCCCTTGCTCGTTAAAAACCCTTTGCTCGTTTAAAATCCCTTGTTCGTAAAAACTATTATTGCTGTCTTTGTTTTTCGATTTCCGCCGGACTCTTGGTCTTGCTTCCGTCGGTCGCTGTGCTTAAAAATCCGCCAAAAACCAAGATTGCTACAATTATGATAAATGCTGCGATACTGGTTAAAGCCCAGATGACTCCTCTGTAAGACTTTGCCGTATCTTCGCGAACGACTCTGTCTTCGCCGTCCACGCTTATAACGTCTTTAGACATTCTTCCGTATCTCCCTTATCAAAAATCCGTCCATCCGCAGCAGCAGACGGCTTTATTAGAGCAATGAGCGTGCCAAAGTTTTGAAACGGCAAATTCACCGAAAATATAAGCTTTAAAACCGACTTTCCCGAGTTTTATCGAAAAAGATTTCTTGTATTATTTCCAAACAACGCTGGAATGAATCCATACAAACCCGGAGCGGCTCAGCTATCTATTTGTGTATCGACATTCTGCACGATAACCGTGTTCGGCGGATACATTTCGACGCTGGCGCGGCTGAGCGAGTTTTTGATTTCAGTCGCTACGCGGTCAAAAACTTCCATCGGTTTGGCTTCGTGCGTGTTTATCCAGAAATATATCGCCAGATTTACTCCGTCCGAAGACAAATCCGTCACGTAAACATTCGGTTTCGGTTCCTCAACGACGCTGGCTACGTCTTTTAACGCATTTTTTATTGTATTTCTCACCTGTTCGATGTCGGATTCGTAACCGATGCTGATTTTCAGATTCATCCGTCGATTGGCGCTCGCGCTGCGAATCGTCAGCGCGGTGGCGTACATATCGCCGTTCGGAATCAGAATCAGCTCGCCGTCGTCTTTTCTCAATTGCGTCGCGCGCACGCCGATGTATTCGACCTTGCCCTGATTATTGCCGACGAAAAGATAATCGCCGATACGAAACGGCTGCTGCCACAAAATCAAAACGCCCGACAAAAGATTGTTCAGAATATCTTTCGTCGCAAAACCGATAACGAACGACGTAAAGCCCAAACCCGTTATCATATCGCCGAAACCGAAAGTCGGAACGACGACCGTCAAAGCCGTAAAAATGCCGAGCACGACGATAAAAACGACAATCAGACGGCTGAACAGAATCCGCAGGCGATTGTCCAGCTTCGTTCTGCCGGAAGCCGTCCAGAAAATTAATCTGACGATTCTGGCAAGCACGAAAAAGATTCCGAGCACCAGAAGTCCCGCCAGAATGTAAGGTAAACGCTCGAATATCGACGCCACGATGTTGTTGATTGATTCATATGTGACGTCCTTGATAGTCGAGGCGTTCTCGATAATTCTTGATGTATTTGAGTTTTGCATTAACATAATAAAAATCTATAAACATAGATATATGCTTATATTTAGCAAAAGGTTGGAAACTTTATCCGGCGGTTTGACATTCAATTATATTAGAATTAGAATAATTCTAAATCGGAGGAATTATGGAATTACATAGAACGAAAAACGGGTTATCGCAGGAAACCCGCGAAAAAGTTATCGACATTTTAAACGCGCGCCTTGCCGACGCGAGCGATTTGAAATCGCAGGCGAAACAGGCGCACTGGAACGTGAAAGGAATTCATTTCTTTCAACTGCACGAGCTTTTCGACCAGGTCGCGACGGCGGTCGAGGCGCATATGGATTTGATTGCGGAAAGAGCGACGGCGCTCGGCGGAACGGCGCTCGGAACGGTTCGCGTCGCCGCGCAGAATTCGTCTTTGAGCGAATATCCGCTGGAAATTACGGACGGCACGGCGCACGTCGATGCGCTTTCGACCGCGCTGGCGGATTTCGGCAACGTCGTCCGCCGCAACATAGACGAAACCAACGATTTGGGCGACGCCGACACGGCAGACCTTTTTACGGAGGTTTCGCGCGAGATAGATAAACTTCTGTGGTTTGTCGAAGCGCACATTCAGGCTTAAAAAAGTGAAAGAATAAAAAAGGCGAGAGAGTGAGAAAGCTGCTTGATAAAATTCCGCTTGTTTTTCACTCTTTCACTTTTTCTCTTTCGGAGTTGTTGTCCGAGCAGCCGGCGCTTCTTTTCCGGTTATTGCTTCATACATTTCGACCAGCACTCTGCCCGGAGGTTTTCCGAGATTTTGCGGAACGCTCGAATTGACCTGGACGGCGACGGCGATTTTGTGTTCGGGAAAATACATCACGTCCGTCATATAACCGGGGAAAAATCCGCTGTGCCCGTAGCTTAAGCCCGCGCGCGTCGGGCGAATCAGCACGCCTAATCCGTATTTTGTTTCGCGACCGAGCATCGGCGCGGAAACGCCTTCGAGCATCTGCGGCAAAAGTCTGGCGTCGAAAGCCTTGCCTTCATACATCGTTTTCGCCCAGCGCGCCAAATCGACGCTGTTGGAAACCATTCCGCCGCCCGTCCATTCAAACTGCGGATTGATGGCGAATTTTCCGTTCTGAATCATAGCGTCCGTTCCGCCGAAAGGATTGTTTTCGCCCGCGTAGCCCTGAACTAAATTTTTAATCGTGCGGCTGTCCTGCGGAAACGTGTTTTTAAAATTCAAAGGTTTTAGAATTCGGTTTCGCGCTTCGTCATAATATTTCTTGCCCGTCACTTTTTCGATAATCATTCCGAGCACGATATAATTCGTGTCGGAATAATCCCAGCCTTTTCCGGCTTCAAACGCGGCTTTCTCGTCGAAAAGATATGACAAAAGCTCTTCCGGTCGCCAGACTTTATCGGGATTGGCGGTCAAATCTTTGGTAAATCGGTCTTTAAATTCGTATCGAACCAAGCCGCTCGTGTGATTCATCAACTGGCGAACGGTAATATTCTTTGCATTCGGCAGACGCGCAAACCATTTTTCACTGCCGAGATATTTTTCTACTTTTTCGTCGAGATTGATTTTCCCTTCGCTGACAAGCTGCAAAGCGACCGCCGCCGCATAAGTTTTGCCGACGCTTCCGGCGAGCATCAAATCAGACGGCTTCATCGGCGTTTTCGACTGCAAATCGGAAAAGCCCGTCGCCAAGCCGAACGAAGTTCCGTCCGCTAATGCCGCGCCGGCGGTCGCGCCCGCGAACTTGGCGTTTTTGTGCCATTCGTCAAGTTTTGCCTGGAGTTTTTGGCGTAAGGCGTTTGTGTCGTTTGTCGTTTGCGCAAACGTCGAAGAACCTGCCGACAGCCAGACGAAAATTAATATAAAGACGATTTTATTTCGAAACATATTTACAAAACCTCCGATTTTAAAATAAAATGCGAAGTTTTTCGAGGCGCGCCCGAAAAATTAAATCTCATAAACGCAGGCGCAGAACGACCGGCTCGCGCCACTTTTCCGGCGCGCCGGTTTCGCCTTTTTCGTCAACCATTTCCCATTGACTGTTGGCGATAAAATAAAAATCGCCGCCCGCGATAACGCCGAGCGTCGGCTCGTTAAAATCGGCGTGATTGGCTTCCAGCGTTTCGGCTTGGCTCAGGCGCAGATTGTCTCGGCTCAGCGAAAAACGCACGATTCGCTGCGGGTTTGTGCCGTTCTGAACGCCGATTAATTTTCCTCGATGAAAATAAAGCCCGTCGATGCCGAGCGCGACGACTTCACTTGCCGGCGCGAGCCAGGCGATTTTCTTCGTCGCCATTTCCACGCTGAAAATGCCGAGCGAATAATCGGCGACGAAAAGATGTTTTTCGTCCGGAGCGAAAGTCAATCCCTGCAAGGACGCGAAAGATTTATCGAGCAGAAAAGGCTCGATTTCGTCCGATTTCGGATTGATGCGATAAATCGCCGGCGAAACGCTGTCGGTCGCGAAAACTTCGCCGTTTCGAGCGACGACCAAATCGCCCAGCCCGTGTTTGCCGGACGCGCTCGATAAAACGTATTTTTTCAAAAGCCGCCCGCTGTTTAAATCGTATTTGAAAATTGCCGAAACGCCTTCGTCAGCTTTCTTAAAGCCAAGCATCTGCGGAAAAGCCGTGGTGCAAACCCACAGCAAACGACGCTTTTCGTCCGTTTTCATCCCGAGAACGCTCCACAAATTGTCCTGCGGCGACGAAAACTCGCTCGTTTTCCCGTCCGTCGCAATAGCTAAAATTTTTCTTTGACGAACGCTGCCGACGAAAAAGCGTTTTGAAATCGAATCATATGCCACGCCTTCCGTGAGCAAATCTTTCTCCGGTAAAGTAAATGCTCTGGAACTAACGTTTAAAGGCTGGCGATTACGCTCGAAAAGAGTTTTCAGGTTTTGAAAATCGCTCGCCGGAAGTTGTTTTTCCAGCTCGACGTCGTTGGCGAGCCGCGTCGACATTCCCATTTTCGCCAGCCGTTCCAGCAGGCGGACGGCTTCCCGACGATTGCCGCCGAGCGCATAGGCACGCGCCAGATTGTAGAGCAGCCGCGGATGATTCGGGCGCAGCTCGGCGGCTTGTCCGGCGTTGGCGAGATACGAGGCGAAATCTTTCGCCTCGTAAGCTTCGCCCGCCTGTTTTTCAAATTGCCGCGCGCGAGCCAAAACGTCCGTTTCCTGCGCCGGAAGATTTGCCGGAAAAAGCGAGAGAAAAATAAAACAGGCGGCGAGCGAAAAATATTTCCAGCCGCCTCGATTAGAACCGGAATTTTCTGCGCGTTTTGATTTCATAAAACCCTTTCCGAAATCTATTGCCCGCAGGTAAATTCCAGCGTCGAAGCGGCGTTGGCAATGCGCCAGCCGCTTTCGGTTTTGACCAGATGAAAGGAATTGACGCCGCAATGCGAAAATTTATCGCCGACGTGAAAAGTGTAGCGTCCGGTGACGAGCGCGAAATCGCCGTTGATTTTCACTTCTTTTTCCGGCATTTTTTCGATGAATTCGCCTTTCGCTTCGGCAATCATTTTGGCGAAAGCGGCGGCGGTAAAAACGCGCGTCTTCGAAACTCCCTCGCCGCTTCGCGGTTTATCGACGGCGACCAGCTGACCTTCCGCCGTGAACAAAGCGCGAATGCCGTCCGCGTTTTTCGCGCGCATCGCTTCAAAAAGCTTATCGGCGACGGCTGCCGCTTCCTGCTGCGGCGTCGGTTTTTCGATAAAGGAATTTGCGATTCGCGGCGCAATTTCGTCGAGCCATTTGTTCATTTCGTCCTGCGTGTAATATTTTCCTTTCAGCATCACGCCGGAGCGTTTTTCCGTGTTTGAAATATTTTCCAGAGGATTCGCGTCGAGCAAAACCAAATCGGCTTTCTTTCCTTTTTCAATCGTTCCGATTTTTTCAATCGTGCCGAAAAACATCGACGGATTTTTTGTCGCCGCTTCCAGAACGGCGTAATTCGACAAACCGGCGTCGTGCAAAGCCTTCATCTCGCGGTGCATCGTAAAACCGTAAAGCCACAAAAATTCGGGCGTGTCCGAGCCGGTCATCAGCCGCCCGCCCGCGTCGTAAATCGCTTTGATGATTTTGTTTCTGATTTCGACCCAGCGGGCGCGTTTTTCATACGAAACCTGATTAATGAACCGGCTGCGCTTGTAAAAATTCAAAAAACCGTCCTGAACTTTTTTCGGGTAAAAACGAAAATCCGGCTGCGCGCGGATTGATTCCTCGCTGCGCGGCAGACCGAAAGTGTTTTTCATAAAATGCTGCGTCGGGTCAACAAACGGATTCGAAGCGACCGTCTGTTTGGCAACTTCGGCAATCTTTTTCTCGTCAACGTAATCGAGGCTTTCCCAGTTTTTCGGGTCGTAGATGTAAAGGTCGGAAATCGAATTTTTATTCGGCGCGTTGTCAGCTAAAACGGCTTCGAGATAACCGTCGAGATGTTCGATTTGCTGTTTGGCTTTGAAAGCTCGCTGAACGCCGACAAAGCGGGCGTCGGCGTGCCCGACGACGCGGATATTTTGTTTGGCGGCTTCGTCAACGGCGGCTTCGTAAACTTCCGCCTTGATAAAAGTCGTGATTTTTATAAAATCGTAACCGGCTTGTTTCGAGCGTCTTACCGCCTCGCGCGCTTCTTCTTCCGTATTGACGACGAAATTATTTCCCTGCTCGCGTCCCGTCAGGTGCGGGCTTGCCGAGTAAATCGTCGGCGCGATGATTTCGCCCTGCGCCGATTTTGCTCTTAAAATCAACTGCTCCGGCGTGCCAATCATAAAACGAATCGTCGTCACGCCGTTGGCGACCATCACGCGCAGCTCGTCTTCGGCAATCGAATCGGGATAATCTTCGCCGTCCGAAAGCAGATGCGTGTGCATATCGACCAGACCGGGAATCAGATATTTCCCTTTCGCATCAACAATTTCCGCGTCTTTCGGGATTTTTACGTTTTTGCCGATTTCCGCAATTAAGCCGTCGCGGACAAGCACCGTTCGATTCTTCAAAACGCGCTCTTTGTCCATCGGAATAACGTTTACGTTTGTAAAAGCGATTGATTGCGCCTGAATTGCTATGAAACCGAATAAAACCAGAATAAAAACAAATAATAGATTTTTCATCACTGACCTCACAAAAGAAATTATGAATTTCGAATTTTGAGTTTTGAATGCTTCGTTTAATAAAAAGCTCAAAATTCAAAACTTAAAAACTCAAAACTCACCCGAAAATCCAGCCGTACTGCGTATTGGACGGCTGCGCTCCGGCAGCCCGGAAAAGCCGCCGCCATTCCGCCCGATGTGGCGAGAAACCGGCGACGGCTGATGCCGAGACGCTTTGAAGTATGCGAGGCGATTTCAATCAGTCGATGCTCGACCTGTTTTTGCTCGACGGTTTGCGCGGGCGGCGCAAATTCCTCGTTGGAAACTATCCGCGTCGGAATCGGCAGATTTTTATCGTCAATGTCGCACTTTTGAATCCATTTTCGCTTGCTGTCCGGCTTCATAATTTTTCAGATTTATCGTGTGCTTTATCATCCCAAATCTCCGAGCCGCCCGCGCTTGTTTGAAAGCAATTACTGTTTGGTCGTCGTTGACGGCGCGGCGACTTTTATCGCTTTTTCCTGTTCGGTGCAGCCCTGCGGTTCAATCGTCGTCGAAGCGTTGGCGATTTTCCAGCCCGTTTCGGTGCGCACCAGGTGAAACGCGTTGACGCCGCAATGCGAGATTTTGCCGTCGACAAAGAAAACGTATCTGCCCCAGACGAGCGCCAAATCGCCGTAGATTTTTGTTTCCGGCGCATACATCTCTTCCTTCAACTCGTTTTTCTTTTCCGCGAAATTTTTGGAAAACGCTTCGACGGCAAAACTTCTGATGACGGATTTTCCTTCCTTGTTTTTAATTGCCGCCGCCAGTTGAGCCTCGGGCGTATAAAGCGCGACAATTCCCGCCGGATTGTGCGCCGCCATTTCCGCGAACATTTTGTTGACGACCGCTAAAGCGTCTTTTGAATCGTCGGCTTTCTGCGCGAAAGCCGAAATGGAGAAAACGGCGATAATTGAAAAGATAAGTGCTGGTTTTTTCATTTTGTAATTCATCCTTATTTAATATTTTTTCGGTTTCTTTTAAGGTAAAAACTCTTTCGGAAGCGGATTATTCGGGCGTTCTTCTTCCCACGTGACCGCCGAAATCCACCAGCGTTTGCCGTCGAAAAACAGCTCGATGCTGTTCAGCCCGCGCCCGCTCATTTTCTGCTTGCCGGAAGTCGAAAATTCATACGCGCTGAAAACCTGCGCCATATTGCCGAATTTTTTGACGACGCGGTGAATTTCTTTTTCGACAAAGCCCGCTTTGACAAAAAAATCGTTCGAGCCTTCGACATACTGCCGGTGATTCATCACCTCGGCAAGGATTTTGCCGCCGCGCTCGCTCATCCCGACAAAGCGAACGTCCGCGATATACAAAGTTTTATCGCGCGACCACTGGCGCGGCACGCCGACGCCGCCGGAAATCACTTCGTAAAACGCCTTGACGATGCCGTCAATCGAGCCGACGTCTGCGGCGCGCGGCTCGACGACGGGAATTTCCAAAGCTTTCTTCGCCGGCGTATCTTGCGCGAAAACCGAAGCCGCGGCGACGGATAAAACAACCGCTGCAATCAGAAACAATTTGCTTAAATTATTCATAATCGGAAAAATGTGAAACCACGGAATGAATACGTATTATTGCAGATAGAGGAGTAAATTATCTGTATTTATTTGTCTCAATCCGTGGTTTCTTTTTTAAGAACAGGAAACCGGTTTCGTCGGAAGATAAAGCGGAATCGAAATCCTGATTTATCTCAGGCAACCCTAAAAAATCGGCGTTCCATCTTCTTAAACCGTTTGCATCGCAACTTAAAATCGTTTGCGCCCTTGCCCGGGGCGCGCCTTCCGTCTCATTATTTGCGGCTAATTTCCCGTTTGCGCCGACAGCGGTTTATCGACTCTCGGGCGCGCCGCGCGATTCGACAGTTCCCAGCCGGTCGCAAAAATCGTGCGCGCGATTTTTTCCATCTGCTCGAAATCTATTTTCTCGACCGAATCCGACGGCTGGTGATAATCCTCGTGGTCGCCGTCCATATAGAAAATGATGGGAATGCCTTTTTTCGCGTAATTGTAATGGTCGGAGCGATAGAAAAACTGCTGCGGGTCTTTCGGGTCGTCGTAGCGATAATTAAAATTCATTTTTAAAAACGCGTTATTGGTTGCCTCGCTCAGCTCGCCCAGCTCGGTGCTCATCATTTTCGAGCCGATTAAATAAACTTCGCCCTGTTTGGTCAGCTCTTTGTTGCGCGGTTTGACTTCTTCATTCAATTTCTGCGCGCGTCCAATCATATCGATATTAAGCTGCGTGATAATGGAATTAATCGGCACGGTCGGATTGTCGGCGTAATACTCGCTGCCCCACAAGCCTTTTTCTTCGCCCGCGTGCCAGATGAAAAGAATCGAGCGTTTCGGACGCTGAGCGCCTTTCGTAAACGCTTCCGCCATCGCCAGCACCGCGACCGTGCCCGAACCGTCGTCGTCCGCGCCGTTCCAGATTTTATCTTCGCCCGCCGCGTTCGGATTCATCCCGACGTGGTCGTAATGCGCGCCGATGGCGACGTATTCGTTTTTCAAAACCGGGTCGGAGCCTTCCAGAATCCCGACGACGTTTTGCGAATGCGTCATTTCGGTTTTGACGGCGACGTTCAGGCTGATTTTCTTGTTCGGATTCAAATCGAAAGGCTCGACGAAATCCTGCGTTACCGCTTTCGTGAAAACATTCGCGCCGCTGGCTTTTTCGCCCTGAAAAATCGCGTTGATAAGACGCGGCGTGGCGGTAATGGTCGGAACTTTCAGCTGAATCTGCGGCGCTTTGAATTCAAGTTCGCCTTTTTCGGTTGCATTCCAGCGCGCGCCTTTCATATTCGCCATTGTGCCGAAAGTGGCGAAGGAAATGATGGCGCGCGCGCCGTTCGCGCCGGCATACATAGCCGGCGAGAGCCAATCTTCGCCCGGTTTGCCCTGCTGAATGTCGTTAAAAGTTACGCCTTTCGGAAAGCCGCCGACGACCACGACGATTTTGTCTTTCACGTCGATGCCCTGATAGGCGTTGATGTTTTTCGATTTGATAACCCAGCCGTGTCCGGCATAAACGAGATTGCTGGCGGTAACGTTTGCATTCGTCAGACTCGACAGAAAATCTTCGCCGTAGGTGAAAGATTGATTGTTCAGGCTCAAATTTGTATTCTGCGCGTCAAGCTTATGGCGCTTGAGCGGAAATTTCTGGAAATAAGTGCCGTTGTCGCCCGCCGGCTTGATGCCCCAGCTTTTTAAATGGTCGGCGATATACATTGCCGCGATGTCCAGCCCGCGCGAAGGCGTGTCGCGTCCTTCCAGCTCATCGGAGGCGATAAACTCAAGATAATTTCTCATCTGCTGCGCCGTAATGCCGTCCGTGTTGCCGAATCTCGCCGCCGTGACGGTTGCGCCCGAACCTATTTTGTTGGTTTTGGCTCTGTTCTGCGCGACCGCCGATTCGAACGGAACGCTTGCCAGAACGAATAAAGTTAAAACAAAGGCTAAAAATTTTCTCATTATTTTCCTCACTAAATATTTTTTTTGGAGTGGATTGCCCGCGAAAGCTTTCAAAAGACGCTGAATGAATGATGTTTATAAATTAAATTGGTATAAATCAGTTAAAAATAAACAGTTTTTCGCGTTTTTCGCACGCTTTCGCAGGCAATTTTTTATAATCTGAAATCGCCCGGCGATAATTTTTTACATTCCGCCCAGCGCGACGCCGTCAGGCGCGAGCCCGCTGGCGGCTTTACCGAGGACTTCGTATTTTTCCAAATCGATTTTTAAAACAAAATCATTTTCCACGGCGGAAACGAAAGCCAGTTTAGCGTCTTTTGAAAAAACGATTCCCAGCGGAACGCTTTCGAGCTTCATCCGCCGCGTCTCTTTTCGCGTCGCCGCGTCGAGCACGATAATCTCTTTCGTACCCGGCATCGTGGCGAAAACGTATTTTCCGTCGGGCGTGAATTTCACGCGATACGGTCGCTCGCCTAATTTGATTTTTTCCTTGAATTTATTGGTCGTCGTGTCGACGATGTCGATTGCGCCTTCGGCGTTCAGACCGACCCAGACTTCTTTTCCGTCCGGCGAAACGTCAATCGCTTCGGGCTGTTTGCCGACCGCGATGTGCGTAATGCGCGAGGCGGCGGGCGGCACGTTCTGAAACTCGAAAGCCGTCACCGAATCCGAGCCGATATTCGCCGTGTACATTCTTTTCTGGTCGGGCGTGACGACAATCATATGCGAGCCGTTTTGCCCGGTTCCCATCAGCCAATCCACACGATTCGTCGCCGGGTCGTAACGCCCGATAGTCCGGCTGGTTTCGGACGTAAAATAAATTTTACCGCCTGTTTCGACAAGACCGTGCGGGCGCAGCAGCGGCGTCAAATCGACGCGGCGAATCTCTTTTTTCGCTTCCAAATCAATCACCGACAGCGAGCTTCCGGGCGTTTGCGCGCCGTAGTTGGCGACGAATGCGGTTTTGCCATCCGCCGACAAAACGACTTCGTGCGGAAAATCGCCGACGCCGACGCTGCCGACGACTTTCATATCTTTCGGGTCGATAATGGTCAGACTGCCCTTTTCGGCTTTATTCAGCGTGACGAGAACGGTTTTTCCGTTCGTCTGCCCGATAACGATAACGTAGTTTCGCCAGACGATGACGATGGAAAACATCAATAAAAACAAAACTTTGAATTTAAATTTACGTGACATAAAGACTCCGCCTACTGGAATGAATTAAATGCTGGCGGAATTTTAACCTTTTATTTATGGCGGAAAACAATTATGTGACGAAGTGAAGAAGAGGTGTGATGAACGGTACTGAAATTAATATTAAAAAGCTGACCAGCCATAGAGGACACAGAGAAAATCAAGCGAATGAAACCACAGATTTACGCAGATAAACACAGATTTTAACAGGATGAACGGGATAGATGGGATATAAACTTTCTTAGTTTTAAATTATCCTGTTTATCCTGTCTATCCTGTTAAAATCTCTCACTATTCTCTGTGTTCTCTGTGGCTAAATATTAGGTTTGGTTTTCGAAAAGTTCGAGAAAGCGTTCGCGGTAGTTGCGGCTCAAGGTCAGTTCCATACCGTTTCGCAAAATCACGGAATAATCGCCGCTGAACATCGGGTGAAGTTCTTTGATGCGGTCGATGTTGACGACGGTCGAGCGGTGGATTCTTAAGAATTTGTCGGGATTCAGTTTGGCTTCGATGCCGTTCATCGTTTCGCGTATCAGGTGCGATTCGCGCCCGACGTGCAGTTTCAGATAATTTCCCGCCGCTTCAATCCAGTCGATTTCGTCGGTCTTCAGAAAGAAAACGCGCCCGACGGATTTGACGACCAGTCTTTCCAGATATTTCCTTTCCGATTTTAAATCGGCGATAAGCGATGCCAGACGCTCGTCGAGATTGCCGAAATTCCGGTGTTCGATATGTTCGCGGGCGCGGGCGAGCGCGCGGTGAAGCCGGTCGCGGTTAAAAGGCTTGAGCAGGTAATCGAGCGCGTGAACCTCGAAAGCCTGCAACGCGTACCGATCGTAAGCGGTGACGAAAATTATCGTCGGAACCGACTTTGCGTCCAGCGATTTGATAACCTCAAAACCGTTTTTTTCCGGCATCTGGATGTCGAGAAAAACCAAGTCGGGCTTTTCGCGCTTTATCGCCGTGATGGCTTCCGCGCCGTTGCCGCATTCGCCGATAACCGTGATGTCGGTTTCGTCGCGCAGCAGGCGCTTGACGCGCTCGCGCGCCAGCGGTTCGTCGTCAACGATTAAGGTTTTGATTTTCATAGGACAAAGCGGAAAACTAAACGACTCTGCACTGGAAGTGCAGAGGTTTAAGAAAATGACAATAGCTTTTTCACTTTCTCACTTTTTCACTTTTTCACACTTTCATTTTTATTAGTTTTCCGACTCTTTAAAAGGAATCGTCAGATTCACCTTTAAACCGTTTTTTTTCGCCGTCGCCAAATTGAATTTGTGGCGCTCGCCGTAAAGATGGCGCAGGCGTTTGCGCGTGTTGGAAAGCCCGACGCCTTCCGGCAGATTTTCCACGTCGTTAAACGGCACGCCGATGCCGTCGTCGCTGACCGTCAGCTGCAAATGCCCGTTGCTGCGCTCGGCGCCGATTTCGATTTTTCCGCCTTCGGAGCGCGGCGCTAACCCGTGTTTGATGGCGTTTTCGACCAGCGGCTGGAGAATCATATTCGGCACCTGCGCGTCGAGCGTTTCGGGCGCGATTTTCATTTCCACTCTTAAACGGTCGTGAAAGCGCATCTGTTCGATTTCCAGATATTTACGCAAAAATTCGAGTTCCTGCTTTAAAGTGATTTCCTGCACTTCCAGATTTTGAAAAGACATCCGCAGAAGGTCGCTTAAATCGCCAATCATCCGCTCGGCTGATTCCGGGTCTTTATAAATCAATTCGGAAATCGCGTTCAGCGTGTTGAACAGAAAATGCGGGTGCAGCTGCATTTTCAAAACCTGAAGGCGCGACATCGCCAGCCTTGCTTCGAGCTGCGAAGTCTGCAACTCGCGCTCGCGGTATTTCCGGTAATACCTGATTGCCTGGTAAATGCCGAGCACGCCCCAGTAAATCGAGACGCTGAAATGCAGATTGACCAGCACGAACACGCGATAATTCTCCCAAAAAGACTCTGACAGGTATCTGCTCAGATAACCGAGTTTCGGCAAAACGAAGGCATCAATAGCGAGTTGGAAAAAAGCGATGACAATGCCGGCGGCGAGGTGAACAAGAACGTTCGTTTTCCATTTGCCGTTTTCAAACGGGAATTTTCGTCCGAGCCACAAAATAATCGGGCTTAAGGCAAACCAGACGTAGCCGGAAAAAAGCTGCCACGAAAGAATCCACCAGAAAGAAATGGGGCTTCCGGAAATCCGGCTTTGCAAAGAAGTATGGCTGGTAAGATAAACTCCGACAATCGTCCAGACCGCCCAGATAGCAATCCATTTGACTATCGGGCGGTTTAGTTTCGGCTCAGCAGTGTTCATAGCAATATTCAGCCCTAAAAACGCTTTTTCGGCAAGCGAGATGTGACGAACAGATGATTTTTTTTGACGAACTGCGATTTTCGCGCGCTCGTCCCGCCTCTTCACATCCGCGCGCCGCAAGCGTTATACTTTTAAAAATAAAATTATCAAAGGGAGAATTTATGCCGGAAAACAAACCGAACAGAGAACAATTAGAGCGCCGCCGCGACGAAATCAACGCGCAGCTGAGCCGCGTCAACGAGGATTTGCAGATGGAGCTCGACCGCGACCCGGAAGAACAGGCGATTCAGCTCGAACAGGACGAGGTTTCGATTTCGATGGAAAGCAATCTGCGCAAGGAATTAGCGATAATCGAGGATAAACTGCTTGATTTTGAGGACGAAGACGACGGGTAATTATTTCTGATTTTAACTGCGCAACGAATACACAAGCGGCGCGAAGCTTTATTTTCGCGCGGCTTTATTTTTATTTTGTTTTATCGCTTTGGCAAACGCAGCGATAATCTTTTTCGACGAAACTTTGACAGTTTGGCGCCACGAGCCATTCTTCGGCGTAACCGTTTTCGCCCGGCACCAGCCGCACGATAAATAATCTCATGCCGATATAAATAACGCCGGCGGAAGAAACAGCCGTCGAATTCGGATACAGCGAATTAAAATTTACCTCTTTCAGAGTTTCGATTTCGCCCGTCGTTTTCAAACGCAGAATCCTGTTATTCAAGACAATCAAAATCGACTGATTATTTTCGACCGTATAAGCCTGCGGCTGGGTTTTCAGGTCATTTATCAGGCGAATCTTCAGATTACCTTGCTCGTCTTTTGTTAATTTATAAATTTTTCCGTCGTCGATGCCGCCGTGCGCCATCCCGCTTAGTATAAAAACTTCGCCTCCGGTTGCGGCAATGCCGCGAATATTATCTTTGAGAAGCTCTGTTTTGAGATTGCCGGTTTCGCTAAACCAGAATAATTTGCCGCCCCACTCGCCGGCGTCCGAACCGATTAGCCAGCCGTTTTCGTAACGCTCGATATGCAGATAGCCGCCTAAACCCTGACCGAGATTTCTGTTCCTGAGAATCTGTTTCCTTAGTTCGGCGGGAAGCTTATTCGTCTGCTCGTCGTCTTTATAGACATATTTTGAAATTTTCACGTTCCCGTTTTCATTTTCAATCTTCCGCTCATTTTCTATCGCCCGGTTCGCGCAATCTCGCGCCGCGCTGTTTTCTTTCGGCGACGGAAACAAAACCCAGCCTTCGGGAATGGAAGGGTCGGGCGTGGAAAACGCTTTCGGCTGAACGGTTTTATCCGGGATTGAAACTATTCCGCTGCCGCCGGAAAAGCCGTCTTTCGCGCAGGAAACCGACCAGCAGCAACAACCGTTTATTAAAATTGCGAGCGCCAAAAACCATTTACGTTTCATAAATCTTTCCAGGATTTTTTTACATTAGATAATATTTTTCCGAAATTGTTCGGGTATTTCCCGCTAAAAAATATCGTGCTCTGCTTTTCCCGATTTTCAAAACAGAATTTCCGGTTTTACAACATCATATTTGCTAACCGGCACGGTCAAAGGTCCGGGCGAACTGCCGCACGAATATCTTGTTTATTAAAGATTTATGGAGAAGCCATTTCATTTTGCTTATGCCATTTTGCAATCATAAAATCTAAAAATTTCTGCCACGCCGTCGCTTCTTCCGCAGAGACCACGCCTGCTTCGGCATTTTCTTCAAGAATATCTATCTTGAGTTTCAGCGTATTCAAAAGGTCGCGGTTAATGACGGCACCATATCGCAACAGTAATTCTACAACTTGAGTTTTTCCGGCGAAGGCGGCAGCCATCAGCGGGGACTTGTCGGCAACATCAAAATTTTCAGTGTGGGCGCCGGCTGCCAGCAGGATGGCAACGGCGTATAAATGTCCGCTTTCCGCCGCTTTATTCAAGGCGCTTTGTTTATGCAGCCCGTGCGCATTGACATCCGCGCCGCGCGTCAGAGCATCACCCATCGCGTTTAAATCTCCGCTGGCGGCGGCTTCCAAAAGCTGCCGGCTCAACAATTTCGTGATTGACTCGTCACCGGCTTGAGCGGTAAATTTCAACAACTGGCTTATCAAATCTTCGGCGGCGGATTTGGTCATCATTAAACCGCTCAGTCCGCTGTTGGGCGCGTCGTCGGCGCGCCGGTTCAATATGTTGTAGAACGGTCGCATTTCGTGTCCCGATTCATAAACCTGAAAGCTGTCATTTCCGCACCGGCGCTCGATTTCGCCCTGACCGTAAATATTCAAACACTGACCCAGCATTTCAACCAGCGGCAAAACACTCGCCTGCTCGATACAAAGCCGACCGCCCATATCAATACCGTCATCTATCTGGACGTATTGAACTTTGACAAACCCCGATTCCGACGTATCAAGGGAAATGGTGTCTTCGGTAATCATCGCTTCCTCCTCAGAATTTTGCTAAATTATTACAATAAAATTTGCGGTCGCTTCGGCACCGTATCGGCAAGGAATTCCCGACTTTCAAACATGCTATAATTTACCCGAAAACTTGTCTAAAACAAACTAAAATTATGACTACAGATTTCCTAACCGGCACAGTCAAAGGTCCGGGCGAACTGCCGCACGAATACCTTTTTATCACCAAGGACAACGAGAAAACGCGCATCGGCGAATTCGTTTACTATCGCGTCAAAGACGGCGACCAGACGCGTCAAATCATCGGCACGATTAAAGGAAGAAAAATAGTGCGCAATCTGCCCGACGCTTTTCTCGCCGACCCGAACACGCCGCCCGCGCTGGTTTCTTCACTTATCGGCTTGAACGGCGACGCCTGCGAGATTTACGAGATTCAGGTCGAGACAATCGGCTATTTCGACGGAAATTTAAAGGATTTCGTCAATCCGCGCATTCCGCCGAATCCGGGCGATGCGGTTTTTATGACTTCTTCGGAAACGCTGTCGCGGATGCTCTCGCCGAAGCGCCACGCGGAACTCGGCTCGGCGCATATCGGAAGCCTTTTGACCAGAAACGCGGGCGAAGTTCCGGTCGTTTTGTCAATCAAAGACGTCGTTTCGACTCACCTGGCGATTCTCGCTTCCACCGGCTCGGGAAAATCTTATACGGCGGGCGTTCTGGTCGAGGAATTGATGAATCAATACAACCGCGCCGCCGTTTTGATTGTCGATCCGCACGGCGAATATCACACGATGCAGTCGATTCAGGGCGACGGGCAATTTTGCGGCGCGGACGGCTACAAACCGGAAGTCAAAATCTTTACGCCCGACAAAATCAAGGTTCGCTTTTCGACTTTGACCGAGGCGGACGTGAAATATCTTCTGCCCGAAGGCACTTCCGATAAAATGCTTCACTTTCTGGCGCAGGCGTTTCGCAGTCTGAACGAAAGACTCCGCGCGGAAAGAAAGCAGGATTACGCCTACGCCTATCACGATTTGCGCACCGAGGTTATGGCGCAAAAATACGGCGACGAGAAAAAAGCCGGCGACGGCGGAAACGTTTCCTCGATTGACGGGCTTTTATGGCGGCTCGATTCGCGCTTCGACCGACCCGACAGCCTTTTTTCGGCGCAGGACCATATTCCGCTGAAAGACCTTTTCGCGCCCGGACGCTGCACGATTCTCGAACTCTCGGACATCGAACAGCACGAGCAGCAGGTCATCGTCGGAACTTTATTGCGCCGCGTCAACAAAGCGCGAATGCTGACCACGCGCGGCGAAGCGCAAGCCAACACGGAAAATCATCTGCCTTATCCGGTTTTCACCTTGCTCGAAGAAGCGCATCGCTTCGCGCCCGCCGGAGCGAGCGTCGTCTCGACCAATATCCTGAAACAAATCCTCGCCGAAGGTCGCAAATTCGGCGTCGGCATCGGCTTAATCACCCAGCGACCGGGCAAGCTCGACCAGGACGTTCTCTCGCAATGTATGACGCAAATCATTATGCGCATCGTCAACCCGATTGACCAGCAAACCATCGCCCAATCGGTCGAAGGCGCCGGACGCGCGATGCTCGCCGAGCTTCCCGCCCTGACCAAAGGACAAGCCGTCATCTCCGGCGTCGGCATCAACACGCCCGTTATGTGCCGCATCCGCAAACGCCTGACCCAACACGGCGGCGAAACCTTCGACGCGCCGACCGAATGGATGCGATGGCATTCGCCGGACGAACAAGAGAAACGCGAAATGGATACTTCGCCTTATCTGAAACAGAGTTCGGACAAAAAGCCGGAGAAGATTGGCAATATCCGGATTTGAGGTGTTTATGAAAGAAAAAAAGTGTTTTTGCATAGAGAATGCCGGCGAAAGTAAAAAAGAAAACGATTTCCGCTCTTTTTGTAAAGGCGAATTAGAGAAGTTTGATAATAATGATTACTGTCTGATGCACTCTCCGAACCCTATGGAATTGAAACAATATTTGCGCCCCTGCAAGCCGCTCTTCTAGCTGTGCCAATCCGGCGAAAGTTTATGCGTTAAGTATCATCGGTACAATCTCGCAATTATCCGGCGGCGATTCCTTTATCGCCGCTTCGACGTTTTTATTTGTGTTCTGCCTAAAATCCCGCTTTGCGGTTTGAATCAAAAATTGAAATGTAACAAGGATTTAACATAAACTTAACAGAAAGTATTTCGGTCATTACAATTACAAGGGGAAAAATGGATATTTTCTGGGAAGAATTAACCTCCGGCTTGCCGGATACAAGACAGCTTGTTCACGTCATTATCCGGTTGATTGCCGCGACGCTGCTTGGTGCGGTTATCGGGTTTCAGCGCGAGCGGGTCGGTAAACCGGCAGGACTCAGGACGCATATTCTGGTGACGCTCGGCACCTGTGTGTTTGTGCTGGCTGGTTCGGGCTACGGGATGAATTCCGACGGTTTATCGCGCGTCATTCAGGGCATTGTGACGGGCATCGGTTTTATCGGCGCGGGTTCGATTCTGAAAATAAATGAAGAACGCGATATTCAGGGGCTGACGACGGCGGCGGGCGTCTGGATGGCGGCGGCTATCGGCGTCGCGGTCGGCTTGGGCGCTTTGGGCTTGGCGATATTCAGCACGATTCTGACGCTGATTATTTTGACGCTCGCCGGAAAAATCGAGTTTCAGATTAACAAAGAACAGAAAACGAATGATAAGCAAACTAACGCGCGTCAAAATAGCGACGAATAGAACATTAAAAAAAGTGGTAAGCGGTAAACGGTAAGTTCTAAGTTCGGTTCTTTTACTTACCGCTTCTACTTTTACCGCCCGCGTTTCCGTCTGTCTTAAGCCGGGCGCGTAATCAGCGGTTAATTTATTTCGCCGTTACCGGCGGCATTCCTTCGACGTCTTTGAGTTCGCGCGCGCTGATGTCGGCTAAATCGCGTCTGACCAATAAAATCAAATCCACGCCGGGACGCAGCGGATATTCGCCCGCATATTTATAATGCGTTGAATATTTCTGCATAACGTCATTGTCCTGGTCGCCTTTTTTCGCCACAATCATCTCCGCCGTGTTGGCGTCCACGATATGCCCGTGATAATTGGCGTGCGAATAATGACGCGTATACCACGGCATCGACCAGTAATCGGGCGAAACGACTTCGATGGTCGCGTCTTTTCCCCTCCCGCTTTTTTCGGCGTAATATTCGACCTGCCGGATAAGGTCGAGAAAACCGCGCCGCGTGTGCGCGTAGACATACGGCATCGTGTCGTCGTCGTAGCGGTTAAAGTTTAAATCCGTCGTTTGATAACCCAGAATCCCGATAGCCGCCGCCAGCAGCAGCGCCGCGATGCCTTTCATTGCGCCGTCGCGCGAAGCAAACAATTCGTTGATGCCGTAACCGGCGACCAGGCACATCGGCAAAATAAACGAAAGCGCGAGCCACGGCGTTTTATACGGAATAATCGTGTAAGCCAGAAAAAGCCCGAACGCCCAGAGTCCGGTGAACATCGCGAAACGATGACGAGCTTTGACGAAAGCAATCAGAGTGCCGAGCGCCGACAGAAACAGAATCGGCGCTTCAATCTTCCAGAGCCATTTTAAATAAGCCAGATTGCCGTTTTGCGTGTGGTCGCCCGTGCCGGTTTTCGTCCAGAAGGCGTAAGCCTTAATCGCGCCCGTGACGCCTTCGGCATAAGTGAAAAACGAGGAGAAAAACAAGACGCTGACGTAAATAAAAATAGCAACGGCGGCAACCGTCAAAAGCAATAAATCAGCGCCGTCGCCCAGGCGTTCACGAAAAGTTTTCCACGTCAGCGTTACCGGCGCGAGATTGTCTTCGCCGATACCGGCACCAAACATTCCGCCGTAAAGCCTGCGCCAAATCCAGACGCAGGCGCAGGCAATCAGCATCGTGCCGAGCGTGATAAAAGCCGTTTCTTTCGTGGCGAAAAACAACGCCGTCGAAGCCGACGCCAGCAAAAAGTAAACCGCCCTGCCCTCATTCCATTCCAGCAGCATCCGCATCACCAGAAAAACCAGCATCGCTTCGACCATAAAAAATCCGGCGCGCAGAATCCAGACGGTCGTTTCGTTCTGTAATTTGAATAAAGCGACGATATTCAGCGCGGGCGGCAGAAAACAGACGAGAAGAAGCAGAGCCATCCAAGCCGTCGCCCAGATGCCGGGCTTTCTGCCTTCGATAAAAAACAAAACGCCGAGCACGATGCCGAAGCTGCAAAAAACGAAAAAGATTTCGTGGATAAAATAGCGCGAGACATAAACCATTCCCGGCGAGAGCGCGATAAGCAGCGCGGCGACCAGGCTGCCGATGGTGCCGATATATCTTCTCAGAAAAAACGTCAGCAGAACGAGCAAAATACCGAAAACGCCGACGCTGGCGCGAATCGGAAAAGTTTCCAGACCGAAGACTTTCGTGAAAAAGAGCGCGATATAATAAAGCGTCGGACCGTGATAATTGCTCGGGTCGTATTTGTAAACGCCCTCGCGGAAAAGCGTCGTCAGAAAAAAACCGTTGACGCCCTCATCGTGATGCAGCGGCTTTAAAAGCAAATCGTAAAATCGCAGAAACACGGCGACCGCGGCGATGACCGAACAACCGACCAGCCATAGCGAGTTTGAAGTCGAGAACGAAGAGTCGAGCGAGTTTTCTTCCTGCCCGCCAACTGCCGATTGCCGATTGCCGAACGCCGGCTGCTCACCGCCGAACGCCGATTGCTCATAGCCGATTTCCGGTCGCTGACTGCTGTCTGCCGGCTGCTGATTGCTTTCAACTTTATTCTTTTTTGGACTCATTTCACTTTATAAACTTTATACAATCCGATTTCCGCAATTTTCGGGTATTTTTCAAAAAATGCCTCGTTGACTTTATCTAAATTTCCCGTTTCTTCAGGACTTATTAAAACATATTCGATGTTATTTTTTTTCAAAAAAGCGTCCGCCAGCGCCGTGCCTTCGTAGATGCGCTTGACTTCCGATTCGCGCGGCTCGTATTCGATGCCGTAAGACGAAAGATGACCCGAATAACGCATCAAGGAACGCCTGCCCGCCAGCACGACGGCGGAATTATAAGTCGGCGCGTTTAAAAATAAAGCGTTCGGCGGCGTCTTCTGCTTGATTTGTTCGGCGATCGCCACCGCGTCGCGGCTGAAAACCTGATAATTGACCTGTCCCGAAATCGCCCGCCACACGTCGATTGCGCCCGAAAAAATCAACGCCAGCAAACACGCCGCCGAAACGATTTTAAACGCAGCTCCCTTTTCCCAAAGCCAAACCAAAAGCCACGCGACCAGAGGCGCGGACGCGACAAACCAGTAAATCAAAACCTTGATATTGTCCCATTCCCACGGCGCGAGCTTGACGAGATTCGGAACCACGAAACACAAGGCAAACGGGAGGTAAAATATCAAAAGGTCATTCGTCCTTTGTCCTTCGTCCTTTGCAATTCGGTTTTCGGCTTCCGGCTGACCGCTTTCTTCCGCGTTCCGGCGGTTCAAAAGCACAAAAAGCGCAGCCACCAGCAACGGTATAAACAGTCCTAAATTTTTCGCCCAAAAGACAAAATAATTTTCCTTGCCCGCCGACCAGCCGAAATGCCAGCCGACGAATTCGCTCAGACGCGTCGCGCTGCCGGTCATCACCCAGATTAATTCCGGCACGGCGACGATTGAAACCGCGACGCCGAACGCAAGCCATTCCTGCCATTTTTCCAGACTAAAAAAGAATAAAATCGCGCAGACGAGAAACAAAACCGCCAGACTGTGAACGTGAATCAGAGGCAAAGTTCCCGCTAAAAGTCCGACGAAAAAAACGGGAAAGCGAAAACGTGAAAACGTGAAAAAGCCGGTTTGAGTTTCGGGCGCATCTTCTACTTTTTCACTTTTCCGTTTTTTCACATTTTCACTTGAAAATAACTCCCAAAGCTTCGTCAAAACAATCAGCGTTAACGGCAAGCCTAAAAGCAAGCTGCGCTGCGTGATAAAGAGCACGACCAGCGCGTTTCCCCAGCGCAAGCCTTCGGGTCGAATCGTGTAGTCCTTTTCCAGATTCCACAAAAACTCAAAAAAGCTTCTGCCGTCCTGCCAGTAATCGCGCAGAAAAATCACGAATCCCGCGCCGCCGCAAAACAATAAAAGCAAAGGCGTTATTTTTCCCGCCAGACGGCTTCCCGTCAATTTGCGCGCAAATCTTTCCAGCAAAACAATAAGCGCAAATCCCCAAAACACGTTTTGTATCAGCATCGCCTCGCGAACGCCCGCGCCGAGTTTCGCGAGACCAGCCGTAATCAAATCCGCCATAAACGGGTAAGTGAATTTCGCGCCCGCGAACGACGGATTTTCCGGCGGAAAATTATTGCCTTCGGTAAAAGAGAAAATCGCTCCGAGATGAAACGGCAAATCGCCCAGATTCTGCGAGCCGCCCGTGTAAATTCCGTCCTTCGTCTCAAGCATCGCGCGGTCGAAGAAAAAATAAAGAACCAGCAGAAGCGCGGCGTAATAAGCGAAATTCAAAACCTTGTTCCAGCCGGCATTATCGAGCGTTTTCTTCGCGTCGTTAAAATTCGCGAAAAACCCGTCACGAAAATCTTTTCCGGTAAACAAACCCAAAGGCAAAAGCGCGAGAACCAGCGAAAACAAAACCGTCGCACGCGTCATCCCGAAAAAACATCCGACGAGAAACACGACCAGCGAAAACAACGCCGCGCCGATGACGTTTCCCGCGCCGAGACGCACGAGCAGCGGCGCATCTTCGTCGTAAAGATACGTCAGCGCTAAACCGCTTAAGGTTATAAGTAGAATAATGACTAAAGAAACAAACATAAATAATCCGCGTTCATTGACGCTAACTTATGGTTAATTTTCCGTCAAAATTAAGCCACAATTTGCCGATTTCTCAAAATTACGGTTAAAGGTTACAATAATCGTTTTGAATATTGAACAAATATTCAACCATTTATCATTAACAATTAAATTTTTATGTTACAAGCCGGAATCGTTGGATTGCCCAACGTTGGAAAATCTACTTTATTTAACGCGCTGACGGCGCAGGAAGCGGCGCTCGCCGCCAATTATCCGTTCGCCACGATTGAGCCGAATGTCGGCGTCGTCGCCGTGCCGGACGAGCGGCTCGCCGTTCTGGAAAAAATGAACAAGGCGCAGAAGGTCGTGCCCGCGACGGTCGAATTTGTCGATATTGCCGGGCTGGTGCGCGGCGCGTCGAAAGGCGAGGGCTTGGGCAATCAATTCTTAGCCAACATCCGCGAAACCGACGCCGTGATTCAGGTCGTGCGCTGTTTTGAAGACGAAAATATCGTCCACGTCGAAGGCTCGGTCAATCCGATTCGCGACATCGAGACGATTCAGATTGAGCTGGCGCTGGCGGATTTGGCGAGCCTTGAGAAACGACGCGAAAAAGCCGGGCGGGCGGCAAAATCCGGCGACAAGGAATCGAAACGCGACCTCGAAATTATGGATAAAGTTCAGCCGGTGCTCGAAGAAGGCAGACCCGTGCGCAGCGTCAGTTTATCGGACGACGAAAAAGAACGCGTCAGAAGCTGGTTTCTTTTGACCTCGAAACCGACGATTTACGCGGCGAATGTTGACGAAAATTCTTTGATGAACCCGGACGAAAACCCGCACGTGCGAGCCGTCAAAGAGCACGCGGCGCAGGAAAACGCGGAGACGGTCGTGATTTGCGCCAAGCTCGAAGCCGAACTCGTCGCGCTCGAACCGGAAGAACGCAGCGAATTTTTAAAAGACGCCGGCGTCACGTCGAGCGGCGTCGACAGCCTTATAAAATCGGCTTATAAAATGCTCGGTTTAATGTCGTTTCTGACGGCGGGCGAAAAGGAAGTTCGCGCGTGGACGATTCCGATCGGGACCAAAGCGCCGCAGGCGGCGGGCGAGATTCACTCGGACATCGAACGCGGATTTATTCGCGCCGAAATCGTTTCCTACGACGATTTATTGCGCGTCGGCTCGGAAAAAGCGGCGAAGGAACAAGGCTTGGCGCGGCTGGAAGGCAAAGATTACGTGATGCAGGAAGGCGACGTGGTGAACTTTCGGTTTAACGTCTGATATTTTCCATTTATCCGAAAAGTAAATCGTCTTGTTCATAAACTGCCGGATTTAATATTTGAAAAACTCGACAGTAAAACATTTTTCTGTTACTTTACAGTTGATGAAACCCGGCTTTTCACAGCGAATCATTTCAAGCGTGCTCGTCATCTGGCTGAGCGGCATCGTGCTTTTGTTTTGCTGCGGAAATATGGAAACGCAGGCGGCTGGAACAGATAGCTGCCCGCTCGCCAAAACGAGTCATTGCGACAAGCAGTCAGGCGGCGAAAATAATCTTGATTTCGCGCGATTTCAAAAGGAAAGCCAGGCGTTCGGCTGCTGCGGCTTTCTGCCGAAAGTTTTCGACAAGGCGCGAAAGATTGAAAAAATTCCGCAGGTCGCGACAGCGGCGGCGAGCGCCGAAATTTCCGCGCCGAAGTTTTCATTCGTCGTCGAGAGCATAAAATCTCCAAAAATTTACCAACCGCTCGTTCACAATCGCGGCAGCACTTATCTGAAAAACTGCGTGTTCAGAATTTAGACAAAAGCCCGGCTTTTATTTTCACGCCGAGGCGCAAAAGTTTCGGCAAATCTGAGGCTTAATCTCTAAATTACGAAAGGAAAAACAATGAAAAAAAGAATTTTGACGGCGCTGGCGGCGGTGCTGGTTTTCGGACTGGCGGCGGTCGTTTTCGCAATCAATCAATCGCAAAATCATCACTCGTCGTCGGCATCGTCGCATTGCGCGATGCACAAGCAAAACGGTTCGACCGTCGCCGAACACACGGATTCGTGCTGCGGTATGGCGGATTGCTGTAAAGACGGCGCGTGCTCGATGGGCGGCGCGTGCTGTAAAAAGGACAAAGACTCGTGTCCGATGAAGCAGAAAGACGCGACCGCGAACGCGACGACGAGCGTCGATATGACGAACGTAACAATCGTCGGCGACGGCGAAAACTGCTGCCAGCCGGGCGCGGACTGCTGCAAAGGCGGCGCGTGCTGTCACAAAAATAAGAAAAGTTAGGCTTTGACGGCTAACTTTATTTACGGAAGGAGCGCGGCTAAATGTCGTGCTCCTTTTTATTTGCTAAAAAAGTTTTGATTTCAAAAATTGAAAAGCCTAAACTTAAAAATATTTGAACAACAAAATTATGGACGCTGAAAATTCAATCATTGAAAAAGACGTTTCCGAATTAACCGGAGAGGAAATTTTAGAACGGATTATCGAACTCGGTTTTGACGGCGACCGCGACCTTTACGAAAAATTCTGCGAGAAACTGAAAGCCGGTTTGCCGCCGGGCACCGGCGTCGCGCTGCGCGGCAGCGTGGTCACGAACGAACGCTACGAGGACGGACGACCGTTTGACGCGAAAGGCGAGCGGACGAGCGATTTGGACGTGACTTTAATCGGCGAGGAAGCGCGCGCGATGTGGACGGACGACGCTTATTACATTCCCGCGCTGCACACGAAACCGCTCGGCGATAAAGACCCGACGATTGCGCCCGCGCTGAATCCTCTGCGCGTCGAATTGCAGGAAATGGTCGGGCGTCCGGTCAATATTCAGGCGACGGCGAATTTTATAATGTTTATCCGCGACGTCATTCTCGGTCAGCCGTTTCATATGATTGTCGAGCAGGAAGAACCAGCCGCGTGAAGCTCAAACTTTTAAGCTACAACATTCGTTTCGGCGGGCGCGAGCGGCAGGCGCAGCTCGCCGAAGTGATAAAGCGAACGGCGCCGGACATCGTCGTTTTTCAGGAAGCCTCGGACCCGCGCGTGATTGAATATCTGAGCGCGGCTTGCGCGATGCCTTACAGCGCGGCGCGGGCGAAAAATTCGGTCGGATTTATCAGCCGTCTAAAAATCGAACAGCACCAGTGGCATCATCCGGCGGGCGCGCATCATTCGTTTCTGGAAATACAGCTTGCCGAAACCGAAATGCGCATTTTCGGCTTGCATCTGAAAGCGCGTTTTTCCAAATGGAGCGAGCGCCAGCGGCATCACGAAATCAAGTCTTTACTCGAAAGCATCAAACGGCATCAACACGGCTTTCACATTATCGTCGGCGATTTCAACACGCTCGCGCCGAACGAAGTTTTTAATCTGCCGCTGATGCCGCTCTGGATTCGCGCCTTGATTTGGATTTCGGGGCGCGACATCCGCCGCGACACGATACAGGCGATGCTGAACGCCGGCTACCTGGACGGCTTTCGCAATCTGTATCCGGACGATAAAGGCTACACGTTTCCCGTCTGGCAGCCGCACGTGCGGCTCGATTATATTTTTGTTCCGGCAAGGTATTCCGATTGTTTAAAATCCTGCGAAGTCATTAAAGAACCGGCAATCGTGACCGCGGCTTCCGACCATTTTCCGCTTTTGTGCGAGTTTGAAATCGTCTGAAAAGAAATTTCTTTAACGCAAAGGCGCAAAAGCAGTCCGGTCTCGCGGGCTGCTTTTTTAATTTTTAAACCGGCGCGCGCGAAGAAACACCTTGTGAAGAAGTTTCCGTCCGTTTATAATTTAATTTTACGAGTAAGGATATATTCGTGTGACCAGCGAATAGGGAGGGTTATGACGCTAGAGGCTAAATCTGCAAACGAGCTGCCGCAGGAAGCATCAATTCCGAAATCAGCCGGAAAAAACGAGGATTATTATCGCCGGCAATTAAAGGCGATTGCCGATAATGCCACGCTCGGGATGTTTATTATGGACGAGCGGCAGCACTGCGTCTTTATGAATCCGGCGGCGGAGCAGCTGACGGGTTATTCTTTCGCCGAGCTGGAAGGTCAACCGCTGCATAATTACATCCATCACACGCGCCCCGACGGTCGCCCCTACCCGCTCGAAGAATGTCCGATTGACCGCGTCTTTCCGCAGAACAATCACGAACAGGGCGAAGAAATTTTCGTTCACAAAAACGGCACTTTTTACCCGGTTTCCTTTACCGCCAGCCCGATTCGCGAAGGCGGAAAAATCGTCGGCACGATTATCGAAGTCCGCGACATTACGCGCGAAAAAGAAGCGGAACGCGAACGCGAACGCGCCGCGCAGGAAAAAGAAAAACTGCTTATCGCCGAAAAGGAATCGCGCGAGGAAAGCGAAACGCTCCGCCGCATCGGGCAGATAATTTCCGCCGAGCTAAACTTACAAAAAATCGTGCAGGCAGTCACGGACGCGGCGACCGAATTGACCGGCGCGCAGTTCGGCGCATTTTTTTACAACGTGTTGGACGAAGAAGGCGCGAGCTATATGCTTTACACGCTTTCCGGCGTCGCGCCCGAAAAGTTTTCCAATTTCCCGATGCCGCGCGCCACTGATATGTTCGGTCCGACCTTTCGCGGCGAAGGAACCGTGCGCATCGCCGACGTTCACGAAGACTCGCGTTTCGGCAAAAACGAGCCTTATCACGGAATGCCGAAAGGTCATCTGCCGGTCACGAGTTATTTAGCCGTTTCCGTCACGTCGCGCTCCGGCGAAGTTTTGGGCGGTCTGTTTTTCGGACACGAAAAGAGAGGAGTTTTCAGCGAGGGTGACGAAAGAATCGTCGAAGGACTGGCGGCGCAGGCGGCGGTCGCGATGGATAACGCGCGGCTTTTCGAAGAAGCGCAGCGCGAGCGCGCCAAAGCCGAAAGAATCGCGCAGGACAATGCGCGCCTGCTCGAAGAAGCCCAGGAAGCGAACCGCCTGAAAGACGAATTTCTGGCGACCGTCTCGCACGAGCTGCGCACGCCGCTGACTTCGATAACCGGCTGGGTCAGAATGCTCAGGTCGGGAATGCTCGACGAGCCGCAGATGAATCGCGCGCTGGAGACAATCGACCGCAACACGCGCGCGCAGACGCAGATTATCGAAGATTTGCTGGATATTTCGCGAATTATTTCCGGCAAGCTGCGCCTCGATATTCGTATCGTCGAGCTGTCGGGCATTATCGAAGCGGCAATCGAATCGGCGAGTCCGGCGGCGGAAGCCAAAAACATTCGACTGCATATGCTGCTCGACCAGAAAGCCAGCCCGGTCGCGGGCGATGCCGACCGCTTGCAGCAAGTCGTCTGGAATTTAGTTTCCAACTCGGTGAAATTTACGCCGAAAGGCGGGCGCATACAGGTGCGGCTGGAAAGAATAAATTCGCACGTCGAAATTTCCGTCAGCGACACCGGGCAAGGCATCGAGCCTGAATTTCTGCCGCACGTTTTCGAGCGCTTCCGGCAGGGCGATTCTTCGATTGCCCGCCGATTCGGCGGCTTGGGATTAGGCTTGGCGATTGTCCGTCAACTGGTCGAGATGCACGGCGGAACGGTCGCCGCGTCCAGCCCCGGCGAAAATCAGGGCGCGACTTTTACGGTGCTGCTGCCGCTGGCGATTGTCCACAATCAATCTTTCGAGGAAACAAAGGAAATTTTTCATTCGCCGGATATCCGCTCGAAAATCTCCTTTAATTGTCCGCCGCAACTGGACGGGCTCCGCATTCTGGTGGTTGACGACGAGACTGACGCGCGCGAGATGCTGACCTTTGTGCTGAACCAGTGTCAGGCGCAGGTGCAGTCGGCGGCGTCGGCGGCGGAAGCGCTGGCGATGATAGAGGATTTTAATCCGCACATTCTGGTCAGCGACGTCGGGATGCCGGAAGAAGACGGCTACGATTTAATCCGCCAGGTGCGCGCCCGGGAAAAAGCCGCCAATCAAAAGCCGATTCCGGCTATCGCGCTGACGGCTTACACCAGAATCGAAGACCGTATGCAGGCGCTCTCAGCCGGCTTTCAAACGCACGTGCCGAAACCGGTCGAGCCGGCTGAACTGGCGGCGGTGATTGCCAGCCTATCGCAATGGGAAACTCGTTAAACCGGCTTTTTTCAATGATTTAACTGGCGGGAAAATAATTTGTAGTTTTTTTTGGAACTTTCTGTAAATCCCGGCGTGTTTATATTTGAATATACGGAATTTTCTCCTCCGATGTTTAATACAGAATAGCTTAAAGCCCGTCTGAAAAGGCGGGCTTTTTTTTGTTTTAAAAACTTGCCCGGTTAATTTTTTATTCTTCGGAAACGGGTGAACATTTCTACCAATTATGCGAGTGTCAAAGGAAATCTGTTTGAATAAAAAAGAGCCGCTTGCGCAACTCTTAATCATTAAAAATTTTAAATGCCCTCGATAGGATTTGAACCTATAACCAACGGATTATGAGTCCGCTGCTCTAACCGTTGAGCTACAAGGGCAAACAGGAAATAGTTTAGTAGAAAGTTTTGCGGCTCGCAAATCGTTTAATTTGATTCCCGCGCCTGCGCCAGAAGTTTCTCGATTTGTTCCAGATGTCGTCCTTCGTGCAGACCGATAAAAGCCAGCCATTGATAGAGATTTAATTTGCCGAAAGCCGGATGCGGGAAAGCCGTGTTCGATAAATCGACCGCTTCCAGCCGGGCACGCAGACTGCCGATTGTTGCGCGCGATTCCGTCAGTTTCAACAGAGATTCGGAAACGCTCGCCGTTCCTTCCGGGCGAATCATTTCAGGCGCCTGAAACTTGGTCGTTCGAGCCTTTTCGCTCTGCCCGGCGAGCGAAATCGGCGGATTTATCGTGCCGTCCGACTGCGCGCCTTGCTCTTCGGCATTTTTCAATAAACGAAAAACGAGCGGAACAATACTCGCTTCGGTTTTGGCGACGTGCTCGACCAGCTCGGCAACCGTCCAGACATTTTCGGCGGGACGAAAATTTAATTCGGCATCAGATAAATCTGAAACCGCGTCAGTTAATTTTTCTCTCGTTTTATCAATCGAATCAAAAATTTCGGCAATACTGTTGTAAATCATTCTTTGCTTTCCTTTTCTTCTTATAAAGCGATGGCTTGCGGACTGAAAATCAGGCGGTGCCAGCGCAGATAGCTGCGCGCGCTGTCCGCCGTGTTTTTCATCTCGCGGATATAGCCGGTCTGCACATAGAGCATCGCCGGTTCAGTCCATTCGAGCTCGGTAATCGGGTTAAATGAAACGAGCATATTCTCGTCGGGCAGCGTGTTGACTTCCGCATTCGTGTTGGTCGCCTGCGTGTTTCCGCCCTGTTCTTTTATGCGCAAATCGTTATCGAATTTTTGCGAGGAAAGCAGCAGAGCATTTTTCAGCGGAATCGCGGCTTGCGTCGGCGCGTCGCTGATGGCGTCGTAAATCCGCACGTCTTTATCGAAGGCGACCGCCACTTTTGCCGAATCGGGCGACCAGACGGGCTGGACTTTGGTCAGATTATCGTCCAGAAGCCGGATTCTGCCGGTTTTTTCCACCAATCGCGGTCTGCCCGACGGAGCAAACATTTCCATTCGCTGGTCAGCCTGCACCTGTCCGAACTGCCATTCCCGAATCGTCGCCGCCAGCGTCGCCAGCGCGGAACTGTCCGGCGACCAGGCAAAATAAAAATAAATCAAGCCTTCGTTTTGCGTAATCGGCTTTAAATCGCCGCCGTCCGCATTGCAGAGATAAATCTGCTCGGTGCGAAAAGTCAAAACCGACGCGGGCGGCTCCGGCGTGGCTGCCGGAACGACCACGTTCGCATTCGCGTTCGCGTCCGTTTCGGCATCAATATTTGTGTTCGCATTAACGTCTGGCGCCGGTTCGGTAACTGCCGGAGTCGGCGACGCGCTCGCCTGATTGCCGACGCGCATCATCCCGACAAACGCAACATTGGTCGAATCGGGCGACCAGACAACCGTGTCCGGAAAATGTACCGCCAACCCGTTCGGCGTGATTTTTCGCAAAAGCCTGCCGTCCGCCGAATACATATCCAGCCGAAATTCCGCCTGCAAATCTTCCGCTTTATGATAAACGGCTAAAACGCGTTTTTTGTCCGGCGAAGCGAGCGTTTTATCCAGCACTTCCTGCGGTCGATTCGTGTCAAAATCGGTTTGGACGGACTGAATTCGCTCTTCATTCGACTGCGTCTGATTGGCGACGGACGGCGCGGGCACGTCCGACTCGAATCGAAAATTCAGCTTCAAAGCCGGCACGTCTCTTAAGCTCGCCGGAGCGACCGTCGGCGATTGAAAAATATTACGCTGGCAAGCCGTTAAAAGTGCAAGACCGACGACGAAAAGAATTTTTGAAAAGTTTCGCATTTTCTCGAATAAAATTTAAACAGGATAGACAGGATTTACTGGATTAAAAGCAAAATTTAAGTTGAATAATTCCCTAACCCTGCTCATCCTGTCTATCCTGTTTGAATCTACTTTAAATCAGTTCCCAAATAGGCTTTATACAAAGCTTTCTGCGCGTCGGTCGGATTTTCGACCGCGACGATTTTATAATTCTGCGGTTTGGTGGCGCCGAGCGTGATTTCGATTTCCCGAAGCGCGTCAAAGCGGAAAACCGTCAGCTTGATTTTATCGCCGACTTTTTTTTCGCCCAGATACGACTGCAAAAACTGCTGGCTGGCGCGATAGCCGTCAATCGCCAGGATTTGGTCGCTCGTATTCAAGCCCTGTTCATAAGCGGGCGTGTCCGACGGAATCGAAGTCACGGTCAGACGGTCGCCCTGCTGCGAGAGATTTGCGCCGAGATAGGCTTGCGGGCGACCGCTGGTCGTTAGCTGCAAGCCGACGCCGTTTAAAATCGAGTTGTAATCGATTTCTTCGCGCCCGCGAACGTATTTCGAGAAAAAGTCGTTCAGGGATTTTCCCGCCATCATTTCCGAAATTTTCTGGTAATCTTCCGGCGTGTAATTTTTGTTTTTCTTGTAAAATTCGTTATACAAATGGCGCATCACGTCGTCCAGCGATTTTGCGCCGTTCGACGCCGTGCGAATCTCGATGTCGAGCAGAAAATTGACGATTTCGCCTTTGTCGTAATACGAAATCTGATTATTGACCGCATTTTCGTCCTGCCGGTAATACTTAATCCACGCGTCAAAGCTCGCTTCCTCGACGCTGGTTTGAAAACGTCCGGGACGATTTTGCAGACCTTGAATCTGCGTGGCTTTGCCGCTCAGAAAATCTTTGTCGGAAAGCAAACCGGCGCGCTCGACGAGCAGGCTTTCGTAATAAGCCGTGCCGCCTTCGGCGACCCAGAGCAGGCGCGTGTAATTTTCGTTGTTGTAATCAAACGGACCTAAAGCGTCGGGACGCAGGCGCTTGACGTTCCACGCGTGAAAATGTTCGTGCGCGACGAGCGTCAGAAAATCCGTGTAGCGCGCGTCGGGTTTAAAGCCGAATTTGTTCCATTGCAGCGCCGTCGAATTAAGATGTTCGAGACCGCCGCCGCCGCGCAGGTTAAGAATGAAAACATAATCGTTATAAGGTATCTCGCCGAAAATCTTCGCGCCTTCCTCGACGATTTTCGCCGTATCGCGCGCAATTCTCGGCAAATCGTAATTTCCTTCGCCCGTAATCACGAAACGATGCGGCTTTCCGCGCACGTCAAAAGTCGTTTCCGCAAAATCCGCGACCTCGAACGGCGAATCGTAAAGAATATCGAAATTTTCCGCGCGAAAAGTGTTTTCCTGCCCGGCGACTTTCGGCAAGCCGGTCGCGATTTTCCACGTTCCGAAAGGCACGACCTTCACCGTCGAAGGCGCGGCGAGCGCGTCTTTCGGATACATCAACAGCGCGGCGTTGGTGAAAAAAGCGTGCTCGTCGTTTAATTCATTCGTGCGAACGGTCAATTCATTGGCGTAAACTTTGTAAGTCACCAGCAGCTCGGCAGCGCCTTTCGAATCAATCTGCCAAGTATTTTTATTCGTCTTCCGCCAGCCGAGAACGACGCCGCTCGCGTCCCTGACAGAAAAATCCTGCACGTGGCGCGCGTATTCGCGCACCAGATAGCTGCCCGGCGTCCAGACCGGCATCAGGATTTCCGTTTTTTCGGGCATCGCCGGAGCTTTCAGACGCATTTCGACTTCCAGCAGGTGCGTCCACGGCTTCGACATCGAAACCGTGTAGCTGATTTCCGGTAAAACCGGAACGGTTTCCATCATTGTAATCGTTGTTTTTTTCGGTTTGGGTTTCTTCCGTTGCGCGTTCGTTTCCTGATTCATAGAAAAAATAAGGGCACAGATTAAAACTAAAATAATCTTCCCTTCGGTTCGTAATTTCATTGCTTTGGCAAACTCCGTAATGATGTTATGTTTTAATTTTGTTATCTTACTACAAAACAAAAATCTGAGCAGTAAAGGCTCTAAATTTAAAATTTTAATGCGCCAGGATAAGTTTGCCGAAAAAAGTACCGAAACGGAAAGCGAAAAGTTTTTCACGAAACCGCTTATCATTATTTTCGTCACGGTTTTTATCGACTTGCTAGGTTTCGGCATCGTTATTCCCGCTCTCCCGTACTACGTCGAAAGCGAAGCTTTTAAAGCCACGCCTTTCGACATCGGGCTGCTTTTCGCCTCTTACAGCCTGATGCAGTTTATTTTCTCGCCCATCTTAGGCAGTCTCTCGGATAAATACGGACGGCGCCCGATTTTGTTTTTTTCCTTGCTCGGCTCGGCGCTCGGTTATCTGTTTATCGGCTACGCCTTTGCGCTCTGGATGGTTTTCGCCGGACGCATTATCGCGGGCATTACGGGCGGAAACCTTTCGACCGCGCAAGCCTACATCGCCGACGTGACGACGCGCGAAAACCGGGCAAAAGGAATGGGGCTTTTCGGCGCGACGTTCGGTCTCGGATTTATTTTCGGTCCGGCAATCGGCGGAATTTTGAGTCGTTACGGCATTCAGGTTCCGTTTCTTTTCGCCGCCGTTTTATCTTTCGTCAACGCGATTCTGCTTTATTTTATTCTGCCGGAAACAATCCAAAAAGGCGTGTTCGGAGAAACCGAAAAACGCAAAAACCGTTTGGCGGAACTTTTCGAGTCGTTGCGCGACGCACGTTTCGGAACGCTGGCGGCGATTTACTTTTTTCTCGTCACGGCGTTTTCGATAATGACTTACGCCTTTGTTCTTTACACGATTTTTCGCTTCGGCTACAGCGCCGAGCAAAACGGTTATATTTTCGCTTTTATCGGCGCGCTGGCGGTGATTTTTCAAGGCGGATTTTTTAACCGGCTGGTTAATAAATTCGGCGAAAACTCTTTAACCGTGGTCGGTTGTTTAATGATGACGGCGGCTTTTTTCGCCATTCCGTACATCGCGCCCGATTACGGCGGATTGTCCGGTTTGCTTGCGGTCGTCGCCGTGATGGCAATCGGCAATGCGCTAGCTGCGCCCGCTCTATCGAGCCTCGCGTCGAAAATATCGAGCGAAAAAGAGCAGGGCAAAGCGCTCGGCGTAATGCAGTCGGGCGCGAGTCTGGCGCGGGCAATCGGTCCCGCGGTCGGCGGCATTCTGCTGAACAACGCGCTGAATCAGGTCGACAATACGACCATTCAACGTACTTTCTGGACGGCGGCGGCAATTATGATTATCGCGGTTTTTATCGCGGTCTATTTTGCGAGAATGGAACAGGGACAGGCGATTGTCTGAAAAAGGAAAAAGATGAACGCGTGAAGGCGAAACGATGAATTGCAATTTTTGCATTTCGTCTTTTTAATTCATCGCTTATCATTCATCGTTCATCTTTTTTAGAACCGTTTCCAGCTTCCAATTTTTATCGGCAAATTCGTCGCGCGATTTGATAATCAGCCAGTTCTTTTCCTGATTCCACATTTTCAGGAGCGTAAACTCGCCTTTTAATTTTCCGCCGGAGAACGTAAAAATCAGTTTTCCCTTGCGCAGTTGGGCGGACGCGTCGCCCGGCGTTTCAAATTCGCCGCTGTCCCAGACGCGCACTTCGCCCGCGCCGTAAGTTCCTTCGGCAAGCGTTCCTTCAAAATTGATGTAGCCGATTGAATGGTCGGGCACGGCGACGGCTAATCTTTTCTCCGCCGGATTCATCGAAACGCCTTTCGGCACCGCCCACGATTTTAAAACGCCGTCGATTTCCAGTCGCAAATCGAAATGCAAACGCCTCGCGTGATGCTCGTGAATGACAAAACGTTTTCGCATAATTCTATTTTGCCACAGAGAATTTCAAGGCAAAAGTAAAACGTGAAAAGGCAAAACGAAGAAATTAATTTATTCTTTACCTTTCGCCTTGTCTTTCCTTGTGGCAAAATAAAAAATATGAAAAGAGTCATCGGCATCGGCGGTATATTTTTCAAAGCGAAGGACCCGGAAGCATTGGCTGAATGGTATCAGAAATATCTCGGCATTGATTTCGGCGGCAAAGTTTACACGGATTTTCAGTTTCAGGAAAAAGAAAAAGGCTGGACGGCTTTTTCGCTTTTTAAACAGGACACGCAGTATTTCGACCCGTCGGCAAAAGAGTTTATGCTTAATCTGCGCGTGGAAAATCTGTTTGAATTATTGGAAGCTTTACGCGCGGAAGGCGTTCACGTTTTCGACGAAACCGAGGACGGCGACTACGGAAAATTCGGCTGGATTCTCGACCCGGAAGACAACAAAATCGAACTCTGGGAACCGCTTTAATCAATGACGAATGACGAAATTACGAATTACGGATGATTGATTTTTGACTTTACGGCTTTAAGCTTTGATACGGCTGTGTTCTTAAAGGTCAAAGGTTATTTCTTCCGGTTCGTAATTTCGCAATTCGCAATTCGTCATTCTAAAGGAATGATATATTCAGACAAAAATTTATCGCGGAAACTGGAACGCGCCGAGGCGCGCAGCAACGCGGATTTTGTTGAAGCGCGCGCCGCGATGTTTCCCGAAAGCGGCGCGGAATGGATAGAAGTCGGCGGCGTGTATGCGATGTTCGACGGCATCGAATCGCCGCTGACGCAGACTTTCGGGCTCGGCGTCTTTGACGAAATAACCGACGCCGGGATGGAACGAATCGAAGCTTTTTTCAAAAAACACAACGCGCCGGTTTTTCACGAAGTCAGCCCGCTGGCGGGAATGGCGCTGGTGGAATTATTAAATGAGCGCGGATATCAGCCGATCGAGCTGTCCAGCGTAATGTATCGCGCGCTCGAAAACGAAACCGCGCCCGCTTTGCCGGTCAATCCGCAGATAAAAACCCGAATAATCGAAAAAGGCGAAGAAAGGCTCTGGGCGCAGACTTCGGCGAACGGATGGGCGACCGAAGCCGAAGGTCTTGCCGATTTTATGTTTCAATTCGGTCAAATCTGCGCGGCGACGAACGGCGGAGTTCCTTTTCTCGCCGAGCTGGCGGGCGAACCGATTTCCGCCGGAATGCTTTATATTTACGATGACGTCGCCGTGCTGGCGGGCGCGAGCACCGTTCCCGCAGGACGCCGGCAAGGCGCGCAAAACGTGCTGCTCGACGCGCGTTTGCGCTATGCCGCCGCGCGAGGCTGCCGCCTAGCGGCGATGGGCGCGCTGCCCGGCAGCCAATCGCAGCGCAACGCCGAGAAAAACGGCTTTCGCATCGCCTACACGCGCACGAAATGGCATCTGAAAAGATAAAAAAATCGGTTAATTAATCTGAAACCTTCCGCAATTTAGAATTTACAATTTACAATTTACAATTTTTCCTTTTTTATTTTTGCGCCAAACCTTTCGTTTGCGACCTCGAACGTTAAAATTTTTCCGCGCCGAAGCAACTAATTTCGAAACTCGCCTCATCTAGTTTCGTGAACACGCGAAAAACGCATAAAGCCTTGTAGAATGTAGCAGTTTCAAACAATCTGTAAGGCTCTTTTTGTGTCCGGACTCTGAAAAATTAAACTCAAAAAGGAGAAAATGTAATGATAAATAAATTAATCAAGGCAATCTGCCTTTCGATTGTTTTGAGCAGCGCCGTTTTTGCTCAAACAAGTAACGACGACGAATATAACAAGAACGAATTTTACGGCGGCTTCTCGCACCAGCAGGTCGATGAGGGCGGTCGCCGCAACTTAAACGGTTTCGAAGGTTCTTACACGCGCAATATCAGACGTTATTTCGGCATTCGCGGAACGATTTCGGGCGCTTATGAAAATACCACGCTGCACGGCGCGGTTCCGAACCCGTCGGGCGGCTCATTCGAGTTTCAACAGGATTACAATCGTTCCGTTTACAATTTTCTGGGCGGCGTCCAGGTTAAAGACAACGCCTCGAAAGCCAGGTTCAAGCCGTTCGCCTTCGCGCTCGGCGGCGTTGCCGTCAATCGCAGCCGGTTTAAAAACCTCGCCTGCGCTTCCGGGAATTGCCCGCCGGCGACTAACTTCATCGGCAATGCGACTTTTACCGATACGGGCATCGCGGGCGCTTTCGGCGGCGGTCTGGATATAAAAATCAACGATAAAATCGACTTTCGCGCCATTCAGGTCGATTACAACCCGATTTATTCCAACAGTCGCGTCGATAACAATTTCCGTTTCGGCATCGGCATCGTTTTCAAATAAAGTGACGGGTAAAAAGCGATAGGTGATAAGGAAAAAATTTTGTATTCCCTATCGCCTATCGCCTGTGACCCGTCATTTTCACTAATAAACAATAACTTCGTCTTTCGTCTTTCCTCTTTTAATTTTGATAATCCAAATCTTGTCGTACTCGGTTTCCGCCAGAGATTTATATTTGTTTTGTTTGATAAGCAAATTCGCCAGCGCGGGCGTCGTCGAATTATGCCCGGCGACGACGATGCTTTTGATGCCCGACGCCAGCATTCGATTGATTAAATCTTCCGGCTTCCGGTGGTCGTAAACCTGAATCATCGTCCGGTAGCGCGGATTTATTTGTTCCGCGAGCGGCGTCACGGTGTATCGCGTCCGTTTAAAATTAGAAGAATAAATCGCCTGCGGCTTGTATTTCCTGATTTTTTCCATCAATCGCCGCGCCCTTTCCTTGCCCGCCGCCGAAAGCTCCGGGTCGGGGTCGTTTAAATCGTCGGAAAGGTCTTTCTCGGCGTGTCTTAACAAAATAATGGTAATTTCCCTTTTCTGCGCGAAAAGGTTATCAGCAGCAAAAGCAAACAAAAATAAGCTTAAAAAGAGCAAAACAACAATTTTCATATCATTTAATAACGGTAAAATTAATCCGTCGAAGAATTGAATATTGTGCTTGATTGAAAAGAAAAACTCAAAGTGTTTGCGGATGTTCTACGCAGGATGAGATTCGATAGTTTCATTATCAAGCGCGCGGAATTCAACGGATTTATTTAATGAAATAAAAATCGTTTATTCGATTATATTTTTTTTCGGCGAGCGCGGCGGAAATAAAATAATATACAGCCGAAATATTTTCATACTTGTTAAATGTTTTTTGATATACAGCGAAAAGTTTTTGACGTACAGCCGAACTTTGGCTGTATACAGCCGAATTATTTTCATATACACCCGGAATTTTTTGACGCACATCGAACGCTTTGCCGCATACGCCAAAGGCTTTTTCATATACACCTGAATAATTCCCGGTTACAGCGAAAACGCGGGAAGCTTAAGACGTCGGTTCTTCGCTTGTCTTTTTCTTTGATTGCTTAATGATACTGCTTCGCAAACGTCCGGCTTGTTTGGCGGACGGCGTATCTTTTCCCAAAACGCCGATTACCGCATCCAGTCGCGTCGAAGCCGTTTTGTAAGCGAGCTTGGTCGCAATTTGAGATTCTTTTGTTTTAGTTTTCGCGGCGGCGCGCAAATCATCTTTTTCCGCGTCTCTGGTCACGGCGTCGGATTTCAAAGCGTCTATTTCCGTAACCCAAAGAGTTACGTCTAAACCTTTAGTTTGTAAATCCGCTTGATTGTCCTGAAGAAGTTGAACGAGCTGGTCGCAGAAACCAATAATTTCCGTAGTTGATGCCGGCATTGCAGGCTTACCTCCAATTTGTGGTTATCGAAGACTGTCGAAAAAACTCTACGCCTGTTTTGATTCGAAGTCAAGACTTTTTTATTTATTTTTCAGCATTTCTTTGACGATTAACAAATCTTTTTCTAACGCAATTCCGCGTTTCAGCAGATTTTCAAACTCGGCTTTCGCCTTTTCGCGCTCGTTTTGATGAAGAAACCACATTACTTTCGACGCCGCGACGTTCGGCAGTTTTTCCGTCGAGACGAGATTCATCGAATAATCGAACGCCAAATCCACTTCCGCGTCGGTAAAGGATTTGAAAGAGTAATACATTTTTAATAACCTGTCGGGAATCTTGTTTTTATACCGGAAAATAACGCTCTGCGAGCGCGGAACTTCTTCGACGAATTCGAAATCCGCCTGAAAACGCCATTGCAGAAGATGTATCCACGGCGTGAAAAAATGCGCGTAGTCCTGGTGCAGAACGAGACTCTCGCCCGGAATCAGAGAAGGGTAAAAATCGTGGACGATGGCGTTTGCCAAATCCCAGTTTTTCATCGCGTCAACGAGCAGAAATTCTATCTTCTCGCCCGTCCAGCCGATTTGTTTTAAATCGCCTTCGCGGATTTCGATGTGCCGGGCAAACTCTCGCGTGCGAGCCTTGAATTCTTCGACGAAATTGTCGCCTTCCTTATATTTTCCCGCCAGATTCGTGCCCGCCGTGCCGGAGTTCATCCAGTCGAACCAGACGAATAAATCGTAGGCGTAAACTTTCCGGTTCGATGCGGCGAAAGCGGGATTTTTTAATAAACCTTTGACCAGCGGAATCGTCGTCGAGCCGAGCCAGCAGCCCAAATCCACGATTTCGCCTTTGCCCGAATAGTTTTTTTCCCCGTACGCGGCAAAATAATCCTGTTCGGTTTTCGAAGTCATCCCGACCAGCTCGCGCGCGAAAGCTCTTTTCAGACGCATATACGCGCCGTGCACGACAGAACTCTTTTTCAGTTTATTTTTCAGGCTTTGCAGCATTTTGCTATATTAAACAAACATTTTCCCCGGATTCAAAATGCCGTTCGGGTCGAAAACTTTCTTGATGTTTTTCATTACGGCAAGCGTCGGCGCGTCGATTGCCATATCCAGGTAAGCGGCTTTGACGTAGCCGATGCCGTGTTCGCCGGAGATTGAGCCGCCCAGCTCGACCGAGAGCGCGAAGGTTTCTTTGACGCATTCTCTGGCGCGGGCGATTGATTCGGCGTTGTCGCGGTCGCACAGAAAATTGACGTGAATGTTGCCGTCGCCGGCGTGTCCGAAATTGGCGACGAAAGTATCACGGCGGCGTCCGATTTCTTCGATACGCGCGACCAGTTCGGGAACGCGCGAGCGCGGAACGACGACGTCTTCGTTGATTTTCAGCGTGCCGTATTTCATCAAGGACGGCGAAATGGCGCGGCGCACGTCCCAGAGTTTGTCTTCTTCTTCCTTATTTTTGGCGCGCAAAACGTCGAAGCCGCCGTTTTCCTTGATGATTCGCTCAATCGTCTGCGCGTTTTTTTCGACTTCTTCACGAAAACCGTCAACCGCGATGAGCAGAATCGCGCCCGCGTCTTTCGAAAGTCCGAAAGCGAAATTTCCTTCGACGGCTTCGATGCAGTATTTGTCGATGACTTCCATCGCCATCGGCAGCAAGCCTTCGGGCGTGAATTTCGTCAGCACGCGACAGGCTTCTTCCATCGTTTTGAAATTGGCGCGCACGGTCGAAGTCGTTTCGGGCATCGGCAAAAGTTTCAGAGTCGCTTCGGTAATAACGCCCAAAAGTCCTTCCGAGCCGCACATCAAGCCGGTCAAATCGAAGCCGACGACGTTCTTAACGGTTTTTCCGCCGGTGCGAATAATTTCGCCGGTCGCCGTGACGACTTCCAAGCCTAAAACCGAATGTTTCGTCACGCCGTATTTCGGCGTGCGCATTCCGCCCGCGTTTTCGGCGATGTTGCCGCCGATATAGGAATCTTTATACGAAGCCGGGTCGGGCGGAAACATCAGTCCGTGTCTTTCGACCGCCTGCTGCAATTCGTAAGTCGTCAGTCCGGGCTGGCAAATGACGTATAAATCATCGACGCTTATCTCGATGATTTTCTTCATCCGGTCGGTGCCGACGACGATGCCGCCGTCAACCGGAACCGCGCCGCCCGTATAGCCGACGCCGCCGCCGCGCGCCGTGACGGGAAAAAGATATTCATTGGCGAGCTTGAGAATTTCCACCATCTGCGCCGTCGTTTCGGGAAAGACGACGGCTTCGGGCGGAAATTTTTCCTTGACGGCGTCAGCGCCGTAAGGCTCGACCTTTTCCGGCTCGACTAAAACGTTTCCCGCGCCGACGATTTGTTTTAATTTTTCTAAAACTTCCGGTTTTGAAGCGTTCGTCACGGCGCGCGGCTTGGCGTTGAAATGGATTGATTGAAACATAAAACAAATTTACCGGCAACACACAAATTAATCACGTAAATTTTCTCTTATCGTGATTAAACTGTCTATTCCCGGTATAAAATTTACCTAGCCGAATAAACTCGGCTGAACGGCTTCGGGCTTAATCGAGCTTTCGAATTTTTCGGGCAGCCACTGGTATTTTTTCAGGTCGCAGCGTAATTTTTCGTCAAATAAAACGCCTTCGGCTTCGAGCAGTTTTTGCTGGACATTATAAGGAAGAAAGATTTTGCCGCTCCCGCAGCTGCCGTGCGAAGTAATTACTCGCTGCCACGGGATTTTTTCGTCGCCCGCCGAATGCAGAGCCAGACAAACGACTTGGGCGCTGAACTGCCCGCCCAGAATTTCGGCAATCTGCCCGTATGTCATCACCTGCCCGAACGGTATCTGTTCGACCAATTCAAAAATTCGTGCGCAATAAACTCTGTCGTCGGATTTCATCAGTGGACCTCAACTGCATTTGTTGAATATTTAAATTGTTATTGAATATTAACGGGAGAGTTGAAATGCCCTTTCTCGACTGGCGTCATTATTACACGTTTTTTATAAATTTCATATATTTTTTACGGCGCGCTGTGACTGATGATGAAATGAATTGATTTTAATTATTTAAATGAATTAAGAAATGAAACCACAGATTATCACCGCTGAACGCAGATTTTTAATTCCTTTCATCCGTTTCACCTGTGTCTGTCTGTGGTTAATTTTTCTTAGAAATCGCCAGGCAGTCCGAAAGTTTCGTAACGCGCCTCGGCGTTTGAGCTTTGCAGAATAAAGAAAACTTTCACGCCGTTGACGGTTCGCGTCACCGCCGCGTCGGTTTTGCCGTCGCCGTCATAATCACCGAGCTTGACCAAATCCGACGCCAAGCCCCAGCGAATAATCTGCAACTGCGCGTCGGAGCTTCGCAGGATGTAAAAAACTCTCTGCCCGCTTTCGCTGCGAATAACGGAAATGTCCGCCGCGCCGTCGCCGTCCCAATCGGCGCGTCCGGTGAAAAACGCGTCGGAGCTTAAGCCCCATTGAACGCTGTAAAATTGATTATCGGAGCTGCGGCGAACGTACCAGACTCGCCGCCCGTTTTCGCTTCGGGCAACGGCTAAATCGGCTTTTCCGTCGCGGTCGAAATCGTTCGGCGCGGGCGCGTCGCCCGATTGTCCGAAATATTCGTAGCGAAAATTTCCCGTCGAGCTTTCGATGATATACCAAACGCCGGCGCGAAAAACCGCAATATCGGCGCGCCCGTCGCCATCATAATCGCCGGCGGCGAAAAAATCGCCGAGCGTAGAGTTTCCCCATTGCGTTTCCTGCAAAGTTCCGTTCGCGCTGCCGAAAATTCGCCAGAGCACCTGCGAATTGTAGCGCGCCGTCGAAAAATCCGATTTTCCGTCACCGTCAAAATCCACTGTGAGCGAAACCGAATCGCCCGGCTGCCCGATTTGCCGTTCAATCAAACCGCCGGTCAAACTGCCCTGCGCGTAAAAAGTGTTGTTCGAGCTGCGGTAAACCGTCAAATCCGTGCGCCCGTCGCCGTCAAAATCGTTGTAGGCGGTGTTGGCGACGTGAATCTGCCCGCGAATTTCGCCGTCAGGGAAATTCTGCGTGCGGAGACTGATATAAATCAAATTTGCGCGAAAGGCTGAAATAATTTGCGGCGAAGCGCTAAAAGCAGCCGTAATTCCGCCGCTTGTGCCGCCGGGAATCGAGCCGAACGGAAACAAAATCGGCGCGTTCGTTCCGACCGGCGCAAATCCGTGAAAGTGATAAGAAGTTCGCGCGCTGGAAAGTCCCGAATAAGTGCAATTAATCGTAACCTGCGTTTCCGTTTCGCTCAGCGTAAAGAGACAGACGCCTTTTCCGCCCGAATTGTTTGCCGGAACTGTCTGCAAACCTGACAAATTTGCGATAAATTTCTGCTGCGCCTGCGCGGAAATCGTAAAGATAAAAATGGCGAGAATGAAGATTAGTTTTTTTGACATCATTATTATATTTTTCCGACGCGCTTGGCGTAAGACTTTTCGTGCAAACGGGTTAAACTTTAATTGATAAGATTTTTTACCCGAACAAGCTCGGCTGTTCGTCTTCCGGCGGCTCGAAGCCTTCGGGAAACCACCGATATTTCTGTAAATCGCATTTTCCTCTTTCGTCGAAACGGACGCCTTCGTCTTGCAGCATTTTCTGCTGCATATTCACGGGTATCGTCATTTTTCCGGTCGAACAAGCGCCCTGCGAATTGATAACTCTCTGCCACGGAACGTTTTCCGTATCGGCGGCGTGCATTACATAACCGATGGTGCGCGCCGTATAACCTTCGCCGAGTAATTCGGCAATCTGCCCGTATGTCATCACTCGCCCGACAGGAATTTGGCGAACGATTCCATAAACTTTTTCGCGATAACTTTGCTCGTCAACATTCATAAATTTTTAAGTAAAAAGTTAGAAAAGTGAAAATATGAAAATGTGCTGCGGATATTGTCGCATTAACCTTTTCACATTTTCACTTTTCACCTTTCACCTTTTCTATCTTCGATTTCCGACGCGCAGCCGCAGTTCGCGCAGTTTCAAATCCAGTTCTTCCGGCGTCGTTCCCGCGTATTTCTGCGGCAGAAAGCGTCGGCTCGAAGATTCAAAAACCGCCAGCAGCTCCATATATTCAAGTAATTCGATGTCACGGCTCGGGAAATAATCGCTCGCGGCGCGGACAAAATGTTCTTTCGTCACGGCGGCGCTGTCGCCATTCTCGCGCGCAGCATCGTCATTCGCCATCAGAATTACGGCTTCAACGTCGGCGTTGCTGTAACCGACCAGTTTTGCCGAAAATTCATCTTTCAAACCGGCTAAATCGACTTCTGTTTTGATTTTATTTTTTCGCAAAAGCGCCTTCGCGACCATTTCCACTTCTTCCGCCGACTGCGAATAAAGGAACGGAATTTTTCTATCCAGACGACCGGCGCGCTTCAAATCGACGTCGAGTTTATCGGGACGATTCGTCATCACCAGAAACAAAATGCGCCCGCGGTTCGTCGTGTCGGACATAAACTCTTTTATTCTCGCAATAACGCGCGAAGACGTGCCGCCGTCGCCGTCGCCGTCCGTGTTGCCGAAAGCGCGGTCGCCTTCGTCGATGATGACGATAACCTGCCCGATGGCTTTTATCACATTTAAAATTTTCTCTAAATTTCCTTCGGTCGCGCCGACCCATTTGGAGCGAAAATTTTTGAGCTTTATCGTCGTCAGACCGCATTCTTTGGCAAAGGCTTCGGCGACGAAAGTTTTGCCCGTGCCCATCGGACCCGTGAACAAAATGCCCATCGGCACGCGCGAGCGCGTTCCCTTGCGAATGCTGTCGGCAATCACGAGCAAATCTTTTTTGACTTCTTCCATTCCGCCGACGACTTCGAAACCGTATTCGGGCTGGACGAATTCGACCAAGCCGAAACATTCGCGTTCCAGAATCTCGCGCTTGCGTTTGGCGATTAATTTATCGGCTTCCTGCTTGGCGCGTTCGAGCGGGTTCGTCTGCCGTTCGGAATTTTCTTTGGCGTCGGGCGCAACCAGTTTTTTTATTTCTTCGCGGTTCATTCCCGCCGTCAAAGTAGCGAGTTTGTGAGCGCGCTCTTTCGCGTCGGGACTGTTGCCGAGCAGCGCCGAGATATAATTTTCGCGCGAAGCGGCGTCTTCTTCCGAAGGCGGCGGAGGCGTCAGAATCGAGGCGATTTGAATGGCTTTCAAGCCCGCCGTCACTTCGGCGTAACGCTGGGCGTCTTCCTTTGAAAGACGAGAATCGGTTTGCTCGACTACTTTTCGGCGCGTCTCGGCGTCGGGCATCGGCACTTCGATAACGGCGACTTTCGGATTGGAAACGATTTTCGGCGAAAGCTCGCTCAAATTTTCGGAAATCAAAATGACGATGTGGTCGCCGCGCTCGATTTCCGGCAGAAACGACCAGCGATGCAAGGTTACGATGGAAGAACGGTCGGCGTCGGTTTGAAAATTCGTGTCGCCGGCGGGCGCGATAACTTCCGCGTATTCAAGAATAACGGCAGTTTTATCGGAAAGGCTGACCGAGCGTTCGAGCATCGTCAGCACTTTCGCTTTCTCGGCTTCGACGGCGATTTCCTGCCAGTTCGAGAAAGCCGCCGCGCGTTTCGGAAAGCTCGCGCCCGCCGAAAGATTGTAAACGACGATGGTTTCGCGCGATTCTCCGAGCAAAACTTCCGTCAAAAATTCGGTCACAGAGAGCTTTTTGCCGTCGTGCAGCATTACGTCGTAAACGTTGCCGTGCAAAATAAATAAAGAAGACTCGCCGCGCAGATAACGTTTGCGTAAATCTTCCGCCCAAGCCGGTAAAATTTTTGTATCAGCCATTTTTATATTATTACAATGTTTTCAAAATTTGTTCGGTCTCTTTTGCGGTTTCCTTGATGCTTTCAACGCCGTCGAGCAATTCGTCGAGTTGCCCGGAAAGCTCGTTCGGCGACTGCATCGTGACAATCTGGTCGGCAAGCAGTTGGAAAGAATTTTCGATGAGATTTATCTGCCCGTAAGCGATTTTCAGATAACGGCGAATTTCCGCGACGCGTTCGATGCGTTTATTGATAATGATTAGATTTTTCCCGGCAATTTCGAGCTCGACGGCGTCGGCTTTTTCTTTGCTGGATTCGATAAAGTTCTGCCAGTGGCGGCGCGTGTTTTCGAGCTGCTGAACGTCGACCGAAGCGAGATAATTTTCGTAGCGCCAGCAGGTGACGGCTAAATCGATAAAAGAATTGACCAGATTGTGCGTTTTTGTAATTTCGTTGCGCAGCAAATCGCCCGTAAACGAAGGGTTTTGCATCGCCAATTGCTGAATCTGCTTTTCCTTCTCGATTAGCTGCATCACGCGCTGCTGCCCGCCCGGGCTCAGTTTTTCGACCATCTCCATTCTCTTTCGCTGCTCGTATTCCAGCCGCTCTTTTTCATAGAGCGGGTCCCAGAGCAGGCGCTGCATAAAACGCGACTGCGAGCCGTGCAGCAGCCACAAGCCTTCGAGCCCGAGCGCGCCGACGGCGATAAAAGGATTTAAGGTCAAAACGGAAGCGACCAGCGCGCCGCCCAGAAGCGTTAAATTATAAGGATTGGCAAAAGTGTATTTGAGATACGAAGGCTTTTCGGGAAATTTTTCTTCCGCTGTTGCGGCTTCGTCGGCGATTTCAGACGTGAAAGTGCTTTCCAGCGAATCGACAAAATTTCGCTTGTTCTGTCTTTGATTTTGAAATCTTTCTTTTTGCATCTACTCCGACTTTAAGACTTGTTATAAAGCATTTGCAACAATTGATTTTCAACGGCGCGAAATTCCGCCGAAGATTTCAGCGTAATATCCTTGACCGGAAAATGCGGCACGTCAACGCGATTCAGGATTTGCGCCGGGCGTTTTGACAAAACATAACACGTGTCAGCCAGATAGACGGCTTCGGAAACGTCGTGCGTCACGAAGATAATCGTGTTGTTTTCCGCCTTTGAAATATCCAGCAGAAGACTCTGCATTCCCCAGCGCGTCTGCGGGTCGAGCGCGCCGAAAGGCTCATCCATCAAAACGATGCGCGGATTATTTATCAATGTGCGCGCAATCGCCACGCGCTGTTTCATTCCGCCCGAAAGGTCTTTCGGATAACGCTCGGCGAAATCCGCCAAACCGACTTCCGCGAGAATTTTCCGCGAAAGCTCGCGGCGCTTTTCCTTATCAATGCCTTGCAGTTTCAAACCGTATTCGACGTTTTTTCTGACCGTCAGCCACGCGAAACTCGTGTAAGCCTGAAAAACCATTCCGCGGTCGCGCCCGACGGCGGTAACGGGTTTTCCATCCATTAGAATTTCGCCTTTCGTCGGCGGAATCAAGCCGGCGATTGATTTTAAAATCGTCGATTTTCCGCAGCCCGAAGGTCCGAGAAAAACGATAACTTCGCCGTAGTCCGGTTTATCGGCAATGTCGAAAGAAACGTCGCGCACGGCTTCGGTTTTTTCGCCGTCGCGCCCGATATAGGTCACGAAAAGGTTTTTAACGCTCAATTTGAGCGGCGGCGTTTCAGCTTTAACCGCAGAAATTGGAGTCGTCGCAGTTTGTTCTTCCATAAAATGTTCAAAGTTCAAAGTTCAAAATTTGAAGTTTAAAGTCAGAGAAAAAAATAACTTTGAACTTTTCATCTTGAACTTGGAGACTTATCAAAATGTTCTTTCACGCCAGCGAAACAGCAGATTGGAAATCGCGCGAATCAGAAAATCGGTCAGAAGTCCGATGCCGCCGATGACAATCAAACCGGCAAACGACCACGAAACTTTCTGGTGCGTCCGCGCCAGCTCGACCATATAACCGAGACCGTGTTCGGGATTGACGGCTTCCGCCAAAATGACATACGTCCACAAAATCGCGTTCATCACGCGGAACGAATCGAAAATGTCCGGCAGCGCGGCGGGCACTAAGACGCTGTAAATCACCTGAAATTTGCTCGCGCCGAGCGTCAAAGCCGTCTGCACCAGTTCGTCCGGCACGGCGCGAATCGCAAAGACGACGACCGGCAGAAGATAGACGAACACGCCGAGAAACAGAAACGCGATTTTCTGCGATTCGTAAATGCCGAAATACCAAATCAAAAGCGGAATGAAAGCGGAAATCGGCATATATCGAAGCGGCGCGACAATCGGCTCAAAAAAGCGATTGACCGGCTCGAACGCGCCCATCAAAACGCCGAGCGGCATCGCCACCGCCGAAGCCAGCAAAAACGCCAGTCCGATTCTTTTCGCCGAAATCCAAATCGAGCTTGCCAAATCGTGCTCGATAAAAAGCTGCAAAGTTCCGCGAATCACTTCGGTCGGCGTCGGCAGCGTGTCGGGACTCACCAGATTGCCGTAAGTTAAAATGCACCAGACGGCAATCAGCAAAATCGGAGCGACGAAGCTGATTAACAAAGCCCGTGAGCGCGGCAGCGGTTGACGTAGTTCAAACATAGAAAAGTAGTTGGTGGTCAGTGCTCGGTGCTCAGTGGGAACAGAAAAATCTGACTACCGAGCACCGAGCATTTTTAATTATTCATTCGACAAAATGACCTTAATATCCGTCCGGCGATTCATCTGGCGTCCGGCTTCGGTTTCGTTCGGAGCGACCGGATTGGTCGAGCCGCGACCGATGGTCTGGAAACGTGACGCCTGAATATTCGGGAAATTTTTCGTGATGTAGTTGCGCACGGCAACCGCGCGTTTTTCCGAAAGCGTGGCGTTTGCCGATACCGCGCCGGTGCTGTCGGTGTTGCCTTCGACGCGCAGAACCGTACCGCCGAAAGAGGTCATCAATTCGCCGAGTTTGTCGAGCAAAAAGTATGAGCCGGGCATGATTTCGTCGCTTCCGGGCGTAAATTGAATCTGAATCTGCTGCTTCAAAATCGGCACGTCTTCTTTCGACGGCGCTTTTGCCACGACGGGTTTTTCTTCGACTTTTTGTCCCGGATATTTTGTCGCCAAATTTGAAACGAAACGCGAATCAGCCCAATCTTTCGCCGCCACCGCTTTGTTAATCAAGCCTTTTTTGCGCCAGATAACGAAAGCCGTGTCGAAAAGCGTTTCGTAATGCGGCTTTGCGCCGGTCAAGCCGTAAAACTGCGCATTGTCGGCATACGGCGTCAGTTTCAAACCGGAAAGCATTCCCGAAACGGTTTCGGCATCGAGCTTCAAAGCTCTGGCGACAATATCGTTTGCCGGATTCGGATTGCTGCGCATCATCTCGATGCCGTCAAACCAGCCGTTGACGAAATCGCGGACGGTTTCCGGCGATTTTTCAATCAAATCCTGCCGCGCCACCAGCGTGTCGGCGATAACATTCGTCGCCGCCGCCGTCGAAACGAGAACGTGCGCCTCGTCGCCGCGCGCTTCGACCGCGCTCGAAAGGTCAGGCTCCCAGGTCACCGCCGCGTCGACGTTTTTCGAACGAAAAGCCGCCGCCGCCAGCGCCGCATCCTGCGTAAAGACGATATTTTTCTCGACGGCATTGCGGTCATCCGGCGACAAGCCCGATTGCGAAAGCAGATACAAAAGCAGAAAATGCGACGGCGTAAACTGCGTGCAGGCAATTTTTTTGCCTTTCAAATCCTCGATTGATTTGATGGACGCGAGCGCGACGATGCCGTCGCCGCCGCGCGACCAATCCTGCATAATAATTGATTTCGCCGACTGATTCTGCTCAGCCAGAATCGAAGCTTCGCGCGCCCAGTTGTCGACCGTATCCCACATTATATCGACGTCGCCTTTGCGAAACGCCGCCAGCTTTGCCGCCGGGTCTTCAATCACGACGAATTTCACGTCCATTCCGAAATTTCGCTTGTAAAACGAGCTCGAATTCACGTCCAAACCGTTGTTGTAAACGATTCCCGGCGCGTGTCCCGCCCAGGTATTTATCGCGACGACGAGCGGGCGATTAAGCTTTCCCGTGCCGATTTGCGCGGCGGTTACGCCCGTCGAGCCTTGATTATAATTCGGGTCGTTAATCTTATTTTTCAGCGGGTCGAAATCTTCTTTTTCAACTTGTCCGCCGTTTCCGCCGCCTCCGCCGGTCGCCCAATTTTTGATGCTGCCGCCGAGCCAGTACCACGTGACAAAACCCAGCACGCCGAGAATTACAAGTGTAATAAAACCTTTTGCTAACGGTGTTAATTTCATAGTTTTTTAAATAGTCGAGAGTCGAGAGTTAATTTTGATTTTCCTGCTCCTGACTCCCGACTTTTACATAGTTTTCTGCTGACCTTGCTGCTGCGCCGCTTTTTTCGCTTTCATTTCTTCGAGCTGTTTTTTCGCCTGCACGTCGCCGACCTGATTTTTCAGATTCGCCAGACGCGAATCGAGCGAAGATTCGCTCAGCTCTTTGCCGAGATTGGCTTCGGCAATCGTCGTTTTGATGTGCGAGCGCACGTTGTCCAGCGCGCGAACTTCCTCGTCCACCGAAAGCCCGTCGAGTTGTTCCTGAATCTTGACGCGCGCCTGCGCCGATTGAAATTTCGCGAGCATCGTATCGCGCTCGGCTTGCAGTTTTTTGATTTCCGACTGCACGCCCATCAGCGAACTTTTCGCGGAATTAGCATCGGAGCGCGCGGTTTCGGCTTCGGCGGTCAATTCGGCGTGTTCCGCCGTCAGCGCGTTTTTCTTTTGAATCAAAACCACCGCCAAATCGTCCTGATTGGTTTCGACCGCCGTTTCAAGCTCGGCTTCGGTCTGCGCTAATTCGGCAGTCAATTTCTTAAATCGCTCGTCGATGTCGTCGCGCCGACGGATGATTCCGGCAGTCGCGTATTTCAATTTCGAGTATTTTTCCATCATCGAATTGATGGCGTTTTCATAAGCGATTTCGGGATGTTCTTTTTCAATATCGGCAATCCACAGCGAAAGAAAACCTCTCCATAAATTTCCGAGTCTGCTAAAAACTGACATTTTTAAATCTCCTTTAATTTAAGTTGCGGATAGTTGCAGGAAGTTGACGGGAAGTTGCAGAAAGTTAAAAACGGCTTCGGAGTTTCAAGCTTCGGCAACTGTCTTAAACTTTCTGCAACTATCCGCAACTCTCAACTCTCAACTTTTTCAGGTTCGTGTAATTTCGGCGAATCCTTGACGACCTGCGCCACGACGTCGCGCCCGAAAAATTCCAGCACTTTCTGCACGTCGAGTTTTTTCGCGTTGCAGGCGGCGACGACCGAATTCTGCTCCTTGACGCGCTCTTCCATAATCTTACGAAGATTTTGGATTTCAAGTTCGTATTGTTGAATGCGCGCCGAGCCGTCCTGCAAAACTTTTTCCGTGTCGGACGCGCCGCTGCGAATGTAGAATTCGAGCGCTTCGATTTCCGCCACGCCCGCTTCGATAATTTTTTCAATCGGCACGCCGAAAGCCTTCAGCGATGCCTCGACGATTTGTTTTTTGGTATTTATATCGGTCGTTTCCGGCAGGCTTTCGAGCAGCGATTTGGCTTTGGCGATGCGCTCGCGTTCTACCGCATCGACGCCGCCCGCTTCAAAAACGGCTTCAAAATCGACTTGCCCGTTCACCGTCGCGGGCGGCGCGCCGTAGTTTGCGGGAACGGAATTGATTTTCTGAGTTTCCGCGCCCGGAGCCGGAGTTTCCGCGCCGGTTTCTTCGGTCAGCGGCGACGAATTGGCGTATTTGGCAATTAATTCGTCGGCGGTCAGGTCGGTTTCCGGCGGCGCTTTCTGCGCTTCATCTTCATCGCGGACAATAAACCAGCCGACAACCGTATCGCCCCAATTTTTTTCTGACATTATTTCGACTCCTTACGCCTTAGAAATATAGGCAAAAACAAGGCAAAAGTAAAAAGTAAAACGGCAAAAACAAGAAACCGGCTTTAAATTTATAATGATTGCCGCCGCCGGCTGTTTTTACTTTTGCCTTTTTACTTTTTACTTCTTAAATCGTTTCTTAAATTTTCCTTCGTGCTCTCGCCGCCACGCGCGCCATTCTTCGATGGCTATCCGCCGCATCTCCGGCGAACTCGCCGGTTTGAAATTCAGTCAGGTCGAAGTCGCGTCGCGCAGACACATTTCGGCGAAAAAGCGCGTCTGTAAATCTTCGCTCGAAAGCAAATCAATCAATTCGTCAATCGAATTTCGCGCCGTCGCGCGCCGCCGCTCGGCAAATTCTTTGCGGTTCATTTCAGCCTTCAATAATCTCCAGATTATCCTTGCCTATTTCAGCCTCGACATAAGGACCGTTCTCATCAGCATCAAATTGCGGCTCATCAAAAACAACCCGGACAAAAATTTTCTCGCCTTTAAGAGTTTGTACTTTCCTAAAATAGTTATCTCCGAAATCCTCATCTAAAACCGAAACTTTTGGAGGATAAGCGATTGTTCCGACCGCGCCTTCGGCGAAACCGCATTCATCAGAAATTTTTACTTTTTTTCCTACTGTAAAAATATTATCAGGCTCGTTCATAAAACTTCTAAAAATTCCGGCGGAACGCTTTCGACCAGCCAGACGCCGTTTTCGGAAACGAAAAACTCGAAACCGTTTTCCAGCATCGCCATCGTATCAATTTCAAAAATCACAGGCTTGCCGTAGCGCATCCCGACTTTTCGCGCCGTTTCCGTATCAACCGAAAGATGAACGTGATGCCGCGCCATTTTGAGCAAACCGTGTTCCCGAATCATAGAAATATTGCGCTCAGCCGTGCCGTGAAAAAGGCGCGCGGGCGGCGTTTGCGATTTCAACTGCAAATCGACTTCGACGGAATGACCTTGACTAGCGCGAATTTTCTCGCCGCTCGCGTCGAATGAAAATCGCCGTTTGTCGTTTTTCTCGACGACTTCTTTCAATTCGGCGAGCGTAATCGGAAAATTATTTTTCGCGCAGGCTTTCAGCAAATCGTCAACTTTTACCCAACCGCCGGCGTCCAGACTCAAACCGAGTCTTGCGGGTTGGTGACGCAGATGTTTGCTCAGATATTTGCTGACTTTTACGAGATATTTTTCGTTCATTTACGAAATCCGCGCCGCAAGATTTACGCGCGTCTCCGCCTTTTCCCGCAAAACCGTCCGCGCCGGTGCGCCGTCGCCGGTCGGGCTGATAATTTTCAGCGGCAGACAAATCAATTCGTATTCGCCCGCCGAAACTTCGCGCAAATCCAAGCCTTCAATTATCACGATTTCCTTTTCCAGAAGCGTGATGTGCGTCGCAAAATCACTCGAATCGAATTTTTCGACCGAAAGATAATCAATCCCGACGAGCTTCACGTTTTTCTCGACCAAAACCCGCGCCGCTTCCGGCGTGATATACGTAAAATCTTTGCGAAAGCCCGTTTCCGGCGCGTTCCAGAAATGCGAATTGCGCGTTTTGAATAAAATTCTTTCGACGTTTTCCAGATTTTCGACGTGTCGCGGCTCAATCGCCGTCACGCTTTCTTCAATTTCGACGATGCGGCAAACGCCGATAAGCTTTTCCAAATCAAGCTCGTGAATCTTTCGCGTTCCCTCGATAAAATGATTCGGCGCATCGACGTGCGTTCCCGTGTGCGCGCCGAAGCAAAGCTGCGTCACATTAGCCGCGCCGCCTTTGGCAATCGAATGAGCCGCTTCGATTTTCACTTTCGGGTCGCCTTCGTAAATCGGCACGTTTTCGCTGATGGGAACGGTGATGTCGTAGATTTTCATATTTGTCGAGAATTATTTTAACGCAAAGGCGCGGGGTAAAGTAAAAGTAAAAAGTAAAAAGTAAAAAGTAAAAAGGCAAAAGTAAAAATTCTTCTCCTTTTGCCTTTTTACTTTTACTTAAAAATCGCTGCGGTTCAATTTTCTTTTAAAAATATCTTTATTTCAAGACGGTAAATTTGCTGAAAATCTCGCCGAGTTTGAAAGCCGCGATTTTGCCGACTCTGCGCCATTTGTTGGTCGGGGACACCTTGTATTTTTCGCGGTAGAAAACCGGAGTTCTGCCGGATTTGACCGTAACTTTGTAACCATAATCGCCGGCTGCCTCGCCGTACATATCGGCTTGAAACCAACCTAAGCCTTTGACCGCGCCGATGCCGGAAAATTCGAGAATATCGACGCCGCTTCCGCCTTGTCCCTGATGCATTCCGCCCGAATAGTAAACGGCGAATTCATTCAAGCCGTTTTGATTGATGTCGGGCAGAGCTTTTATATCCAGCGCCCAACTGCCTTCTGAAACGTAGCTTGCCGCGATGCGCCCGTTTTCCATTAAAACCAGACCGTTATTTCCAAAGCCGTTTCCGGTTTCACAAAACTTGTAAAAGATTAAAGTCTGTTTAGCGCCGGCTTTGGTAAACGCGCCTTTCGCCGCGCCCGCGATGCTGAAATCTTCGGTACAGCCGTCTTCTTCCGCCCACGTTTCGCGCGCTTTCGGCAAAACGTCGCGCTTGATTAAATTTTCTTCCGCCGCGCTCGGCGTAATCGGTTTTTCGGTTTTCGTCGGGTCGTTGACGATAACCGTCGCCTGGGCGAAAGCGTTTGCCGCCAGAAAGCAAAAAGCGATTAAAATGCTGAATAAATATTTGTTTTTCATAATCCGAAAAGCATAATCGAAAACTTATTTTCAAACAAGATTTGCATTCGCGGAAAGTTTCTTTGTAGGCTAAAGACATAATGAAGATTCAAAGACAACAGCACGGAAAAAGGGGAGCCTTTTTCATCGAGGAAAACGGCGAATGGGTCGCGGAAATGACTTACAGCCGCGAAGGCACAAGAAAAATCGTGATTGACCACACGGAAGTCGACGATTCGCTGAAAGGTAAAGGCATCGGCAAATTTCTGGTCGCCGCGGCGGTGCAATACGCGCGGAAAAATAATCTGCTGATAAAACCGACCTGCCCGTTCGTCAAATCGGTACTGGAAAAAAGCGAAGAATACGAGGACATTTTGACGAAATAGATGCCGACGCCGCGCATTTCCGCTTCGAGCTATTCAAACACCGCGCCTTTGATTTGGTCGTTTCTCTACGGGCAAAATCGCGGCAGATTCGAGATGATTCTCGACACCGCGCCGGCGCGCTCCGCCGAGCTTTTGTCGCAAGCCCGCGTCGATGCCGCGCTCGTTCCGGTCATCGCTTACCAGATGATTGAAGACGTTTTGCTCGCGCCGGATGTCTGCGTCGGCGCGCGGGAAAAAGTCAGAAGCGTCTGTCTGGTGACGCGCGGCGCGGACTTGAAAAACGTCAAAACGGTTTCGCTCGACGTTTCGTCGAAAACTTCGGTCGCGCTGGCGAAAATAATTTTTCGGGAATTTCTGGGAAGCGAGCCGGAATGGAAAATTTCAAAACCGAATCTAGAGAAAATGCTTTCCGATTCGGACTGCGCTCTGCTTATCGGCGACCCGGCGCTGACGATTGACGAGAACCTGTATCGAAAATTCGATTTGGCGGAAACGTGGAAAAGCTTTACGGGTTTCGGGTTTGTCTTCGCGATGTGGATGGCGAAAGCGGAAAAAGCGGAAATTGCGCGAACGATTGATTTGGCGGCGGCGCGCGACGAAGGCTTGCGGCATCTGGACGAGATTATTTCAAACTACGAGAGCGAGATTTCGCTCGGGCGTGAAGATTTCAAAAAATATCTGTCGGAAAACATTTCGTATTCGATTGACGATTCGATGCAGAAAGGCTTGGAGCTTTATTTCAAACTGGCGCACAAAAACGGCTTGATTGACGAATACAAGCCGCTTTCGTTCATCTGAAAAATGCCCAGAGCCAGACCGCGACCACCATAAATAAAAGCAGCGCCGCGTCGTTTGCTCTGAATCCCTCGTTTTCCCTGCTGTTTCGCATAAATAATATTCTCCTTTGCAAAAATTCCTCTCGATTTGTAATGGCGAATTTCGCTCGCCGAAAGTATCAATTGTCCGGCACAAAATTTGATACCGATTAGATGACTGATTTGAAATTCGCTTTTTGCGCGATTTCGGATTCGTTTCGCATAAAATTTTTGGCAAAGTGCGATTTTGATTGGCAAAATGAAAAGGAAAAAAAGACAAAAGTTAAAAGGGCAAAAGTTAAAACCGGGAAATCGTTTTCTTAATTTTGCCTTTTTACTTTTGCCTTTTACCTTCTCTTAAAAATTCCGTGTTAAAATTATTTTGATTTATGAACAGCAATATTCAACCGATTTTAGATAAGGCTTTGGCAGGTGAAAGACTGGCGGCGGAAGACGCAACGGCGCTTCTGGAATCAAACGATTTTGTCCGTATCGGCTTGGCGGCGCACGAACTGCGGATGCGAAAAAATCCGACCGACATCGTGACCTACATCATCGACCGCAACATCAATTACACCAACGTCTGCAACGTCGTCTGCACCTTCTGCGCGTTTTATCGCCGACCGGGAAAGCCCGACACATACGTTCATTCGATTGAAGAAATCTGCCGGCGCATCGACGAAACCATCGCGCTCGGCGGCACCGGCGTTTTGATGCAGGGCGGGCTGCATCCCGATTTTAATATCGAATGGTATGAAAATCTGCTTTCGACGCTGCACGCCAAATATCCGACCTTTCAACTGCATTGCTTTTCGCCGCCGGAAATTCACAATATTTCTTTAATTTCCAAACTCGATTACGAAACGATTCTGCGCCGCTTGAAAGCCGCCGGATTGTATTCGATGCCGGGCGGCGGCGGCGAGATTCTGGACGACGAAGTCAGAAAAAGAGTTTCGACGAAATGCACTACGCAGGAATGGCTCGACGTGATGCGCGCGGTTCACAAAGTCGGCTTGCGCTCGACGGCGACGATGATGTTCGGCATCGGCGACAAGATAGTTCACCGCGTCCGCCATCTGCAAAGAGTGCGCGATGTGCAGGACGAAACGGGCGGCTTCACGGCGTTTATTCCCTGGACTTTCCAGCGCGAAAACACCGCTTTGGGGCGCAAAATCACGGAAGAACCGACCGGCATCGATTATCTGAAAATGCTCGCCGTCTCGCGATTATTTTTAGATAACGTTCAGCACATTCAGGCGTCGTGGCTGACGCAGGGGCTGCGACTCGGACAAACTGCTCTGCGTTTCGGCGCGGACGATATGGGTTCGATTATGATTGAAGAAAACGTCGTTTCGGCGGCGGGCGCGGATACGCAGGCGAACGAAAAAGAACTGCGCTATCAAATCTCCGAAGCCGGATTCATCCCGCAGCAGCGCGATATTTTGTATGAATACGTGAATCGAGAAAATGTTGTCGAACTGGACGCGAGAAAATCAATGCCTTTGAAACAGTTGAGCGTCGCTTTTGCGGATTAAACCGAACAATTAAATAAAAAATTTAGTGATGAGCGCCGAATAATATATTATTCGGCGCTTTTGTTATCGATTCAGACTTCTTACATAACTATTACGATTGCTTTCTCTCTAATCTGTTAATCTTAATTCAAGCGCCAAAAGCTGCGATTTTTATTACAAGCAGGAAGAAATGCAAAATACCATCGAACTTGAGCCTCTACGCCAAAATATCAACTGGAAAAATTTATCAATCGTCGTCATCTTTCATCTTTTGACGATAGCCGCTTTGTTTACGTTTAGCTGGGCGAATCTGGCGGTGATGCTGGTCGGAAATTGGATTGTCGGCAGCCTGGGCGTCGGTCTGGGTTATCATCGGCTTTTGACGCATCGCAGCTTTAAAGCGCCGAAATGGCTGGAATACATACTCACGATTTTCGGCGGGATGGCGATACAGGACGACGCGCCGAAATGGGTGGCGACGCACCGCATTCATCATCAATTTACGGAAACCGACAAAGACCCGCATTCGACGCGACCGGGCTTCTGGTGGGCGCATATGGAATGGATTCTGAAAGGAACGGCGCAAGACCACGACGCGGCGACTTTGAAACGTTATGTGCCGGATTTGCTGAAAGATAGATTTCACGTCCTGCTGGCGCGATTTTATTACGTTCCGCTTCTCGCGTCGGGCGCGGGTTTATTTTTAATCGGCGGCTGGTCGATGGTTTTGTGGGGCATTTTCGCGCGCGTCGTTTTCGGCTGGCATTCGACCTGGCTGGTTAATTCGGCGACGCACTTTTGGGGCGAGCGGCGTTTTGAAACGAAAGACGATTCGACCAATAACTGGCTCATCGCGCTGCTAACTTTCGGCGAAGGCTGGCACAACAATCACCACGCCCAGCCGGGCTCGGCGCGACACGGGGTGGCTTGGTATGAATTCGATATGAACTGGCTGACGATTCGCCTTTTCGAAAAGCTCGGCTGGGCGAAAGAAATCCGCCGCTTTGAGATGAAAAATGCAGCGGCGGAATTAAAACGCGCGACGTAAATCCGACTTTTACAAAATCTCAAAATACGCGGGCGGACAGGAAAATCATTCGACCGGTTTGGTCAGCGGATGCCGTCTCGGAATGGCGGAATTTGTCGCTTTTGAAGTAAGAACGATATAATTTAGCTTGACCCTTTCGTCTTTACTATTACTCTCCTGATTAGAGACTTCATAATCAATCTCCAAATCGTAACCATTCGTCGAAAGTCTTTTACAAACATCTTCCGGCAGATGAAATAAAAAGGCATCAGCATAACGCCCCATACTTTCATCGGCAAATCCGATAGGCTCGGCTGTCCTGTCATTCAAATAAACCGGAATTTTATTTACCGTGTCACACTTATCGGCGAGCTTTCCGAGAATGTAACGGCGCTTTATTGCTAAGGGACTGTATTGCATAATTATAATATAACCTAAGTTACGCATTTTTGCCCGTTTTCTGCCGTTTAAAAGTAAAATTTGCGTCTAAATTCACCTATTACAAAACTCTTACAATCACAAGACAATAAATCTGTTACGCTTTTCATCATAGGCTTGAGAAAGGCGTTTTTGTTTTTCTCCCATAAATTTTTAACAACCGGCAAGGGGGCTTTCTAAAAAAGTGGAAAAAGTAGCAACAGTCGAACAAAGAAGAAGCGGAAAAACAAATTGGGTGACAATCGTTCCCATCGTCATCTTTCATATCATGGCGGTGTGGGCATTGTTTACGTTTAGCTGGACGAATTTAGCGGTCATGCTGGTTATCTGGTGGCTGGCGGGCAGTCTCGGCATCGGTCTCGGATTTCACCGTCAACTGACGCATCGCGGTTTTGAAACGCCGCAATGGGTTAAAAATGTGCTCGCCGTTTTCGGCTCGATGGCATTGCAGGGCAGTCCGAACGATTGGGTGACGACGCATCGCGTTCATCACGCCTTCTGCGATACGGACAAAGACCCGCACAGCCCGCGTCACGGAACTTACTGGGCGCATATGGGCTGGGTGACGGTCGGCACGTCGCAGGACAACGGCGCGGAAGTCGAAAAACGTTTTATTCCCGATTTGCTGAAAGACAAATTTCTCGTCACGCTCTCGAAATACTGGTATGTGCCGACCATTACGCTCGGCGTCATCTTGGGTTTCGTCGGCGGCTGGTCGATGGTTTTGTGGGGCGTTTTTCTGCCCGTGACGATGGGCTGGCATTTTACGTGGTTCGTCAATTCCGTCACGCACGTCTGGGGCTCGCGCCGTTTTGAAACGCACGACGATTCGACCAACAATGCGCTGGTCGCCGCCGTTAGTTTCGGCGAAGGCTGGCACAATAATCACCACGCCAACCCGACTTCCGTCAGACACGGTTTAACTTGGTATGAATTCGATGTGAACTGGCTGCAAATCAAGGCGCTGGAAAAACTCGGGTTAGCCTGGAATTTGAAAGAGTTCAATCTGAAAGAATACGAAGCGAAGAAAGCCTCGAAAATCGAAGATTTTGACCCGAAAGAAGGTTTACAGCAAGCCGCCTAAAACAAGGCAAAAGAGCAAAAGTAAAAAGGCAAAATGAAAATCGTCGCTGTTTTCATTTTGCCTTTTTACTTTTTACTTTTGCCCTTTTACTTTTACCTTTTTACTTTTACCTTTAAAATTAAAAAATGCGTGTTGCCCGTCGTCGCAAAAGCTCGATTTTCTTTTTAGTCTTAGGCATTTGTCTGGTCGCGCTGGCGATTGCGCTCTACGTCGGCTGGATTTTGCTGAATTTGCAGCAGGTCGCGCTGCTGGTTCTCGGCATCGTCTTTTTTTCGTTAATTATTACGGGTTTGATTTTAAACACGTCATTTCTCATCCGCGAGATTCGCCGCAACGAACAGCAGGACGCTTTTCTGAACGCCGTCACGCACGAGCTGAAAACGCCGATTGCCTCGATTCGGCTTTATCTGGAAACTTTGAAAACGCGCGACATCAAGCCCGCCAAGCAGCAGGAATTTTACGACGTAATGCTGGCGGACAGCGAGCGGCTTCTGAACACGGTCGAGCAGATTCTGCTGGCGAGCCGCGCCCGCGAGCAAAAACGGCTTTTGAACATTTCCGAGATAAATCTGATGACGCTTCTGCGCGAATGCACCGAGCGCATCCGTCATCGTTACGATTTGCCCGAAAATGCGATTTCGCTGCCCGCCGCCGATGACAAAATAAAAATTTCGGGCGACACGGACGAGCTTCAGGCGGTTTTTATGAACCTGCTGGACAATGCCGTAAAATATTCGCAAAAGGACGTAAAAATTTCGCTGAACGTCAAAAATCTGAACGAAAAATTTATCATCGTGCGTATTAAAGATTCGGGCATCGGGCTGCCGGCGGCGGAGCTGAAACGAATTTTCCGGCGCTTTTACCGCGTCCCCAATCGCGCGACGCAGAAAGCGAAAGGGACGGGTTTAGGACTTTTTATCGTGCGCTCGATTGTCGGCAAACACGGCGGAAAAATCTGGGCGGAAAGCGGCGGACCCGGCGCGGGCAGCACGTTTATGGTTCAACTGCCTAAAATCGTTAATGATAAATCTAAATTGTGAAAAAGAGATTTGGGAGCGGGAGAATTCGTCTTTGCGTTCCTTTGTGCAAAATTCAGCGTCCTTTGCGGTTAAGATTTTTTTTAACGCGAAGACGCAGGGACAAAGACGTAAATGACGCAGAGTGTTTTTGAAAAGGTTCTAAATTTTTTCAGTTTGTAAACTATGAAAATTTTAATCGTCGAAGACGAGCAGCATCTGGCGGAAGGCTTGCGCTTTAACCTCGAAGCCGAAAATTTCGCGGTCGAGCTGGCATTGGACGGCGCTGAGGCGCTGCGTCTTCTTATTGAAGAAAATAAACAGTTTGACGCTATTGTGCTGGACGTGATGCTGCCGGAAGTGGACGGCTTTACGGTCGCTCAGACGCTGAGAAAAACAGAAATTTTTATACCGATTTTAATGCTGACGGCGCGCAACCGCCCCGAAGACGTGCTGCGCGGATTCGAAGCGGGCGCGGACGATTACTTGCCGAAACCGTTCGAGCTGAAAATTTTTCTGGCGCGCCTGCACGGTCTGCTCAGGCGGCGCGAATGGTTTCGCAAGGAAGAAAAATCCGCGCCTGCCGTGAGCGGCAATTTTGTTATCAACGGCAAGACGATTGATTTTGAAAGCCTGGAATTGCAGAGCGCGGCGGAAACGATTCATTTGACGCTGATGGAAGTCAAGCTTTTGCGCTACCTGATTGAAAACGCCGGAAAGCCCGTTTCGCGCAAGACGATTCTCGAAGAAGTCTGGGATTTGCACGAAGACACGGACACGCGCGCGATTGATAATTTTATCGTCCGCCTGCGCCGCTACCTGGAAGACGAGCCGGAAAAACCGAAAATCCTGCAAACCGTACGCGGCATCGGCTACAAATTCGTGAAAGAAAATTAACCGCGGATTGATCAGGATAATTCAAACAGGATAGACAGGATTTACAGGATAAATTGTTTTTCAAATCAACATCTGAGTTTTACTTAAAACTTTTGAATAAAAAAGTTTGCATCCTGTATATCCGGTCCATCCCGTTAAATATCTCGTGTTCATCTGTGTTCATCTGCGGTTAATTTCTCTCTGCGCAAAACCTTCAAACGCTCGCGCCAGTTTTCGTTTAAATCAAAACGGTAAATCTCGATTTCGTCCGAAACCGTCTGCGCCAAAAACGAAAAATCCCGATGAAACGAAAGCGTCGGCGCGGCGAGATAAACCAGCGCGGGCGCGTCAGAAATTTCAGCATCACCGAAAATTTTCGCTTTTTGCAGGTTGCCGCTTCTTCTCAACAGCTCGATTTTGCGCCAGTAATCGGCGGCTTGAAAAATAACGGCGCGGTCGGGCGCGACTTTTAGCTCGATAATCGCCAGCCGACCGTCCTTTCTCAAAGCAAGCAAATCTATATGCCCGCGTTCGGCGCGAAACTGTTGATAAAGCGGCGATAAAATCAGATTCGCGTCCAGCAGCCTGATGTTTTTTCTCAAAACCGCTTCGAGCCAGCTTTCCGGCGCGAGGCGGTAAAAAGCGTGCTGTTTATTCGATGAATCAAAACGGCGATAAGCTTTGAGTTCGGCAATCAATTTTACAAACTCGTCAAAAGTTTCCGCGCTCAAAACCTGCTTTCGCGTTTCCACGCCGAACCACGTTTTTTCTTCGCCGGAAATTTTTCGGACGCGCGCGAAATCGAGTCCCGAAAAACGCAGGGTTTCCCCGTTTTTACTGACGACAAAATCAATCTCGCCGGGCGCAAACTCGATAATTTTCTGCGCCGCTTCACTCAATTCAAGATTTTCGATTGCTTGAATTTTTGCAGGTTTTCCGCGCCATAAATCGGAAATCGACAAAGCCGGAATTTCTTTTAATTCTTCGCTTTGCGTCTTCGCTCCCGCGCGGGAAATCTCAAAAATCTTTATTTTGTCTTTCCAGTTTGCGCCGAGCAAAGCGTGCAGCTTCGACAAATCTTTCGCCCGTTTCTTTTCCGCTAAAATCCAAACGTTTTCAACCGCATTTTTCTTTCGATTCCGCAATTTTTCGAGCCATAAAATCGCCGCCGAAACCAGGATTTCCGGCGTCAGCGAATCGGAAACATCGCTGATGGCGGCAATTTGCCGGCGGCGGCGTAAATCTTCAAAAACGATTTGCGCGAAGCGTCCGGTTTCCCGGTTCAAATCAGCGCGGACGAGCTTTGTCCGCGGAATGGATTCGATAATCAGGGCGGCGATTTTCTGCGCTTTTTCGATTCGCGCAAGCTCCGCCGCCCGGCTCAAATCGAACGCCGAAACGCGCGGCACAAGCGAGATTTTTTCGTTTTCCTTTCCGAAACTGCGCGTTAAATCGAGCGAGATTTTTTCATTTTCAAATTGATAATCGACGATTCGCCACGTTTGAAAACCTTTTTCGCCTATAAAACCGCAAAATAATTTTTCGCGCTCGAACGCGATTTCGATTTCATCGCTTTGAAGCGGAAAGCTTTTCCCCGACGAGAAAACCAAAAGCCATTCCCGCTGCGCGCGCAGAAAACTTTCCAGCTCGGGTTTGGCAAGTTCAGGATTCATTGCGGCTCATCGTTTTAATAATTTCTTCGGACCAGACTTTATAGCCCGCTTCGGACGGGTGAATGCCGTCGCTGAAAAAATCGGGCGGGACGGTTGCGGGCTGCTCGTAATAGTAAATATTGTCGAATCGGCGGACAAACTGCTTGATGTTCGCGTTATGCAGGCGCGAAAGATTGGACAATATAAACTTTATCGGTTCGGGCAGAACGGGCGAGAGTTTGACCGCCGCGACGTTGGTGATAAAAATCACGGATTCGGGATGTTTTTCGCGCAGGACGCGGAGAATTTTTATCATATTGCGCCGCCACTTTAAAGGACTGCTGAGCTTTAAAACGTCGTTGCCGCCCAAGCCGACGATGATGTAATCGAATTTTTCGCCCGCGGGCATCTGCGGAACAAGCTCTTTTAAAGCGCGTTTTGCCGTCACGCCGTTTTTGCCGATGACGTGCCAGCGCACGGATTTGCCGACTTTTTCGCTCAGAACTCTGGCGAATTGTCCGGCGAGCGCGGTTTCGTGCGTTTTCGCGCCGAGTCCGGCGACGGTCGATTCGCCGATTGCCAGCAGCCTGACCGCCGCTTCGCCGTCGCCGAATTTTCCTGTTTTCTCGCCCGCCGCGTCCGGCAGCAAGCCGACTTTGCGGCGCACGTAACGCCCCTGCAAATACAAAAACGGCGCGACCGGCAGAATCAGAAGCGCGCCTAAAATATAAATTGTCTGCATTAACCAGAGGTTCATTGTCGGCTTCTCCAATCCGTATGATAAAATTTTACTTTTACAGATGCTTTCGTCAAATCCGGCAAAACTGTTTTACCTCGTTCTCTTTTTTTCCATTTGCTTTTCGGCGTGCGGATTCTGGCGCAAGGCGGATGAAAATTCAAACGCCAGCCCGACGCCGTTTACCGCGCAGGAAATTCCGAGCGAAATTCCGTTTTCAAACAAAGAGCCGGAAGTTTTTCAGAGCGAAATCATCATTTCCAGTTTTATAAACGGCGAAAAATCCGAGCGCAGAACTTTTATCGCGCGCAGCGGCGGGCGACGACTGGCGATTTTCGCCGCCGGAGAAAAAGCGGAAGTCTCATTTTTACAGATTGACGAAACCCGCGCTTTTTCGATTTCGCGGGAAAAGAAAATTTATACGGAAAACGTCTTAAACAGAGCGTCGACTGCCTCAGGCGGCGAAAATTTCAACGATTTTTTGACCGTCGCGTGGCTCAACGCAAAGGCTTCCGCCGCTTTTGAAAATCTCGGCGCGGAAAACGGTTTGCGCAGATTCCTGGTGCGTTTGAACAATTCGGACGCGAGCGAGATTCTGATTTACGTTGACGAAAATTTAAAAATTCCGGTCAGGCAGGAATTTTACAGCCGCGCGGGCGAACAGAAAACTCTGCTTTACGCGGTCGAACTGAAAAACTTTCAAACGCAGGCGGACGATAAACTTTTCGAGCCGCCGCCGAAAGATTTTCGGAAAGTTTCAAGGGAAGAGTTTGATAAAATCGTCCGGCAGGAATAGAAGAAGGCAGTTGACGGCGAGCGGCAAGCGCTTCGGTTTTAAATTTCGAAGTTGAACGCTCAAATTCAAACTGCTTCCTGCTAAAACCGACCGCCGACCGAGCTTATGAGTGAAATCGAAACATCTTTACTGGAAAAAGCGCGGGCGGTCTTCCGCGAAGTTCCGTATATTAAACTGCTCGGGATGGAACTGCTCGATTTGCGCGAAGGCGAAGCCGTTTTGCGGCTGAAAATGCGCGACGAGCTGCGCCAGCCGCACGGGATTCTGCACGGCGGCGCGACCGCATCCCTGATTGACACGGCGACGGCGTTTGCCGTCATTACCAAATTGGAGCCGCACGAAAAGGCTTCGACGGTCGATTTGACGGTACATTACCTGCGTCCCGTAATCAACGAAACAATCGTCTGCACGGCGCGCATCGTCAAAGCCGGAAGACGACTTTTGACCGTTTCGGCGGACGTGGTAAGCGATAAGGAAAAGCTGATTGCGACGGCGATTTCGACTTATTCGAAAATTTCGTGAATCGCAAATCGCGAATCGAAAACAGAAAATTTGGAAGGCTGAGTTTTTATTTTCTATCACGATTCGCGATTCACGATTCACGATTCACGATTTTATGGAAGAGATTAGAAAATTTTCGCGTTATTTTCTGCCGTATAAAGGACGCATTATTCTCGGCATTGTTTGTATTTTGTTCGGGATGCTGTTCGGATTGATGGTGCCTTATCTGGTCGGGCAGGCGGTTGACGATTTAACGGCGGGCGTGACGTGGGAGAAAATCGTCTATTATCCGCTCGTTATCCTCGGCGCAAATCTGACGGGCGGAATTTTTCTTTTCTGGCAGCGCAGGCTTTTGATAAACGCCTCGCGCGATATCGAATACGATATGCGCCGCGATTATTACGCCGCGCTCGTCAACCAGCCGCAGGAATTTTTTCAGAACAATCGCGTCGGCGACCTGATGTCGCGCGCGACCAACGATTTGGCGGCGGTCCGGCAAATCGTCGGACCGATGATTTTGTATTCGTTCCAGGCGATTTTCGCGCTGCTGGTCGTGCTGCCGATTCTGCTCGGCATCAGCGTCCGGCTGACGCTTCTTCTTTTTCTGACGATGCCGCTCGTCAGCCTGACGGTTAAATTTTTAGGTCAGCAGATTCACGTTCGCTTTGAAAAGATTCAGGGATTTTTTTCCGGCATCACGGCGACCGCGCAGGAAAATCTTTCGGGCGTGCGCGTCGTGCGGGCTTATGCGCAGGAAGACGCGGAAATCGAAAAATTCCAGGTTCTCAACCGCGAATACGCGAAGCAGAATCTCGCGCTCGTCAAATACGCGGCGGCGATGCGCCCGCTTCTGTTTTTCTTTATCGGTCTGGGTTTTGTGATTATCGTCGCGGTCGGCGTGCCGATGGCGGTGCGCGGCGAGATTACGGCGGGCGATTTTACGGCGTTTATTTTGTATTTGCAGCGGATGATTTGGTATCTGATTGCGCTCGGCTACGTCATTAATCTTTACCAGCGCGGCACGGCTTCGCTGAAACGCATCAACGAAATTCAGGAAACCGTCCCGACCATCCGCGACGAGCCGACCGTGCAGCCGCAGCCGCCGATTAAAGGCGCCATCGAGTTTCGCAATCTGACTTTCGCCTATAACGGCAAGCCGGTTTTGAAAGACGTGGATTTGAAAATCGAGCCGGGCAAAACCGTCGCTTTGGTCGGCAAAACCGGCAGCGGAAAATCGACGCTCGTGAGCCTGATTCCGCGCCTGCTGGACGCGCCGGAAAATACGATTCTCATTGATAACGTTTCCGTTCGCGAGTATCCGCTCGAACAGCTTCGCAAATCAATCGGCTTCGTGCCGCAGGAAACTTTTTTGTTCAGCGACGCGCTGGCGGAAAATATCGCTTTCGGAGTCGAGAGCCGGCAATCAGCAATCGGCAGTCGGCAACCGGCAGTGAAGAAGCAGGACGGCGAAAACGGCTCTCGACTCTCGACTCTCGACCACGACCCGCGACTCGATGAAATCAAACGCGCCGCCGAGATTGCGGGTTTGGCAAACGACATCGAAAGTTTCCCGTATAAATACGAACAGATGGTCGGCGAGCGCGGCATCACGCTTTCGGGCGGGCAGAAACAGCGCACGGCGATTGCCCGCGCCGTCATTCGCAACCCGCGCATTTTGATTCTGGACGACTCGCTTTCGGCGGTCGATACTTATACGGAAGAAACGATTCTGCACAATCTGCGCGACGTGCGCGCAAACCGCACGACTTTGATTGTCTCGCATCGCGTCTCGACAATTCGCGACGCGGATTTGATTTGCGTTCTGGAAGACGGGCGCATTATCGAGCGCGGAACGCACGAAGAATTAGTGAATCTCGACGGCGAATACGCCGACCTTTACCGCCGCCAGCTGCTGGAAGAAGAATTGGCGGCGACCGAATAAAAGGGAGATTTTCGCAATGAATCAAAATCCGCAGAAAATGAGCGTTGAACAAGCACATCGCACGCTGGTCGTCATCTGGTTTGCGCTGCTCGTTTCGCAGGCGTTGCTGCCGGTCGTTATTTACTTTGCCAAACCCGAAGCGTTTAAATTTGATTTCTCAAAACCTTTACTCGGCGAAAACGCGATGATAATTATCGTTTTTGCTTTGCCGGCGATTTCAAATCTCGCGCTTTCGTTTGTGCTGAGCAGAAAAAATCTGAATCAGGCGATTGCCGGACAGAACATCGGGCTGGTGCAGACGGCGATGGTTATCGGCTGCGCTTTGTGCGAGGCGATTTCTCTTTTCGGCGTGGCGCTGGTTTTCGCTTTTTCGTATCAATATTTTTTTCTGTGGTTTGCGCTCGGCATTCTGGGAACGATTCTGCATTTTCCGGGACGCGATAATCTCGTCGCCGCGAGCTACAAAAGATAGCCGGTGAAAAATTCGCAACCGGATTTAAAATTCAGCGTGCAAAACGAAAGCCGGTAATTTTATTTTGCACACTGAATTTTTTTCGCGCGTTCAGGGAACCAATTGCCGACTTACGGTGTCTAAGCAGATGTAGTCCGCGAACTCCAAAACCGAAAACTTGTCCTATAAGGAGAAAATTTTATGCAGAAAGTTCCCTTTTTGCTGGCGCTCGTTTTGTGTCTGTGCGCCTTGTCTTTCGCTCAGGACGTTACTCAAGGAACGCTCGAAGCCTTTGGTAAAAAAGGCAAACAGCTCGGCGCGTGTCCTTTAAAGGGCACTGCGGTCAAAGCCGAAATCAGCGGTTTTCTGACTCGCGTTAAAGTCATTCAGGAGTTTGAAAACAATTTTTACGAGCCAATCGAAGCCGTTTACACGTTTCCTTTACCGGCGGGCGCGGCGGTCGACGATATGACGATGAAAATCGGTGAAAGGACGATTCGCGGTCAGATTATGCGGCGCGAAGAAGCGCAGAAAGTTTATCAAACGGCAAAAAACGAAGGCAAAACCGCGAGCCTGCTCGACCAGGAGCGCCCGAACGTTTTCACGCAATCGGTCGCCAACATTCTGCCGAATGAAAAAATCATCGTCGAAATCAGCTACGTCGAAACCTTAAAATATGAAGACGGCGCGTATGAATTCGTTTTTCCGATGACCGTCGCGCCGCGTTATAATCCGGCTTCCGTAAAGCCGGAAGACGCCGAGAAAATCTCGCCGCCCGCGATTGCCGCCAGTCGCGCCGGACACGATATTTCCATCGAAATCAGCTTGAACGCGGGCGTTCCGGTCGAAGAAATCCGCTCGAAAACGCACGAAATCGAAACTTATAATCTGAGTTCGAACCAGGCGAATATCAAGCTCAAAAATCAGACGACGATTCCGAACAAAGATTTCGTTTTGCGTTACGACGTTTCCGGAAAACGCATCGAAGACGCCGTTCTGGCGCACCGCGACGCGCGCGGCGGATTTTTCACCTTAATCCTGTCGCCGCCCGAAAAATTTGCAATCGAAGACGTCGCGCCGAAAGAGATTGTTTTCGTCCTCGACACATCGGGTTCGATGGAAGGCTTTCCGATTGAAAAAGCCAAAGAGTCGATGAAAATGGCGCTCGAAGGGCTTTACCCGAACGACAGTTTTAATTTAATAACTTTCGCGGGCGACACGAACGTTTTGTTTGACGAGCCGGTTCCCGCCACGCCCGATAATTTACGGAAAGCGCAGGAATTTCTGGATTCGCGGCGCGGCGACGGCGGAACGGAAATGATGGAAGCCGTCAAGATTGCGCTCGCGCCTTCGGACGCGCAAAACCATCTGCGCATCGTCTGTTTTATGACCGACGGCGAGGTCGGCAACGATACGGAAATCATCGATGAAGTCAAAAAACATCAGAACGCGAGAGTTTTCGCTTTCGGCATCGGCAGTTCGGTTAACCGATATTTGCTGGATAATATTGCGAAAGAAGGACGCGGCGAAGTCGAATACGTCGATTTTGAAGACGACGGCTCAACCGCCGCGCGGCGTTTTCACGAAAGAATCCGCAATCCGCTTTTGACGGACGTTTCGATTGACTGGAGCGGTTTGCCCGTCGCGGACGTTTACCCGCAGAAAATCAAGGATTTATTCAGCGCCCAGCCGGTCGTCGTTCACGGTCGCTACACGCGCGGCGCGAGCGGCACGATTCGCCTGCGCGGAAAGGTCGGCGGGCAGGATTTCGTGCGCGAAATTCCCTTTAATCTGCCCGAAACCGAAACGCAAAACGACGCGCTGGCAACGCTCTGGGCGCGGCAGAAAATCGACGATTTGATGTTTGCCAACTGGGATAAGGAAAATGATGAAACGCGCGTCACGCCGCAGTTGAAAACCGCCGTCACTAAAATCGGGTTGGATTACCGTCTGCTGACGGAGTTTACATCTTTTGTGGCGGTCGAAGAAAAAATCGTCAATTATCGCGGCAAACCGCGCAAAGTCCGCGTTCCGGTTTACGCGCCGGCGGGAACCGTTGCCGCAGAAGACGAGCTTAGTTCGCTCGGAACGGGTTCAGGTTCGGGAGCGGGTAACGGAAACGGCGGCGGCTCAGGTAGTGGAAACGGCGTGGGTTACGGAAACGGCAATGGAAGCGCAAACGTTGTCCCGGCGAGGACGGTTTATCCCAAACCTGTAGCCACGCCGAAACCTTCTTCGGCGCAAGTTAATGTTACCGGCTTAAGCGGCATCAATATTAGTGCGCAGACGGTGACAAATTCGCCTTCGGACACGCTGAATTCCAACCTCCGGACGCAGAAAACTATTTCCGGCGGCGTAATCAACGGAAAAGCCGGGAATTTACCGAAACCTAATTACCCTTTAGCCGCCAGAGCGGTGCGCGCGGCGGGCGCGGTTGCGGTGCAGGTCGTCATTGACGAAACCGGCGGCGTGATTTCGGCGCAAGCCGTCAGCGGTCATCCTCTGCTTCAGCAGGCGTCGGTCGCGGCGGCGCGGCAGGCAAAATTCAAGCCGACGCTCGTTTCCGGCAGCGCCGTTAAAGTGACGGGCATAATTGTCTATAATTTCGTGCTGCCGGCGAATTCGCAGCCGCAAATTAATGCGACACTCGACAGAATGCAATTGCCGACCGCAGAAATAAAACTGCCTGAGCCGCTCGCGCCCGCCGCGAAACGGCAAAAACTGATTGACGAAAAATTCCACCTGTGGCTGGCGGATTTGGCGGCGCGCCTGGACAAAAACGTTTCGCCGGCGACGGCGAACGAAGCGAAATTCGTTCGCGACGGCAAAGCGCAGATTCAGATTTGGCTGGCGGAGAAAACGCCCGCAACGATGGAGAAACTGAAACAGCTCGGTTTTGAAATCGTTGCGGAAAAGGACAATAAAGTCTTCGGGCGAATTTCTCTGGAAAAGCTCGTCGCCCTGACGGAAATCGAACAGGTGAAATACGTTCTGCCGAGTTTGAAATAGGAATCAGCCGCCGCAGAACACAGAGATTTTTGAGAAAATGAAATCACGGATTTACACGGGCGGACGCGCGATAAGAAAATGATTTTATCCTGTTTATCAAGTCGCGAAGCCTATTCTATCTTGTTAAATTATCTTGTGTTTATTTGTGTAAATCCGTGGTTTCATTTTCTTTCTCTCCGTGTTCTGCGGCGGCTGAATTTCTTTTATTCTTTCGTGTTTGTTTGGGGCTAATTTTTCGTGGTTTGCGCTTAAACATCAATTTTCTTACCATAAATGTTTATGCTCAAACATTATATGCACAACCGCGAGCGCTATTTTGCGATGCTCAACGCCAATCGCGTCGTGCGCCCGTTTGAATGGGGAACGGAATTTATCACCGATAGCGCGAACGGCGACGACCCGCGCCGAATTTTCCGCGAATACTCGAAAAAGGTTCTCGCCAACAGCGACGAATTTTTTCATTTGCCCGAAATCGACGATTACCGTCTCGACGGTCAGCAATTGACTTGGACGAGCACGATTGAAACGCCTTCGATTGAAAACAACACGGCTTACGCTCAACTGTTTCCGCATAAAGAAAATAAAAAATCGGCGGTCGTCGTTCTGCCGCACTGGAACGCTAAAGCGAAAACCTATTTCGATTTGTGCAGGGTTTTTAACCGCGTCGGCGTGACGGCTCTGCGCCTGACGCTGCCGTATCACGAAGAAAGAATGCCGCCGGAACTGGAACGCGCCGATTATCTGGTCGCGCCGAATGTCGGGCGCACTTTGCAGTCCTTAAGGCAATCGGTCGTCGATACGCGCGCGGCGGTGCGCTGGCTGAAACAGCAGGGTTATGAAAAAGTCGGCGTCGTCGGAACAAGCATCGGCTCTTGCGTCGGATTTTTCGCTTTCGCGCACGATTTGACGATTGACGCGGGCGTTTTCAATCACGTTTCGGGCTACGTCGCCGACGTCGTCTGGCGCGGGCTTTCGACCTATCACGTCAAGGAAGGCATCGGAAATAATGTTTCATTGGATGAATTGCGCGAGTTCTGGCTGCCGATTTCGCCGATGGTTTATATGGACAAGCTCGCCGCGATGCCGCCGCGCCCGCAGCGCTACATTTACACGCTTTACGATTTGACGTTTCCGGTCGATTTATCGCGCCGTTTGATGAAAGCCCTGCGCGACCGCGACATCGAACACAGCGCCGTGAAAATTCCCTGCGGGCATTACACGCTCGGCGAAAAGCCGTGGGTTTATCTGGACGGCTGGAAGATTGTGAGTTTTTTAAGAAAACATCTGCGCTGACTTCAAGCGACTTTCAGTCGGCTCGGAATGAGTTAAAGTCGAATTCAAATGACTTGAAGTCACCTGTAAATCATTTTTCGTCACTGAATGAGGCGACCACGGCATCCATTCCGGCATTTTCAAACAACTGCCAGCGTTCCGTGTAAATGAGCGATTCGCCCGGCGGCAATTTTTGCAAAGGCGAAAGCGATTCGACTTCAACGAACGAACCGGCGGTGTAAACTTCCGTGTTGGAGTTCATATCGGGATAAACCGCCGTTTCGACGAAATCGAATTTTTTGACGAACAACAGATTACGCCACGCGTAAGCCGTCCAGCCCTGCCGGTTTAAAACGCCGATTTTCTGCGGTTCGGGCTTGTTTTCATCGACGCCGAGGCGAATAAAATTTTTCTCGAAACGCCAGCGCGAATCGGTCAAATCCGTGTATGACCAGAAAGCCGCCGAGCGCACCGGCAAAAGATTTTCGCTGCCGTAAGGCTTGAAAGGTTCCTGGGGAATTATCGCTTCGCCGCCGCCGCGCATAATCGTCAAAGCCCACGCCGACAACTCGATTTCCGCCGCGCCGCGATTCGTGAGGCGATGTTCGACAATCGTTTCGCTTCCCTTTTCGCCGAGCGTCAGTATAATTTCTTTCTGCGTTTTCGTCTCGACTTCGAGCGGCTGAACGAAACGCGCGGAAAAATCGTTTTCGGCAAAATATTCGACCTCGGAATTGTCGGGCGCGTAGGAAAGCGGCATATTTTCCGGCGCCAGCCATAAACGATGACCGCCGTAAGGTCGCCATTCGCCGAGCGCGGTTTCGACGCGCGCTTCCGGATGCCAGCCTAAAATATTTTCGCCGCCCGTAAAGCCGTAAAATAAAATTCGCGGACCGTAGGCGGTCGAGACGATTAATTCAGTTTCGCCGTTGGCGAGACGCACGCAGTTTGCGGAGTGAAATTCGGTTTTCTCAATCATTCGATTATTATAACGAACCGCGCGCGGAGTTTCATTTGTCGATTTACAAACTTTTCGCCGTGTCAAACGCATCTAATTTCTGCTAAACTCTTTCCGATTCGCTAACAGATGACCGCGCTTGCCGAAAAACATAAATCCATTGTCGAAGACGCCGCCGCGCGATTGCTCGCCCGCGCCGAAAATTCGCGGCAACTGGAAGCGTCGGATTTGTCCGCCCGCGTCGCGGCGTCAATCGAAAAATACGTTCTGCGCGACCACGAAAATGCTTCAAACGCGGAGATAAAAGAATTTATCGACGCGCTGAACGCCGACGATTTATGTCTGATTATCGCCTGCGAGCGCAACGACGAAGCGGCGTGGAACGATTTGGTGACGAAATACGACGCCACCGTCAAATCGGCGGCGCGCAAGATTTCCTCGAATAACGAGGACGCGGAAGATCTGGCAGGCTCAATCTGGGCTGAGCTTTACGGCTTGAAGGAAACGGGCGGCGCGCGGCGCGGCAAGCTCGGTTATTATTCGGGGCGCGGCAGCCTGGCGGGCTGGCTGCGCGCCGTCGTTTCGCAGCTGGCGGTTGACGAGTTTCGCAAGCAGTCGAAGTTCGTGCAGATTGAAGAGGCGCGCGAGTTTGAAAACCTGGCAAACGAATCTTCGGAAAACTCGGAAAACTCAAAAATCGTCGCGCACAGCGACAATCCGGAAGACGTTTTCAGCGAAAAACAAACGCGGCGAGACATTTCCGACGCGCTGAAACAGGCGATTGCGCGGCTCGAAGCCGAAGACAAGCTGATTATGAAGCTTTATTATTTCGACGATTTAAAGCTCAAAGACATCGGCGCGACTTTAGGCTTTCACGAAGCGACGGCAAGTCGCAAGCTCGCCCGCATCCAGACGGAAATCCGCAAGTCGGTCGAAAAAATTCTTTGCGCCGAACACGGCTGGAAGCCGGAAGAAGTCAAACGCTACCTGTCGGAAACGGCATCTAAACTGGACTTGAGCATCGAAAAATTGTTCGGCTGGCTGGTGCTTCTGGCTTGTTTGCAAGATTTTTTACATTAAAGCGTTCTGACACTGGCGTTGAACATTGCACATTTATCATTGAACGATAAGAACCGATAAATGATAAATGTTAACTGATAAATGATAGAAGAATTCGACAAGGAAATAGATTCTCTTTTGCGCCGCGCGGCGCAAGGCGAAAGCGTGCAAACTTTCGCCGCGCATATGGACGCAGACGAGATTTCGCTTTTTGCCGAAAACGCTTTGACGTCGAAAGCGCGCGGGCGCGTCGTCCGGCATCTGGCGGAATGCGCGAAGTGTCGAAAAATTTTGTCGAATCTGATTTCGTTTAATGCCGAAACCGAAAGTGAAACAATTCACGCCGGAGAAGGCAGTATTATTCCGGTCGTCGCGACTGCAATTCCCTGGTATCGAAGGCTTTTCGCGTTTCCGCAAATCACTTTGGCGATGGGCGCGCTGGCGCTTGTCTTCGCCGGAATCATTGCGGTTCTGGTGCTGCAAACGGCGAACGACTCGCAAAACGTTTCAGTCGCCCAAAAAGAAACCATACGCGAAACATCGAAAGGCACGAGCGGCGCCAGCGACGACGGCGAAACGGACACGTTCGAAACTTATTCGAGCAACACGTCGTCGAACGCGGCAAACGCCAATCCGGGCGTGATGAGCAATTCAAACACGACCCTGAAGTCTGCCGTTTCAAACGCGACGAGCGTGAACGCGAATTCAGCCGACATCGCCGTTTTGCCCGCGCCCGCCCAGCCGCCGGAGCCTGTGAAAAATGAACGGCAAAAGCCATTGGTGCTTAACGGAGAAGCTTCAAATACGGCGTCGTTGAATAAAACGACCGAGATGGTTGCCGTCGCGCCCGCTCCGAAAGATTCCAAACAGCAGCGAGCGGACGAAGAGGCAAAAGAAATTTCGGAGAAAAATCGCGAGGCAGACCGCGACAGCCTTAGCGACTCGCAAAAATTACGTCTCGGCACGCAGTCAACGCCGAATTCGCCGTCGAAAAAACGTGCGTCCGCGGATAAAAACAAAACCGGCGAAGCGCGCTCCGTCGGCGGCAAAACGTTTCGTCAGGTCAATAATGTCTGGGTTGATTCGGCTTACGGGCAGCAGCCACAGATTATGATTCGGCGCGGCGCGGACGATTACAAACGCCTCGATTCCGACTTGCGCTCGATTGCCGAGAATTTGAGCGGAACGGTCGTCGTCGTCTGGAAAAGCAAAGCTTACCGAATTCACAACTAAGGTTTATGAGAATTTTTGCGGTCGTTCTGTTTTTGCTCTTCAGCCACAATTTAGCATCGGCTTGCACGTGTGCACGGATGGACGCGAAACAGAGCGTCGAAGCCTTGAGAAAAACGGATGCGGTTTTTCAGGGTCAGGTAGTTTCAATCAGCGCGCCGCAAACGCGGAAACTGAAAACCGGAAAAGGTAAGGTTTACTCCGAAGAACAATATGTCGATGTCGAATTTAAAGTATTTCGGGCGTGGCAAGGAGTTGAATCCGAAACGGTAATTGTTGAAAGCGAAACGGATAACCGGAGTTGCAGTTTACGTTACAAAATCGGTCAAACAGATTATGTAGCGGCAAATGGAAAACCTTTAAAAGCCAACATTTGCAGTCGCGCCGTTATCGACCCCGACAAGCTTGCCGAAATCTTCGGCGCGGAAAAAGTTTTTGAACCGCCGAAGGCTGAACCGTCAACTTTGCCCAATGAGCGGCTTGAAAGTTTTTGGTCAAAAGTATGGAATAAAATCCGTTCCTTTTTCTCATAGAAACTTTTTGCAATCGGCGCGCATCACACGAAATAACACTAAAATTTTAGTGTTATTTCGTGTTTTTTGTGGATAATAATGGTATGAAGGTTTCTGTTTTACTTTTGTGTCTTTTGTGCTTTGCGGCGGCGATTTGCGCAAACGCGCAGCCGGTCTGGCAGACAAATCTCGACGGGAAAGTTCGGTTTTATCAAACCACCGATTTCGGAATTATGCTGGCGGGCAGCGAAAATTCGCTCTACGCGCTCGACGGGCAAACGGGCGAAAGGCTCTGGCGCAGACAGCACAGAGGCTTGGACGAAACTTCGATTACGCCGATTCCCGGCACTGATTTGATTTTGCTTTCGCTCGACGAAGGCGACAAATCGCGCGTCGAAGCGATTGATTTGCTGTCGGGCGCGACGCTCTGGCGCAGCGACAAAGTCAAAGGCGACGTGATGCAGTTGGCGGTCGAACCGGAAGCGGATTTGCTCGCCGTCGTGCTGGTCAAAAAAGCGAAAGGCAGCGCCGGCGGAGAATTAAAACGCTCGCCGCAAATTCACGTTCTGCGGCTTTCGGACGGCACCGAACTCTGGAAAAAAGAGCTTGAATCCGACGTCGAGATGATGCCTTCGCGCTTCGGCGAAAATTTGGGCGAAATTCCTTTCACGCTGGACAATTATCGCCCGCCTTTGATGCTCGACGGCAGGCTTTATCTTTTTTACGAAGGCGCGACCGCTTATGACGCGCGCACCGGGCGAGAAAGCGAGCGCGAGCGGTTTAAAATCAACGAAGGCGGCTTGGCTCTGACTGAATCCGACCCGGTTTTTGATGAAAAATACATTTATACTTCCGGCAGAGGCAAAGTCCGCGCCATAAACCGGCAGAGCGGAAAAGTCGAATGGGAAGCGAAGGATTTGGGCGTCACGCCGGAAATGGCAATTGTCGGAAACGTTTTATATGTCAGAACCGGCGGGCAATTTACGCGCATCAAAGACGGCGAAACGGAAGAAAAAGGCAGTTTCGGCGTTTCGGCAATCGACACGAAAAACGGCAAAACCCTGTGGCGCTACAAAGGCGCGGACAAAGGCTTGACGAATTTTGTTTTCGCCGATGCCGGCACGATTCTGGTCGCCGATAAAGACGATTTAATCACGATTGACACGCGCACGGGAAAGAAAATTTCGGATTTTGAACACGACGTCGAGCGCGCGCAGTTCGTTTTGATAAACGAACGCGGCGAAGCGGTCGTCGGCGGGAAAGATGAAATCGCCGCGTTTCAACTCCGAAATTCAAACTTCAAAGCGCAAAATAACCGGCGCTTCCAAACTTCAAATTTCGGGCGGCAGAATTCCTTTCTCGAAGACCAAAATCCGAAGACCAAAGACCAAAATCCGAATGAAATTTGGAGAGTTAAGCACAAAGCTCCTTCGCGCGGCGTTTTCCGCATCGTCGCGGGCATCGCGCTGCGCGCCGCCGCGCTTTATTTTCGCTACGGCGGGCTGGCGACTTCGGCTTTGAACGTCGTGCGCGGAGCAAATCTGGCGCGCTCGGTTTTGTCGCTGCGCTGGTCGGGTTTGAAATCGCGTTTTTCCTCGTTTGATTTGACGACGCTTGCCTCGAATTCCGTGAAAAATTACGTGACAAACCGCATCAGCGTTTTCGGAATCGCCTCGCGCACGCCGAATCTTTTGAATCGTCTAAATGGTTTGCAGGTCAACATTCCGACCGCTTCGAGCGTGCGCGGAAAAATCATCGGCGGCGCAATCAATCGCGTGACGCCTTCGCGCAGCGAGGTGCAGGAAAGCCTGCTCGACCGGCTCGACCCGGTGCGGCAGGTCGAAAAGCTTTCCGATTATTTCCTGCGCCGCAAGCGGCTCGCCGACCTGCGGGGAAATTATATGTATTTCTACACGGATTTGCCGAAACCATTTGATAAAAAAGGTTTAGTCGGCGTCAACGTTCACACCGGAAAAGACGCGCGTTTTATTCTCGTCGCCGAACCGGACGCGCGTTTTACGAGCGACGAAACCGCCGGCTTGCTTTACTCGGCTGACGGCAGTCGCTTGCAGGCGTTCGACGTTTTGGAAAGGTGATTACAGAAATCAGCAGGCAGCAGGCGGAAGGCGGTTGTTTTTTTAATTAAA
>DASVRT010000093.1:0-13693 GCA_036388475.1 Pyrinomonadaceae bacterium | reverse complement strand
CGCCGCCGGTCAGATTATCTTCAAAGCGGACGGCAATTTCGACCGTAATTGTGACTTTAGTAACCCTAATTGGAACATCGTCGTTCTGCTCCACTCAGACGGCACGGTTTCCTGGTACGGACATTTGAAGCTCAATTCGTTAACCACGAAAGCCGTCGGGGAAATGGTCACGCAAGGTGAGTTTTTAGGTGTTATCGGCAGTTCGGGAGCCTCGACCGTACCTCATCTGCATTTTGAAATTTATAACCCCGACAATCAATTACAAGACCCGTATCAGGGACCTTGTAACTTGATGAACAGCTTCAGCTATTGGCTTGTTCAGCCGGCTTACCGCGACTCGTCTATTAACAAACTGATGACACATTCTGCCCTGCCGGTCAGTCAGCCCTGCCCAAATCCCGCAATTACTAACGAAAAAAATGTTTTCGCACCCGGCAGTCAGGTTATCGTCGCCGCCTCTTACCGCGACCTGGTTGCAGGACAGGTAAGCCAATTTTCCTTGATTCAACCTGACGGCACGGTTTATCAAAGCTGGACGCATGTCAGTCCGAATACTTTTACGGGGATTTCTTTGTCTTTTACCCACAATTTGCCGGTAAATGCTTTGACTGGCGTATGGAAGTTTCGCGTGGTTTATGAGTCGAGAACTTATGAACATACTTTTCTCGTTCGCTCCACGCCGTTTGATTTTGACGGAGACAGCAAATCAGATGTTTCTGTTTTCCGCCCGTCTGCCGGCGTGTGGTATCTGCAAAATTCGACCAGCGGCTTTAATGCTGTGCAGTTCGGCATTTCTATAGACAAACTGGCTCCTGCCGACTTTGACGGTGACGGCAAAACCGATATAGCTGTTTTCCGTGACGGAGTTTGGTATTTGCAGCGCTCGACGGAAGGATTTACCGGCATTCAATTCGGAGCCGCCGGCGATTTGCCGCGCCCGGCTGATTTTGACGGCGACGGCAAAGCCGACCTCTGCGTTTTCCGACCTTCCGACGGGGTCTGGTATCGCGTGAACAGTTCCAATAATCAATTTGCGGCTGTGCAGTTCGGAACGAACGGCGATATTCCTTATCCGGCTGATTTTGACGGTGACGGCAAAGCGGACATCAACGTTTATAGACGCTCATCAGGAAGTTGGTATCGGCTTAACAGCAGTAACGGTCAGTTTGTCGGGGCGCAGTTCGGCGTTGCCGAAGACTTCCCCGCTCCCGCTGATTATGACGGTGATGGAAAAGCAGACATATCCGTTTTCCGTTCGTCAACGGGCAGTTGGTATCGTTTAAACAGTTCTAATGGTGCGTTTATCGGAGCGCAATTTGGAGCAAGCGGCGATTTACCAATTGCGGGCGATTATGACGGCGACGGAAAAACCGATATTGCCGTCTGGCGAGCTTCCGATGGCGTGTTTTACATTCAGAGAAGTCAGGCAGGGTTTACGGCACTTCAATTCGGAGCCAACGGTGATAAGCCAATAGCATCGTCTTTCGTTCAGTAGATTATATAACCGCTTCGGTTTTAATTATGTAGTAAAACCAAATTTGACTGTAGCGAAAATTGTAGCAACCCTCTGCATAGATGGAGTGTCACTGAGTAACAATTGATTTACGAAAATACGTAAATACAAGACTAAAATACTCAGTGACACTCCATAAAATTTACCTGAATATAATTTGTAATCATCAGGTCGGCGGTTCAAGTCCGTTCACCGGCTCCAATATTTTCAAGAGTTGGAGACATCGAGCGATGTCTCTTTTTATTTTTCCATCTAAATTCCCGGCTGGAATTTTACACTTCCGGCTGTCGTATAATTTTCATATTCAGCGCTAAAAACTGAATCTTCAGATTTAAAATTTTTAACGTCGCCGTTCGCCGCAAGAGCGGCAAAAGTATTGCGGGGTCTTGATTAAAACGAGGCACAACAGACCGCTGATAAATAAAATAATGCTCATCGGCATAAAAGATTTTAGTTCAAGCAAGCCGATTATCGCTCCACCGAAGATAGAAAGAGAAACGATTATCGCTCGCGGGGTGAATCGTTTCTCTATTCTGTAACAGCCGGTGTTAGAGCCGCAAAATCGGCATTTCTTTCTTTTCATAAAATGACGATATTAAACAGTTCAGTTCAGTTCGATTGATTTATACAATATCCTTAAATACTAACAAACATAGCGCTTCGCGAAAATCATAGATTATAAAATTTGAACTTTTCGGATATGCGGTCTGAAACCACTCACTGCTTAATCGTTTTGAATCTAAATATTCGTTCAATGTCGGCTTTGTCTCGAAAGTCGGTTTTGAAACGGATTTTCGAGACAAGATAAAGCGGCGCGGAAACAAACTTCAAAAAGCCCGGCGCGTTAGGGCTGGGCTTTTATCTAATAAATGCTTTGTAGAAAAATTAAGAAAAGCGAGAAAACCGGCGGTCGCTAATTGTAAATTATTAATTGTAAATTGTTTGACCAAAAATATCCGACATCAATTTAGAATTTAGAATTTTCCCTTTCTTTATTTTTGTGCAAAGCTTGTAATAAGTAAAATAAGCCGGGCGAGTTTTCGCTAACTATCTTTCAAGCCGGTTTCCGCTGCGGCTCAATCACCATTAAATAATAACTTTTGAGAATATCAAACAAAATAAATTATGTTTGTATGATAGCCGACAAAACTATCGACGCCCGGAAAATGACGAAAATTATAATAGTATTTCCGACGCGATTGATTTGATGAAACAGACAGGAATTTTAAAATCATTATTCATTCGGATTACGCGGCGGCGAAATTCGCTCCGCAGGCGGCGCCGCTTCGACGAATTGGAGTATGTTCCTGTTTGAACTATTAAGCAAACCTATTCAATTATTTTTTACATAACTCGGTTTGTCTCAAAAAGATTGTTTTTAAGACTTTTTCCACTGAAATAATAAAATTTTAATAGAATTTCCGGGCAATAAAGTCACAAAAATTTAAAGAGACGGACGGCTATTGAAGAGGAAAAGTATTTCAGGAACGACCGGAGAAGAAGATCCGGCTTGCCCGGAATGATCGGTTTTGAAATCGGCTCAGGGCGGAACACCGTCTTCAAATCTACTGTCGTAGGAAGTTCGGTTATGCCGCCCTGAATTTTAGTTGGCTTAGTTATTTATTTACGGACAGGTTCCGACGCCGACGGCGCACCAAGCTCTGGCGACCGTGTTGTATTGCGTGCTGTTTGCGCCGAAAAGGTCGGTCGCCGCATTCTGCATCGCCGTTCTCGCGCCCGCGAAATTCGTGCCCGATGTCATATAAACCGTCAGAGCGCGATACCAGATTTTTCCGGCATCCGTTGTTCCCATTCCCGTCACGGCGACGCCGCTCAAATGGTGCGTTCCGCCGTTTGCCGCCAGATAGAAAACATGATTGGGAATACCGGAATTGATGTGAACGCCGCCGCTGTCAGCCGTTCCGGTGTAACGTTCGGAATAGTGGTCGGGGTCGTCATTCGACGTGTAACCGCCGTTTCCGGCTAAGTGCGGATTATCCATATAGCGAAGCGCGTCGCCGGCGGTTCCGGGCGTGTAAGCGTCTTCGCCGATTTTCCAGGTGTCGCCGCTGATTACGCCGCCGTCGGCATACAATTCGACCAAAACGCCGAAAGCGTCGGACATTGATTCGTTCAATGCGCCCGATTCGTTGGCATAGGTTAAATTGGCGGTTCTTTCCGTCACGCCGTGCGTCATTTCGTGACCGCAGATGTCAATCGTCGTCAGCGGCGTAAAGCTAACGCCGTCGCCGTCGCCGTAGCTCATCTGGTTATTAAACCAGAAAGCGTTGTTGTAGCGACCGCTGCTGCCGAAGTGAACTCTGGAAGCGATTAAGGCAATCGAGCTGTTGGCGGCGGCGGTGGTCGTTCCCGGACCGCCCGCGCCGTCGATGCCGTTGCGCCCGTGAACGTTCAGGTAATAATCGTAGGTTTTCGCCGCGCCGTAATGCGCGTCGACTCCGGCGCGTTGAATCGTCGTGTTCCAGACGTCGTCCGTATCGGTGTAGCGCGATTGCGTGCCGCCGGTTCCGGTCGATTCGTTGCCGGTGCTGTTCATATTGAAAGTTCCCATGCGGCGCGTCAAATCTTCCATGTAATAGGTCGCACCGGCGGAACTGGTGTTGATGGTCACCGTGCCGCTGTAGAGCGACGAGCCGGTGCCGGTTTGCAGGTTGTTATAGTTGAAAACTCTTTCGCCCGTGTGCGCGTCGATAAAATCGACCGGAACGGCGGTATCTTTCGAGCCGTCGATGCGCGGCGTTTCGATGCGCCACGTTAAATGGTCGCGGTCGGTGCCGCGATAAATCCAGAGGCTGATTCTCGGTTTTTCGCTTTCCGTCGCCGAGCCGTTATACAGACCGTTGGCAATCGCAATCGCGTCGCCAGCCGACAGCGTCGGTTTCGTGCTGACCGAAATGGCTTCTTTTAAATTGTCCGTGACAGTGGAAACTTCGCCGTCGGATTTTAAGTGAACGATGGCTTCGCCTTCCCAGACGGGAACGCCGCCGACAGATTGACGAAAGCGTGTGTGCGCCATTCTTAACTCGTCAATATGGACTTTCTGAACTTCGAATTCATCGGAGTTGCCGATGCCGCGCGCCTGCGAGCGACCGCGCAAAACCTCGATGCTGATTTGTTTTGCTCTTTCGTGTTCGTCTTGCGAGCCGGTATTGAAGACAGTCTTATTTGCACCGACCCGGTTTGCCACCAAGCCGAAGATGAGAAGCCCGACGAAAAGCGTCGCGGCTATAATACCTAGAAATTTTTTCACGCTCTAAATTACTCCTTAGCCTTAAATTTGGAAATTGCCGATATAGTATTATCAAGCCGTATAAATAAGCGCTAACATGGGCGCGGAGAATAATTTTTTCCAAATATATTGAGAGTAAGCAGACTTGTTTCTGCACAGTTCGTCGGATAATTACAAAAACAAGAAGGTGAAAGTTACTATAAACTTTTCTTATTCGGGGTGTCAAGAAAGGTTGTGGAGTAAAGTTAAAAAGATGTCAAGCGGGTCGCTCGCGTTTCGATGAGCGTTTAAAATAAATGTCGATGTCTTTTCTGCAAAAAGCGAAACCGGGCGGCGTTTTTTCGTGGGACGAGGTTTCGGAAATTCACCGCATTCGCAACGGGATTTATCAGCGCGGCGGCAGGCTGATTTCGCTTCTGACCGATTTCGGCAAAATCAACCCGTGTTATCCCGATTTTCACGGCAGCTCGCCCGACACGATTTTCTACACCGGCGCGGGCAGGCGCGGCGACCAGCGCCTCGATTCGTTCAACCGGGCGATGTTTAATGCCGTCGAGCTAAAACACGCCGTTCCGCTTTTTAATAAATTAAAAGTCGGGCGCTGGCAATTTCTGGGTTTCTGGAAAGTGTCCGAAGGAAAATACATTTTTGACGAGAGGCAGGATAGAATGGTCTGGCTGTTCACTTTGCGGAGAGTCGATAAAAATGCTTGAGATAAGAAAAGCCGTTGATGCCGACAAGGCGCAAATCTGGGAAATCATCAAAACCGTCATTTCGACCGGCGACACATACGTTTTTTCTCCCGCTTCACCGGAAGAAAAAATGCTCGCCTATTGGTTTGCCGCCGACAAGAAAACGTATGTCGCGCTCTGGTCAGAACCGTCCGCGATAGCGGGCGAATTAAATCAAAAAATTGTCGGAACGTTTTTTCTGAAAGACAATCAGCCGGATTTAGGCTCGCACATCGCCAACGCCGGATATATGGTTTCGCCCGACGCCAAAGGCAAACGAATCGGCAGAACAATGGCGGAATTTTCGCTGGAAGAAGCCCGCCGGCTTGGCTACCGGGCGATGCAGTTTAATTTCGTGGTCAAAAGCAACGAAGTCGCCGTCCGTTTATGGCAAAATCTCGGCTTTGAAATCATCGGCGAAATTCCCGAAGCGTTTAATCACGCCCGAAATGGTTTGACCAATGCTTATATAATGTATCGAAAATTATAATTTATTTCTTTTCGCCGAGCGCGACGGCGCGCTGATACGCGGCGTAGACGGCTTTCGATAAAACCGTCCGCAGGCTGCCTTTTTCCATTTGATAAATCGCTTCGGCGCTGGTTCCGCCGGGCGACGTGACCATATTTCTCAATTCCGCCGGATGCTTGTGCGATTCCATCGCGAAAAGAACCGCGCCGAGCATTGTTTCCTGCACGAGCTCCTTCGAGACTTCGCGCGAAAAACCCATATGCACGCCCGCGTCCGTCAAAGCTTCCATCACCATAAAAATATAGGTCGGACCGGTCGCGCTCAAACTGGTCGCCATATCAATCATATTTTCCGTCTCGACAAAAAGCTCTTTTCCGAGCGCCGTGAGCAATGCTTTCACACGCGCTTTTTCCGCTTCGGAAATTTCTTCGGTGCAAGTCCAGGCGGTCATTCCCGCGCCGATTTGCGAAGGCGTATTCGGCATCGCCCGGATGATTCTCCGATTACCTAAAGCTTCGGAAATCGTTTCGAGGCGCGCGCCGGCGATGATTGAAAGAACAATCTGTTCGTGTAAAACGACGCCTTTCAATTCCTGCAAAACGCCTTTCAAACGCTGCGGCTTGACGCATAAAGCGACGATTGAATTTTCGCTCGCCTGAAGGCTTTCGACCGCCTCGGTATTTTTCTCGAAAACCTGAATTCCGTATTTTTCGTTTAGTTCCTGCCGCCGACCGGCGCGCGGATGGCTGCCGGCAATCTGCCGCGCTCCGACCAGATTTTTTCGCAAAAGTCCGGCGATAATCGATTCCGCCATCACGCCGCAGCCGATAAAAGCCAGTTTCGTGTTTGATAAATTGTTTTTCATAAATTTGTGAATCGTGAATCGTAAATCGTAAAATTGCAAGTTTGGCATTTACTCGTCTTGTTTTATATTCTGAAAGAACAATTTACGATTTACGATTCACGAAAGAAATGACAATAGACGAACAAATCGAATTTATCAAAAAAGGCGCGGTCGATTTAATCCGCGAAGAAGATTTAAAAGCGAAGCTGGAAAAAAGCGCGAAAACCGGCAAGCCTTTGCTCATCAAATACGGCGCCGACCCGACCGCGCCCGACATTCATCTCGGTCACACGGTCGTCATCCGCAAATTAAAAGCCTTTCAGCAGCTCGGGCACATCGCGATTTTTCTCATCGGCGATTTTACCGGAATGATTGGCGACCCTTCGGGAAAATCGGCGACGCGCCCGATGCTGACGCGCGAAGAAATCCTGGCAAACGCCGAAACGTATAAAAAACAGATTTTTAAACTGCTCGACCCCGAACGAACCGACATTCGCTTTAATTCCGAATGGATGGAAAAATTCGGCGCGGCGGATTTCGTCAAGCTGGCGGCGAAAACGACCGTCGCCCAAATTCTCGAACGCGACGATTTTGAAAAGCGTATGACGGAAGAAAAACCGATTGCGCTGCACGAACTTTTATATCCGTTAGTTCAGGGCTACGATTCGGTCGCCCTGGAAGCCGACGTCGAGCTCGGCGGAACCGACCAGAAATTTAATCTTCTGATGGGCAGAAATTTGCAGCGCGAATCCGAACAGGAGCCGCAGGTTATTCTGACGATGCCGCTGCTGAAAGGCTTGGACGGCGTGCAGAAAATGTCGAAATCGCTGAACAATTACATCGGCATCGACGAATCGCCGAGTGAAATGTTCGGCAAAGTGATGTCGATTTCCGACGAGCTGATGTGGGAATGGTACGAGCTTTTGACCGATTTGACGCCGTCGGAAATCGGCAGCCTGCGTTCGAAATGCGCCAACGGCGAAGAAAATCCGCGCAACGTGAAAGTGAATCTGGCAAAGTCGATTATCAGGGATTTTCATTCGGTTTCAGACGCCGGTGACGCCGAAGACGATTTCAATCGTCGTTTCGTCAAAAAGGAAATTCCCGACCGTGTCGAAGAAAGACAATTTGCCGCGGGCAAATACAATCTGGCGGAACTGCTCGTTCAAACCAATCTCGTCGCCTCGAAAGGCGAAGCCAAACGCCTTATCGAGCAGGGCGGCGTGAAAATCGACGGCGAAAAAGCTTTCGACGCGAAAGCCGAGATTGATTTGAAAGACGAAATTCTGCTGCAAGTCGGCAAACGTAAATTTTTAAAAGTAAAAGGAAGTTAGAGGTTGTCCGGACAGCGTCCGGACAATTTCAAATAAGCTGGCTGGAAATGTCGCAAATCATCGAAACCGAAGAAACTTTAATCATCGAAACGCCGGAGCGCGTGCCGCTGGCTTTTGCTTTGGCGTCCATCGGCAATCGTTTCCTTGCCGTGGCGATTGACCATTTTATTCAATATTTTGCGATTTTCGTCGTGGCGTGGGCTTTTTTGAGCATTTCCGGTTTCGGCGAAACGGTCGAGCGCGAGGGCGGCGCTTACTCGTTTTTTCAGGAAATGCCGAAATGGATAATCGCGCTGATGATAGTTCTGCTTTTGCTGATTTTCGCCGGTTATTTTATCTTTTTCGAATGGCTCTGGAACGGGCAGACGCCCGGCAAACGTTTATTGAAATTGCGCGTGATTCGCGAAGACGGTCGCCCGATTACGCTCTGGGAAGCGGTGGCGCGAAATCTTTTGCGGGTTTTCGATACCTTTCCGGGTTTTATTCTGCCGGTTTATTCCATCGGTTTGATAACGATTTTTATGAGCCGCCGCGACCAGCGCATCGGCGATATGTTTGCCGGAACGGTCGTCGTCCGCGAGCGCTCGGACGAAGCGCCCAAATTTTCGGATGTGTTTTCGACCAGAATCACCGACGCGGCTTTGCGCCGCCTGCAAAAACAGACCTTTTTCACGGCGGATTTACGTGGCGTGACCGAAGCCGAGATTGAGGTCGTCGAAAGCTTTCTCCGGCGGCGCGACGATTTGTCCGAAAGACAGCGGCTCTGGATGGCGTGGCGCGTGGCGTTGCCGATTATGTATAAAATCAAGCCCGCTTATGATATGCAGACTTTCACTTACGAAGGATTTCTCGAAGAACTCGTCCACCGTTATCATTCGCGAAACCGTTTTATAAATTAAATAAAAGTGGAAAGCGGTAAACGCTAAGTGGTAAGTTGCAAGGTATAAAGCTGCAATTTAAAAATAACGAGCTTACCACTTCCACGCGCGTTTTTGCTAAACCTCTGCAAGATATGTTATCTTGCTTTCTCTGAAAGATTTCCAGTCTTTTGCAAGTCAAGTTGTGAATAAGCAAAAAAATATACTCGTCACGGGCGGAGCGGGATTTATCGGTTCGCATCTGGTTGATAATCTGCTGGCTGAAAACGGTCGGCAGGTTACGGTCGTCGATAATTTCAATGAGTTTTACTCGCCCGAAATAAAGCGCGGCAACATCTCACGCCATACGGATAATCCGCAGTTTCGACTGCGCAAAGTCGATATTTGCGACCGCGACGCTTTGCGCGAAGTGTTTGCCGAAAACGGGTTTGACACAATCGTGCATCTGGCGGCGTGGGCTGGCGTGCGACCGTCTTTGCTGAATCCGAGGCTTTACACCGAGGTTAACGTCAACGGCACTTTGAATCTGCTCGAACTGGCGCGAGAGTTCGCGGTCAAACAATTCGTTTTCGGCTCGTCTTCGAGCGTTTACGGCATCAACTGCAAAATTCCCTTCTCGGAAGAAGACAAGATTTCCAAACCGATTTCGCCATACGCGGCGACCAAAGCGGCGGGCGAGCTTTTGTGCCACACTTTCTCGCATCTCTACGACATCCGCACCGTTTGCCTGAGATTTTTTACCGTTTACGGCGCGCGCCAGCGTCCCGATTTGGCGATTCATAAATTCTCGAAACAGATTTGGGCGGGCGAGCCGATTCAGATGTTCGGCGACGGCACGACGCGGCGCGATTACACGTATATCGACGATATTATTCAAGGCGTCCGCGCGGCGATAGATTACGACAAATCGAACCACGAAATTTTTAATCTCGGCGAATCGCAGACGATTGAATTGACAGAATTAATTGCGCTGCTGGAAGAAAATCTCGGCAGAAAAGCCGTCATCGAGCGCCAGCCGATGCAGCCGGGCGATGTTCCCCTCACTTTTGCGGACATTTCAAAAGCGCGTGAGTTATTAAATTACAACCCGCAGACGAAAATCGAAGACGGCATCCCGAAATTCACCGAATGGTTCGTCGGGCAAAGGCAAAACGCAAAATGTAAAGTGCAAAATTAAATTAGCGGCGCAAAGATTTTAAGGCAAAAGTAAGGAAGTAATTTCTTCACTTTTGCCTTTTACCTTTTGCCTTTTGCCTTCTTAATAAAGCCCTTTTTCGCCTTTCGGTCTGGTGTTCCAGCGTTTGTGAATCCAGAGCCATTGTTCAGGATAAGCGCGGACATATTTTTCCACCACGTTCGTAATTTTCTGCGTTAAATCCCAAATATCTTTTTCGGCGTTTTCCGTTTTTTCGTATTCAAGCGGCGGTTCCAGATAGACGACGTATTTTTGTTTTTCTTCTTCCCAGACGGCGAAAGCGGGCAGGACAAAGGCGTTTGTGCTCAAAGCCAGTTTGGCGATGCTCGTCGTCGTCGAAGCCGAAACGCCGAAAAAATCGACGAAAACGCCTTCGCGCTCGTGCACGTTTAAATCCGCCAGAATTCCCAGAAGCTCGCCGTTTTCCAGCACGCGAAACATCTTGCGCGCCGATTGTTTTTTGTCTAAAGTGACGCAGCCTAAACGCGTGCGCAAACTGTCCACGTAATTTTCCACCAGCGGATTGTCAATCCGGCGCACCAGAATATTCATCGTCTGCTCAAAGGCGGGCGGCAAAAGATTAAAAATTTCCCAACTGCCGAAATGCCCGGTGAAAAACAAAATTCCTCTGCCGGTCGCGTGCGCCCGGTCAAAATGTTCCTTGCCGACGACTTCGACTAATTCGCGCACTTTTTCCGGCGAAAATTCATTAAAATGAGCCACGAAACCGAGCTGCCGACCGAGTGATTCAAACGTGCCGCTCAGGATTTTTTCTTTCTCCTCAAAGGGCAAATCCGGCAGAGCGATTTCCAGATTGCGGCGACCCGTTTTTTTCAGCTTCGGAAAAAGGCTGACAATCGTTTTACCGAGCGATTTTCCCGACTTCATCGAAGCTTTCAAAGGCAGCAAACCAACCGCGCCGAGCAAGGCGCGAACGGCGTAATATTCGGCTTTGGTTTGAAGTTTACTGCGTTTTTTCGGCATTAAAAGATTTGCGATTTGCGATTGGATAAGGAAATTATATCTTTTCAATTTATATGGCGCGAGCCAGGTTACGCTTCCAATCGCCAATCGCAAAGCAAACTAGCTCCATTTGAAAAATGTCCTGGTAATCGGCAATAAGCGATGTTTGGCGACCGTTTTGCGAAAGAAAATTTCGTGTTCGGCTTCGACGCGCGACATTTCCATCATTTCGTCAAAACATTCGGTCATTCCGAGTTTTCCGGCAAATTCCGCCGCCGCGACGTATTCCTGCACGTTCTGACTTTCGAGCCTGCCGGCAAAATACATCGGAAAAAACCAGCCCGAAACGCGGCAGGTCAAGCCCAGACTGCGCCCGATGGTCCAGAAAACGGCTTCTCTTAATCTTCGCGGTCGCGCGCCTAATGTTTCCAGCCAGCGCCCGACGCCGGCGCGGTGCGCCCATTCTTCGGCTTCGATTTTTTTGATGTGCGTTTTTTCGCCGGAGTCTTTCAGCGATTTCCAATGCCCGCGATAAGCGTAAGCCGCCGCCAATTCGCCCGAATAAGCCTTTTGCAGAATGCGGATTAAATTTTGACGGGAATCATTCATCCGGCGTTAATTCGAGTTGCAGGAATCGCGCTCGTTTTCTTTCTCCGATTTCAGGAAAACTTATAAACAATCCAGCCGAAGCGTTTCGCGCGCTTGCCGGACAAAGTAAGAGGTTGAAATTTCGCCGTTTTTGCCGCTTTGATTGAAACGTCGAATAATTCTTTCAGTCCTTTTACAGCTTCGGCGGAAATCACTTCGCCGTTTCCGTCAATCAAAACTTTGAGATGAACTTCTCCCTTCAGCTTTTCCGGGTTCTCAGGCTGCGGAAGCTCGACGGCGATGCGGTTAAGGTAGCCGCTCGAAACGATTAGCTCGATTGGTTTCTGAGATTCTTTTTCGCAGCCTGACGTATCGCTCTCAAGATTTGAATAGATGCAATTGTCCAGCCTGGTCTGACCGGCGACATACGCTGAAATATCATCGTTTTCTTTGACGATGGCTTCGGCGGCATTCTTACTTTTTATCGCCGAATCACGGTTCCCGGTATTGTGATAATAAATTGCCTGTTTTCGAGCCAATGTAACTTTTCTGCCCAAACTTTTCTTATCGTCTTTTTTGTCGAGCAAAGCAAGCCCTTTTTGGCGAAGCCTGAACGCCAGTTCCGGCAGCGGTTTATTTCCGTGCAGATATGATTCGGACTCGACAAAAGAGTTTAGCCAGTAATGTTTTTCAATATCGTCGCCGATATATTTCCAAAGCTCGGTCTCAAACTCGTTGCCGAGCCGGTTTCGGTCGTCGTTAAAAATCCCGGACAAATAATCTTTGTTTCCGCTAAAACCGCTTTTTTGTTCTTTTACCGCCTTGTCAAAAGCCTCGAAAGGCTTCGCTTGAGCAAGAGAAAATATTGAAGCGAAACAAATTATGAAGCAAATATAAATAATTTTTCTCATTAAAATTCTAAGCCGCGACTTTTTCCACGCGGTTATAAACCGTATCGCGCTCAACCGCTTCAAAGCCCGCGTTTTCAATCAGCGCGATTAATTCGGCTTTCGTCATTTTCTGTTCGCCGCCTGCTTCGACCGAATAGCTGTGCGTCAGCTCGCCGCCGTCGGTAATCGTGCCGTCAACGTCGTTTGCGCCGAAATGCAGCGCCGCCTGCGTCGTTGCCTTGCCGAGCATCACCCAATAGGCTTTGATATGGTCGAAATTGTCGAGCATCAGGCGCGAAACGGCGATTGTTTTCAGATTATCAATCGCGTCCGGTCCGGGCAGCGACGAAAGCGCCGTTCCGTTCGGATAAAACGCGAGCGGAATAAAGCATTGAAAACCGCCGGATTTGTCCTGCTGCTCGCGCAATTTGATGAAATGGTCAATGCGGTCTTCTATAGATTCGATGTGACCGTAAAGCATCGTCGCGTTGGTTTTCAGTCCGGCGCGATGGACTTTTCCGGCAAGCTCCAGCCAGCGCGCGCCGTCGCATTTGTGGTCGCAGATGCGCGAGCGCGTCGGCTCGGCGAAAATCTCCGCGCCGCCGCCCGGGCAACTGTCCATTCCCGCCGCTTTCAATTTTTCGATAACTTCCTCGTCCGTCATTTTGTAAAATCGCGCAAAGAAATCCAATTCGACCATCGTCAAGGCTTTCAAATGCAGGGCGGGAAATTCTTTTTTCAGGGACGAAAATAAATCGGTGTAATACTCGAAGGGCAGTTTCGAGTTCAAGCCGCCGACGATATGCAGCTCGGTCGCGCCTTCTTTAACGGCGTTTCGGGCGATTTCAATTCCTTCTTCAATCGAATGCGTGTACGCGCCTTCCTGACGCGCGCGTTTGTAAAAGCCGCAGAATTTGCAGTCGGCGACGCAGATATTCGTGTGATTAAAATGGCGATTAACGTTGAAGTAAGTCGTCCGACCGTGTTTTTTCCGCCGGACAAAATCAGCGAGTTTGCCGAGCGCGTTCAAATCGTCCG
>DASVRT010000092.1:0-13696 GCA_036388475.1 Pyrinomonadaceae bacterium | reverse complement strand
CTGTTACAGGTAAAACAAGCTTCATTTTCAAATGAAGTCGGCGAATGGCGAAGTTGATACAAGACAAATTAAAACACAAATTAAAGGTCGGGACGCCCAACCATATTAAACTGCATACCAACAATGACGGCAGCCTGTTCGCTCGAAAAACCAATATCTTTAAAATATCGCCAGGCAGCAAGACGTAATGTGCCCGCATTTCCAAATTCGGCAGGTCGAAAACTTGCTCCGGTAATTTTTAGGATATAGGCAAGGTCATCTTTACTTAGCTTGGATAAAGGGTCGACGGACGGCACTTCTTTTCTTTGCGCGGCATACCAAAGTTCGCGCATAGTTAGACGTTGAGCTTCATTTAAGGATATGCTTTTACCCCATTCCGCTAACCTTTTGTTCCTATTTCCGCCAAATAATTTAGCTAAAAGTCCCATAAACAATCTAAGTATAATTTCTGAAATACCAATAAAATCAAGCCTTTTCCAGATTAGCGAATTTTTCAATCAGCTTTTTCTGCCCGAAGCCGGGAAAGCTGATGGTCAGTTTTACGCTGTCGCCCGCGCCTTCACGGCGCAGAACCAAGCCTCTGCCGTATTTGGCGTGGCGGACGTGCGTGCCGGGAACGAAGCCTTTGTCGGTTTGAGATTTCGGATTTTGGGTTTTGGGTTGGCTGGACGAAGCCGCTTTCAGGTTGTCGAAGGCGGAATTCTGCTGTTTCGGCGGCGGCTGAATGGTCGGTTTTTCGTCAACGCCTTTGCGTTTGAAAAATTCGCTGATGGCGTCGGCGGAATTGTAGGTTTTGCCGGTGTAGAGGTTTTTCGGTTTCGAGAACTGGCTTTCTTCGCCGCGCAGGATTTTGGCGGTTTGCTGGTTTGCCTGGCGGTTCGAGCTTTTGGCGAACGAGAGCCAGGACGAGCCTTTCGAGACGTCCTGGATTAAATCGAGCGGCATCTCGTTCAAAAACTGCGACGGCTCGGCTGCCATTTCCTCGCCGTAGATGCGGCGGCGCATCGAGTGCGTGACGAACAGAACTTTTTCGGCGCGCGTGATGGCGACGTAGGCGAGGCGGCGTTCTTCTTCGAGTTCTTTCGGGTCATTGATGCTGCGCGCGTGCGGGAAAATTCCGTCTTCCAAGCCGACCAGAAAGACGACCGGAAACTCCAAGCCTTTCGCCGCGTGGACGGTCATCATCGTGACGGGCGCGTTGCGGTCGAATTTGTCGGTGTCGGAGACGAGCGCGGCGTGGTCGATAAAATCCCTTAAACCTTCGGCTTCCTGCTTGTCGAAATCGACGGCGGCGTTGACGAGTTCATCCAAATTTTCGATTCTGGCTTGCGATTCGTCCGTGTTTTCCGTGCGCAGCATATTTGCGTAGCCGGTGTCTTCAATCGCGGAAATGACGACGTCCGACACGGGACGGTCGCTCTGCGCGGCGTCGGAAACTTTCAGTTGCAGCTTCTCGATGATTTTTTTGAAGCCTTTTAATGATTCCAGCGCGCGCGGCGTGAGGCTTTTCGGTTTTTCGTATTTGGCGTCGGTGACAATCGAAATCGCTTCCCAGAGAGACACGCCGAAATCTCTGGCGCGAAACGCCAGTTCGTCCAGAGAGGTCTTGCCCAGCCCGCGCGGCGGCGTGTTGACGACGCGGTTCAGCGCGATGTCGTCAAACGGGTTCAGAGCCATTTTCAGATAGGCGATGATGTCCTTGATTTCGGCGCGCTCGTAGAAAGAAAAGCCGCCGACGATGTTGTAATCTATGCGCGCTCGACGCAAAGATTCTTCAAACACGCGCGATTGAGCGTTGGTGCGATACAAGATGGCGACTTTGTCTTTCGGATTCCGACGCCTGTGCTCGTCGATTTTCGAGGCGACGAAACGCGCTTCGCCGTCGCCGTCGAACGCCTGGTAGTAAAAAATCTTTTCGCCCGAAGGATTGTCCGTCCAGAGCTTTTTTTCCTTGCGGCTTTCGTTATTGCTGATAATCGCGTCGGCGACGTCCAGAATCGTCTGCGTCGAGCGGTAGTTTTGTTCGAGCATTATGACTTTCGCGTTCGGATAAGCCTGCTCGAAAGATAAGATATTGGCGATGTCCGCGCCGCGAAAACTGTAAATCGACTGCGCGTCGTCGCCGACCACGCAGATATTCTGCTGTTTCTCGGTCAGGTATTTTATCAGCGCGAATTGCAGCGAGTTCGTGTCCTGATACTCGTCCACCATTATGTATCTGAATTTGTCGTTAAACTTTTCGCGCACTTCCGGCACGCTGCGCAAAAGCCGGACGGTTTTTATCAATAAATCGTCAAAATCGAGCGCGTTCGAATTGTTCAGGCGTTCTTCATACATCTTGAAAACCCTGGCAATCGCCGCGCGGCGCTCGTCCGTGTATTCGATGCGCGAGGCGTAATCTTCAAAATCCTCGCCGCGATTTTTCGACGCGCTGATGGCGGATTGCACCTGCCGGGCGGGAAGCTGTTTATCGTCCAAACCGATGTCTTTGACGCACGCCTTGATGACTTTCATCGAATCGTCCGTGTCGTAAATCGTGAAGGATTTCGAATAGCCTTCCGAAAGATGCTCGATGTCCTGCCTCAAGATTCGCACGCAAAGACTGTGAAAAGTGGAAATCAGCGGCGCGGATTGCAGCCCGCGACCTTTCAGCAAAGCCTCGACGCGCTCGCGCATTTCACCGGCGGCTTTGTTCGTAAACGTCACGGCGAGAATGTTGTACGGCGCGACGCCTTTTTCGGCGATTAAATAAGCGATGCGAACCGTGATGACGCGCGTTTTGCCCGAACCCGCGCCCGCGAGGATTAATAAAGCGCCTTCGGTCGTGCGGACGGCTTCGAGCTGCTGCTCATTAAGACCGGCTAAAATATCTGTTTGTGCTGAACTTTGCATCATGGAAGTTTATTTAATTAAATTCTGAATTTCTTTAAACTGCTCGTGTTTTGAATCGCGCAGCAGCTCGAAAAGCGCCATTTCGACGCCTGAGGGAAAAGCACCGTTCATCGTCAGTTTCTGAATCGCCGCCAGTTTATCGTGTTCGAAGCGCGAGCCGACGCAGTCGGTTAGGAGATGAACCTGATAGCCGTTTTCGAGAAGGTCGTGCGCGGTTTGATTGACGCAGATGTGCGTTTCGATGCCGCAGAGCAGAATTTGTTTAGCCTGCGCCGTTTCCAGCTTTTCCATAAACGGGCGCGCGCCGCACGAGCTGAACGCCGTTTTTTCGATGAACTCGAAATCGTCGGGCAGCGAAAAAATAATTTCTTCCGCCGTTTTGCCCAAGCCTTTCGGGTATTGTTCGGTGACGAGAACCGGCACGTCCAGAATCAGGCAGCCGCGAATCATCTGCGCGATGCGCGAGACGATTTCGGGAAACGCCGGAATCGCTTTGCGAAACGCTTCCTGCATATCGACGACGACTAAAACGGTTTGCTGTTTGTCCAAAACGGCTGGATGCGACATATTTAATTTTCGATTTTCGATTTTCGATTGGCGGTTTGTTTTTCGCGTGCGGCTTTTTCTTTTTTGTATGTTTTAAAAAAAGCGACGCAGGCGACGGTGCAGCCGACGAGAATTAAAATCATCATCGCCCCGATAAAATAAATTTCCGCCCGGTTTTGCATAAAGATAAGTTTAACCGTATCACGGATGCAACGCAAAGACCGCGAAAACCGTCAAAGATGTATTGCAAAACGCAGTAAAAAGTTTCGGCAATCGCAAACAAAAATTTATCGGTAAGTTTATGATTCAGCGCAAAGTTTTCTTCACTTTTGCAGTACTTTTCTTCGCCCTTTTTTTCGCGAACGCGGACGCTTTCGGAAGGGACGAATGGCTCGCCGTGCGCTCAAAGAATTTTAATTTGATTGGAAACGCGAGCGAAAAAGACATTCGCTCGGTCGCCGCACGCCTCGAACAATTTCGCGAAGTTTTCCGGCAGATTTTCGACAAAGTAAATTTTAATTCGCCCGTTCCGACGACCGTCATCGTTTTCAAAGACGCTAATTCGTATAATCCGTATAAACCCGTCAAAGCCGACGGGCAGATTGACAAAACGGTCGCCGGTTATTTTCTGTCGACGGACGACGCCAATTTCATCACGCTTTCGATGGAAGGCGACACGAATCAAGCCTACGAAACTATTTTTCACGAATATACGCATTTCTGGGTCGCGAACAACATCGGAAAATCGAACGTGCCGCCGTGGTTTAATGAAGGCTTGGCGGAATATTACCAGAATTTGAAGATTGAAAACGACCGGAAAGTGATTCTCGGCGGTTTGCAGCAGCGAAACTTAACGCTTTTGTCGCAGCATAAGCTGATTCCGTTCGAGACGTTTTTTAACACCGACAATTACACGCTTGCGCAACAAGGCGACGACGGCGCGGGGCTTTTTTACGCGCAGTCGTGGGCTTTGATGCATTACCTGATGCACGGCGAAGGCGGCGCGCGCAGCCGGCAGATGTATAAATTTCTCGACCTCGTGATGAACGGCAAAACGACAGCCAGAGAAGCGTTTGCCGAAGCTTTCCAGACCGATTACGCGACGATGGAAAGGGAATTGAAAAAATACATCGAGCAGAACGCTTACGACGTCGCCGAAATAAATCTCAAAAACAAGCTGACATTCGACCTCGAAATGCAGTCGAAGCCGCTGACGGAAGCCGAAGCGAAGACTTATCTCGGCGAGCTGCTTTTTTATTTTGACCGTCTGAGTGAAGCCGAAACTCATTTTTTGCAAGTTTTCTTGCTAAATCCGAATTCGAGCCGCGCCAGCTTAAACCTCGGTAAAATCAGGGCGAAACAGGGAAAAATGGACGAGTTTGCAAGATTTCTTGCTAAAGCAATCGAGCTCGACCCGAACAATTTTCTCGCTTATTACCATTACGCGCGCGGTTTGAGCGAGCAGGGAATGAGCGAGTTCGGCTTCGTTTCCGAGTATCCGGCGGCGCTGGCGAACAAAATGCGGGAATTGCTGAAAAAGGCGATTGCGCTGAACCCGGATTTTGCTCAATCTTACGAGCTTTACGCTTTTGTCAGCGTCGTCCGCAAAGAAAATATCGACGAGGCGATTGAATATCTGAACCGCGCTTTGAAAATCGCGCCCGGCAACCAGCAATATCAGATTCGGATGGCGGAGCTTTTAATGTGGAAAGAAGATTTTGCAAGCGCCCGCAAAATCGCGCAGAAAATCGTTAAAACCGCCAGCGAGCCGGAACTGAAAGTTTACGCCGAAAACACGCTTGAGCGGATTAATGATTACGAAGGACAGATGTATTCCGCCAGAAACCCGCGCCGCCGCCCGCCGCAGATAACCGACCGCATTTTAACCGAGGAAGAACTGCGCATACTGCGCGAGCAGGGCTTGATTGAATCGCTGAATATGATGGTGGCGAAACCGCAAAAAGGCGAAAAAAGGATTCTCGGCTCGGTAACGAAGATTGAATGCCAGCCGCAAGCCATCTATTTCACCGTCAAAGCCGACAATAATATTTTTCAATTGAAAAGCGACACGTTTGAAACCGTAAATTTAACCGCTTACAGCCAAGAGATGGGTAACGCCAAATTCGGCTGCGGCGAGCTGAAACAGCAGAATCTCGCCGTCATCGTCTACCGGCAGGCGGATAAAAACGAAACGAAATTTGTCGGCGAATTGAAATCCATCGAATTCGTCCCGGCAAATTTCAAATTTCTTCATTAAGAATTGCCGCGCAAGAATCTATTTGCCGGCTTATACTGCGGGAGAAAAACGGAAATTTTGTATAATTTCCGGTTTGCGGTTATATTTAACCGAAACGGAAATGCAACGAAAAGGTTCTTAAACGGCGTCAAAGCCGATTGACAAATCCCGGGGCGTCCACAAAACTCTATCAAAAACTAAATATTTAAGGTATCTATGATTCAACGCAGATTTTTACACGCGTTTGCGATGCTTTTGCTCGTCCTCGCGTTTTCGAATGTAAACGCCGCGGCAAAAGACGAATGGCTCGCCGTGCGCTCAAAAAATTTTTATCTGATTGGCAATGCCAGCGACAAGGAAATTCGCAAAGTCGCCACGCGGCTCGAACAATTTCGCGAGGTTTTTCGCCAAATCCTCAGCAAAATAAATTTTAACTCGCCGGTGCCGACGACCGTTATCGTCTTTAAAGACGACAAGGCTTACAACTCGTTCAAGCCGGTCAGAGCAACCGGAAAGGTCAACAAAAACATCGCCGGTTATTTTATGCCCGGCAGCGACGGAAACTATATTACGCTCGCCGTCCAGAGCGATATGAGCGATGTTTACGGCACGATTTTTCACGAATACACGCATTTTCTGGTTGACAACAATATCGGGAAATCGACGGTTCCGCCGTGGTTTAACGAAGGCTTGGCGGAATATTACCAGACTTTCAAAATCGAAGAAGACCAGAAAGCGACGCTCGGCAGCCTCCAGGACGGACATCTGTATTCGCTTCAGCAAAACAAGCTGATTCCGTTCGATACGTTTTTCAATATCGACAATTACTCGCTGCACCAGCAGGGCGACCACGGGATGAATATGTTTTACGCGCAGTCGTGGGCTTTGATGCATTACCTGATACACGGCAACAACGGGGCGCGCAGCAAACAGATGTATAAATTTCTCGACCTCGTGATGAACGGCAAACCGGCGCGCGAAGCCTTTACCGAAGCGTTTCAGACCGATTACGCGACGATGGAAAAGGAGCTGAAAAAATACGTCGAGAAAAGCAGTTATACCGTCACCGGAATAACTTTCAAAAACAAATTGACGTTTGATACCGAGATGCGAACCGCGCCGCTGACGGAAGCTCAAGGGCAGGCGTATCTCGGCGATTTGCTTTATCATATGAATCGTCTGGGCGAAGCCGAAACGCTTTTGCAGCAGGCTTTAACGCTCAATCCGGATTCGAGTCTGGCGCAAACGTCGCTCGGACTCGTAAAAATGCGCCAGAAAAATTTTGAGGAAGCCAAAAAATACCTGGAAAAAGCCGTGCAAAGCGATTCAAATAATTATCTCGCGCACTACAGCTACGCCTATGTCCTGAGCCGCGAGGCGATGAACGGCGGCGATTTTGCCGGCTCGATGGAGCAGGGAAGCGCCGATAAAATGCAGCAGTCATTGAAGAAAGCGATTGCGCTGAATCCGGGCTTTGCCGAATCCTACGACCTTTTCGCCTTCATCAGCGTCGTCCGCAACGAAAATCTCGACGAAGCCGTCGTGTATATGAAAAAAGCGCTGCAAATCGCGCCCGGCAACCAGCAATATATGATTCGCGCCGCCGAGCTTCTGATGCGGAAAAAAGAATTTGCCGAAGCGAAAGTGATTGCCCAGAGAGTTCTGGAAACCGCCGACGACCAGCATTTAAAAAGCTATGCGCAGAGCGTTTTATCCAGCATAAACTCTTACGAAAGACGGCTCGAAGAGATAAAAAAATATAATGAAAGCGGCGGCGGCATTATCGGCAGTGCGCCGAGGACAATCGTCGGCGACAAGCCGATGAGCGAGGAAGAAATCGCCAAAACACGCGCCGAGATGGAAATGAAATCGCTGAATAATATTCTGCGAAAACCCAAAGCAGACGAAAAAAGAGTTCTGGGCTATTTGACGAAAATCGACTGCACGGCAAAAGGAATGACTTACACTGTAAAAGTTGACGGGCAATTGATGAAATTCACCAGCACGTCGTTCGATACGGTCGATATGATAACGGTCAACGTCAATCTCGAAGACGGTCAGGTCAACTGCGGCGCTCTGAAAAAGGAAACTTTCGCCCTCGTCACCTATCGCGCCGGAAAAGACGCCAAAACAACGGGCGAAGTCGTCGCCTTCGAATTCGTCCCCGAAGCGTTTAAACTGCTGAATTAAATTATTTAATTCCGGTTTTTCCGAATTGAATTTCGCTTGAAGAGCGCGTGTCGGCATCCAGCACGCGCTCCATATATTTTAAAGCCTTTTCCTTATCTTCCGCCTCAATCGCCGCCACGCAATCGCGCGGCACCACAATTTTAAAATCGCGAAGATAAGCGTCGTTCGCCGTAAACAAAACGCAAATATCGGCGGTCAAGCCGGTCAAAATCAAGGTTTTCGCGTTCAAATATTCGAGCAATAAATCCAGCGTCGTCGAATAAAAACCCGAATGTTTCGGTTTGAGCACAAAATAATCTTTCGCTTTCGGCTTCAAAACATTGGCAACGACGTGACCTTTCGACGTTTTCGTCGAAGCGTGTTTCAGCAGTTTTTTGAAATCCGACTGCCATTTCCCGAAATTGTCGTTGATATAAATCACGGGAATTTTCGCTTTGTCGGCTTTGCGCCGCAAGCGAGCGATGTTTTCCACAATCGGCTTGGTGTGTTCCAGCAATTTATCGCCGTCGGGAAAATCAAAATCAGAGATAACGTCGATAATCAGCAAGGCAATGGGAGAGTTTTCCGGCGCGCTTCCGTGCAAATCATTATTTTTCGTCGGCATATCAATATTTCAACAAAAGACGACGAAAAAAGGCAAGCTGATTTATCGTTCCGGAAACGAGATGAATCAAAAAATGGGTAGTTTTAAAGTTTCAAGGTTAAAAAGTTCGGAACCTAATCTTTTCCCCGCAGTATCTTCCGGCAAACAACAACCGACAACTCTCGCGTAATATTTAAAATCATCAAAAAGAAACGGGAAATTATCTTTCTGCTTTGTAAAGGGCGGGCATATATCATCTTTGCAAGAAAACTTGCTAATATTTCAAAGCGGTAATGAAGGCTTATAAAATACTTAGCGCTAATCCGTCTAGTTTCCAGGAGAAAATAAAGTTAAAAAATTGCTTCTACATTATTCTTAGCGTTTGTTGTGTTTATGTTTTCAGCCAATACTTTTGCCGAAGGTGAAATTCCTATTCGCGAAAGAGTTTATCCGCAGCCTATAATGCAATTTGCTTCGCCGGCACACAGGAAACTACTACGCAAACTGATGAATCAACAATAATCAAAACCGCGATAGATTATTTAGCGCAGTTGTTCAGCTAATTATGAGCAATTTCAATTTTTAATATGCCTTCTAATATTATTTTTTGGGAGGCATATTTTCCCCTGCATTTGTTTCCTCTTTATCGTTTGAGTCTGTGACTAATTGCCCGTCTTTGAAGCGGTAAGAGGGAACGTTTCGCAAATCTTCTTCAAGGCGAATTTCGGGTTCTTCCTTGTTTTTTGCCTTTCGAGAATAATTTCGTTTCAGTTCCGCCGGCGGCTTTTCGCCGGTTCGAACGGCTGCCTCGCCTTCGTGTGCCTGCCGTTTTTGAAAGAGCTTGAAATTTATAAAATCGGCTATTTCCCTTAAATCCTGTTTGTCCAATTCGTCGAACGGGATATTTTCAAGTTCTCCGGGCAATCGGGTTATACTTTCGGGCGCAAATCTCCATAACGCTTCGATTACATCAATTCCAATAACCTTCGCCAACAAAATAACTTTATCTCGCCGCGTCCCGCTCTGTCCGTTTTCGATGCGAGACAGTTGGGTAACGGTTAATTTGGCTTTATCAGCGACAAATTTTTGACTCAGACCGTGTGATTCTCTTTCCTTTTGCAGCCAGTTGCCAAATTCCCGGCGCAAAACTGCACTTGGCTTAGCCTTTGACATAACAGGAAATGTCAATGCGTCGGCTGTTGATATTACAATTAGTTTATCATTAACATCGAATGTTAAATCAAATAATATTCTCGTCATACTATAATAAATCTAAAAAAGCGCTTTCGTTTTAAAATTTGTTAAAAATTTTATGTGAATTTTTATGGACGGGCTTTACATACAATGTAAAATATTGTAATTATACTTAACACCAAATATCAATATTTCATAATTCGGATTTATTTGCAATCAGATTATTCAAGAAAATGACACATCGAACGACCGGAAGTGATTTGAGAAAGTTTTTTCCCGCAAATGCGATTCAGCGGCAAAGGCAATTATCGGGAAAAGCCCATAAACTTATGAACAAAATTCAAGCCAAACTTTTAGCCACGGGCGACCGCGTCCGTTTTTCGCGCGACGGCTGGCAAACTGTCGGACGTATGACCAACTGCAATTCCATCAGCGTCTCTTTTATGTTCAGCGACGGCATTATCAGAAAGCTCGAAGCGCACCGCGAGTACGTTGTTGAGCAGGCAGAGAAAGCTCCGGAACCGGAGCCCGGACAAATTATGCGCTTGAACAGAGAATCGAACCGGATTTCGGTTTGCGCGTCGCATTCTTTGTATGATTTAAGCGACATCAGCGAATCTTTCAGAGCGATAAAACAGCGTGACGGATATTCAAACAGCGCGGCGGCTTATCACGAACTGGAAAGAGGCGCGACTTTGCACACGCGCGATGCAGTTTACTGGATGCCTCTGAAATGGTCGGGCGAGCCGACCAAAGAAAAGTAATACGAAATCGACTGCACAAAAAATCGAATACATTATTGACCGAAAAACAGGTGAAAATTTTTTTCTGCAGCTCGCGGCGTTTAGCTGCTTTGCTCAAAAATTAAGAAAAGCGAGAAAAATTTCGGTCGTTAATTGTAAATTAATAATTATAAATTATTTGCCAAAAGATACCCGAAATCAATTTACACTTTACTAATGTCCCCTTTCTTATTTTTGTGCAAAGCCGCGATTGGCTGATTATTCCCGCAAAAACTCTGACTTAAATATTATTCAAAACTTCAATTTGCTGGCGGCGCGGCAGCTTACGCTTCGCGTAGAGCAAATTTATTGATAAAATCCGGCGAGTTGTCTATAATTACTGCGTTTCTGTTTCAATCTGGTAAAGCTTTTCGAATAAAGGGTTATAGTTCGGGAATCGCCACACTTCCTGTAAAGAGAGGAATCTTGCTCTTGCATCTATCATTAAATTTTCCACGTCGCCAAAAATTAATCCGGGCTTTCGCCTCTTTAGCGTTTTTGCTTTTACTTTTCACTCCGATGCTTTCGGCTTCGGCGGCTCCCGGCGCGCTTGACCCGACTTTTGCGGGCGGCGGGTTGACGCCTTCGCTCGGCGCAAATTTTTTCAGCGCTTCTAGTTTTGCCGTCCAGCCGGACGGTAAAATTATCGTCGGCGGAGTTTATTCGCTTTCGACCGAAGAACCGTTTGCCAATGCGCAATTTGCGCTCGTTCGTTATCTGCCGACCGGCATTATCGATTCGAGTTTCGGAACGAACGGTCGAGTTGTGACGACATTTACAGAGTATCCGGCGACAGGTATGTCTCTGAATGATATTGCCGTCCTGCCGGACGGAAAAATCGTTGCGGTCGGTTCGGGCAGGCTGGCTGACGAGATGCCTCATTTCACGCGGCTTAGTCTTTTCGTCGTCCGCTACAATCCGGACGGCTCGCTCGATACGCCGTTCAGCAACTTCGGGAAATTTGTTTCGCACGCCGGCGGCATTCAAACCACAGGACAGGCGGTGGCAGTGCAGCCGGACGGCAAATTCGTCGTCGCCGGATACGCAGGCGGCGCGATAAATTCACTTGTGCCGTATAAATTTATTCTGTTCAGATTCTCCGGCAACGGACCTGACCCGACTTTCGGCAATAACGGAATGGTTCTGACGGAGGTTCAGAGAGGCAGTATTCAGGCGTACTCGATTGCTATCCAATCGAGCGGCAGAATAGTTGTCGGCGGCATCGCGAGCCTCGAATCCGCTTACGGAATGTGTCTGGCTCGCTACGACACGAGCGGAAATCTCGATTCGAACAGTTTCGGCACCGGCGGCTTTATCCTCGAAAACGGTTTTAACGAAGCGCTCGACGTTTTGGTTCAGCCGGACGATAAAATCGTCGCGATTAGCTCGGTAAATTTCAGCAATGCCAGAGATACCGCGGTTTTGCGCTTTAATGCGAGCGGCACGCCGGACGCCGGTTTCGGGACGGACGGAAAAGTTATTACGCCCGTGACCAACCTTTCGGACGTGGCGACGGCGGGCGGATTGCAGGCGGACGGTAAAATTATCGTCGCCGGTTACAGCTACAATTATTATACGGCTTCGAATTTTAACTCCTCGCTGCTGCGATACAATTCCAACGGCGCGATTGACCCGACTTTCGGCAATGGCGGCATAACTTCCGCGCTTTCCGGCTTTTCGCTCTATGACACGAGGGTTTTGCCGGACGGTAAAATTCTGGCGGTCAGCGGCGTCAGCATAAATGGCGCGGATACGGGGTTTAGAGTTATTCGTTACCTCGGCGACGGGACGTCCGCGGCGCGCGCGACAAATTTTGATTTCGACGGTGACGGCTGGGCGGATTTTGCCGTCTCGCGCAATGCCGACGGCGTTCGTCGAAATTGGTATACCGCCAAAAATCCTTCGCTTCTGGTTTTTATCAATACCGAATGGGGATTATTAAGCGACAAACTCGTACCTGCCGATTACGACGGCGACCGCAAAGCCGACATCGCCGTCTGGCGACCTTCGGAAGGGAACTGGTATATCGTGCAAAGCTCCGACGGCTATATCCTGACCGGGCATTTCGGAGAACCCGGCGACCTTCCCGTTCCGGCTGACTACGACGGCGACGGCAAAGCCGATACCGCCGTTTACAGATTTGGAACGTGGTTTATCTTAAACAGCACTGACAACAGTCTTCGCTACGAGCATTTCGGCGTCTTCGGGGACAAACCGATTATCGGCGACTTTGACGGCGACGGCAAAAGCGATTTGACCGTGTTTCGCGACGGAGTCTGGTATCAGATGAGAAGCCAGCAGGGATTTTACGCCGAGCGATTCGGTTTAAGCTCCGATAAACCCGTCGCGGCGGATTATGACGGCGACGGCAAAACCGACATTGCCGTTTTTCGTCCTGAAACCGGATACTGGTATTTGCAGCGTTCAGCCGCCGGTTTTACGTCAATACAATTCGGAATGTCAACCGATGAACCCGTTCCGGCGGATTTTGACGGCGACGGAAAGACGGACGTTGCCATTCACCGGAACGACCGCTGGTATCTTCAGCAATCATCTTCAGGCTTTCGCGTCGTACAGTTGGGATTGCCGGGCGACCTTCCGATTCATACGGCTTATCTTCCGTAAAGAGCAATAAAAAAAGAGGTGTTTTATGGAAAACAGCCGCTGAATCGAGTCTGTTAGCGGAGAATCGAAAAGTTTGGCAAACACCTGGCATACAAAAGAAAAAGGGCAATCAATTTGATTGCCCTTAACTGTTGAAATATTGGTACACCCGGCAAGATTCGAACTTGCGACCCTCTGATTCGAAGTCTTAAAAAGTAGTTTTCTTGAGTTTCTTTAAGCTCATTTTACTTCAATTTATTCAGTATTTTTCACATTTCAGTTTATTGTAGTTTCACTGAGTTTTGCTGATTTCGGCACACTTGGCACACATTTGGCACACAAAAAACAGGCTTTCAATAACCTACTTTATTTTTCTCGTTTGATTCCTTCGTGCTCGATAATGATTCCGGTAAATCCAAATCATTCTTAACCAAAATTTCAAGGCAAACATTAGCTGCTGCCTTAGCTATACGACCGAAAATTTTTAAAAAGGACGAAACAGAATTTGGATGCCGCTATCTTCTTCGAGCAAACAATAACCGATGACTTTTCCGTAATATTTGAAATCATCAAGCAGAAACGGAAAACCGTTTTTAAGCGAAAAATCATTCAGATAAAATATTCCGGTCAGCTTATCCATTTCCAAAACTCCACAATGAAATTCATCGG
>DASVRT010000091.1:0-44654 GCA_036388475.1 Pyrinomonadaceae bacterium | reverse complement strand
GGCTTTGCACCAAAACTGCTTAAATCCGGCATTTTGCACCAAAAGTCCGGCTTTTTTGAAAAAAGTGCTGTTGAAATAAAGGACTTAGCAGTGCGTTGCACCAATACTGCTTAAAATTACCGACTTTTGGTGCAAAGCCATCGAAAATGATAAATGATAAATGTTCAATGATAAATGAAAATGAGCTTGTTTCTGAAAATTTTCCTGTGGTTCTGGCTGGCGACGGCGCTGGTCGTCGGCGTTTTGACTTTTATTACGTGGTCAACGCAGTCCGAGCCGTTTTTGAATCGCTGGCAGCACGCCGTCGGCAATACGATGCGGGTTTACGCGGAAACCGCCCGGCAGATTTACGAAAACGAGGGCGCGGCGGGAATCGAGAATTTTTTTCGGAATCTCAAGGTTTCCAGCGAAATTAAAAATGCGTGTCTGGCGAGCGAGAAAGACAAACGGTGCTCCGGTTTCGGCGAAATGTCGAGCAAGCGCGCGGTGCCCGTAATTGAGAGAGCCTTTGCCGGCGGCGCGGTCGAATTCGATATTTTAGCGCCCGAAGAAAGTTTCGCGGCGAAAAAATTCACGACCGCCGCCGGTGAAAATTTCGTTTTGGTTTTGTGGCTTGAGCGCCCGCGTCCGCCGCTGCCGCTCGGCGTCGATTGGAAAACGCGTCTGCTCAGAATTTTAGCCGTAATTTTAACGGCGGGTTTGCTTTGTTACGCGCTCGCGCGGTATCTGGTCGCGCCGATTTTAAAGCTCCGGCAGGCGACGAAAAAACTCGCGGACGGCGATTTGCACACGCGCATCGCCACGAAAAGACGCGATGAGCTCGGACAACTGGCGCGCGATTTTGACGAGATGGCGGAGCGCATCGAAACGCTTATCGCTTCGCAAAAACGCCTGACGCGCGACGTTTCGCACGAACTCCGCTCGCCGCTCGCGCGAATGAATGTCGCGCTCGAACTCGCCAAACAAAAATCGAATGACGAAACCGTCTCCTTGCTGGAAAGAATCGAAACCGAATCGAAACGACTCAACGAAATGATTTCGCAAATCCTGACGCTTTCCAAGCTGGAAACGCGCGCGGAAAAAATCGAAAAACGCGAGATAAATTTAACGCGCTTAATCGAGCAAATCGCGGCAGACGCCCGATTTGAAGCCGAAAGCAGAGGCAAATCGGTCAGGATTTTGCGCGCCGACAACTGCCGCGTGCGCGGCAACGACATTCTTCTGCGAAGCGCGATTGAAAACGTCCTGCGCAATGCCGTGCGCTACACCAAAGAAGACACGACCGTGGAAATCTCGCTCGAAAGCGAAAACGAAAAAGCTACGGTCACGATTCGCGATTACGGCGCGGGCGTCGCGGAAAACGAGCTCTCGGAAATGTTTCGCCCGTTTTACCGCATCGGCGAGGCGCGCGAAAGAAAAACGGGCGGAATCGGTCTGGGGCTGGCGATTACCGAACAGGCGGTTCACGCGCACGAAGGCAGAATTTCGGCAAGAAACGCGGAAAGCGGCAGCGGTTTGATTATCGAGATTGAAATGCCTTGTTTATAAATGCATTTTCGTTTTGGTGCAATGCATTATTGAAAAAGTGGAACGCATTATGTCGAAATTACCGCGCATCTTTGAATAAAGACGCGCGCATTATTAAGAAAGGGCAGCGCATTATTAAGAAAATGCGCTGCCCTTTCTTTAAATATCCTCGACCAGAAACAATAAAGTTTTCTCGGTTACGGAACGCGCCTTGTGCTTCTCTCCGGCGGAGATAAAAAGTCCGTCGCCCGCGCGGAAAGTTTCGGTTTTATCGGAAAAATCTATTTCCAGCTCGCCTTCGAGAACGTATCCGACGTGTTGTTTCTCGCACCATTCTTCTTCGCGAACTTCGCGCGAATGTTCGAGCAGGCGAACTCGCTTTTCGCCGGTTTCAAACGATTTGCTTCGCAGACCGGAAGCGGAAATTTCCCATTCGAGCACGGCAAAATCAACTTTCATAACTAAGCGACACGGTTGCGGCGCGCGTCGATGAAAGAGTTGACGCACAGAATCACGAAAATCAGGCAAACCAGAGCCATTAAAATTTTTGAAATTACCGGCGCGGAAACTTCAAATCTAAAGCCGGTTCTAATAAAATCGACGATAATCGCCAAAAAGCCCAAAAGTCCAACCAGCACGGCTCCGTGCATCAGGTGCATCCGCAGATTTTCTTTGGCGCGGGCGGCAGCGCCTAAAATCGCTAAAAGCAAACCGAATGCGGCGGGAATCAGCGCCGTCAGGCTGGCGTTTCCGTTCAACACGCCGTAGACGTAACCGATAATCCCAATCAAAATCAGCAAAACTCCGCAGGCAATCGCCGTTGATGGCATAATTTTTCTCCTTGAAAAAATGTTCTCAGCTAAAAGCTACCAAATCTTTCCTGAAAAGACGAAACGCGGAAAATTAAAAAACTGAGCAAAGTTTAATTCGGTTTTTAATGTTTTCGGGCAAATTATTTTTCGTTAATCGCTTTCAGCAATTCACCGGCTAAAATTTCGTTCAGCGGCTTGAGCTTTTCATATTGCGCGCGCGCCGCTAGTTTGTTTTTCAAAACCACGTAGCAAATACCCAGACCGTAATAAGCCTCGGCGTTTTTGGCGTCGAGCTGGAGAACTTTTTGATAAATCGGAGCGGCAACGCGATAATCTTTAAGCTGAAAATAATTATTGCCGAGGCGGGCGAGCGCGGCGACCGATTGCGGATTAACCGCCGCCGCTTTTTTGTAATAAGGCAGGGAAATCCGATACTCGCCGCGATTAAAATAAATATTGCCGAGCGCAAAATTCGCTTCGCCGTCGGCGGGCTTCAGGCGGACGGCTTCCTTGTATTTTTCGGCGGCGTCCGGCTCGCGAAACAGCAATTCGTAGACGACGCCGAGTTCACGATGCGCATCAGCCAGCGCCGCATCCAGCGCGACGGCTTTTTTCAGCGCGTTTTCCGCTTCATTCAGGCGATTCGACTGCCGATAAGAAATTCCGAGACCGAGATAGCCTCGCGCGGATTTCGGGTCGAGGCGCAGCGCCTGCCGAAAAGATTCGAGCGCGGCGCTGAAATTCTTTTGGTTTTGCTGCGTCGCGCCCAATTCGTAATACGCCTCGGCGCTCGCGGGACGCAGCTTCGAGGCTTTTTGAAAAGCTTCGACGGCTTCGTTCGAACGACCGATTTTATCGAGCGAGCTGCCCAGCCCAATCAGCGCTTCAAAATAATCGGGTTTGACGCGGACGGCGTTTTGATAAGCCTCGACCGCCGCGGGATATTTTTTTAAATCGAAATGACAATTTCCCAGATAAAAATACGCTTCGTGAGACTGCGGGTCGAGCGCGACGGCACGTTTAAAGCGCGAAATCGCCACTTCATAATTTCTCTTTTTGTAACTCTCCAATCCGAGTTCAAAAGTTTGTCCGGCGGTCTGGGCGAAAGCGGAAATCGAACAACAGATAAAAAAAGCGGCGGCGATTAAAAGCTTGAATCCGGTCATTTGCGAATTTCTCCTTACAATAAATTCAAACCGGACAGACAGGATAAAAAGAAGCAATTATTCTGTTCATCCTGCCTGTCGGGTTTGAATCTTTTCTGTATTGTGCGCGTCTCTGCAATGAAAATTACCTTTTCACAATCGGCAGAACGATGCTCGAAGCGTTTGCGCTGCCGCGATAGATGCGCTGGGTGGCTTTCTGAAAATCCGCGTTCGTGCCCATCTTGTAATTCGCCATAAACTTCTGCGGATTGCGCGCGACGAGCGGAAACCACGTGCTTTGAATCTGCACCATTATCCGGTGACTTTTTTTGAAAGTGTGCGCGACGCCCGGCATCACGAATGACAGCGCCGTCGCTTCATTCGGCTTTAAAGGCTCGGGCGTTTCAAAGCCGTTGCGGAAACGCGCGGGCATCGGCTCGCCGCGCAGAAGCATTTGATAGCCGCCCGTTTGGAAAACGGTCGAGGCAAAATTTTCCGGCGGTTTTACTCTTTCCGTCTGCCCGTTTGCCAGTTTGTTTCCGGTTTCGGGATAACGATAATCGTCCGGGAAAACGTCGATTAATTTCACGACGAAATCCGAATCCGTGCCGCTCGAAGAGACGAACAACTGCGGTTTGATGTCGCCCGCCACGGTTATATCTTCGGTCAGAGGCTCGGTTTGATAAACCAGCACGTCGGGACGCGTCGCAGCGAATCGCTGGTCTTCGGTCATAAAATCGCGCGGGTAATTCGAAGTGATTTTCTGCGTGTAGGGAACCGGATTCCACGGGTCGCTGACATATTCGTCAAAAGCGGCGCGCGGGTCTGAACAGCTTCTTTCAGTCGGGGTTATTTGAACGCAATCGTCGGACTTCGGCTTTTCAAACGAAAGCCTGCCGCCGAATGTCATATAAAGCGCGGTTTCGCTTCCGCCGTTCGGGTTATAAGTATTAAACGCGCGCCATTCATACGCGCCGGTGTCAAACAGATTGACTTCCTTGATTTTGGAAATATCGCCTTTGTCTTTCAGGAAATGATTGAAAAAGGGAAGCTCCAGATTTTCGCGAAAATACTCGCCGGTTTTCTGTCCGAAATAAGCCGTGCCGAGCCAATCGCCGGCGCGTCCCGCCCAGCCGCCGTGGTCCCACGGACCGACGACCAGCACGTTAAAAATTCCCGGATTTTGTTTTTCGATGGCTTGATACGTGCGCAGCGCGCCGTATAAATCCTCGTTGTCATACCAGCCGCCGACGGTCATCGTCGCGCATTTGATATTTTTGAGCTTCGGCAGAATGTTGCGGTCTTTCCAGTATTGGTCGTAATTCGGGTGCGCCATCATTTCGTCCCAGAACTTGATGCGGATGCCCAAACTTTTCTCGTAATTGTCGGCGAGTTCCTTCAATCCGCCCGCATCGAGAAAATAGTCGTAGTCATCAGGCGTTTGCCGACCCGTCCACGGTTTCAGATATTTGTTTTCCGAAGTCGGCGTCGGGCGCGGTTGACCGAAACTGGAGAAAAAATGATAGTTTTGAGCCAGAAACAAAGCGCCGTTGTGATGCATATCGTCGCCTCGAAACCAGTCGGAAACGGGCGCTTGCGGCGAGCAGGCTTTCAGCGCCGGATGCGAATCAATCGAGCCGGCGGAAGCGTAAAAACCCGGATACGAGATGCCGTAAATGCCGACGCGCCCGTTGTTGTTGCCGACATTTTTGACCAGCCAGTCAATCGTGTCGTAGGCGTCGGTCGATTCGTCGATGTCTTTCGGCGTACGGTTTTCGATGTCGGGACGCACGTCTTCAAATTGACCTTCCGACATCCAGCGCCCGCGCACGTCCTGATAAACGAAAATGTAGCCTTCCCTGGCATACAGTTGATTCGGACCGAGAAGGTTTTTAATCGTGTCGCCGTAAGGTCTGACGTTATAAGGCGTGCGCATCATCAGAATCGGATATTTGACGGATTTATCCTTCGGCTCGTAAATGGACGTAAAAAGCTTCACGCCGTCGCGCATCGGAATCGAAATCTCGCGCTTCGTGTAATTGGCGACGATGTATTCGTGCAGCGGATTCGGCGGCGGATTCGGCGACGGCGACGGCGTCTGCGCCCGCAGCGCCGACTGGCAAAAAACGAAAATTGCAATCAAAGACAAAAATACACGCAAATTTTTCATAATTTTCTCCAACAAATAAAAGGCGGATGAATTTAGCCTCATTTTCGCTCAATTAAACGGCAAAGACAAGCAAATTTCGAAACTGCGTATATCTCCGCCGCCATCTTCTGAAAAATCCTCGCTCGCCTGTGATAATCTGTGGTTATATTATGCAAATCAAATTGCTTCACGATTGGAACCTGTCGCCGCGAGAGGCGATTGAACTGCAAAAACAACTCGCTTACGAAGTAAGCGCCGAAAACCGATTTGCCGCGCCAATCAAAACGGTCGCCGGAATCGATTTGGGTTACGACGCCAAAAACGATACGAGCCGCGCCGTCGTCGTGGTCTTGAAATTTCCCGAACTCGAACTCATCGAAACGACCGAAGCCATTTTGCCGATACAGTTTCCGTATGTTCCCGGTCTGCTTTCCTTTCGCGAGACGCCGGTGGCGATAAAGGCGCTGGAAAAACTGGCAAACGCGCCGGATTTGATTTTGTGCGACGGGCAGGGAATCGCGCACCCGCGCCGCTTCGGCATCGCCTGTCACATCGGTTTGCTGGCGGATGTGCCGACGGTCGGCGTGGCGAAATCCGTATTGGTCGGAAAATTTGAAAATCTCGGCGAGACGCGCGGAAGCCTTGCGCCTTTGATTCATAAAAACGAGCAAATCGGCGTCGCCCTGCGAACGAAAGATAAAGTTCAGCCTTTGTATGTTTCCGTCGGACACCGGATAAGTCTCGAAACCGCCGTCGAATACGTTCTGCAATGCGCGCCGAAATATCGACTGCCGGAAACGACGCGCCTCGCCGATAAACTGGCTTCGTATCGAAAACGATAAAAAAGTGAGAAGTGAGAATTAAGAACCATTCTCACTTCTCAGATATAGAATCATCGTTACCGAAGATTCGGTTTCCTTTGAAACGCCGGCGTCCGCGAAACCTAATCTTTCATAAAGCTTCAAAGCCGGATTGCGGCGGTCGACCGAAAGGCTGAGCGCCGGAAATTTCAGATTTTGCGCTTCTTTAATCAATTCTTCCAGCAATTTCGTGCCCGCGCCGCGCCCGCGAAATGCAGGCGCGACGGCGACGGCGAGTTCCGGAATTTCCGTCGAAACAAAGCCGTAGCCTTTCGCTTCGGCGGGAAAAACACGCGCCCAGATTGCGCCGATTAAAATTTTACCGGCGGTCTCGGCGACGAAACCGAAATCGCCTTTTCGCCCGAATTGTTCCGGAATATGCGCGATAAAAGGCAGAGCGAGCGCTTTTTCAATGCCCATCGCGCGGATTTCATCGCCGACCGCCGCCGCTTCAAAAAGCATTTCCCAAAGGAAAGGCAAATCTTCGCGCGCCGCCGGGCGAATTGTAAATTCGGGTTTGTTCATCACGGTTTGCGGACTTTCTTCCGGTATCTTGCGCAAATTTCGCCGGCGTCGCAAGTAGCGATGCAAATTTCGTTCAAGTTAAGGCTTTATTTGATTGATATTGAAGGGCGAGATAAGAATAAATGCAATTTTATAATTTGAAAAAGGCTTGCGGAATTTATTTGTCGTTGATTTTTATGCTGCTGTTTTCCGCGTGCGCCGAAGGTCAGGATTTTTCGCGCTACGACCTTTCGACCGACGACGGCGTCAACGCCGCGCGCGCGGCAAAGCTCGGCAAAAAATTGCCCGGTTACAGCAAAGGCTGTATCAAAAGACCAAAAGAACTGCCGGAAATCATTCTGGTCGGCACGTTTGCACACGACCGCGGCTGTATGTCGGAAGGCGCGTTCGTCAAAAAATATTTTCTTTCGCGGCAGGAAAATCTATCCGAAAAAGCGCTGGAAAGTCTCGGCTGGCGCAAAGCCGGTTCGACAAGGCGCGAAGAAATCGCGCTTAAGTGGACGCAGTTCGGGCTTTTGGCGTTCGGAGGTTATCCGATGGTCAAAGCAAACGAAGATTTCGACGGCAGGGAATTTCACGCGCCGGAGTCGTTGACGGGCGAGCAGGGCGTTGTCGGCGTTGTGCTCTGGACGCGGCGACCGGCGGGAATGAGATGCGAAACGGGTTACGAGCGGCTGAGCTTTATTTTCGCCGAGGACGGCAGCTTGCAGGAAAGAAAGTCGATAGACAATTTCACCATTCCGTGTAAAAGCTTCCGACCTGGAAGGAAGGATAGCAAGCGACCACACGCTCGACAGCGGCGCGGGCGGCTTATTCATCAGCGCGGTCGAGATGGCGCAGGTTATGGCGGCGCTCGAAAACGGGAAGCTTTTGTCATACAAAACCAGAATGATGAAACAGCACGATTTGGGAATTTTTCAGGTCGATAACACGGCATATTACACGCACAACGGCGGCTTCAGCGACGACAAAGGTCGCGGCAGTTCGACGCGGCTCGTGCTCTGCCCGAACAATATCCAGGTCGCCATCATCATCAATTCCGCCAACACCGACACCGACAACACTTTTTCAATCGTAAAAAACGCGATTGATAATTCGGTGAGCAAGAAATAATTTATTGGTGATTCCGACTGGAAACGCCCGCCGTTTTGATAACAGCGGGCGTTTCTTTCATAGTGTCGTGAAAGGATTTCCTACTTTTCGGTTCTTTTCGGTCTTTCGTTCGCCTTCAAAACTCGTTTTCGCAGGCGAATTGATTTCGGCGTGACTTCGACGAGTTCGTCGTCGGCGATAAATTCCAGCGCCTGTTCGAGCGATAAATCCTTGATGGGAATGAGCCGCATCGCTTCGTCGGCGGATGAGGCGCGCATATTCGTCAATTTCTTTTCTTTAATCGAATTGACGTCCAAATCGACCGCGCGGGCGTTTTCGCCGACAATCATTCCTTCGTAAACCTTGACCTGCGGTTTGATGAAAAGCGAGCCGCGTTCCTGTAAATTGAAAAGCGCGTAGGTCGTCGCTTCGCCCATCCGGTCGGAGACGAGCGAGCCGGTCGAGCGACCTTTCATCTCGCCCTGCCATTTGTCAAAGCGCAGAAATAAGGTGTTTAGAAGACCAGTACCTTTCGTCTCGGTCAGGAATTCGCCGCGAAAACCGATGAGACCGCGCGACGGAACTTCGTATTCCAGGCGGACGCGTCCCGTTCCGTTGTTAATCATCTTGGTCATCTGACCTTTGCGGCGACCTAAAGCTTCGGTGACGACGCCGATGAATTCTTCGGGCACGTCAATCACGACCAGTTCAATCGGCTCCTGCAATTCGCCGGTTTTTTCGTCGCGGCGCGTGATAACTTCGGGTTTTGAGACCTGCAATTCGTAACCTTCGCGGCGCATCATTTCGATTAAGATCGATAATTGCAGCTCGCCGCGTCCCGATACTTTAAAGCTGTCGGGCGAATCGGTGTCGGCGACGCGCAAGGCGACGTTGCCCAAAAGTTCCTTTTCCAGACGCTCTTTGATTTGGCGCGAGGTGACGTATTTTCCTTCCGTCCCGGAAAACGGCGAAGTATTGACGCCGAAAATCATCGCAATCGTCGGCTCGTCGACATTAATCAGCGGAAGCGGTTTCGGATTGTCGGGCAGCGTAATCGTCTCGCCGATATTGATGTCGTCAAAGCCGGCGAGCGCGACGATTTCGCCGACTCCGGCGGATTCGACCGTGGTGCGCTCCAAGCCTTCAAAAACATAAAGCTCCTTGACGCGAGTTTTCTGCGTCGAGCCGTCGCGCTTGAAAACCAGCACTTCCTGATTTTTGGCAATCTCGCCCGAATAAATTCTGCCGATGGCGAGCCTGCCGACAAACGGGTTGTAGTCGATATTGGCGACCAGCAGTTGCAGCGTGTCGTCGCGTATTTCGTGCGGCGCGGGAACGGTTTCGATGACCTGCTCGAACAGCGGTTTGAGACTTTTCGAGTCGTCCGCCAAATCTTTTTTCGCCACGCCTTCGCGCGAGATGGAATACAAAATCGGAAATTCAATCTGCCGGTCGTCCGCGCCCAAGTCGATAAAAAGGTCGTAGATTTCATCGACGACTTCTTCGGGGCGCGCGTCCTGCCGGTCGATTTTATTGACGAGGGCGATGGCGGGAAGTTTCAGTTCGAGAGCTTTGCGCAAAACGAAACGCGTCTGCGGCAGACAGCCTTCCGCCGCATCGACCAGCAAAACGATGCCGTCAACCATTTTCAAAACGCGCTCGACTTCGCCGCCGAAATCGGCGTGACCGGGCGTATCGACGATGTTGATTTTGTAATCGCCGTATTTGACCGAGGTGTTTTTCGCCATAATCGTGATGCCGCGCTCACGCTCCAAATCCATCGAATCCATCACGCGGTCAACGACGGTTTCGTTGTCGCGATAAGTGCCCGATTGCTGGAGCATCGCATCAACCAATGTGGTTTTGCCGTGGTCGACGTGCGCGATGATAGCGATGTTGCGTATTTTTTCTTTAGTAATCATAGACGTAAATTTGCCGTTGCAGGCAAACGAAAATAATGACTGATTAGGAATGAAAATGCAAAATGCAAAGTGCAAAATATCAGGATTCAGGATTAAATCTTTTCTTCCATTTTGCGCTTTGCGTTTTGCATTAAAGACGTTTCCGCTTCATTAAAAAGACCGGACAAAATTGCTTTCGTCCGGTCTTTCGATTCAGTGAAAGTTTATTTTAATTAGCGAACGTCTTCTTTTTCGACAATCAGATTGTTTCTCACCTGAAAAACGCCCGAAATGCCGTTTGCCAGAATGTTCATCAGGTCGTAATCGCCGCGATTGCGAACGTAACCTTCAAGCTCGACGCGTCCGCCTTTGACGATAATTCTGACCGACGGGTTCGGCTCCCACAAATATCGGTACAAACCTTTGTCGGAAAATGAGCGCAGGATTTGACGACGAATCGAGTTGTCAAACCCGGAAGGCGGCAAAACTTCGATGTTGTTGACGACTCGCTGCACGCCCGCGATACCTTCGACGGCTCTTTCCGCGTCTTTATAGTTTCTCGCCACGGCGACTTTACCGGACAAAATCACGGTGTTGCCGCTTAATTCAAATTTGATGTTGTCAAAAACACCGTAATACGGCAGTTTAATCAACTGCTTGAAAACCTTCTGCTCAAGCGTTTGCGAAGAATTCCGTTTGTTGTTGTCGCCGGCGTATCCCTGGGCGCTGGCGCTCACCGCCGAAACACCGAAGATTGCCACTGCCAAGATTAAAAAATGTCTTATGAATTTCATATGTTCTCCCTCGTAATCAAGAATAAATTTATGAATTTGATTACTCACTTGTTACGACGGATTTGATGTGAAAAAATGCCGAAAAGATGCAGCTAATCTTGATTATTTTGTAAAGAATCCGGTTTGCCTGAGCGCTTCGTAAAGCACGATTCCGGCGCTCGTGGCGAGGTTCAAACTGCGGATTTTGGGGTTCGGCATCGGGATGGTCAGACAGCGTTCCCAATTGGCTTTGAGCAAATCTTCGGGCAGCCCGCGCGTCTCGCGCCCGAAGACGAGACAGTCGCGGTCGCGAAACTCGAAATCAGTGTAAAGCTTATCGGTTTTCGTCGTCAGATAAAGAAAACGCGAATCCGGCAAAGCCTCATAAAGCGCCTTCAAATGGCGATGCCGAAAAAGCCGAACCTCGTCCCAATAATCCAGCCCGGCGCGGCGAACGGCGCGGTCGTCCAGACGAAATCCGGCGACGCCGACAATGTGCAGGCAGGTATAGCTCGCCGCGCACAGGCGGGCAATATTGCCGGTATTCGGCGGAATTTCAGGCTCGACCAGGGCGATATGCAGCATTTCTACAGTGAAAAAGTTGAAAAGTGAAAGAGTGAAAAAGTCGGTTGAATTTGCGTCAGTCCGCTTTTTCACCTTTTCACTTTTTCACCTTTTCGCTTTCCAAAAAGTTTTCGCAAAAGGTTTTCCATTCGATTTTTTGAAAGCCGAGCCAGCCGAAGCTCGCCGCCGCCGCGTTCCGTACGGTTTCGATGACGCCGCCCGATTCGGACGTGTTCGGCTTTTCGTGCAGACCGATGACGTAAGCAGCCAATGACTTTTCCCGCTTTTGCAGACAGAAATTATTGGTCGCTTCGCTCGTAAAAAAATGCGACGTGGTGTCCTTGTCCGTTTCCTTTTCGGTCGGGTCGTAGGTCGGCTGCACGGTTATCACGATTTCGTCCGGCGCGTCGTGAATATCGACGATTTTCACCCAATCATGCTTGCCCGAACCGGGCAGGGAAATACGCACGAAATTTCCTTTTTGCGCCTTTTTCGTTTCCAGACCTTTGCCGTTTTCGTCGAATAACTGAAACGCCGAAACGCCCGACTCGGCTTCCCAACGGTTGATGTCGTAAAGTTTTTGACTGAATAAATCAAAGGCTTCGGCGGTTTCTTCAGCCGCGGCAAACTCGCGCTCGGCGCCGGTGATCGAGCTTTTTCCGTCGTCGGAAGTTTCGGCTTCTTTTAGCAGATTCTGAATTTTTTCGCTCATTTTATATATAGTAAGCCGCAAAAAATTGTCTGACAAGTATTTTCTTTGAAGCATCTAAATCCCGGTAATTTTCATCAATTCAGATAGTTTCAAATGGCGCGGTGTGCCGAATTTTCCAGTTTGTGCTAAAATCCGCGAGTGTCAAATTACAAAAGTTCTAAGGAGATTTCAATTAGTGTTTTCACACTTTAAGACCTTCGGTTTGCTCGTTTCGCTATGTCTGGCGAGCGTTTTGTTTGCCGCCGCACAGGAAGATAAAACGCAGGCAAAGCCAAAAAAAGAAGAAAAACCGAAACAGCGTCAACAGCAGCAAACAACTGATTTAAGCAAGGTGGCGACCGCCGATCAGGTCGCCGAAACCGCAATCCTCGTTTACGGCGGGCGACCCGGCTTGCAGCAGATTCGCCGCACGGCGGTCGAAATCGGCAGAACCGCTACCACCAACGCGGAAGGCAAGACCGACCAGATTCCGTATGTAAAGCGCATTCTGCGCGGCGAAAATCTCGAAAAAGAGCGCATCCGCATCGACCAGGAAATTTCCGGCTCGCGCTATTCGCTGATTTATAACGGCGGCAGCGTCGTCGGGCTTTTTAACGAAACCGTTTTTACGCCGAAGGACGAAACGGTCAGCTCTTTCCAGAATCAGCTCTGGCACGGGCTCGAAGCGCTTTTGCGATACAAGGAAAACGGCTCGACGCTGTCGCTGAACGGGCGCGAAAAATATATGAACGTCGAGTATTACATCCTGGACGTCACCGACAAGCAAAATCGCCAGACGCGCTTCTTTATCAGCACGAAAACCCTGCGCGTGATGGCGCTCGAATACACTCAGGACGCGGTGAAATACGCGCGCCGGTTTTACGATTATCGCTACGCGCAAGGCACGCTCGTGCCTTATCGCACGACGCTTTCCGCCCGCGACCGGCAGGTCGAGGAATCGACCGTTTCCACCATCACCTACGGGCAGAAAATGGAAGAAGAGGTTTTTCAAATCGGTTAATTTTTGAAACTTTATTTCGGCTTGTGTGTGAAAGGGTTTGAAAGCCGCCGCTTTAGCAAACCATTTTTACGGGAGAATATATGAACAAGCTGAAAAAAATTAGTGTTTTTGTAATTTTTGCATTATTTTTGTGTTTCAATGCGCAGAGTTTCGCGCAGGAAAACAAAGATGTTAAACTAGCCGAGCCGAGTTACGAAGTTTTATTACAGGTGCTGGTCGGCTCGAACACGAGCGATAATACACGGACGCCGTCGCCGTTGCTCGGAAATGTCGTTAAGAAATTAAAAACCACGTTTCCTTTTACGGATTACCGCCTGACGGCGACTTATCTGAATCGCGTCGAAAACGGCGGAAACATCGAAAGCCGCGGCGTCATCCAGGAAACCAACGCTTCGGCGACGCCGACGTTTCAGGATTGGTCGCTTTACGGCGTGAAAAGAGTTAACGACGCCGGCGGTCAAAATTTGATTCAGGTCGGCTCTTTTCAGTTCGGCACGCGATTTCCGATTCAACTCGGTCAAGCCGTCAATTACGAGCAGACCGGATTGAAAATCAACCGTCTGAATCTGGCGGAAAATTCGCCGACGATTATCGGCACGCTGAACGCATCGAAAACCAGCGAATTGATTGTTTTGGTGCTGACCGTCCGCTCTTCTAATTAAACAATAGTGAATGAAAACTTAAAAAATTTTCACAACCGGAAAACTTCAGGAACTTTTCAAGCCGCGCGGCGTGTTAAAAAACGTTGGCGGCTTTTATCTTTACCAATTCTTAGATTAGAAAAGGCTTTTGCTGGTTGTGGTGATGGATGGAGAAACGATTCAAAATCTGTATGCGGAGGTTTGGCAGACCGCCGTGTCATTTGAACTTTTATCCGACCACGCGCTGATTGAAGCGACCAAACAGGGCGACGAAACGGCTTTTGCCGAAATCGTCAGCCGCTACCGCAACCCGATTACGAATTACCTGTATCGGATTTTGAACGATTACGAGGAAGCGGTCGATTTGGCGCAGGAAACTTTCGTTCGCGTTTATTTCGCCGCCGAGCGTTATCATACGGGCTACGCTTTTTCGACGTATCTGTACCGCATCGCCACGAATCTGGCGATTTCGGAAATGCGCCGCCGGAAACGCCGCAAGCTGCTTTCTTTGACAGGACTTTTTCAGCCGGACGGCGAGGCGGAAACCGAGTTTGACCCGGCGGACGAAAATCCCTTGCCGGATGCGAATCTGCTCGAAGACGAGCAGAAACAAGTTATCGGGCGGGCGATTGCGGCGCTGCCGGAAAAATATCGTCTGCCGATTGTGCTGCGCGATATCGAAGGAAAATCTTACGAGGAAGTGGCGGAAATTTTAAATCTCGGTCTGGGGACGACCAAATCGCGCATCTCGCGCGCGCGAGGTTTATTAAAAGAAAAATTGAAACATTATTTTTAACCGAAATGAAAAAAGAATTAGAAAATTTGACTGAACCGGACGAAAAAGTTCGCGGGCTTCTGACCAGCCTCAAACAGGTCGAAGCGCCGAAGGATTTCGAGTTTCGCCTGAAAGCGCGCATCGCCAAGGCAAACCCGAACGCCTACAAAACAAATTATAAAAGACATTTTGCCTACGCCTTGCCCGCCTTCGCGTCCATCGTCGTCTCGACTTTTGTGGTGCTGAACGGAAACTTTTTCGGCGGCGCGGGCGACGTCGCACCGATTGCGGAAACTCAGGCGCAGCAACCGCCGCCCGCCAATATTGCTCAACCGCAAAAAATGTCGAACGCCTTTGTCGCCTCTGACGCGAGCGATAGAAAAGCGCCGGAAAAAATTCTCGTCGCAAATTCCGGCAGTCAAATCGAAAGAAGCGGCAACGACGAGTCGCCTTTCGTCGCGACCGCCGGAGCGAACAAAAAGCCGAAAAACGAAAAGCCCAAAACATTAATCAAGGAAAATGGCGGTTTTTCGCAAGACAAGACTCTGCTGGGCTCGCCGCAAGTCTTTCGACCGCGAGGCTTAAATCCCGATGCCAAACTCGAAGCGCCGAAAGATTTCAACAGCGAAAAACCTTTTTCGGTGCAGCAGCTTCTCTCGCCGCTCGGCGTGGAAGTGGTCGGTGAAAACGGCAAGTGGAAAGTAAAAAATGTCAGCCCGAACAGCGCGGCGGAGCGCTCCGGCTTGAAGGCGGACGACGTCATCGAAACGCTCGACGGGCAGCAACTTTCCGGCACGCCGCTGCGCGGTAAAAAAATCGAAGTGAAAAAACTCGGCGTGAAACGCGGAAGCGCGCAGGTTGAAATAAATTTGCAGACGAATCCGAAGTAATTTTTCACCACCAAGACACGAAAGAATACAAAGAAGAATTAGCCACGAACAAAGACGAAAGAACACGAACAAAGAAATAATTTTATCAAGCCGCAGAGTCTACTCCGCTCTATCTATCAAGCTGCGTTAGCTTATTTTGAATTTCTCTTTGTGGTCTTTGTCTCTCGGCGGTGAATTTTCTTCGCCTCTCTCCGGTTAAGAAAATTTTCGCAGGCGGTAAACGCCCGTTTCGAGTCTTTCGGCAAAGCCTTCAAAAACCAGACGATGATTCGCCCTTCCGGCTTCCCGGCGATTTATACCGAACGCTTTCGCGAATTCGCCGCGCAGGGTCATTCCGTGCATTTGCAGAAAAGCGCGGGCAATCTCTTTCAAAGCCGTTTCCCGGTCGATTTTTTTCGCCAGCTCTTTCGGGAAACGCGCCTCAGCCAGCGTCCAGATATACGTAAATTTCGGCGCGTAAAGAACTTCCTGCGGAATTACCTTCATCGCTTTCTGCAATTCGTCAATCGCTTTCGTCACGGCTTTGCGGTCGCTGATTTTCGCTTCCTCGCGCAAATCCGCCGTCGCCATTTCCCATTCCCGCCGCAGAACCTTCAAAATTTTTTGCGCTTCGGGCGATAAAGCTTCTTTTTCTTTCGCTTTCGGCACGCCGTAAAGCGCGTTGAAAAACGGCACCAGACGCGGCGCGACGAACATCGAGCGACCTTTCGAGAGCTTGGCGTAATACATTTTGCCGCGCCGCATCACTTCGTCCTTGAGCGTCCAGGCGAGGCTGCATTCGTAATCTTTCTGCACGTTGCGCGGCGTGTGCGCGTCGCGTCTGCCGCAGACGGCGAGGTAAACCGAAGGCAGATTCGTGCGCGCGTCCGTCAGCGTCAGGCAAAAGCCCAAATCCTCAACCATCTGCTCGACCTGCGGCGCGGTTTCGACTTTTAAGGCTTCGTCGCGCCGCCATTTCCGGTCGCGGTAAGCTTCGATTTCTTCGGGAAGATTTGTCACTAGCGCCGATTCTACGATTTTTCGGGACAAAAGCAAAAGAACGCCGAATTGCAAGCGTTCTTTTGAGAATACAGCGAATCTTTAATTGATTAAGGCTCGGTGACGAGAAAAACGTCCCACGCCCAGCGACCGAGTTGCGTGCCGTGCGCGTCTCTGACTTTCGCTCGATATTTGAACTGATTGCCGTATTGGTCTATTCTTCTCGATTCCCGGTAATCGAGGTCTATCTTTCTTAATCCCGATTCGACAAGCGTATGCAGTTCGCCGAACTCTGAAATTCCGTTGTGGTTCGTGTCCTGCCACAATCTCAAGCTGCTGAAAATCGCGTCCTGCTGTGAGATAAATCCGTCGCCGTTGCCGCCGAAGCCGGCTTTATCATATTCATTTAACGCATTGAAACCATTTAACTCGATGCCGACGGGCGGCGGCGGCTGTGAACACGAGCTTCCGAATAACTCTCGTCCGCCGTCAATCGTTCCGTTTCCGTTGCGGTCGAGCACCAGCCACGCGTCATCCGTACCGGGAGCCGTCCAGGCTCGCCGCTCCGGTGTGCCGTTACCGTCCACGTCGAAATTGACGCCGTTTGCCGCATTAGTCAAAGCAAAGCCGTCGCCGGAAACGTCAATCAAAACCGGCGAGCAGCCGCCGAGTTCCGGCGCGCAGCCGCCAAAGCATCCGCAGGAACTGTCATCATAACCGCCGAACATAGCGCAATTGCTGATAAAACCGGAACTGCGCGTGCAAACGCCGCCGCTATAAACAAAGCCCGACGCGCAGCCCGATGGATATGTTCCCCAATCCGGCAGACCATTACATCCACCAGCGACGGTTGTGGGCGGAGAACATAGTTCTGGAAAATAAAGTGTGACTGCCGGAGTATAAATAAGGTCTCCCAGAATAGTCGAACTTAGAGTCCCTTGCTGCACAGTCGTTAATATCTGATTAAATCCGTTTAGCTCATCAGACCGGTGGTCATACCCGACCCAGAAAAAATCATTAGTGACTTTCGCATCATTGCGAACAGAAGCGCCGTTCGCGCAAGTCGAGAATGTGCCGGCATAGCCCCTACCATAACTATATATATATAAATTTGGGAAAGTTACTCGGAAATTTACGTGTGCCGATATATTAACTTGTTGGTTGAAACAGGTAACTTCCGGATTGCAAGTAAGTGACGTAACAAACCAGGGAAACAGTTGTCCGAAGGCTAAAATGACCTGCAAAACAAGTAATATAGCTAAACCTACAACGAGCATTTTTAAAGATTTAATAGCTTTTTTAAATGAAATTCGAAGATTATCTGCGAGCAAAAAACAAGGCTTAATTTTCCTGATTTTAATCCTTAACTGAATTGATTCAGCACTTTTGACTTATTCGTCGGACATCGTTGAGAAAAATACATCTTTCAAAAGCTGTCACTCGCACATTTTATTTAAGAAATTCATCTGCTTTATGAAGCGTCACAAAGTCGGAAAGTCGAGCGATTTGAAGCTGGCTGATAATATAATCATCAGACATTCTTGCTCTTTTCATAACCAGCTCGTTTCTTAAATTTTTCAGATAATTTTTATAACTAAAATCAAATACCTGCTCGCGCGTTGCGTTACCAGACCGCAGTGCCTCCAAATTCGCTGATATGTTTGAAGTTTTAGCCAAAATATCTTCCAGAATGTTTGCGTCCTTTTTGCCGGCTGACCTGGCTTCGCTCAAAGCCGTCAAAATATCTTTTCTCGCCTGTATATCGCCGTTTAGGGTATCAAAAAAGAAATTTTCGTCTGCGCCGACAAACGTTCCGTCATTGAAAACTATTCCGTCGATAGACATTGAAAAGTCAGTGTAGCGACTGAAATATTCCACTTTTTGAGAATTCAAATTAGAAATATCTGATTCAGTGTTTCCAGAATCGATTTGATACTTATAGTCAATTGACGGATTTTTAAAACGCATATTCGCAAAAGCAATTTTATGTCCTATCAGGTCGTTGAAATAGGTAAAAAATTTTATCGCCCCGCTGTTTATCAGGCTTGTTTTTCCTGCCATTCGCGGGTCGAGAGGTTTGATTCCCATCAACACTCCCGGATTGGCTTCGCTTTGAGGTATCTCGACACTTCTTCCGTTAGAGTCAGTAAATTTCCACCGCAGGCTGACGCCGACAATTTCTTTCGGCGAATTGTTTTTAATAAAAAACGCAAAAGGTCTTGCCGACTCAACCAGAGAGATTAATGAATCTTTACTGCCGGTGTATTGCTTTAACTCATAGTCAAAGTTTTCACTTGAAGATGGAATAATTTCTACTCCATAATTTTGCAAATCGTTTCTGGTAGTCAAGTTCTTCATATTTTGAACATTCTTGTTTGGCGATTGAGAGACAATCGTAACGGTAATTCCAACTGCCATAAATATCGTTAAACATAAAACGACAATAAATGACGCCCGGTAATGGTTTTTCATTTTGTTCCTTTCTGCTTAAAGAAGCGGCTAAAATTCCAGAAGAAGCGGCTAAAATTCCAGTCAGAAAGATTGTTTGGTCTGCTGCTTGCAGCTGTCGGCTAAACAACCGTGAATTGTTGTCGGAGTATTGCCTTACCTTACGCCTGTTTACATTTCGCGTCAAGAAAATTTTTTTCAAACGAAAAAGACGAGTGAATAATTGCTCATCACTCGTCTAAAAAGATTAAATATCGGCAGCCATCGAAGAAGTGGTTATATTAAAATTTTTTACTAACGGATAGGCGAAGAAGCCTGGACGGTAATCGAAGAACCGGCTTTCAGTTCGAGGTCTTCTCTACCCTGCACGTAAACCGAGCCGGCGCCCGCCCCGCCGCCGATAATCGCGCCGATTGCCGCGCCTTTTCCGCCGCCCGCAATCGCGCCGATAATCGCGCCCAGACCTGCGCCGATGCCGCCGCGTTTGACGGTTTCTTTGGTCTGGCTGTCGCCTTTGACCGCGCCTTCCGTATCGATTTTCACGACTTTGCCGTTCTGGTCGGTGACGCTGGTCAGATAACCCGCAAAATCGTAAGTCTCGCCGGTCGGCAATTTGATTCTTTCAAAGTTTAAGGTTATCTGCGAGCGTCCCGAAACTTTGCCCGAACGATTGATTCCCGAAATGTAGCCTTCGATGACCGCGCCGCGAAATTGATTCGGCGCGGAAACGGTCATCCGAAAACGGTCGTTGTTCTGCGAAACTTTCGTCGTAATGTCGTTTTCGAGATTGCCGGTGATAATCGTTCCGTTCGGCACGATAAATTCGCCCGTGCGTCCGGTCGTCGTGGTCGGCGGATAATTGGTGTTCGGCGTCGGGTTGGTGTTGTAAATGTCGTATCGCGCGACCGAATCGGTTTTCGTATAAACGCTTTCGGCGAAAACCGTCTGATTCAGATAATCGGTCGTCACGCGCCGCGTCACTTTCATACTTCTGCCGTTTTCGATAGAGGCGAACGTCACCGTGTAGTCATTGTTGCCGCCGACGCTGGAAACCGTCAATTCCTGACCGCGCAGCGTCGTGCGCACGCGCAGAGTTCTGCCGTCCGGCAGAGTTTCCGTCCGGTCCCGACCGTCAGCCGTAACCGTCATTTGCGAGGCGAGCGTCGAAGCCAGCGTCACCTGATTTCCTTTGACGTCAATCGCCAGTCGTTCCGGCGCTTCGAGCTTTTCCTGCAAATCGCGCCGCGCTTCTTCGCGGTTCTGCGTATTTGCGCCGCCGACCGCGCGCTCGGCAACGTCCGCGGCATTTTCGCTGCGCGCCGTGTCCAGCTGGTAAGTTCCGGTCAAGCCGTAGGTGAAATTGGTGTTCGGCGTTTGATTCGGATATTGTGTGGTCGGAGTCTGATTGTCCGGCAACTGCGAACTATCGTCGTCGTTTGAATCGGCGCGGACGCCGTAATTATTGGCTAACTGGTCGAGCAGTTTTTGCGTGTCCGTCCATTCGCGGCGCAGCTTTTGACTCACGCGCAGGCGAGACAAATTTTCCTCGACCGTGCGGGCTGACGAGAGCATCTGCGAAACGTCCGACCGGCTGTCGCGGCGGCGCGTGAATTTGTTCTGAAAATTGTTGACTTCCGTTTGCAGCCCGTCGAGGCTGTTTCTCAAATCTTCTTCGTCCGTCTGATTCGCGGAATTCTGGCGCAGTTCAGAATCCAGATTGTATTGAAAATCGTCGAGCTTGACGGTCAGCTGGCGCAGAATGCCGCGCACCTCACGCTCGTTGACCTGCGTGCGCTGCGCGCTGACCTCGTGCGCGAGCGCCGCAAAAAATATTAAGCCGATTGCCAAAAAGGCTGAAAAAACGTTTCGATGCCTGTTCATATTTTCTCCTTGCTTCCGAAAAACGTCCACGTATAAAATTATGACCTATACTCTGACAGCATTTTTTGTGCCAGTAAATTAGTTGTTTTGCTTCGCCGAATAGTTGTCGAAAAATCTTTTATTAAAATAGCCGGTTTCTGTGTTAGAATCGCGCAAAATTATTTTATTCTTTCGTTCAAGGAAAGGGGAAAATGTCTGGTTACAAAGCGACAATTCAATACGCCGGCGACGAATTTTTTATCGGCACCAGTCCGAGCGGTCACGCGCAAGTTATTGACGGTAAAAGCGAAAGAAAATCCGCCGCGTCGCCGCTGGAGCTTCTTTTAATCGCCGTCGGCGCCTGCACGGCGGTTGACGTCGTTTCGATTCTGGAGAAAAAACGGCAGGTCGTGACCGATTACAAAATCATCGTCGAGGGCGAGCGGCGCGACGAATACCCGCGCGCGTTTACAAAAATTTACGTTCACCATATCGTATACGGTCACAACGTTTCCGCGCAGGCTGTGGCGCGCGCCGTTCAGCTTTCGGATGAAAAATATTGCAGCGTCGCCGCGACGGTGCGCCCGACGGCGCAGATACAGACGAGTTTCGAGATTGTCGAAGTCGAAGCGCAAACCGAAACGGCTTCGTAAATTAATTATCGAAATTATGAAAAATAATTTGATTTAGATGAAATTTTCCACGCAAAAATGACAAAGGAAAGAGATATGAACAGAAAATTTATTGTTTGTTTGAGCTTCCTGCTGGCGCTCGTTTTTGCTCAAAACGCTCTCGCGCAACTGGATGATTTTGAGGCGGTGCGGAAGGACGGATGGAATGCGTTTAACAAGCAGAACTGGCATAAATTAGATTTTACGAAAAGAAAAATCACCAAAGCCCAGCTTGCAAAACTCGACATTTCCGCCGCCTTCAACCAAGTCGAACTTCTGCGCGGAGTCGTTTTCGGCAAACGCGGGCGCGTCTTCAAGGAACGCTCGATTCAGGATTATCTGGAAAAACAAGCCTGGTATAAACCGAATCTGAAGTTTACGAACGCGCTTTTGACCCGAATGGAGCGCGACAATTTGGATTTGATTCGTCTGGCGGAAGCCGAACGGCACGAATCAATCGAGCCGGGCGATATGCGCATCTGGCAGACCAAGCTCATCGAAGAGGCGAATATTCGCAGCTATTCGCCCGCCGAGCTGACGATTTTAATCGCCGAAATCGAAGCCATTCACGGCAAGACTTTTCCCGACGAAGAATGGCTGCAAAAATATTTCGACGAGCGTTACTGGTATAAGCGCAGCCCGAATTACGCGCCGGCGGTTTTGTCCGAAATCGAGCGAAAAAATCTGGAAAAGCTGTTCGCGCAGAAAAGCGAAGGGCGCAACACGGCAATCTCCATCGGCGATATGGAAAACTTTCAAAACGTTCTTTTGACCGAGGACAAACTGAAAGGCTTGTCGCTGATGGAGCTCAGGATGATTCGCAACGAGTTCTGGGCGCGGCGCGGCAGGAAATTCGACACGCCCGGCATCCGGCAGTATTTTGCCTGGCGCGACTGGTATAAACCGGCGAAAAATCAAAAAACGGTCAAGCTCAACAAAATCGAAGAGCAAAACGTCAAGACGATTGAGTCTTACGAGGCGAAAATCCGCGAAAAGCTTTCGACCGAGGTTTTGACGGAAGACGCTCTGGGCGAGCTTTTCGCGGAAGATTTGCGCATTTTGCGAAACGAGATTTACGCGCGCCGCGGTCGGGTTTTCAAAGACAAGGAATTGCAGAAATATTTTGAAAGCACCGAATGGTATAAGGCGAATCCCGATTTCAAAGACGATATGCTCGTCGAAATCGAGTTTAAAAATCTGGCGGCAATCAAGCTCGCCGAAGAAAATGCGCTCAGCAAGTTTGACGAAGAGGAAGGCTGATAAAGCCGGAATTTTCGTCTCGCGTGTCGAGACGCTTAAATAAGGTAAAAGGCAAAAGGCAAAAGGAAAAATTCCTGCCTTTTGCCTTTTTACTTTTTACTTTTGCCTTGTTTTCATCTGTGTTAATCTTTGATTTCGAAATAATTTATGAATGCCGTATCGCCCGAAGAAATCGAACTTGAGAAAAAGCGCCGGAAGCTTGAGCGTCTGAAAGACCGCCTGGCTGACCGCGAAGAGGAAATGACGGAGCTGCGCGCCGAGTTGGAGCAGACCGAAGCGAATTACACGATGGAAGTCGGGCGGTTTTACGCCGAGCTGGACGAAATCGAAGCGCTGATTGCCGAAGAAGAATTAAAGCTCGTGCCGGACGACGAGGAGATAAAAAGGAAAGTCGAGGAACTGCGCCGCCGCGCCGAAGAATCCGCCGCCGATTTAGCCGAAGCGAATCGGAATTGTCACAATAAATTCAATCCGACGCCGGAAGCGAAAAAGGCTTATCACAATCTGGCGCGGATGATTCATCCCGATTTGGCGATTGACGATGCGGAACGCGCGCGGCGTCACGGGCTTATGGCGCGGCTCAACGACGCTTACGCCGACGGCGACCAGAATCTTTTGAATAAACTGGTCGAAGAATATCGCGATTCGCCCGATTTGGTGCGCGGCGATTCGATCGGCGACGAGCTGGTGCGCGCTATTCGCCAGATTTCGCAGGTCGCCGTTCGCCTGCGCGAGCTGAAAAGCGAGAAATTGAAAGCCGAATTGTCGGAAGCTTACACGCTGCGCGAAAAGGTTCGCGCCGAGCAGACAGCCGGCAGAAATTATTTCAAACAAATGTCCGAGCGCACGAAAACTCACATTATGAAAGCGAAGCGGCGGTTGGAAAACTTGAAGAATCTGAACGCCGTGCAGCAGGATTACGTGCAGGAAAAATACGGGATGGACATCACGGAGTTTCGTTAAAACAGCCGCCGGACGCTTGCACGCGCGGCGCGATTCGGTTGTCACACTCCGCGACAGCCTTATCACACGCCGCGATTACCTCAAAACGCTTCGCGGCAACGTCAGCAAACTCCGCGATAGCTTCGGCACACGCCGCGATTGCTTTAGAACACGCCGCGATTGGCTTAGAACACGGCGCGATTGCTTCGGAACACGCCGCGATTGCTTCGGAACACGGCGCCAAGCCGTCAGCAAACTCCGCCAAGCCGCCGGCAAACTCCGCCGAGGCTTTAGAACACTTCGCCAAGCCTTAAAAACGTTTCGCCAAAGCTTTATCACGCTTCGCCGGAACTTGAAAACACTTCGTCGAACCGTTCCGGCGTTTCGCCAAAGCCTGCTGCCGACAGATGCCGCGCGAATCCGTTTTCGGGCACAGCCGGGACTTTAACCGTGTCCAATAATCACAACAGGACAACATTTATTCAACGCTCATTTCGCCAGTTTCTGCGCCAGGGAATTGTAATATTCGACGGGCGCGAGGTCGTCGGTTAAGACCGGAACGGTTAAGGGCAGAGGTTTTTCGTAAGCGTTCTCGAATAAAGCGGCGATTTCCTCGTCGTTTGTTTCAGGCGAGATTTCGTTTGCTTTGGAAGCGACGAGAATCAAATTCTGCGGCGTTTTGTCATCGCGTTCGGCGCGCACTTTGAATAAATAAACGTTTGGGAAAACCGTCTGAAAAGTCTTGTATTCGGCTTGCAGAAACAGCGAGCCTTCGCCTTCGATTGCCGAAATCATATTCAAAATGACAACGCCGTCGTCCGTTAAAACATCGCGTATTTTCCGCACGGCTTCGATTGTCGTCAGCTGAAACGGCACGGAATAAACCGACCCGAAGGCATCGACCAGCGCGACGTCGTATTTATCCGTTGTTTGATTGAGAAAAACGCGCCCGTCGGCGTGAAAAATCCGCATTTGCGGATTGTCCCGCAAGCGAAAAAAACGCCGCGCGATTTCGGTCATTTGCGGGTCAATCTCGACGACGTCGATTTTTTTGCCGGGATATTTGCGCAGGTATTCATTTGGGAAAGTGTAGCCCGCGCCGCCGATGATGAGAGTGTTTTGAAAATCGGGGTTGAAATGCCGCAAAAGATGATAAAACTTCGAATATCGCAAAACAAGCTCGTCGTCTTCGAGAAAGATTGCCGACTGCGTCGTGAGCGGGTCGGTCGTCAGCGCCGTCATCGGTTTCCGCGTTCTTTCGTCAATCGCGCGAAACACGCGCAGGCGGCTGTAATGCGTGTCGAAATCGTGTAAATCGTGGCTTCGAGACAGCGAATAGGCGTAAAGCTCGTTCAGCCCGATCGCCGCCGCAAACAAAATCAAAACATAGAGTTTTTTCGTCGTCAGCTGAAACGCGCCGAGCAGCGCCGAAAGCGTAAACAGCGCCGCGATAATCAGATAAAGCGAGCGCACGCTGCCGACAAACGGCAGCAGAACAAACCCGGCGGCGAACGTTCCCAGGATACTGCCGACGGTCGAAAGCGCGTAAAGCCTGCCGACGGTTTTGCCGGAATCTTCGACGCTGAGCATTTTTAAACGCACCGCATACGGCGTCACGAAACCGAACAAAACGCTGGCGGGCGCGAACAAAACGAGCGCGGCGATGATTGCTTTCAGTTCCAGCCTTGCGGAAGCCGACGCCAGAATCGAGAGAATAATTTCCTGCAAAAAAAGCGTAAGGGTCGTCAAAGCGCCCGCGAAAAATAAAATTCCCGATAAAATCTTCAAATCCGGTTTCCGGTCGGCGATGCGCCCGCCGAGCCAGTAGCCGACGCTCAAACTGCCTAAGATAACGCCGATTAAGCTCGTCCAGATATAGGTCGAAGTCCCGATATGCGGCGCGAGCAGCCGCGAGCCGATAATCTCGTAAATCATCACCAACGCGCCCGACACGAAAACAACCGTTTCCAGCAGAAATTTGTCGCGAAATTGCCCAAGCATCCATTCGATTGAGCCACAACTTGCGGGAAAAGACAAAAAAGAAACGATGAACGCGGAACGATGAACGATGAATTCGGAATGCGGAAACTGCAATTCGTCGTTCATCGTTCATCATTCCGCGTTTACTGCCTTGAGCATCGGCAAGTTTTTAGTTTAATCTTCTGGAAGTCTATGCAAAACGCACCTGAAATCAAACGCGAAAACATCAACCGTTTTTTATGCGAAAACTGCGGCGCGAATATGGTTTTCAACCCGCAAAACGGGCTTCTAACCTGTCCTTACTGCGCGCACACGCAGGAAATCAAAGCCGAAGGCGCGGTCGAGGAAAGAGATTACGACCGTTTTTTGCAGGCGGGCGCGCAGAATCTTCAGCCGATGGCGCAGGACGCGATGCAGGTCGGCTGCGACAGCTGCGGCGCGATTGTCAATTTCACGCCGCCCGAAACCGCGCGCAACTGCGATTTCTGCGGCGCGAAAATCGTCGCGCAGCCGAAATCAGCCGACCCTCTGATTGCGCCCGAAGGCGTTCTGCCGTTTCGTGTGACCGACAGGCAGGCGAGCGAAAGCTTGCGAAACTGGATAAACTCGCGCTGGTTCGCGCCCTCGAAACTGAAAGATTTCGCGCGTCCCGACAAGCTGAGCAGCATTTACATCCCGTATTGGACTTACGACGCTTTTTCGCAAAGCTCTTACGCGGGCGAGCGCGGCGAGCATTATTACGAAACCGAATATTACGAGGAAAACGGCGTGCAAAAATCCCGTCAGGTGCGCCATACAAGCTGGTCTTCGGCGAGCGGTTACGTTTCGCGCCGGTTTGACGACGTTTGCGTTCCGGCGACGAAATCGCTGCCGCAAAAATATCTCGACCGGCTTGAGCCGTGGGATTTGCGGGAATTGAAATCCTACGAACCGGCGTTTTTGTCGGGGCACAAAGCGCAGACTTACCAGGTCGCGCTGCCCGAAGGCTTTGAAATTTTCAAACAAATCGCCGACGGCGTGATTCAAAGCGATGTCCGGCAAGACATCGGCGGCGACGAACAGCGCGTTCACAACGTCTCGACCGATTTTTCCAACATTACTTTCAAGCATCTGCTGCTGCCGGTTTACGCGGGCGCGTATCAATTCAACAACAAAACCTTCCAAATCGTCGTCAACGGCAGAACCGGCGAAGTGCAGGGCGACCGCCCGTACAGCTGGATAAAGATTACGCTGCTGGTGCTGTTTATTATTCTGGTGATTGCCGTTCTGGCGATGATTTTCGGGAGATAAATAAGAAGGCGGGAATTTGAACCCGCCTTAATTATTCCTGATAAAAAATTTCTGTTATCTCGGTTGAACGCCCGCGCCGCTGACGATTCGGGAGCTGACGATTTTTCCGGCGGAATCCAAAACGACTTCGACCACGCCGCCCGAAGCGTCCTGCAAGCGGCGGACGGTTTGACCGGCGCTGTTGGTCGTTTCGTTGACTAATCTCAAGCCGGTCGCCGTCGTGTCGAGAACCGAGCCGAGCGTTCTCTGATTGACGACTTTGCCGGTCGTGTCCAGGGTTTTTTCGACGATGTTTCCGGTCGTGTCCAGAGTTCGCTGGACGGTTTGACCGAGCGTGTTGACGGTCTGGCTTAACACGCCGCCCGGCTGCAATGCCGTATTCGCCACGTTTCCGACCGTGTTGACCGTGTTGTCAACCGACGTCAGAAGGCGTTCGAGAATCTGCGGATTGCGGTCAATCGTCGTCAAAGTGCGGTCGATAATGCTTGCCACATTATCCAGCCGGACTTTCAATAAAACTTCCGCCCGGACGCCTTTGATGGTCAGTTTCACCTTGTCGATTCCGACGTCCGCGCCCGCCGAAAGCTGCAAAAGATTTGCCAGCCGCGCGTCGAGCGAGACTTTGGCGCGCAGGTTTTCGACTTCCAGCGTGATTTCATCGACCGAAAGATTCGGCACGTCGAGCAGAACGTCCGGGTCGCCCGACGCCGCTTCCTGCCGCCTGCGCTCGCTGGATTCGCGCTGGCGCTGTTGTTCTTCCGCCGTCAGTTGACGAACGGGCGTGACCGGCGTCGGCGTGGCGCGCGGTCGGGTCGGTGTCGGCGTCGGCGTCGCGGTTCGCGTGGTGATGCTCGTATTAGTGTCGCCGGTGGTCGTTTGAGCGTAAACGGCGACGCTCAAAAGAAAGATAAAAGTTAAGCTGAAAAAAGTTTTTTTCATCGGTTTCCTCCTCGTTAAAAGCCGCGCCCGAAATTCGGTTTCAGGCGCGGTGAACAGCAATTAAAATTTTTTAGCGGTTGCCCGAATTTTGCGGGCGATTCCGATTGGCTTGTGCGATGCGGCGGCGAATCGTTTCGAGCGAAGCCCGAAAGCGAACTCTGCCCGTCACGCCGCGCAGAAGAAGGTCGATTTTCTGCGCGCTGACGGTTGCGCCGACGCCGATTGAAACGTTTGCCTCGCTGATTTCGACGCCGGTCGAGCGCTTGTAATTCGATTCGGTCGTGCGGCTGTCGTCGATGTTCAGTTCAAAATCTTCGTCGGTCGTCTCGGTGGTCGGCGTCGGCGTTTGACTCTGCCCACGCGCGGCGGCGGAAAAAATCAGAGACGCCGCGACCAGAGCGCAGACGAAAAACAAAACGCGTAAAAGAGCGATTGATTTCACCGGATTCTCCTTATTTTCTCGTTCGCCGGTCTCGGTTTATTTTGGGTTTCGGCTTTTGGGCGACCGGGCTTCTTGTCGGCGGCGTTGCGGCTTTGTCCTGAGGCGTTTCCGCAGGCGAAGTTTGATTAATCACGGTCGAATCCGGTTCTTCGTCAATCGCTTCCAGCACGATGCGCTGAATCTCGGCGAAACGGCTGTAAATGCGCAGGCGAATGCCGATATTTCGATACGTCACGCCCGGCTCGGTTTTTTCGGGAAGATTTTCGCGGTCGGCTTCCCAGACGGTTTGACGTTCGGGCTTGCCGGGAAATTCGACGGTCGGATTCGGCACAATCTCCATTTTTAATTCGCGGGCGCGGACGTTTGCCGTAATCACCAAATCGGAATTTTTCTCGTCCGGGTCGGTCGCGGTTTGATTTTTAGTTTGATTTTGCGGCGTCGGCGCGACCGCTTGGGAAAACGCCGCGAGCGCGAGCAGCAGAATGAAAATTCCGCACGGAAGAAGATGTTTTTTCATAAACCCTGCCTTGTTCTGGAGAATCGTAAAAACAAAAACGATACGCTTCAAGCATAGCAAAGCCGAGACTTTTAGTAAATTAATTTTTAAAGCGCGAAGAAGCGGTCAACGGTAAGTGCTGAATGCTAACTTGCAATTGCAAACAGACGAACCTGCCGCTTATCGTTTACCGCTTTCCGCTTCTTAAACGACTTGACCGGCGGCAAAAGCGGATGACCAAGCCCATTGAAAATTGTAGCCGCCGAGCCAGCCCGTGACGTCCACGACTTCGCCGATAAAATAAAGTCCGGGAGCTTTTTTCGCTTCCAGCGTCTGCGACGAAAGCTCGCCCGTATCGACGCCGCCGAGCGTGACTTCCGCTTTATCGTAGCCTTCGGTTTCGATAAATTTTACCTGCCAGTTGTTCAGCCGGTCGGCGATTTGCTCGATTTCCCGGCGGTTAAATTGATTCAGCGGTTTGTCGGCAAAATTCTGCGACGTAAAAACTTCGGCGAAGCGATGCGGCAGAAAACGGCTCAAAAAATTGTCGAGATTCCGGCGGCTCGAATGATTTTTTTCGAGCAGTTCGAGCGCATTTTCGTGCGGCAATAAATCAATCGAAACGGCTTTTTCCTTTTGCCAGTAATTTGAAATTTGCAGAATGGCGGGACCCGAAAGCCCGCGATGTGTGAACAGAATGTTTTCGCGAAACGAAGCCTTGCCGCTCAATACGACGGAATCGACGGAAACGCCCGCCAGCTTGATAAAATTCTGCGCTTTTTTCTCGAAAATGAGCGGTACGAGCGAGGCGCGAGTTTCAGTAATTTTCAAGCCGAATTGACGGGCGATTTGATAACCGAAATCGCTCGCGCCGATTTTCGGAAACGAAAGTCCGCCCGTGGCAATCACCATTGATTCGCTTTGAAAAACGCCCTGATTCGTTTCGATTTCAAACAACGCGTTTTGGTTGACATTTTTCACCGTGCAATTAGTGCGAATCTCGACTTTTGCCGCGCGGCATTCTTCCAGCAGCATCTCGACGATTTGGCGCGAAGATTCTTTGCAGAAAAGCTGTCCGAGCTTTTTTTCGTAAAATTGAATTTTATGTTTTTTGATTAGTTCGACGAAATTCTGCGGCGTGTAGCGCGCCAGCGCGGATTTCGAGAAATGCGAATTTTGCGAAACGAAATTTTCCGCTTTCACGCTCGTGTTGGTGAAATTGCAGCGACCGCCGCCGGAAATCAGAATTTTGCGCCCGACCTGCGCGTTGTGTTCGACGACCAGAATTTTGCGCCCGCGTTTTCCGGCTTCTATCGCGCAGAAAAGTCCCGCCGCGCCCGCGCCGATGATGATTGCGTCGAATTTCATTCAAGCCAGATAGCGGGTTTTCAAAATGCCGGCGTGATGCCGGACGTGACCGACCATTATGTAAGCCAGCGCGCGCACCGAAACTTCCGCGTCGCTCGCCGTTCCGGTTCTCGACCAGGCTTCGGCGGAAAGATTTTTAAAAAAGATGTTGTTTGCCTTTCGCAAAAGCGAAAATTCCTCGATTAAATCGGCGAGCGGGCGATTATTAAAATTTCCGTAAGCGATGTAGTCGTCCTGTTCAAAGCCGGCGAGCGCCGCCTGGTCGGCGCGGCTGAAACGAAAAGCGCGATACGAGAAAATCCGCTCGCCGTCAATCAGATGACCGATTAATTCCTTGATGCTCCATTTGCCTTCGGCGTAGGCGTAGGCGCCTTTTTCTTCCGCGACGGCGGCGAAAATATTTTCGAGTTCGGCGAGCTGATTCCGCAAAGCGGAAACTATATCGGTTTCCTCGACCAGCGAAACGTATGTTTCGTAATATTCGGCGTATTCGGTTTTTTCGGGTCTTGACATATTTTGTTTATCTTAGCAAAAACAGTGTAGAATTGCGTTCACATCCGCAGTAATGAAAATATTATGAAATTAAAAATACTCGCTGCAATTGTTGTTTTACTTTTTGGCGGCGCCGGCGTTTTCGCGCAGAACGGCGGCAAAGCCGAGCCGAATCCGATTACCTTCGCGAAAGGGAAATCTTCGGCGACCGTGAGCGGAAAAGTGAAAGGCGACGAGCAAGCCGAATACGTTTTTTCGGCGAAAGAAGGACAGATAATTCAGGTAAAAATTACTTCCGTTCCGAAAGGAAAAGCAGCGTCGTTCAGAATTTTAAATCCCGGCGAGCAAGCGACGTTTTACACCAAATACGAACAGAATTATCAATACGCTTTTTCCGCGCCGTATACGGGCGATTATGTTATTTGGGTCAGCCTGCCGCCGGAGACAAAAGTAAAATCCGCGAAATATAATTTGACCCTGACGATAACTAAGCCGCAGTTTTAAGCAGCGATTCGAGCCTTTGCTCGGTGATGCCGTAAAAATTTTTGATTTCCGCCACCTCGCGCTCGTATCTTTCGGCGTCAACCTTTGCATTCTGCCTGGTGCCGACAATCATATTGTTTTTCGGCGTGTGCTCGGTGGCGATAAACTCGAAAACCCTGGTCGCGTAGCCGCTTTTTTCCAGCAGCAGCGCGCGCAGACCGTCGGTGATGATTTCGGCTTCGCGTTCGAGCATCACGCCGTGTTTCAGAATGTCTTTTAAAAGCGCGGGCGGCTTTATCTGCGGGCGAATTTCCTGGTGACAGCACGGCGAGCAGACGATTAAATCGGCGCTTGCCCGGATGCCTTTGAAAATCGCGTCGTCGGTCGCCGTATTGCAGGCGTGAAGCGCGATGAGAATATCGACATCCTGCAAATCGTAATCGCCGATCCAGCCGTGAACGAACTGTAAATCGCTGAAATCGCACGATTTGGCGATGTCGTTGCAGAGCGAGACAAGCTCTTTTTTCGTGTCCACGCCCGTGACCTGCACGTCGAGATTCAGAGTGTTTTTGAAATAATCGTAAGTCGCAAACGTCAGATAACCTTTGCCCGCGCCCATATCGACGATTTTTATTTCGCGCCGCTCTTTCAGAAGGGAATTGGCGAAAAGCTTCGACAGCGTTTCGACGAATTTATTTATCTGTTTCCATTTGTCCTGCTGCTTGTCGCGGATTTCGCCTTTGTCATTGGTAATTCCGAGAGCGTTCAGGTAAAAGCCGTTCGGGTCGACCAGAAGTTGTTTTTCTTTATCGTGCGCGGCGGAAGGCTTGGCTTTAAACGTCGGTTTCGCCGTGTTCAGGCGCGATTTTTCTTTTTTGCCGATGTCGATTTGAAAATCGTTTTCGGTCGTGAAAAGATGACCGGAGAAAAAATCTTTGCCCAAAAATTCGCGCACTTTCGCGACGCCTTCGGTGAAATCGAAATTTTTTGCCGTGTCGCGCGTGTCGTAACGGAAAAGGAAAAAAAGGCGCGTGCCTCGCTTCGTTTCGACCAGACGGACGAGAATTTTTTGCAGATGCGCGTCCGCGCCTTTATAATTGCCTAAAGTCAGTTTGACAAAAGTTTCTTCGTGAAGCGCGCGAGCCAGCTCGCCGATAAATTTTTCGATATTTTCGATTGCCATAAATCGGAAACCACAGATTACACAAATGAACACCAATATTGCAAAAGACGCTTTTTTGAAATCAGTTTTATATCTGCTGCGCGAGACGTTTGAAGGCTCGCCCGAAGGACAGGGCAGCGCGTATCTCGACCGCGGCGCAGGGATTTTCAACACGCTCGGAAAGCTTTCCGCCGAGCAGGTTTCGCGCGAGCTTGCCGCGACGACGATTGCGGCGCAGACCGAGCACGCGAAATTTTATCTCGACCGTTTGTGCGAGTTTATGACGGGCAGAACCGAGCGGGTCAACTGGGAGCAAAGCTGGTTGATTGAAGAGGTGAACGAGGCGGAATGGGACGCCCTGCGCGAGTCCGTCCGCAAATCTTACGAAAGCACTCTGCGCTGTTTTGCCGGAATCGAGGATTGGAGCGAAGATAATGTCGGGATGGCGATCGGGATGGTCGCGCACACGGCGTATCATCTCGGCGCGATTCGGCAGATTGCCAAACTCGTTTAATCGCCTTCGATTTCTTTGAGAATCAAATCGTATTCTTTTGAATAACCGTTCAGCGCGATAAAACGCTTGATTTCTTCCAGCGCGTCGTCGAATTTTTTCATATGCCAGAGCGAATGAAACAGCATCAGCGAAAGATATTCCGATTCGGGTTGTAATTTAAGTCCCTGCAAAGTGTATTCCGAGCAGTTTTTCCAGTCTTTGGCGTTGAAATACAAGCTGCCCAGAGTTCCGATGAGCGCCGGTTTATCGTTATACTGCTTGTTCAGATTTTTCAGGATTTTGATGGCATCTTTGACTCTGCCGGTATCGCGCAGGAAAAGCGCCTGGTTATACTGAGGCTGAATGCGGTCTAGTTCATAGCTGGTAAATGATTTGTCCATAATTCGAGTATAACAGAGATTTTGGAAATATAAGGCTTTGATAAAGCGAAAATGCAGTTTGCCGCAAACGTGATGCGCGTGGCGGAAGAATCAGGGTAAGTGTTAAATGGTAAGTTCGTTGTTTTGAGTTCAGAGTTTTAAATAATAACTCGATACCCGGCAGTGGCAACTTGCGGTTTGCCGCTTACCGTTTTCCATTTACCACTGGTACAATTTTCTTATGAATAATTTATTTCATTTGGCTTTTCCGGTTAAAGATTTGGAAGAATCGCGTCGTTTTTACGGCGAGATACTCGGCTGCGAAGAAGGCAGAAGCTCCGAGGCGTGGATTGATTTCAATCTTTTCGGGCATCAGATTGTCGCGCATCTCGCGCCCGAAAACGCCGGCGTTCAGCTGCGCAACGAAGTCGACGCCGACCACGTTCCCGTCCCGCATTTCGGCATCGTCCTGCCGATGGACGAATTTAAAAACTTTGCCGAAAGACTGAAATCAAAAGAGGTTGAATTTCTCATCGAGCCGAAAATTCGCTTCGCCGGCGAGACGGGCGAGCAGGCGACGATGTTTTTTCTCGACCCGAGCGGAAACGCGCTGGAGTTTAAAGCGTTTGCCGATTTTTCGAAGGTTTTCGCCAGGTAGGAATTTAATCCGCGAAAGACGCGAAAGATACGAAAAAAAGAGAAGGGAAACGATTTAATCTTTGTCTGCATTTTTATTTTCGCGTTCTTTCGCGTCTTTCGCCGGAAAATAAAAGAATGAATTTTGTGAAATTATTGCTGATAATCTTTATTGTTGTTTCGCCCTTTTCTATTCAGGCGCAAAAACGGCAAAGGTTTATCGCCGTGACGATTGACGATTTGCCGGTCGTTTCGACGCGCGCCGATATACGGGCGCGGCGGGAAATAACCGAAAAACTGCTCGCTCACATTGTTAAAGCGAAAGTTCCCGCCGTCGGTTTTGTCAACGAAGGAAAGCTTTACACCGGCGACAATAAACGCGACGAGGCGCAGGTTGATTTGCTTCGCCGATGGCTCGGCGCCGGTCTGGAACTCGGCAATCACACGTTTTCGCATCGGAGCCTGAATGCGATTGAATTAAAAAATTACCAGGACGACATTCTGCGCGGCGAGATTATCACCAAAGAATTGCTCAAAGCGCAAGGCAAATCGCCGCGTTATTTTCGCCACCCGTTTCTGCATACCGGCTTGAGTCTGGAAGTCAAAGAAAATCTGAATCAATTTCTACGGAAAAACAATTACGCCATCGCGCCCGTCACAATCGACAACGGCGATTGGATTTTCGCCCGCGCTTACGACAACGCTTTCGATAAGGGCGACCAAAATCTGATGAAGCAAATCGGCGCGGCTTATGTGCCTTATCTGGAAAGCAAAATGGATTACTGGGAGCGCCAATCGACGAAGCTTTTCGGGCGCGAGGTCAAACAGATTCTGCTGCTTCACGCCAATTTTATCAATTCCGATTATTTTGACGACATTGCGAAAATGCTCCGCCGGCGCGAATACAAATTTATTACTCTGGAAGAAGCCCTGAAAGACGAATCTTATAAATTGCCCGATACTTTTATAAAACGCTCCGGCATTTCGTGGCTTCATCGCTGGGCGCTGGCGAAAGGCGCGGAAAACGTTTTGCCCGACGAGCCGAAAACGCCGGATTTCGTGCTGAAAGCGGCGGGCGTCGATTCGGAATGAATTATTAAATAAGCCGCAGAAGGCACACACAGAGCACGGAGAGAATGAAACCACAGATTGACACGGATGAACATAGATAAGAAAAAGATTTTATCTTGTAAATTAAGCCGCGAAGCCTACTTCATTAAGTCGCGAAGCCTACTTTTAAATCTGCGTTTATCTGTGTAGATTCGTGGTTTCATTCTCTTTCTTTCCCTGTGTTCTGTGTGGCTAATTTTTTATGAAAAAATCCGAAATTGTTATTATCGGCGGCGGCGTCGTCGGCGCGAGCGTCGCGTATCATTTGACGGCGCGCGGCGCGCGGGACGTTTTGATTTTAGAGCGCGAAAGCGCGCAGGGCAGAGGCTCGACCGGAAAGGCGACGGGCGGCGTTCGCGCGCAGTTTGAAACCGATATTAACATCAAAATGTCGCTTTATTCATTGGAATTTTTCGGGAATTTTAATGAAATTACGGGCGTCGATTGCGGTTATGAGCCGCGCGGGTATCTGTTTTTTGCGACCGATGAAAAGCAATTTGAATATGTCAGGCGAAACGTCGAAAAGCAGAAATCGCTCGGCGTCAAAGACGTCGAGCTTGTCGATGCGCAAACGATTTCGAAAATCGTCGAAGGCTTAAACTGCGAGGACATTTGCGGCGGCAGCTTCGGCGCGCGCGACGGCTTTATCAATCCGCTCGCCGTGATGGAAGGTTTTACCGAAAAAGCCGTTGAAAACGGCGCGGCGCTGGAAACCGGAACGGAAGTTTTTTCAATCGCCGCCGAAAACGGAAAAGTTAAAGCAATCGAAACGGACAAAGGCAGAATCGAATGCGAAAAAGTCGTTTTGTGTTCGGGCGCGTGGGCGCGGAAATTGGCGCAGACTGCCGGAATCGATTTGCCGGTCGAGCCGCAGAAACGCCAAATCGTCTGGGCAAAAAGCGCGCAAAACTTTCAGGAAAATCTGCCGATGGTCATTGATTTGGGCAGCGGTTTTCATTTTCGCCCGGCGAAAGACTCAAAAAATGAAATTCTTTTCGCTTATCCCGACCGCGACGAAAAGCCGGGTTTTTCAATTGATTTTGACGAGAATTTTATCGAAAAAATTTATCGGCGGGCGAAATATCGCGCGCCTTTTTTATACTACACGGAAGTCGTCCGCGAAAAATGCCGCGCCGGACTTTACGAAAACACGCCCGACCATCACGCTATCTTAGGCGGCTGCGAAGTCGAAGGCTTATATTTCGCCAACGGCTTCAGCGGTCACGGCGTGATGCATTCGCCCGCGACGGGACGCGCTCTGGCGGAAATTATTCTCGACGGCGAAGCTACGTTTTTAGACGTTTCCTGTTTGAAATCCGAAAGATTTAAAACGGGCGAGCTGCTGCACGAAACGGCTTTCATTTGAAATTATGGAATGTATTGAAGCGGAATCAATCGGAAAATTAAAACCGCACCCGGACGTTCCGGATGAATGGTTAATCAGCGAACCTATTCGCGTATCGTTTTTTAACGGTAAGGAATTGCAGTTTACCTTAAATGCAGATTTGAAGAACGACCGGAATTTTCTCTCCGACGCAAATCAAACAATAAAGAATTTTTTAACGAAAACCGAAAACGACAAATTGAACGTCTCAAATCTCGTATATAAATATTATAGAGTGATTCAGGATTATTATGATTCGGAACTTTTCGGCGCCGCGCCGTTAAAATTGAATAATGAACGTGAGATTTGGAATTATGTTTATCCGTATGAAATATATATTTGCCGAAATTCCGCAGCGGACGACAATATGTATCTACAGGTTCAATGTGATTGCGAATGGGAAGAAGAACACGGGCTGCAACTGGTTTTCAAAAACGGATTGGAACTAACCAGAGTAAGTGCCATCGATTATAATCCGGTAGAATAATGCAAAAGTGCAATCTTGAAATGTCATATGAAAACAGCAATCATCCATCATCCGATTTATCAAAAACACGATACGGGCTTCGGTCATCCGGAAACGCCGAAGCGTTATGAAGTCGTGATGAACGCTCTGAAAAACGATAAAACGCTCTGGGCGAAGCTCAACGAAATTCAAGCCGAACAGGTTTCCAAGGGAATTATTCAAGCCGCGCACACGCCGCAGCATTTCAAGCGCGTCGAAGGCGCTTTTGCGAACGGCGTGGAAATGCTCGACGCCGATACGGTGATTTCGATGCAGTCGTTTGACGCTTCCGTCTACGGCGCGGGCGGCGCGTGTCGCGCGGTCGATGCGGTGATGGCGGGCGAAGCGAAAAACGCTTTTGTCGCCGTTCGCCCGCCCGGACATCACGCGACCGCTGAAAACGCGATGGGCTTTTGTCTTTTCAACAACCTCGCCGTCGCCGCGCGTTACGCGCAAAATAAATATAAGGAAATCGAAAAAGTCGCCATCGTCGATTGGGACGTTCATCACGGCAACGGGACGCAGGGAATTTTCTTTGACGACCCGACGGTTTTCTTTTTTTCGCAGCATCAATATCCGTGGTATCCGGGCACGGGAAGCGCGGGCGAAATCGGCTTCGGGCGCGGGCGCGGCTATACTTTAAACGTTCCGGTCAAGGCGCGAACGACCGCGAAAACGCAGAAGGAAATGTTCGCGCGCGCGCTGGAAAATATTTCCAAAAATTTCAAGCCGGATTTTGTAATGATTTCCGCCGGATTCGACGCGCACGCCGCCGACCCGCTCGGACAGCTTTTGATTGAAGACGAAGATTTTGCCGAGATGACGCGAATGGTCAAAAACTGGGCGAATGAAACCTGCAAAGGGCGCATCGTTTCGGCGCTCGAAGGCGGCTATAATTTGCAGACTTTAGGAGAAACCGTGCGCGCTCACGTCGAGGAATTAAGCAGAGAATAAACCGTGCCGGCGCGAGCATTCATTAGAATTTATCGAAATTGACAAAATAGTTTCTGCCCCTGAAACTGGGTCTTCCACAGACTTCAGGCGCAGAAACTATTTTAGATGCAAAGCCTCAGCATCTGACGGCTTTTTACCGGCATACATTTTCACGGCAGCGAGCGGCGCCGTTACAGCCGGTGCTCGAATCGTGCCGGCATTGCCAGACGCAGCAGGCAAAGCTGCCCTCGTTGCCGCCGCTACAAGGACTGCTGTCGCCGCCGCCCGCTCTCCGGAGAAATAATAACGTCACCCCAGATAGACGCGATAGCCATTGCCGCAATGAGCGCGACTTTTGCAACCAGACCGATAGACATAAACTCACTTTAATCCTAAATCATCTGAAAAAATCAGCGCCCCGGTTTCTTTTCAAGTTAAGAATTATTTATGATACACTCTCTGCACGTCGGGTTTAATTTAATTTAAGGAGAAATAGCGATGCCGGATGTCGAAATCCCGTGCGTACAGTGCAAAGAAATTTTTCTTTTTACGGAAAAAGAGCAGGAAACTTTTTATCGCCAGAATATGGCGCAGCCGCAGCGCTGCCAGAAATGCCGCTCGAAAAAGGCGGCGAGCGGCGGAAACGCTCCGACGCGTTTTGAAATCATCTGCGACCATTGCGGCAAGCACGACCACGTGCCGTTTCAGCCGAAGGTCGGGCGCAGCGTTTTATGCAAGGAATGTCATCAGGCGAGCAAGGCGCGAATGCGCTTCGCTTAATTCAAAATTCAAAATTCAAAATGCAGAATAAAAAAACCGCTTTGCCGGTTTTGCGCCTTTTTTACGTCTATTAGATTGGAATGAATTTAGAAACTGTCAATTACGAGCTGAACGAAACCGTCGCGGTCGTCACGATGAATCGCCCCGAAGCGCTCAACGCGCTTTCGCTGCAACTGACGAAGGATTTGGACGCGGCGTTTCGGCGAGCCGTCGAAGACGAGGCGCGGGCAATCATTTTGACGGGCGCGGGACGCGCGTTTTGTTCGGGCGGCGATTTGCGCGAGATGCAGTCGATGTGGCAGCGCGAGGGCAGAATCGAGGCGTTTCTGGAAGAACCTTTAAAGGCGCTGCACGATGTCGTGTTGCTGATTCGCCAAACGCCGGTTCCTTTTGTCGCGGCGGTGCAGGGCGTCTGCGCGGGCGCGGGAACGAATTTCGCTCTCGCCTGCGACCTCGTTTTCGCGGCGGAAAACGCGAGCTTTAACGAAGCGTTCGTGCGCATCGGACTTTCGCCCGATTGCGGCGGCAGTTTTTTTCTCCCGCGCGCGGTCGGCGAAAAGCTCGCGGCGGAAATTTTTATGATCGGTGAAACAATTTCGGCGGAAAAGGCGTTAGCAATCGGTATGATTAACCGCGTCGTGCCGGCAGACAATTTAATGAATGAAGCGATGGCGATGGCGAAACGGCTCGCGCTCGCGCCGACCGGCTCAATCGGGCGCATCAAGCGAATGCTTAATGCAAGTTTCTCAAACGACTTGTCGCAGCAGCTTGAATTAGAGCACGAAAGCCAGATCGAATCGGGCAAATCCGCGGATTTTAAAGAGGGCGTCACGGCATTTTTCGAAAAACGCCAGCCGCAGTTTACGGGCACTTGAAAATTTATTTTATTTTTGGGCAAAAGCCGCCGGGTTTTCGAGCCTGGCGGCTTTTTTAATTTTGTCAATAGTCCTTCGTCCTTTGTCCTTCGCGGGTTGAAAAGGAACCGGGAACGTAATTTTTATTCAGCAAATGAAGGACGAAGGACTATTGACAAAGGACGGATTTATGAATTTAACATATGGGCAATTATTAAAAGGCAACCGCGATTTTCGCAATTTGTTTTGGGGACAGATAATTTCCGAGCTCGGAAACTGGTTTAACTTTATTGCGGGTCTGGGATTGATTCGCCTGGTTTCGGGTTCTTCTCCGGCGGCGGCGGGCATTTTCGTCGTCTGCCGGACGCTGCCGTTTTCGCTTTTGATGCCGCTGGCGGGAACTTTTGTCGACCGTTTTTCGCGCCGTCAGGTGATGATTTGGGCGGATTTGGCGCGCGTTCTCGTGGCGCTGATGTTTCTGCTGGTCACGAAACCGGAAAACCTGTGGATTGCGTATCTCGCCACGATTATGCTGTCGGCGGGCGGCGCGTTTTTCGAAGCGGCGAAAAATGCCGCGACGCCGAATATTTCGGGCAAGGAAGGACTTTTTGCCGGAACGGCTTTGATGTTCACGTCGCGCTTTTTGCTGATGGCAATCGGGTCGGCGCTCGCCGGTTTGGCGGCGGCGTATTTCGGTTATCAGGCGGCGTTTATCATCAACGCGGTTTCTTTTCTCGTTTCGGCTTTTTCAATCTGGCTGATTCCCGAAGAAGCCGTGCGCGAAAACGAGATTGCTAAAAAAGAGCGCGATTCCTTTTTCAACGAATTGAAGGAAGGAATGTTTTATTTCTGGCGCGAGCCGTTTGTGATGACGATTGTTTTGATGAACATTATCTGGGCGACGGGCGGCGGCGCGATTAATATCGTCTTCGAGCGTCTGGGCGGCGTCGCTTTTCCGCAAAGAGAAGCGTGGAATCCGGATTTGGCGGTCGCCCTGTTGTGGGTGGCGAGCGGTCTCGGTCTGGGTTTCGGAATGCTTGTCGCGCATCGCGTCAATTCGATTGTCGAGCGGAAAAACATCACGGTCGGCTTTATCGGCTGGAGCCTTGTCGTTCACGGCATATTGTTTTCGGCGGCGGGTTTTATGCCGACTTTATGGCTGGTTTTGTTTTTCACGTTCATCTCGCGCTTGATTGTCGGCGTCGAATACGCCGTGCAGGAAACGATGCTGCAACGCGCTTTGCCCGATTATATTCGCGGGCGGATTCTGACGATTGACCGCGGCGCGGAGATTACGATGTTCAGCGTTTCCGGTTATTTTGCGGGCGTTTCGCAATATTATATTTCGCCCGAAACGCTGGCGATTATCTCCGGCGTGCTTTCGGCAAGCGCGGGCGTTTTGTGGTTCGCGCGAAGCTCAAAGTCGAAAGTCGGAAACTCCGAAACGGCGACCGCCGAAGCATAGTAAAAAGAAACGATGAAGGCTGAACGATGAACGCGGAATTACAAATTCCGCGTTCTGCATTCTGCGTTCATCGTTTCTTTTTAAGCGGTGATAATCACCGCTTTCATTCCGGTCAGTTCCGAAAAATCCTTTGTGAAAATCGTATCGACGTGGCGGACGCGCCCGATGGTTTCGACCAGTTCGTGCGTCGAGACGAAACCGTCTTCGGTGTGCGCGATTGCCCATTTTCCGATGTGCGCGGCGGTTTTCAGCAAATCTTCGACCAGCCGCAGATATTGATTTTTTGTTTCGACGTGCGTGCCGAGCTTTCCGGTCTGCGCTGTTTCCAAAGCCGCCCAGAACGCGTCGCCGGCTTGCAGCCATTCTTCCTGCCAGGCAGCCGAGCCGAGCGCGTTTCGCAAACTCAGATTATGCGCGCGCGGCAGGCGCAGAAACATCAAATCCGTGTAGTTTTCGGCGATAAAATCGACCGCGTTTTTGTTGTGACAGGCGTTGTTCTGACCGTTATTGACGGGCGCGGGAAACGTCGAGCGGAGACGGCGAAAAACGGTCGAAAGCGGCTGGCGCAACTCGCGCGTTTCCTCCGTGAAAGACAAAAGATAGTTGCCCGCCTGCATCGCCAGCGTCATCGCCGTCGCTTTGGTAAACAGCGAGGGAAGCCGCTCGATATTCTGCCGCACGTTGTCGAACCACCACGAATCGGTTTCGTTAAACCAATTCCGCAGCGCCGGATTTTGCAGTTGATAACGCGGAACATAAGCGTCTTCCAAAACCGTTTCGACGTCTTCGTCCGACAAAGGCTCGCCGTTGTTTTGAATGGCGGCGACGGCTTTGACAAAAGCCGACTGCGTCAAATCATTCGCCAGCACGCGCACGTTGCCGCGTTTCAGATAAGCGCCGAGATTCGGGTCGCCGGTGAAAGGCAGCGCGGCGGAAGTAAACTCCAGACGCCGCAGAACATTCAGTTCAAAGGCGAGCCAGCCTTGCGATGTTGTTTTCGATGGAATCATATTCACGAATATGTCAGCACTTTTTGTTGCGGAAATTTTGCCGAATTAATCAATTTGCCGGATAAATCAAAGCGCCGCTGGTTTTAATTATTGTCGTCCCAAAACTGCGAATAAGGCGAATTCCGCTCGACTTTATCGCCGCTGAAATCCTCTTTCGTTTCCGCCGCCGGCGCGTCGGGCGCGTTTGAATTTAACGGTTCGGGCGATTGATTTTTTTCGAAAAAGTCGAACGACGCCAATTCCTGCAAGTCTTCCAGGCTGAGAAACGCTTTGACGACCGAAGGGTCGAACTCGATGCCCGCCCATTCGGTCAAATATTTTTCCGCTTCCGCTCTGGAAATCGCCGCGCTGTAAGGACGCGCGTCGGTCATCGCCGCGTATGTGTCGCAGACGCGCAAAATCCGTGCGGCGAGCGGAATCAAATCGCGTTCCAGCGCGTCCGGGTAGCCCGCGCCGCTCCACCATTCGTGATGCCAGCGCACCAGCAGCTGGACGGCGCGGGAAAGCCCGCGTTTCGCCGCTTCCTGCTCGCCGATAACCGTGTGGCGCTGCATGTCGATGCGCTCGTCGTCGCGCAAAACGCGTTTTGCCTTGATGTAATCGCGGTTCATCAAAACTTCGCCGATGTCGTGGACGAGCGCCGCCTGCCGCAATGAATAACGGTCGTGCGGCGAGAGATTGAATTTTTTCGCCACTTCGTCGGCGAGCGCGGCGATGCGCGTCGCGTGCGGGTGCGCATAGCCTTCAAATTCGTCAATTTCGGCGGCGAGCTTCAAAAGCCTCTCGTCGAGATTTGTTTCCTGAACAGACTGCATAAAAAGAATGTAAGGGCACGCCACAGTGCTTGCCCGAAGCGTCTGCAAGGACGCTAATCAACGTTAATAAAATTCAACGTTAATTTTATTAACGGCTTATTCGCTCTCGCTCATCGGGCAGGCACTGTGGCGCGCCGCGACAATTTTCGCGCTCGTTTTAAATTTACAGACGATTTTAGTTTTACTATTTCTTCGGCAAACTGTCGAGCAAGTCCTGCGCTTCTTTGTTGTTCGGGAACATCGTCAAAAGTCTCTGCAGCTCGCCTTCGGCGCGACGATAAAGCCCGACCTCGCTGTAAAACTCGGCGAGCATCAGGCGAAAGACCGAATTGTTCGGGTCGAGCTTGATTGCCGCCTGCATCTCGCTTTCGGCTTTATGCACCGATTTTTCATCAGCCGCCAGAACTTTCCCGTAAAATATGTGATAGCGCGCATTGGCGGGCGCCAGGTGAACGGCGCGCGCCAATAGCGGCAGCGCTTCCTGATAATCTCCGTCCATCAGATAGCTGTAGCCCTGGTCGAAGCTTTCTTTCGCCAGCGCCGCCTGCGCCTCGGATGAATTGGCTGCCGGTTTGGCTTTCGGCGCATTTGTGCCGGACGATGCCGCCGCCGAGATTTTTTCGCGGTGTTTGAAATCGTAAATTTCGCGCGAGCTTTCGTCTTTTAAAATTTCGTAAGCGTGCGCGATTTCCGTAAAGGCGACCTGTATGCGGCGATGCGTTTCGGTTCCCGTTTCCTTATGAAAAAGGTCGGGGTGAAAGCGTTTGGCAAGCGCAAAATACGTGCTTTTGATTTCCGCAATCTTGACGTCCGGAGCGACGCCCAAAACCTGATAAAGCGTCTCTGCTTCTTCGACGCGCCTGAGATAAGCTTCCGTCCGGCGGCGTTCTTCCGCCGGGTCGGGCGCTTTGACGATTTCCGGCGCGGGCGGTTTTGTTTCTTCTTTTTTCCGGTTTGCGGCTGTTCTGACGATTTCCGCTTTGACTTGATGAAAACGCCGCGGCGTTTCTTCAGTCGCGGCGGCGATTGGTTCTTCTACTTCCTCCGCCTCCGCCGCCTCATCGGGTTTGAGCGCGAGCTTTGCCGACAAAATCGAGGAAATCTTTCTTTCGGAAAAAGCGGCGTTCCAGTTTTGGCGATACAGGAAACCGCCGAGCCACAGAATGTAAAGCGTCTGCATCGTCATCGCTTCGGGCAAGCCGCCGAGCGTGACGACATCCTGGATTTTCAAAAAAGATTTTTCAAACCGCGAAAGCAAAAACGCTTCGTGCGTGGCGAGCTGCAATGGCGAATCGTGCGTCGGATTCGCGCCGAAAGTTTCCTGAAAGCTGCGAAAACGACGGACGATTTTGTCGGGCGAAAGCGTGCGCGCGTAATCGAAAAGAATTTTTCTGACGTCGATTTTATAGTTGATTGATTCCTTGATTCTGACCAGCGCGCTGAAAGCCCACTCGCCTTCCTGCCACGCGATGGCGGATTTCACGATTTCTTCGACCTGCCGCGTGAAAAAAATGTGAATGTCGAATTTGGAAAGCGATGCCCGCGCGAGCAGAACTTCGCTCAACGCCTGGTCGTTGCAGAAATTCGGAATTCCGGTGATTTGCGCCGCCTTCAATTTGCCGCTCTGCAAAAGCATCTCGAACAAACGATGCTGGCGCGCGTTGGAAACGGCAAAAACTATTTCACCGCCGCGCAGGTAAATAATCGCTTTCTGCGCGTGGGAACCCAGACGAAACGAGCCGCTCAAGCGCGCCGCGGCGGCTTCGACCAGAAGTTCTGCCAAAGGATGTTCGTGTAAACTGCCTTGAATTTCGAGATTATTTGGGGAAGACATCGGAATTATTCGGTAATTTATTTGGTAATTTATTTGGTAATTTATGCGGAAGATTCGGATTGAACGGGATAAATCGCTTTAGCCCCGTGTCAATAATAACAGATTCGGCGGCGAATAGTGAATAGTTTATGTTAATTGGGAGTGACTAAATAAGTGTTGGCAGATTTTCTGCCAGATAAGCAGGATACTTAGGAAGTCGTCTTTTTCTGAGTTGCCGCTGATTGTAAAAATAAACAAATAACTCAACCGCCCTGGCTAAAGCTTTGTAACAACGGGAA
>DASVRT010000090.1:0-11805 GCA_036388475.1 Pyrinomonadaceae bacterium | reverse complement strand
GGAACCGGAAATGCCACACTGGATGGAAATGGCGCAGGAGATAATTTACCCGCTCCATTTAGCGGCGTGGGTAGCATTTCAAATTCTGAAAGTGCCTTGGATGCTTATCCGCCTAATGTTTTGGATAATGATGATAATGCCGGAACTATTTTGGGGACTGACGTTTCTGTTTATGGTAATTTCAGCAACCCTGTTTCTGCTGTTCGGGATTCCGTATCTGATGGCGGAACTGGAGAACCCGTTCATGAGGAGCTAGAAGATTTTTCGGCTAAATTACGCAAGAGTCTCCAAACAGCGGAATCAACCGCAGCGAAGACGCTTTCGCTCGAAGAAGATTTGAAGGTAGAAGAAGCCGAGAAAATAAAATTTGAAAAAGAACATATTGAGCTTGAAATGGAAGAAGTTAGAGTTTTGAGCATGTGATCGAAGTTCGATGGCAGTCGCGTACACCCCTCAAACTTGTGTAGAAATTCTTGCTGGTTCGATTCCAGTCCTGGGCACCACGCCGTCTTCGTTTGAGGAGCGAAAGGTCGATTGGCAGAGCAGCGGACAGAAAATCCGCGTGTCAGCGGTTCAATTTGTCCAAAGAAAAAGGCTGACGCACTCACCTCTTGTGTGCAAATCCTGTTCTTTACACCAACTGTGATTAAAGCAATATTAATTACTTTTAACAGCGTAGAGTATCTGACTTCGAATCAGAGGGGCTGAGCAATGTCTTGAGAAGGCATTGCTCAGCAAAACCTTTATTCACCGGTTCGCGTGAATTTTTATAAAAATCTCTAAATGATTGTAGTTTTTGAAATTTCGTGTAAGACTATTCTGGAATGGCTGAAAAGGAAAAGCTTTTGTCGGTAAAAGAGGTTGCGCAGCGTCGCGGCGTTACCGTTTGGCGCATCCATCAAATAATCAAAGCTGGAGATTTGAGCGCCGAGAAATACGGCAGCCAATATTTGATCAAAGAACAAGATGCCGACGCCCTGAAAATTTACGGCAAATCCGGCAGACCCGCGAAAGCACTTGTTGCCAAATAGAATTTTCTTTTTATAAAAAATTAAAGCCTCAGGTTCTGACCAACCAAAAGGCTTCGATATTTGAAAACTGAATAAGTTAACTTAAAGACAGGATAGCATTTTTTTTGAATCTGTTCCATACAGTTCCAAAAAGATGGTGGAGAAATGGCGGAGTCATGCAGGGTTATGGAGTGTCACAAAGTGTATAAAATATACTTTATATCACTCTAAGATACTCAGTAATAACCGCTTAAACCGCTTCACACGCGATAGGTCACAAGTTCAAGTCTTGTAGTCGGCACCAAAAAAATTAAGAGGCAACTGATAAATTTCAGTTGCCTCTCGTGTTTTAAGTCTCCCAAATGAACTAGTTAAAGAATTTCAGTGTCTGTAGCGTTTCCATCAGCGCGCCCTGCGGTTTCTTCGGCGGGCGGTCGTTTTCCCTCGGCTTTTTGCCGTCCTTCGGGACAACGACGACCGGCGGATTATCCTTCGGCTTCGGCTTTTTCTGGTCATCATTCTTTTGCGCAAAGGCAGAGGTCGATGCCAGAATGACGAACGCGCCCATTATCAGAAATTGTTTTAAAGTTTTCATCACGGCTAAATTCATCCTTTCCCTTGAGTATCACGCGCAAGGGAGATTGCGTCCGTCCTTTATTAGGCAAACCTGATGCCAAAAAAAGTTTTTACGCTCTCAACGCATAAAATCAAGTCATTTGAATGACTTTCACCGGTTTTGATTCAATTTTAATATTCTACGTTTTCCGCAATTTTCATACGAAATCGTAGTTTTGTAAACGATAAAGGTCAATACAGGCAAAAGGTAAAAGGCAAAAATCTTATTCCTTACTTTTGCCTTTTTACTTTTTACTTTTGCCTTTTTTATCTTCTCACGACCGCGCGCGCGTTTCCGGCGTTTCCGTTTGCATCAAAAACCCGCAGAGTAACGGAAATTTCGCCCGCTGTCCGGACCGGAATTTCAACCGTATAACGTTCTCTCGCCGCGTCGGAAATTCCGTCTTCGGCGTAAATCGTCTGCCAATCGCCGCCGTCGATGCTGTATTCGGCGCGATTGATAAAGTTTGCCGCATCGGTCGCCTCAAACGTAATTCGCGCTTTATCGCCCGCGACCTGCGGCGCGCCGATTGTCGTCACCGACGGCGCGGAATTGTCAATATCGACCGCCTCGCTGGATTTTTCGCCCGCCAGGCTTTGTCCCGCCGGATTGGAAGGCGCGTCCGTCACCGTGATTCTGAAAACATAACGCCCGTCGGCGAGCGACAAGCCGTCAATCGTGTAAAAATTATCGCGCAAACCGTCTTTTAACAATTTAAAATTCGCTTCGCTCGCCTCCCTGTAATAAACCGCGTATTCGAGCCGGTCGCCGTTGCGATCTTCCGCCGTCCACTGCAAAGCGCGCGCGCCGCGCTGGTAAATGCGGCGCGGCGGAACCTGCTGCGCGACGATGCCGAAAACGCCCGGATTCAGACCGGAGCTTTCGATATTCGGGTCAACCGGAATCGCCGGATTCGACGCCAGCCCGACGTTTGTCGGCTGAACCTGAATCGAAAGAATTTCCGGCGCGATATTGCGCGGCAGATACGAAACATTTACTTCATCCAAACTTCCCGAATTTTTCAAAACCGCGCGCCATTGCAAAAATCGGGCGCGCGGGCTGGCAATCGCCGAGCCTTTCGCGTCCGTCACCGCCGCGCTCCAATCGCTCCAGGTTTCGTCGGGTTTTTCGGTGTTGCCGGTGCGCGTCTGCAATTGCACGTTGCCGCTCGCGCGCCACCAGATTCTGCCCCACAAGGCGACCGCTTTCGCATCGCGCACGGCGGATTCGTAAGTTCCTTCGGTTAGAGTTTCCGTGCCGAAGCTGTAAAGTCTGCCCTGATTGCTGGACGTTGCCAGAAGGCGTTTTCCGTCGGTTTTGATGGTCGAAATCTGACCTTCGCCGGATTGCAGAACCAAAGTTTCGCGCCCGTCGTTCGCGATGTTGTAAATTCTGCCTTTGTCGGAAGTTCCCAAAAGCACGCCGTTTCCGGTTTGATGCGCGTAAAGCGAAAAACCCGTTACGTTTCCCGAGCTCCAGATAATATCGTTTCCGCCGTCGGGCAGAATGCGGTAAACGACGGATTTTGCGCCGGTTAAATCATAACGGCTTTTGGCGGGCTGCTCGGTCTGCACCGCTTCGGTCGAAACGACGGTCGCCGTCACGGTCACGCCGTCCGCAGTTTGCCCGGTGACGGTCGTCGGCGTTTGTTTGGAAGCCGAAGCCGAATCGCTCAAAGCCAGCGCGTAAACCGAACCGTCCGCGCCGACCGAGAGACTGTGAATCTCGCGCAGAGGCGAATCGAGCAGCGCGAAAGGCTTGCCGTCGGGCGAAAAGCGAATGACCAAACCGTTGGCGTCCGTTCCGGCGTAAAGATTTCCCTGCTTATCGACCGCCAGCGAAATAATATGAGTCTCGCTCGTATCAAAAAGAAGCGAGCTTTCCGGCGCGGCGTTTGCCGATTTGACGCGGTAAATCTTGCCGTTTTCGCCCGTCCCGACGGCGAGGCTGCCGTCATTCAAAACCGCCAGCGACCAGATGTATTTATCGTTCGAGTCGAAAAAAACTTCGGCTTTGCCGCTTGCGTCTATACGATAAACTTTTCCGTCCGGCGAAGTTCCGGCGTAAATCTCGCCGCCCTTGCCGATTGCCAGCGCCGAAACGTCCAGTTCGGCTAAATCGCTGAAAAGAGCGCCTTTTCCGCTCGCGTCAACTTTAAAAACTCTGCCGTCGTTGCCCGTTCCGAGATAAACGTTGCCGGAAGCATCGACGGCGCTCGACCAGACATAAGACTGCGTCGTATCGAAAACGCGATTGAGCTTCGGCGCGAGCGTCACCGCGCCCGTGTCCGTCACGGAAACGCCGCGCGCGTCGCCGCGCAGGATTTCCGCCCGCGTGTCGATCGTCCAAATCGCCGGCTCGCTCGCGCTTGCGCTCAGCGCAAACAAAGCCGCACATAATATTAAACCGTAAATTTTATTCATTCAGATTGTTCCTAAACCCTTCTTGCCAGATAGATTAAATTATCTTCGTCGTCAATTTTCTCGACGCCTCTTTGAGTAAAACCGATTTTCTCCAAAACTCTCTGCGAGGCGGTATTTTCCAAATCGGTAATGGCAATTATTTCACGAAACCCTAATTTCTCGAAACCGTAATTCAGAACGGCGCGCGCCGCTTCGGTGGCGAAGCCTTTTCCCCAGACCTCGCGTCCGAACAAATAGCCGAGTTCGGCTTCCGGCATTTCGTGCGTGTACGCAAAACCGCAGCTTCCGACGATTTTTCCGCTCGATTTTTCAATCGCCGCCCAGCGGCAAAAACCTTTTTCCTTTTGATATTCGACCGCCCAATCGAGAAATTTTTCGGCTTCGTCCAGCGTTTTGTAAGGCTTGCCCGTGCCGATATATCGCATCACTTCCGCATCGCGGCAGATTTCAAACATCGCCGGCGCATCGTCGGGCGTCCACTCGCGCAAAATCAAGCGTTCGGTTTCAAGAATTTTCATTATGCCAATCTCTTAAACAAAATCTGCATTGTTTCGCCAGAGAAGTCCTTAAAGGTTCTCCGCAATACGGGCAGGGCGCGGTCGCGCGCCGAGTAAATTCCCCGCAATGCTCGACCCAAAGTTTTGCTTCCATTAATGAAGAATGAGTTATCGTGCGCAATTCGTTAATTGCCGTGACAGGCTTTCCTTCACGAATGAGTCGGCGAATATGAGTTTCATCTTTCTGCGACAAATTCTCAAACTTAGGAATTACCCTTTGGCAGCAATCACAAGGCTTTTCCATTTCTAAACTCCCACATATTTCGCATAAAGCGAGCGCGCCGTCGTCACGTCGTCGGTTCCGCGAATGATGGCGCGCGCGTCTCGAAAAACGGTCAGCTCGAAATCGTCAATCATTAGACGCAGCAGATATTCGTTTTGTTTTACGTCGCCGAGATTTTTAAGTTTCTCCTTTAAATCGCTTAAATCAATCCGCGTCGGCTGCGGCGGCTGAATCTGAACCGCGTCGCGACCGCACAAAACGGCGGAAAATTCCGCGCTTTCCGCGTCTAAAAATTCAAAATTTCTCTGCCCGCACGTTCGACAATCCGCGTTCGGCGCGCCCGGTTTGATTTTGCGCCAATCGTTTTCCCAGACGTCGATTTGAATTAAAGATTTATGCAAACGTTCGAAATTTCCGGTTAAAATTTTCAGAGCTTCGGTCGTTTGAATCGCCGAAACGCTCGCAATAATCGGCTGAATCACGCCCGCCGTATCGCAGGTCGGCGCGCTGCCCGCGCCGGGCATTTCCTCGAAAATACAGCGCAGACACGGCGTTTCGGACGGAATTATCGTCATCGTCGCGCCGTACGCGGAAACCGCCGCGCCGTAAATCCAGATTTTGTTCAGCTTCACGCACGCATCGTTTATCAGATAACGAATCTGAAAATTGTCCGTCCCGTCCAGAACCAAATCGCAGTCTTTAACAAAGCTTTCGATGTTTGAATGATTAACGTCGGCGACAATCGCGTCCGTCTCGATTTCCGAATTGATTTCCCCGATTCTTTTCCGCGCCGCAATCGCTTTCGGCAACCGCTCGCGCGCATCCGATTCGCTGTATAAAGTCTGCCGCTGCAAATTCGTAAACTCGACGAAATCGCGGTCTACAATCCGTAAAAACCCGACTCCGGCGCGCGCCAGAATTTCCGCGTGCGATGCGCCGAGCGCGCCGCAGCCGACCAGCAAAACGCGGGAATTTAAAAGCTTTTCCTGTCCTTGATTGCCGATTTCAGAAAATAAAATCTGCCGGCTGTATCTATCGTTCATTAATTATTTTTATCACACAAGTTGCAGAGGAGAATACAGAGTAATAATCTTTCGTGCCTTTTCGTGTCATTTCGCGGCTAACCGCTGCAAAGCCGCCGCGCTCATCTCCTTCGTCGGCGCATCGAGTGAAGTCCAGATTTTCTGCTGCGCCGCTGCCTGCGCGATGAGCATCGACAAACCGCCGAGCGTCGGCACGAAGACCTTTTGCGCTTCTTTTATTAATTTTGTCTCGAACGGGTTGTAAATTAAATCGTAGACGAGTTTGACGCTTTCTATTTGCGCGGCGACGGCGGGCGTTTCGTTTTCCAGCTCGCCTTTTGTGCCGAGCGGCGTGGCGTTGACCAGAACGTCAAAATCATTGTAGTTTTTCGCCGGTGAAAGCGCTTGAATCCGAACGTCGAAATCCGCTTTTAACGGTTCCGCCTTTTCTAAATTGCGCGCAAAGACGGTGACATCCGCGCCCGCTTTTTTCAGCGCGCAACAAACCGCCCGGCTCGCGCCGCCCGCGCCGAAAACCGCGACTTGCGCGTTTTTTAAATCTCCGAAAGTATTTTGCAAAGGCTCGATAAAGCCCTGCGCGTCCGTATTGCCGCCGGAAAGCTTTCCGTCTTCGATTTTGACGGTGTTGACCGCGCCGATTTTCCGCGCCGTTTCGTCGACCGAATCCAGATGCTTGATGATGTTCTGCTTGTGCGGAATCGTGACGGCAAAGCCTTTGAAATTCAAATGGATTTCGCGCGTTTCCGGTTTCACCATCCGGCGCATAAACTCGTCTAAATTTTTAATTTGTAAAGGAATAAAAACTGAGTTCAAACCGTGAAGCTTAAACGCCGTGTTATGAATATACGGCGACATCGAATAGCTCGTATTCGCGCCGATGATGCCGTAAACTTCGGTTTCGTCGTTTAATTCCCCGGCGCGGTAAACTTCGATTAAATCTCGCGCCGAAATCTGTCCGGGCGCGGTTTCATTTCCCGCTTCGAGCGCGGCGTAAGTCATAAAAGCGCCGTGCGCCAAACCGAGAATCCGCGTCCATTTTCCGGCTTCGCCCATCGCTATCGGAATGATTTTTTTGTTTTCCAATTTCGCCTTTTGCAGAAGCTTCCAGACGGCGATGGTATCGGTAATGTCGTCGGCTCGAACGGCGATTTTTACGACATCGGGATTTTTATCCGGATGATGCGGGTATTCGGTCAGCGCGGCGAGCTGCGAAAAAATATCGTCGAGATTAGCCGGAACGCCTTTAAAATCGTGAAAAGACCAGATGATTCTGTTTAACGTCGCTCTAAAATAAGCGTGCCGCGCGGCGGCGGAAAAATCCGACTCGAAATCGCCCCAATCGACAAACTCATCGACGGCGGAACGACTCCAGAATTCGCGTCTTTCCGCCGATTTCAATTTACGCTTTCCGCCCTGCTCGGTCGGTCGAAAAGTCGCCAGCAGCTTCCCTTTAAAAATTTGTCCGAATTTCTCTAAATCGCTCCAGAGACTTTCGGGTTTGACGGCTTCATCCAGACAATCAAAACGCAATTCAATCACATCGGCAAATTCCGCCGCGCGTTTGATATTTTCTAAAAATTCGTCTGCCGTTTTCGCGCAGATTGAAACGCAGATTTTCCCGTCGTTCATTTTGATTCGTGAAGCCGCAAAAATGGAGTAAAAAACGCAATCAGCAAAGCAATCACGCCAAACGCGCAAAGACTTACGATTAAAGTTCTGCCGCTTTGTTTGACCGCAATCGCCGTCAAAGCCCAGGCGACGGTTAAAGCGTAAGCGGCAAGCGAAAGTTTCCAGCGAATCAAAACGCCTAAAGTCGCCGCGGCTGCGATTAAAACGCAAGCCCAAACCGTTGCCGTCGTATTTGACGCTTCGACGCCCGTAAAAATCAGCGCGACCGCCGCGTTGAGAATTGACGCGACCGTCACCCAGCCGAAATAAATGCCGAACGGAACGCGAACCAGCCACGTCTCAAGCATTGAATTCGCGCCTTTTAAGTTCAGATTTATAAAGACGAGCGCGGCGAGCAGGATAAAAATCACCGCCGTCGCAATCAAAATCCGTTCGTGAAGCCAGAAATAAATCCAAGCGCAGTTGGCGACGCAGCCGGCGATATAAATCGTTCTGGTTCTGAGAAAATGCGGATTCGTCGTCTGCGACGGCAGCGCCTGATAAACGCCGAACAAAATCATTCCCAGATAAATCAAGCCCCAGATTGAAAAGGCGTAAGCGGCGGGCGTAATCAAAGTCGGATATTTGTCGGAAACTTCGCCGGGCGTCGTGTTGTTTATCGAACCCGTTCCCGCCAGATAATTGATGATGATCACGCCGACAGTGGCAAAGATAACCAGCATCTGTCTGATTTTTTCCGTTCGATTTTGTTTGCCGTTCATAGTTTTTTAAGTATTATAACAAGCGCCGCCGGATAATTTACCGCCGGCTTCAAAGAATAATACGCCAGCCGAACTTTGCGCTTTAAAAGAAATTTCCTTTTAATAAAATGTCCGGCGCGCGTTTTATTCCGAATAAAATAATTTTCGCTGCGGCGCAAAGTTCGGTTTCATACTTACAGTCCAATACTCTCTGTTTATAATTTATATCTAGTTTCTTAGGGCAAAAAACATTATACTTCACACGAATCAGGAATCACCGCCGCCGTTGGCGGAATAAATCTAGAAACTCCCCTGTATTTGGATTTTCTACTAAGCAGTTCAATTTTTTCGACAAAGAGGAAACGTATCTATGCAAGCTGTGCCAATCGAACAGCCCAAAACCTGGAGCTATCTTTTTGAAGAATGCGAGGCGGCAAATACGCGCGCCGGCAAGCTTTTGCTCGGCGGAAAAGGCGCGGCGCTCGCCGAAATGACCGGCTTCGATTTGCCCGTCCCGCCCGGCTTCGTCATCACGACCGACTGCTGCAAAAATTATCATCTGAACGAAAAAATATTTCCCGACGGAATGTGGCGGCAGGCGCGCGAAAAGCTGAACGTCGTCGAACAAAAGCTCGGTAAAAAACTTGGCGACACGAAAAATCCGCTGCTGGTTTCCGTCCGCTCGGGCTCGCCCGTTTCGATGCCCGGTATGATGGACACGGTTTTGAATCTCGGCTTAAACGATAAAACCGTGGAAGGCTTGGCGCGGCAGACCGGCGACGAGCGCTTCGCGTGGGACGCTTACCGGCGTTTCATCTCGATGTTCAGCGTGATTGTGCTGGACGTCGAGCACGAAAAATTCGAGCGCGTGCTGGAACGCTATAAAAACGGCGGGCGGCTCGATTCGGATTTGTCGGTCGAAGAATTAAAACAAATCGTCGCCGCCTATAAACGCATTATTTTCACCGAGGAATCCGGTTTCGTTTTTCCGGAAAACGCCGAATCGCAATTAAAAATGGCGATTGCCGCCGTCTTCGATTCGTGGACGGGCAAGCGCGCCGTCGATTATCGCCGCGTCAATCGCATCTCGGAAGATTTGGGCACGGCGGTCACGGTGCAGGCGATGGTTTTCGGCAATATGGGCGAGACGAGCGGCACGGGCGTCTGTTTTACGCGCAATCCTTCGACCGGCGAAAAAATTCTCTACGGCGAATATCTGCTGAACGCGCAGGGCGAAGACGTCGTCGCCGGAACGCGCACGCCGAACCCGATTAGCCGCCTTCAGGAAGAGCTGCCGGAAGTTTTCGCGCAGCTTTCGGAAATCACTTCGAGCCTCGAAAAACATTACCGCGATATGCAGGACATCGAATTTACCATCGAGCGCGGGCGTCTCTGGATGCTCCAAACGCGAACCGGAAAACGCACCGGCGCGGCGGCGGTTAAAGTCGCGGTGGCGATGTTTAAGGAAAATTTGATTGACCGGAAAAAAGCGCTCGAACGCGTTTCGCCCGAACAGCTCGACCAGCTTCTGCACCCGATGATTGACCCGAAAGCGAAAGTCACGGTTCTGGCAACCGGGCTTCCCGCCAGCCCCGGCGCGGCGCAGGGCGTCGCCGTTTTTTCGCCCGACGAAGCCGAAGAAATGGCGAAACAAGGTCACAAAGTTATTCTGGTCAGACGCGAAACGAGTCCCGACGATTTTCACGGGATGGTCGCGGCGGAAGCGATTCTGACGCAGCGCGGCGGAATGACGTCGCACGCCGCCGTAGTCGCGCGCGGAATGGGCAAGCCGTGCGTGGCGGGCGCGACCGTCCTGAACATTAATTACGACCATAATGAATTCAGCGTCGGCGACGAAACGATTCCGAAGGGCGAATGGATTACGGTCGACGGCTCGACCGGCAGAGTTTTTCGCGGTCAGATTCCGACCGTGCAGCCCGAACTGGACGAAGATTTCGACCTTTTGATGTCGTGGGCGGATAAAACTCGCCGCTTGAAAGTTCGCGCCAATTCCGACACCGGACACGATTCCGAGGTCGCCCGAAATTACGGCGCGGAAGGCATCGGTTTGTGCCGCACCGAGCATATGTTTTTCGGCGAAGACCGCCTTTCAGTAATGCGCGAGATGATTCTGGCGGGCGGCTTGGGCGAGCGCGAAAAAGCGCTGGCGAAGCTTTTGCCGTTTCAAAAACAGGATTTTTGCGAGATTTTCCGCGCGATGAACGGCTTGCCCGTGACGATTCGCCTGCTCGACCCGCCGCTTCACGAATTTCTGCCGAGCCATACGGAATTGATGGCGGAGCTGACGGAATTAAAATACGAGGCGCGCAAGGTCAGCCCGAAAGAGATGGATTTACTGCTCGACGAAATCGCGGAAAAACGAAAGCTTCTGCGCCGCGTCGAGCATCTGTCGGAAGCCAACCCGATGTTGGGATTACGCGGCTGTCGTCTCGGCTTGCTCGTGCCGGAAGTGACCAGAATGCAGGTGCGCGCGATTTTTGAAGCCGCCTGCGAAGTGCAGGGCGAAGGCTTGACGGTTCTGCCCGAAGTGATGATTCCGCTGGTTTCCACGCCCGAAGAATTTCGTGACCAGGCGGCACTGATTCGTGAAATTGCCAAACAGGTGATGCAGGAATACGGCTCCGAAGTGAATTATCTGGTCGGCACGATGATTGAGCTTCCGCGCGCCGCGCTGGTCGCCGACAAAATCGCGGCGGACGCCGATTTTTTCTCGTTCGGCACAAACGATTTGACGCAGACGACTTACGGCTTGAGCCGCGACGATTCGGGCAGATTTCTGCCCTTATATGTCGAAAAGAAAATTTACCCGGACGACCCGTTTCAAACGCTCGACACGGAAGGCGTCGGAGAGCTTATCAAAATCGCCGTCGAACGCGGGCGCGCGGTCAATCCGAAACTGAAAATCGGCGTCTGCGGCGAACACGGCGGCGACCCGCGCTCCATCGAGTTTTTCAACTCGCTCGGTTTGGATTACGTCAGCTGCTCGCCGTTTCGCGTGCCGATTGCGCGGCTCTCGTCGGCACATTCGACGCTGGCGGAATCTTAACGAATCGGAAACTATGAACCGCTAAATTAGACAGGCTCTAAATAATTCGTTTTTTTCGTGTCTTTTCGTGTAATTTAGCGGTTCTATCTTTGCTTCTGCTCTAAAAAGCGGCTTTCGCGCCGACCTTCACGCCGCTCAAACGCAAAAAAGTTCCGCTCTAATGCAGAAAAGTTCCGCTACAATGCAGAAAAGTTCTGCTCCGACGCGAAAAAGTTCCGCTACAGTCCAAAAAAATTCGCTCTGTTGCATTTTAATTCCGCTACAACGCACAAAAGTTCCGCTCCGATGCGTTTTAATTCCGCTCCAATGCACAAAAATTCGGTTTTAATGCGAAAAAGTTCGGCTCCGATGCGTTCTGATTACGCTCGTTTATCCGTGTGAAGCCCTCGTTTTGTGTTTTTTCCTTGCGTCTTTGTATCTTTCGGTTAAAATCTTTCTCGGATTATGAATGATTCTTCGGAAAAAATGCTCATCATCGGCGCGGGACCTTGCGGCTT
>DASVRT010000089.1:0-59133 GCA_036388475.1 Pyrinomonadaceae bacterium | reverse complement strand
GCTTGCGACGACATACGGACGGAAGGAAATGACACGACTCTTCTAAACCCGATTGCCGTTTTTGAAGTTTTGTCAAAATCGACCGAAAAGCGAGACCGCGGAGATAAAGCCGAAGATTATTACCGGCTGGAATCATTGAAGGATTATGTTCTGGTCTCTCAAAATCGCGTTCGCGTCGAACACTTTTCCAGACAAAAAAATAACGAGTGGACTTTAAAAATTTACGAGAATTTAGAAGAGGTTCTTGAGTTGAAATCAATAAACTGTCAAATTCCGCTCAAGCTGATTTATTTAAAATTAAAATTATCGCCTCTGAAACTAGTTGGAAAAAAGAAAGGGAATGGAAACAAGCGCAGTTAAATCAAAATCGGAAGCAAAAGCATTAATCCGGGTCAGAAATCTCGTCAAGCATTTCGCCGTCGAAAACAGCGACGACGTCGTGCGCGCCGTCGATGACGTTTCATTCGATATTTTCGCGGGCGAAACGCTCGGGCTGGTCGGCGAATCCGGCTGCGGAAAATCCACGGTCGGGCGTTGTCTTTTGCGTTTGATTGAGCCGACGAGCGGGGAAGTCTGGTTTGAAAATAAAAATATCCTGAATCTGGGAAAACAGGATTTGCGCGAGCTTCGGCGCGAGATGCAGATTATTTTTCAAGACCCTTACGCGAGCCTTAATCCGCGTCTGACCATTCTTTCAATCATCGGCGAGCCGCTGAAGATTCACGGCATCGGCAGCAAATCCGAGCAGAAGGCGCGCGTCGGGGATTTGCTGAAAAAAGTCGGGCTCGATCCGAATTATATGCATCGCTACCCGCACGAATTTTCCGGCGGTCAGCGCCAGCGTCTGGGAATCGCCCGCGCGCTGGCTTTGAATCCGAAGCTTATCATTGCCGACGAGCCGGTTTCGGCGCTGGACGTTTCGGTGCAGGCGCAGGTCGTCAATCTTTTACAGGATTTGCAGCAGGAATTGGGCTTGACGTATCTTTTTATCTCGCACGGGCTGGCGGTCGTCGAGCATATTTCGCAGCGCGTCGCCGTAATGTATCTCGGAAAAATCGTGGAAATCGCCGAATCGCGCGCGCTTTACGAAAACCCGCTGCATCCGTACACCAAAGCCCTGCTTTCGGCGATTCCGATTCCCGACCCGACGCGGCGGCGCGAACGCATCGTTTTGCAGGGCGATGTGCCGACGCCGATAAATCCGCCTTCAGGCTGCCGTTTCCGGACGCGCTGCCCGTGGGCGATAGACGACTGCGCGAAAGTCGTGCCCGAACTGCGCGAAATTAAGAAAAATCATTTCGCCGCCTGTATCCGCGTCGAAGGTTATGAAAATGCGCCGAGCCTGGAAAAATCATAATTGAAACGCTTTCGGAAAAGAATGCGTATAAACGTTTGCAATGTCTGCAAATAAATTGTCTTCGTTTTAAAAAACATAAATTCAAAGAGGAAAATTCAATGAAAATTTGTCCGAATTGTCAGAAGGAATATACCGATGACGCGGAGTTTTGTCTTGACGACGGAACGGTTTTAAACGTTTCCGGAAAACAAACCGAAGCCGAAACCGCTGTCTTGGCTGAGACCGATGTTCCGCCGCCGCCGTTTGCCGGCGCGCCTTTCGGAGAAGAAAGAGAAACGCGGTCAGCTTCTAAATCCGATGAATGGCAGGCGCCGCCGCCACCGCCGCCCGCCGCCGTCGAGATTAAAGAACCGCCGCAGATGTCGGAAGCGGCGACTTTAGGCAATATTTTCTTCGAGCCGGGCAGAACTTTCGAGGATTTGCGACGCAAGCCGCGATTTATTCTGGCGACCGTCATTATGTGCGTTTTGACCACCGGATTTTTGTTTACCTTTATGCAGAAAATGGGCGAAGACCGTTACCGCCGGTTTTTCGCCGAGCAGGTCGATAAAAGTCCGCAAGCCGGCTCGCTCTCGGCGGAACAAAAACAACAGAGCATCAATCTGCAATTCACTATTACAAAAGTCATCAGTTATATTTTGCCGATTTTTATCCTCGTCGGGCTCGCGCTCGGCGGTTTGATTTACTGGCTCGCCGGAAAAGCGATGGGCGGCTCGCTCAATTATCTGCACGGCGTTTCGGTCTGGGTTTACGCCAGTTTTCCGATAGCAATCGTTTCTTTGCTGGCAAATTTTATTGTTTTGTTCCTGAAGTCGGCGGACGAGATTGACATCGCCGCCAGCCAGCGCGGTTTGATTAGCGCCAATCCGGGATTTTTTGTTGACGGCAAAGAAATGCCCGTGCTGGCGACCCTGCTCAGCACGTTTGATTTTTTCCAAATCTGGGGCTGGGTTTTAGCCGCCATCGGTCTGCAAAAAGTAGCGAAGATATCTTCGGGCGCATCCTGGACAATCGTTTTAATTATGGCTTTAATCGGTCTGGCTTGGCGAGTCGTGCAGGCGCTTTTGACGGGAAATCCGATGTAAGATTAACCGAGAACTGAGAATTGTGAAGCAATGTCTGATTGCAAAAGCTCACGGTTCTCACTTCTCGGTTATTTTATTCATACCTGAGCGATTCAATCGGGTCGAGCCGCGCCGCCTTCCACGCCGGAAACAATCCGAAAACGATGCCGATTAAAACGCTCGCGCCGAATCCGGCAATCGGCGCCCACAGCGGAACATACGACGGCATAATCATCTTCACCAGAAATGTCAGCAGCCAGCCGATAAACAAACCGAGCAATCCGCCCAAGCCCGTTAAGGTCGCGGCTTCAATCAAAAATTGCATCAGAATATCGCTTTGTTTCGCGCCGATGGCTTTGCGGATGCCGATTTCGCGCGTTCTCTCCGTCACGGAAACCAGCATAATATTCATCACGCCGATGCCGCCGATCATCAAACCGACCGAAGAGATGACAATCATCGCAATCGCCACGCCGGCGGTAATCGCGCGAAACTGGTCGATAATGCTGGCGGCGGTCGCCATACTGAAATTATTCGGCTTGTCGAACGGCACCTGGCGGCGAATCCGCAGCAAATCCTGCACCTGGTCTTGCGCCTGTTGGAGCATTCCTTCACGGGCTACGGCGAGAATAAACAAATCGTCGGCGTTCGGCTTAAGCTTCAGCGCCGCGCCCATCGGCATATAAATGATGTTGCTCTGGTCGTTATTGCCGCCGCCGCCGCCGAAAAGCTGCTCGCGTTTTTCCAAAACCCCGATAATACGAAATTCGCTGCCGCCGATTTCCAGCGTTTGCCCGGTTGGCGAGCCAAAGGGAAAATAACTTTCGGCGACGGTCGAGCCGATGAGACAGACGTTCGTTTTCATATCGCTTTCCGTCTGCGAAAACCAACGACCGTCGAGCAGTACCTCCGAGCTTGTCCGCTCGATTTCCGGCATCGTTCCCTGTAATTGCACCGCCGAGGAAGTTTTTCCGTTTTTGCCCGTGACGAGAATTTTTTGACCGAAAAAATTGTTGGAAATATCCAGAAAAGGCACGGCGGTTTCGATGGTCGGCAAATTTGAAATCGCTTCGGCGTCGTCGAGCGTCAAAGGTTTCCGCATTCTTTCTTCGCGCGTGCGGTTGCCGGTGCTGAAGCCGATTTCAAATTTGTATAGAAAAATCGAGCGCGTGCCGAACGATTCGACTTCTTTTTTGATAGCCATATCGAAGCCGCTGATGACCGACGAAATCAGCATCACGGTAATCACGCCGACCAGCACGCCGAAAATCGTCAGAAACGAGCGCAGCTTGTTGCTGCGTAGCGTATCAATCGCCATTTTCAGGTTTTCGTAAACGCCTGAACCTAAGAATTTAAGCATAAATTTAATCCGCGCGCAGCGCCTCAATCGGGTCGAGCCGCGCCGCCTTCCACGCCGGAAAAAGTCCGGCGACAATGCCGACCGCCGCGGAAACTCCAATCGCAAAAAACGCCGCCCAGAGCGGAATTCGAGTCTGGAAAACAAACGCCGTGATAATAACGCCGAGCAGCTCAGCCGCCAGCAGCCCGATGATGCCGCCGATTGCTGCCAGCGTCGCCGCCTCGATAAGAAATTGTTTCAGAATATCGGACTGGCGCGCGCCGAGCGATTTGCGGATGCCGATTTCACGCGTTCTTTCCGTGACGGAAACCAGCATAATATTCATAATAACGATAGCGCCGACAATCAGCGCGATGGTCGGAACTAAAAGAATGACGATTGAAGCCGTGCCGAAAAGCCGGTCTTTGATGCCGCTGATGGCGTCGGGCGTCAGAATCCCGAAATTATCTTTTTCGCCGGGCGGAATCTTTCGTTTCGTTCGCAAAAGCGTGCGGGCTTCTTCGACCGCATCGTTGAAAAGCTTGTCCGATTTTGCCGTCACGACGAAATACGGAGCGCGCTGATTGCGCAAGCCGCCGAAATTCGAGCCGTAAGTTTTTATCGGAAGCTGCACGAAATTATCCTGCGGCTGACCGAAAACCGTGCCTTTCGCCACCTGCACGCCGACGATTCGATACGGAATGCCGCGAATATTTATTTCCTCGCCGATGGGCGACCCGTACGGGAAAAGCTTATTGGCGATGTCTTTGCCGATGTAGGCGACGCGCATCGAGTTATTGTTTTCGGATTCGGTAAAATATCGACCTTCTTCAATATCGAGCTTATCGATATCGGCAATCACCGGCTCGGCGCCCGAAATGCTCACGTCGCGCAAAATTTCATTGCCGCGCTTGATTTCGCCGCCGCCGCCGCCCGCTCTCGCGCCGATTTTATCAATTAACTGCGCGCGTTCCTTGATATAGTCCAGCTCGTCGAAGGTTAACTCCTTGTTTCTTCTCTGCGCGGCGGCAATCGTGTCGGTGTCTTTGAAATCGTCAAAGCTGAAGCGCCGAATCGTAAAAGAATTCGAGCCGATTCCCGCGATTTTCTCATCGACATACGAATTAAAGCCTATCAAAAGCGACAGCACCACCATAAACGCCGTGACGGCGATAATCATTCCCAAAAGCGTCAAAAACGAGCGCAGCTTATGCGCCCAAATCGCCGAAAAAGCAAGTTTTAAAGTTTCGCTGAAATTCATAAAATGGCGGATAGACTGCCTGATATGTTTACGTCTGACACCACCGAAAGGTTTATTATAACATTTAAAATACTAACGCTCGTTCCGACGACAAAGGCAGAAACCGGGGCAGTCATAGAACGTGTCTTTTAACGATAAAGAACACGCTTTATCATTGCCCTGGTTTCTGCCTTTATTGCTTCAAAAATTTGCTTTGATTTACGGTTCAGCCGTGAAATTCAGCTCATTTAATTCTTCGCTGACGTTAACGACTCGCGGCGCAAACGAATAACGCTTGTGCCGGATTTCGAAAACATAATCCGCGCCCGCCGCGACCGATTCAAAACGGAAATAGCCGAACGAATTGGTTATCGCCGTCCGCGTTTCGCCGGATTGATTGGTGACGAGCACGCGCGCATTTGCCGCGCCCGCGCCGCTCGGCGACAAAACGCGCCCGCCGACCGTGACGCCCGCCGCCGTCGGCGCGAGCATCGTGATTTGGTAATTCCCGTTTTGCGGCGCGGCGGGCGCGAGGAAACTGCCGGATTTGGTTGCCAGAATCGTGTAGCTGCCGCTCAGAGGCAAGATTAAATTACCCGCCGCCGGAATGCGCGCGTTCGTTCCGCCGCCGCTGTTATCGTCAAAAGCGATGATGCGCCCGTTCGGGTCGAGCAGATACAAAAACGTATCGAATTCCGAAGAAGTCATCAGAATCGCGACCGAACTGCCCGCCGCGCCGCTGAAGGCGTAAAGGTCGCGGTTGACGCCGGCTTCCGCCGCGCAATCGCCGACGTCGAGTGTGGCGTTGATGAATTGGTTAGTCGCAATCGGCGCGCGGACGCAGTTCGTGCCGGCAAACTGCTGCGATGCCGAATCGACGCGGATGCGCGGCGTCCGGCGGTTGCCGGTGGCGGCGCGTTGGTCGATGATAATTCTGCCAGTGCTGGTCAGAGCGGTTAAGATTTGCGAAACTGTCGCCGTAGAATTTTGCTGTTTGAGAATCGCCCACGCGCCCGCGACGTGCGGCGCCGCCATCGAAGTTCCGCCTTCGCTGCGGAGCTGATTATTCGGCGCTGCCGAGGTAATCAAAAATCCCGGCGCGTATAAATTTAAAATATTGGCGCTGTTGGAAAAATTGTTGACCGTGTCCTGCGTTGTGGTGTTGCCGCCGTCGTTGCTTGAACCGACGCTGACGGCGGACGAGATGCAGGCGGGAAAATTGATGCCGTTGTTTAAACCGTTGTTGCCCGAGGCGACGACGCTGGCGATGCCCGCCGAGCGCAGATTATTAATGGCGGCTGTCAGCGCCGGTTCTTCGCCGTCGCAGTAACCGGCAAAATTGCCTTCGCCGAAGCTCATATTTACCGACGCGATATTAAACGTCGTGCGCAGATTGTAAACGCGTTCCAAGCCTTTGATAATATCGGAGCTGTAGGCGCTGACGCACGGCGCGCCGCCGCCGCAGTTGCTGGGATTATTAAATCTCGAAAAAACCTGGATGGCGATAATCGAAGCGTCTTTCGCCACGCCGAAATGACCGAGCGTCGGCTCACGTCCGGCGGCGATTCCGGCGACGTGCGTGCCGTGCCAGCAGATGCCGATTTGCGAAGTGTCGCAATGCAAGCCCGAATCCGGCGCGGTCGATTCCTGCACACCGCCCGGACACAGGCTCTGCGAGCTGTCAAAGTCCGGATTAGTTCCCGTCGTCGTCGAATAACACGCTTCAGACACGACTTTGCCGCCCGCAAAATAACTGTGATTTTTATCGACGCCGGTGTCGAGAATGGCGATTGCCTGCCCGCTGCCCGAAAAACCGTTTGCCATTCCGCCCGTCGCGCCGACGACCGGCACGCTTTCCGTTAGCGACGGTTGGACGAGACGGTCTTCCTGAATTGAAACGACCGCCGCCGAAGCTTTTATTTTTTCCAGTGCCGCCGCGTTCGCTTCCGCCGCCAGAAAAGGAATGAATTCGAAGCGTTTAACTCCGGCGACGTTATAATCGGAAAGGTCGGCGAGAAAATCATTCTGCGCTTGTTCGATTCCGGTTCGCTGCCGGTTTTGCGCGGTTAAAGAAAGCTCGCCCTCGGTTTGAAAATCGGCGCGCAGCCCGATAATAACGCGCACCGAACCGTTGCGCGCGGCTTTTTCGATTAATTCGTCAAACCTCGCCGGCGAATTTTGAACGGAAGTCTTATCTTTTATTTTTTGTATTTTTTGAGAATCGATTCGGTTATTTGTCCGGCTCGACTGCATCTGCGCGGGCATCTGCCAAAACATCAAAAAGGACACAATCATCAAGCCAAAGATTGCGAGGTAAAAAAATTTTGCTTTCATCTGTTCCTCCGAAGTAAGTAGAAAAACGCGTCGCATCAAATCGGTTCAGGCGATTTTACAGACAGTTTTCGTAAGATTACATAATACTACACGCGTAATTGAATACCAATAAATTATGTCGAAAGATAGTGTTTTATGAAGGTTGTAAGAAAATGCCGGAAAGAGAATAGAGCCGCGCGCCGCAGTGCCTGCCCGAAGCGTTTGCAAAGACGCTAATCAATGTTCATAAAATTCAATGTTAGTTTTATTTGAAACGCACATTCGCTCTCGCTCATCGGGCAGGCACTGCGGCGCGACCCTGTCAGCTTAAGGTCGTGAATTCCGCAAAAGCTGCCACAAGCTTGCCAGATGACAGAAAAGCACAATCGGCACAATCGTCGAAGGCAGCCAGATAAACGGGAAATACAACAAGCCGCGATTCGGCTGGTCGAAAGCGAATTGTTGAAGCGGGAAGGGAAACGAGAGAACGGCGTTGATGACGATGTTGAGCAGCAGCCCGAGCGCGGCGAGATTCCAGATGATAAGCATCGGACGATTTATTATTTCGCCGCGAAAGGCGAGCCACGCAATTATCGGTGCGGTGATTCCGGCTAAAATGTCGAAATTTCTGCCTTCAAAGGTCATCAGCTGCGGAATTTGCCCGCCTTGATAAAGCCACCATAAAACCATCTCGACCGGAATCCGAATCACGTGCAGGTAGGTCAGAGCCTGCAATGGAAGCTGTTCGATGAAATTTTTGCGCGCGAGAATAAAAAGCAGAATTATCGCGGCGAGAGCCGGAAAAAGCGCAAACAGCATCAGGCGCGGCGGCACGATTTCGGTATTTAAATAAAATCCGCCGACGCCGAGCGTGGCTTGAAAAATAAGCCAGAAGGGAATCAGGAAACTTAAAAATTTGGTCGCGGTCGAGGTGAACGCGCCGCGCTTGATGGCGTAGAGAAAAATTCCGACCGTCAGAAATGTCGTCAGAATAAACGTGATTGAAACATATGCGGGCAGAGTTTCAATCATTTGATTCGCTCGTCGCTTTCGATTTGCCCGTCGCGGATGGTGAGAACGCGATGCGCGCGTTCGGCGACTTCGTGTTCGTGCGTGACGACGATAATCGTGTTCCCGTCGGCGTGCAGTTTTTCAAACAAAGCCATAATTTCGACGCTGGTTTTCGAATCGAGCGCGCCGGTCGGCTCGTCCGCGAGCAGAATCGAAGGATGATTGACCAGCGCGCGGGCGATGGCGACACGCTGGCGCTGCCCGCCCGAAAGTTCGTTCGGGCGATGCAGCACGCGGTCGCCGAGTTCGACCGAAGCCAGAGCCGATTGCGCGCGTTCGTGCCGGGCGCTCGCGCCGATTCCGGCGTAAATCAGCGGAAGCTCGACATTGTGCAGCGCGGTCGCGCGCGGCAAAAGGTTAAACGTCTGAAAAACGAAGCCGATTTCCTTGTTGCGAATGCGGGCTAGCTCGTCGTCGGTCATTGCCGAAACCAGATGACCGTTTATCCAGTAGCTGCCCTGAGACGGCGAATCGAGACAGCCGATGAGATTCATCAAAGTCGATTTTCCCGAACCCGAAGGTCCGATAATCGCCAGATACTCGCCCTTCTGCACGTCGAACGAAACGTCGCGCAGAGCGTGCAGCTCTTCCGAACCCATCTGATACGTGCGCCAGATGTTTCGCATCGAAATCAGCGCGCCCGGAACTGTTATCTCGCCGCTGCCGTTGGTTTGAACTTCGGTAAATTCAGTCATAGAAAAAGTGAATCGTGAATTATGGGTCGTGAATGGTAAATCGTGAATCGTAAACAGAAAAATAAATTCATTTACGATTCACGATTTACCATTCACGACCTATGATTTATTCGCGTTGTCGCCTTCTTTTTTAGTCTGCCGCTTGACTATGTCGTTTTCTTTCAGCGTTTTCAGAACGCGGCTCGGACCCGTTATCACTTCCTGACCTTCGGAAAGACCGCTGGTGATTTGAATGTCGGATTCGCCCGTGATGCCGGTCGTCACTTCGACAAATTTTACTTTGTTGCCGTCCATCACGTAAACGCCTTTGACGGGTTTCGGTTTTTCGTTGGAAGCGGGCGAATCGCCCTGAACGGTCGGCGACGTCGCCGCTTCGGGCTGTTTTTCGATAATCGCCTGGAGCGGCACGGTCACGACGTTGTCCACCGTTTTGGTCGTAATCGTCGCGGTCGCGCTCATTCCCGGGCGCAAGCCTTCGCGCACGGCGTCCGCCACGTCTTTTAATTGAATAACGACGCGGAATTCTTTCGCTTCCTGCACGTTGATATTGGTCGAAAGCCCGCCGCTGGTTTGCGATTTACCGAGCGCGAGAGGCGTTTTCTGCGTGACTTCACCGAGAATTTCTTTTTCGCCGAAAGCATCGACCTTGATTTTGGCGGTTTGCCCGACTTCGACTTTGTCGATTTCGGTTTCGTCGACTTTGACCTCGACGTTAATCGTCGACATATCGGCAATCGTCAGAAGCGGCGTCGAAGACAGATTGGCGACGGCGAAAGTTCCGACTTTCGACGGAATATCGGCAATCACGCCGTTAATCGGCGCAATCTGCAAAGTTTTGTCGCGCTGGCTGCGCGTGCCGCGAAGCAGCGCGCTTTGCTGTTCGGCGCGTTTCGAAGTGGCGTTCGCGCTGTAATTCGCCGTATCGACGCCGCGCCGCGCATCCTGCACGGAAACCTGCTGCTGTTTGACGCGCGCGAGTTGTTCGTTAACCTGTTTTTCGGCGATGACGACGGCATTTCTTTGCGTCTGCAATCGCGCCTGAGCGTTGCGCAAAGCAATCTGCGCCTGATCGACTCTGTCTTTGGCTTCGTCGTATTGAAGCCGCGAGGCGACCTGCGCTTCCAGTAATTGCGTGGTGCGTTTCAGCTCGCGGTTGGCTGTTTCCAAATCTTTTCCGGCGCGGTCTACCTCGGTCTGCGCGGTATCGACCTGCTGGCGCGCGTTCAGAACCTGCTGGCGCGCGGTATCGACCTGCGTCTGCGAAGTGTTTAAGCCCTGCTGCGCCTGTGAAAGCTGATTCTGCGCGGCGACGACCTGCGAGCGCGAAACCTGGGTCTCGGTCTGCGCCGCCTGAACGGAAGCGAGCTGCGCGTCGGTCGTGGATTGAAGCTGATTCGGGTCGAGGCGGACGAGCGGCTGACCTTTCGTCACCTGGTCGCCTTCCTTAACGTAAATTTCCTCGATGCGTCCCTGCACTTCGCTGGTCAGGTTGATAAACTGAATCGGGCGCACTTCGCCGGACGCCGTGACGGTCGAGCGCAGCTCGCGGCGCTGTTCGATTTTCACGACCGTGACTTCCGGCGTATCCTTGCGCGTGGCGAAAATACTGCCGATAATGATAATTCCGAGCAAAACCACGGCAACGCTGCCGATAATAATTTTCTTCTTTCGGCTCAAAGCCATCTTTTTATTCCTCTAACTATTGAAGGGATTTGTTTCTTAAAGCAGTTTAAGTTACGCAAATAAATTTTTACAGTTGCGTCTGGTTCTCTGTACGACTTTTCCGGCAAAAGAGTTTCAGAAAAATGCGATAATATGACCGCCGTTTGCGCTTTGATTTTTGACTTTACCCGGATGCGACTTTTCAAAGGTCGAAAATCAAAGCGCAAAGGTCATATTTAGCGATTTACGATTTGCAAATTCCGAGTTAAAATACAATCGCCATATTAAGTTCATTTCTAACAGGCAAGCAAGGTAGTGTAAAAATGATAAAATGCCCGACTTGCGGGACGGAAAATCTCGAAGGTTCACAATTTTGTGATGAATGCGGCGCCGCGCTGGCGGTTGCGAGGCAAAACCACGACTCCGACAGCGTGATGACGGTTTACGCGCCGCCGAATTTTCAATCGGCAAACGTCACGTCGGTCGGTATTCCGGCAATGGTCGAGGAATTGAAAGACGAGGGAACCGAGTCGGCTTTAGCGCCGACCGACGAAAATTCCGCCAAAGGCGTTCACGCCGTGCTGATTATCGAGCGCGGCGCGTCGGTCGGAACCGAGTTCGGCTTAACGAGCGAAGAATCGAATATCGGGCGCTGGGACGCGGACAACGGGATTTTTCCGGACGTCGATTTGGATACGCACGACCCGGAAGCCAAAGTTTCGCGCCGCCATGCCCGCATTATTCAGGAAGACGGACGCTATCTGCTGGAAGATTTAGGCTCGACCAACGGCACTTTTATCAATCGCGGGCGACGGCTGATTCCCGGAAATCGACAGCCTTTGAACGACGGCGACGAAGTTATCGTCGGAAAAACATTTTTACGTTTTCGCATAAATCAATAATTTGAATTAGCTAACAAAAAATAATGTCCTATTGCCACGAATGCGGCTCGGAAGTCGCCAAAGATGATGTTTATTGCCCGTACTGCGGCATCGCTCTGCAAAACGATGCGGACGTTTCAAATGATGCGGACGTTTCGACGACGACCGTCGCGACGCCGGACTCTGCTCTGCCGTTTGAAGCGACGCAGGTCGATGTGCCTTTGGAAAGTCCAATCGAGCCGTTGAGAGAAGACGAAGAAGTCGTCATTAAAGATATTTCCTTGCCCGCGATGCCGAAGGAATTTGACAGCGGCGTGCATTCGGTCGATGCGTTGCTGAAATCCGACCCGTCCGAAAATATCGCTTTTCAGACCGACGACGCCATCGCCGGGTCGGAATCCAATCTTTCAACCGGCGAAGCGGCGGCGCAGCAAATCGAAGAAACGCCCGTTTCCGCGCCCGCGCCTTTCGCGCAGCCTGAAATAAATCCCTCTGCGGCGGAAAACGAAGCCGCGCAAAAAACCGACGAGCCGAATTACGAATCCGTTTCGTCAGCGGCGAGCGAAACTGCCGGCGAAGAATCCGCGCCGCCGCTCGTCGAAAATCAAACGCCCGCGCCGGATTTCGATTCGACGATTCCATATACGCCCGCCGATATTGCGCAGCAGGAAGCGATTGCTTCGCAGCTGGCGGAAAATCAAGCCGCCGCGCCGCAAAGGGAAATCGCACCGCCGGAATCCGGAAACGAAATAAAACCGCCCGCCGTGCCGCTTCCCGAAGCCGAGGACGACGATGACGACCTTCCGGCGACGCTGATTTCCGAGTCGCTTCCGCCGTTTGAGCAGCAGGCTCAGAATTTTGCCGGAGCCGCGCCGCAAAATCAGCCGGTTGCCGAGCCGGTCGCGGAAAAAAGCGATGTTCGGGTTTCGGAGCCAATCGAAAAAGCGTCCGAAGTTTCCGCGTCCGAGGCGGAGAAATCGGGCGACGTTCAGGGTCGTCCTTACACTAGCCCGAACGTCAATTCGATTGACACGGGCGGCAAAAAAGCCAAGCTGAAAACCTTGTCCGAAGGCACGGTTTTAAACGGTCGCTACGAAATCGTCCGCAAAATCGGCGGCGGCGGGATGGGCGCGGTTTATCTCGCCAGCGACAAAAACCTGGGCGGCGTGCTGCGCGCCGTCAAGGAAATGGTGCAGTCCTACATCGAGGAAACGCAGCAGGAAAAAGCGATTAACGATTTCAAGCGCGAATCTCTGCTTCTGACTTCGCTGGAACATTCTTCGATTCCGACGATTTACGATTATTTTTACGACGAGAAAGAAGGCAGATTTTATCTGGTGATGAAATATATTTCGGGCGGCGATTTGGCGGCGCGTCTGCGTTCCTCGCCCGAAGGTCGGATTGACGAAGCCAGCGCCACGGAATGGGCGATTCAGGTCGCCGACGTTCTGGATTATCTGCACAATCGCCAGCCGCCGATTGTTTACCGCGATCTGAAGCCGTCAAACATTATGATTGACAGCAATAACGGGCGCGTTATGCTGATTGATTTCGGCATCGCGCGCTGGGTGAATAAAGAGGAAAAAGGCGTCACCGCGGTCGGCACGATGGGCTACGCGCCGCCCGAGCTTTTCAGCGGCAACGTCGAGGCGCGCTCGGATATTTATTCGCTCGGCTCGACGCTGTTTCACCTTTTGACCGGCGCCGACCCGCAGAATAATCCTCTGCTGATTTTCGATTTTCATAAAAATCCGCGCCCGCGCCAGATAAATCCGCAATTGTCAGACCAGATTGAGCAGATTTTGATGCGCTCGGTCGAATACAACGCCGACAAACGTTTCGCTTCCGCCGGCGAGATGCGCGATGTTTTAATCAAGCATCTGGACAATATGAAAGCCGGAAGATTGACTTACGGTTTCGGCGATAAGCTCATCACGGCGGAAAACGAGCCGGTTTTCTGCGGCTTCTGCGGTCAGAAAATCGTCGCCTCCGATATGTTCTGCCCGTTCTGCGGCGCGAAACAGCCGCTCGCCGAAGCCGCCGCGCAAAAGCCGGTTTTTGCCGCCGCCGCGCCGCGCCTGACGGCGCGTCTGTACATAGTCGATACCGGCGAATTGGAGCCGCCGACGTTCAATCTCGAAAAAGATGCGAGCCTGATAGGCAGGCGCGACCCGATGTCGAATATTTTCCCGGAAGTTGACCTTTCCAAATTTGACCCGCAAACTAAGATTTCGCGTCGCCACGCGCGCATCTGGCGCGAGGGCGACACGTTTATGATTGAAGATTTAGGCTCGTCGAACGGCACGATTCTGCTGACGAAACAGAGCGATCCGGTCAGATTGCTGCCGCAGCAGCCGCGCTCCTTAACGCACGGCGACAAGCTGAAATTGGGCGATACGACTTTGCACTTTGTGCTTGGATAAAAAAATAAAAAGGGAATTTGCGATTGTCAAGAAAATTTTTCACCGACGATTTTATGAGTGCAAGAGTAGAAAGAGCCGTCACGCCGACAACGCCGGGCGTCCGAACCAGAACCGAAGAAGTCATCGTCAACTTCGATGCCGCCCGGGTCAAAGCGCCTTTTTTGCTGCGCTGCGGCGCTTTGCTGATTGATTATATAATTCTGGTCAGCCTGCCCGTTTTGGGCTTATTAATCGCGCGACTTTCCGGCGACGACGGCGCAAAGCTTTTTAAAAGCGGGTTTAACAGCGCCGGCTGGTTGATTGCGGTTCTGCTGGCGGTGACGAATTTTATAATTTTCCCGATGCTCGGCGGTCAAAGCATCGGGAAAATGTTTACCGGCTTGCGAATTATCCGAAACGACGGACAGGCGGCGAGCTTCAGCCAGCTTTTGCTCCGGCATCTGCTCGGTTATCCGCTGACGGCTTTAACCGCCGGGCTGGGTTTTTTATTTTCGGTCTTTAGCGCGAAAGGACGCGCCCTGCACGATTTGGTCGCGGGAACAGTGGTCGTTTACGGTCAGAAAAAACCGAAAGTCCTAAAAGATTAAGAATTAAAAATTAAGAATTGAAAAATAAGAGGTTGAACTGAAATCGAAATCTTAATTTTTAATTCTTAATTCGTAATTAAATTTATGCCCGACCTTATCATAAAATATTCCGACCGACCCGACGATAAATTCCGTCTGGCGCGGCTGCGGACGACCATCGGACGTTCGGCGCGCAGCGACATTTGTATTCCCGACCCGTTTGCCTCGCGCCTGCACGCGGAAATCCGGCAGGAAGGCGACAGCTACTGGCTTCACGATTTAGGTTCGGCAAACGGGACGCGTTACAACGGCTCGATGGTTTCGATGCCCGTGCCGATGCTGTCCGGCGGCGAGATTCAAATCGGCGAAACGGTCATCGTCTTTCAGGACGGGCGACCGTCGCCGGAAAAAAGCGCGACGCTGATTTCCGATAACACGCAGGCACTCAATCCGGCGATGACGATTGCTCTTTCGCCGCTGAAAAGCGCGACGGCGGAGATTCTCGAAGCGCAGCCCGGCGGTTCGACGCGCAACGGTCTGCTGACATTAATCAGCAAAGTCGGCATCGCGCTGCTCGGCTCGACCAGCTTCGAAGAAACTTTGCAAATGCTCGCCTCGCTCGTGTTCGAAGCCGTGCCGGCGGAGCGCTGCGTCATAATGCTGCGCGACGACGACAATCCCGACAAATTAAAAATCGAGGTCGCCAAAATGCGCGGCAGCGACGAGGCTTTGCAGGAAGTCCGCATCAGCCGCACCGTGATGGAGGAAGTCACGAAAAACGGCAAATCCGTTTTGACTTCCGACGCGCAGCACGACCCGCGCTACGCGAGCCAGACGATGGCGCTGCTCGGAATTCGCTCGGTTCTCGCCGTTCCCTTGAGCGTCGGGACGGAAGTTTTCGGCTTGATTTACGCCGATTCGCCGACCTATGAAGCCAGCTTTACGGAAGAACATCTGAATATTTTGACGACGCTGGCTTCGGTCGCTTCGATTCGCGTGGAAAACGCGCGCCTGACCGAAGAACGTTTCGAGCGCGAGCGGCTGGAACACGAACTCAAGCTGGCGAGCGAGATTCAGCAGCGCCTCCAGCCGTCTTCGCCGCCGGTGGTCGAAGGCTACGATTTGCAGGGAGTTTCATTTTCCTGCTACGAGGTCGGCGGTGATTATTACGATTTTATTCCGCGCTGCGACGGCAAGCTGCTGGTCGCGCTCGGCGACGTTTCCGGCAAGGGAACAGCCGCCGCGCTTTTAATGTCGAGCCTGCACGCCGCGATGCACGCGCAGGTCGCCGCCAATTCTTCCTTGCTCGAAACGATTAACGCCGTCAATCAATATTTGGCGAAAAACACGCCGACCAATCGTTTCGTCACGCTTTTTCTCGCCGAGCTGGACGCGGAATCGGGCGCGATGAATTTTATCAACGCCGGTCATAATCCGCCGCTCATCGCCCACGCGGACGGGCGCATCGAGCAGCTCGCTTCGGGCGGATTCCCGCTCGGCATTATGCCGATGGCGCAATACGATGTCGGGCAAACGCGCCTCCAAAAGGGCGAAGCGCTGGTGATTTATTCGGACGGCGTTTCGGAGGCAAACAACACGAAAGGCGAAGAATTCGGCGTCGAGCGCCTGGAAGAAGTCGTCAAAAAACACCTGAGCGCTTCGGCGGCAGGCTTGCGCGACAAAGTCGAATCGGCGCTTTCGTCATTCACCCAAACCGCGCCCGCCGGCGACGATATTACTCTGGTGATTGTCAAAAGAAAGAGCTAGGAAAAAGTGTAAATTATTCAAGAAAAACAGCTTTGCAGATTTTCGTAAAGCTGTTTTTGGTTTAAACGAACTGGGAAGTGAGAACTGAAAACCGAGAAATATTTTAGTTCTCAGCTCTCAACTTTCAGTTCTCGGCTCAAACAAATGCTCAAAATAGAAAATTACATCGGCGGTCAATTAATCAAACCCGTTTCGGACGCTTATCTGGATAATTACAATCCGGCAACAGGCGAAGTTTATTCGCTGATTCCCGATTCGGACGAAACGGATGTCGTTTCAGCGGTCGAAGCGGCGAAAAAGGCTTTTCCGATCTGGTCGAAAATGAGCGCCGAGCAGCGGCACGACGCTTTGATGAAAATCGTGTCTTTGATTGAGAGAGATTCGGACAAGCTCGCCGCAGCGGAAAGCATCGACAACGGAAAACCCGTTTCGCTGGCGAAAAGAGTCGATATTCCGCGCGCCGTTTCCAATTTTAAATTTTACGCGACCGCCGCGATGCACACGGCGACCGAAGCGCACGAAACGGTCGGGCAGGCGATAAATTACACTCTGCGCCAGCCGCTCGGCGTCGTCGGCTGCATCAGCCCGTGGAATCTGCCGCTTTATTTATTTAGCTGGAAAATCGCGCCCGCGCTCGCCGCCGGCTGCACGGTCGTCGCCAAACCTTCGGAAATAACGCCGATGACGGCTTATCTTCTGTCGCAAATCTGCGTCGAAGCCGGTTTGCCGGCGGGCGTTTTAAACATCGTCCACGGTCTCGGCGCAAAAGCCGGAGCGGCGATTGTCTCGCACAGGGACGTGAAAGCCGTTTCGTTTACCGGCGGCACGAAGACCGGCGAATGGATTGCGCGCACCGCCGCGCCGATGTTCAAAAAACTTTCGCTCGAACTCGGCGGCAAAAATCCGAACGTCATTTTCGCCGACTGCAATTACGAGGAAATGCTGAAAACGACGGTGCTTTCCTCATTTTCGAATCAAGGGCAAATCTGCCTGTGCGGGTCGCGCGTTTTTGTCGAGCGCCCGCTTTACGAAAATTTTTGCGGCGATTTTATCGAGCGAGTTGCGGCGTTAAAAGTCGGCGACCCGCTCGAAGAAAAAACCGACGTCGGCGCGGTCGTTTCACAACCGCATATGGAAAAAATCCTGTCTTACATTGATTTGGCGCGGACAGAAGGCGGGCACATTCTGCACGGCGGAAAACAATTGAAAATCGAAGGCAGATGCGCCGACGGCTATTTTATCGAGCCGACGATAATCGAAAATCTTTCACACGATTGCCGCACAAATCAAGAGGAAATTTTCGGTCCGGTCGTGACGATTACGCCCTTTGACGAGGAAGACGAAGTTTTGCGCTACGCCAACAGCGTCGAATACGGCTTGTCGGCGACCGTCTGGACCGAGAATTTAAGCCGCGCGCATCGCGTTGCCGAAAAACTGGAATCGGGCATTATCTGGGTCAATTCGTGGCTGCTGCGCGATTTGCGCACGCCTTTCGGCGGAATGAAAAACTCCGGCGTCGGGCGCGAAGGCGGTTTCGAGGCGTTGAAATTTTTTACCGAAGAGAAAAATGTCTGCATCAAGATAAATTACTAGGCTGTGAAAATTACTTCATTGAAATTATATTTGTTGTTTATTCTGGTCAATACGCTTTTTGTTCAGGGATGTTTTTCAAATACATCGAATCAAAATAACGCGACCGATACGAATACCCCGAATAATCCTCCAACATTTAATGAATCTACGGTTGCTAAAGTTAATGAATCTGCCGTCGCTAAAGTGAAGGTAACTCAATCAGGAAAAATATTTTTGAATGATAAACGAGTTTCTTTAGATGAACTGAAAAAGGCGCTTGAGCGGCTCGGGAGAGAAAACGGTGTTGTCTGGTATTATCAGGAGAATTCACAAAACGAGCAGCCGCATCCGAGGGCTGCTTTCGTAGTAAAAGCAATTGTTGACGCCGATTTGCCGGCTAAAGTGTCAAGCAAACCGGATTATTCGGATTCTATTGAGATGAAAGGCAAATCAAATGCGTCTCGCTGAATAATAGCAATAAACCAATTTGAAAAAAGAAAACCTTTTCTATTTATCGTGAGGAAAATTATGAGTGAAGAAACACAACCGATTCGAATCGAAACCGGCGAAGAAGTGGCGTTTGAGTTGATGAAATTCATCGCCGAAAAGGAAAACAAAAATCCCGCGCCCGAAGAAGTGCGCGATTATTATCTGGATTTATTCGTCGAATGCGCTTACGCGGTTTACAACGGCGAACGGAAAACGGATTAAATGCAAAACGTTTATTAATGCAAAATGCAAAGCGCAAAGTGCAAAATTAAAGTCTTCAATCTACATTCCGCACTTTGCGCCCGGCGCTTTGCATTTTTGACGTTTTGCGTTTTGCCTTAATTTATCTATGAGCGAAAACATCTTCAATTCTTCGAAAGCGCCGGAGCCGGTCGGTTTATACCCGCACGCGCGGCGCGTCGGAAATCTTTTGTTTCTGTCCGGCGTCGGACCTCGCGCGCGCGGCGCGGCGCGGATTCCGGGCGTCGAATTGGACGAAAACGGAAACATCGCCTCTTACGACATCGAGGCGCAATGCCGCTCGGTTTTTCAGAACGTGCGCTATATTCTGGAAGAATCCGGCTCGGCGTGGGAAAAAATCGTTGACGTGACGGTTTTTCTCACTAATATGAAGGATGATTTTCAGATTTACAATCGCCTTTACGCCGAATATTTTAAAGATAATCTGCCGTGCCGCACGACGGTCGAGATTAACTGTCTGCCGACGCCGATTGCGATTGAATTGAAAGTTATCGCGACGATTGAATAGATTTGCTTTCGGCGGCTGAATAATCTAAATATAAATGGATACAATCGTTTACCCTGGCATCGGCGCAAATTCTTGTGTCATATAATTTTCACATTTTCCGGTGTTTTTAAAAGGAGAATCGCTTATTATGAAATTCAGCCGCCGGGACTTTCTCAGATATTCGGCATTATTTTTAACCGGCGTCGCGGTCAGCCCGAAACAGGCGCTTTCATTCGATTCCGAAGACCGGGATTTGCAGATGCTCGTGCTCGGCGATTCGGTGATGTGGGGACAGGGCTTACTCGAAAAAGACAAATTCTGGTTTCTGACAAAACAATGGCTGGAAAATAAGACCGATAGAAAGGTCGCGGCGCGCGTCGAAGCGCATTCCGGCGCGACCATCATCTGGCGTAAAGACCAGAAATATCCGAAAGACCGCCTGACCACTTTTAACGGTGAATTAAACCTCTCGACGCCAACCATTATGCAGCAGGTCGAGAACGCGGCTAAATACTACAAAAATCCGCAGGACGTCGATTTCGTGCTGGTCAACGGCGGCGCCAACGATATAGGAATCGCCAATTTGCTGAATCCTTCGCGAAATCAAAGCTGGATGCAGAGAAAAACCGCCGAGATTTTCGGCGAAGATATGCCGAAACTGCTGGAAAAGATTTACAAATCTTTTCCGCGGGCGCGCGTCGTCGTCACGGGTTATTATCCGGCGATTTCCACGGAAACTTCGACCGACCATATCTGTAATCTGATAAAAGCCGTTTCGGGAATCGACCGTTATGAAAAAATTATCAATAAATTTCTCAAATTTTTAGGCGTTAAAAACCGGCGTTTCGACGCCTGCGCGTCAGATTTTATTAAAGAGGGAGTTGACCGGATGATTAAAACGCTCAGCGCGCTGTCCGACGTCTGGCAGTCAGAATCAAACAGATATCTACAACAGGCGGTGGATAATTTAAACGAAAAATACCCGCTCGCTCCGGCGGCGGGCGATGACAAACGGCGGGCGATTTTCGTCAAACCTCATTTTCGCTCCCAAAACGCCTACGCCGCGCCCGAAACCTACCTGTGGCAGGTTGTTCTCGGCGAAGTGCCGGGCAACTACAAATCGAATGACGAGTTTTACAAGCTGCGCGAACAGGTTTGCAACTGCAAGCGCATCCGTCTCGAAGGTTTTAGTTTGACAAAGTGTTTTATCGCCGGAACCGGGCATCCGAATATTGCCGGAGCAAAGAAATATGCCGAGGCTATCGAGCAGGAATTCGGCGAAGTTTTGCCGTTAACCGGCTGGAGTAATTAGAGCAATTTTCAGATAGCCGTTGCTGCTCAAAGGCGGAAACGCGAATGTAAATGAGCGTGGTTTTTAGCGATGAAAGAGACGCTCCATCGTCGCCCGCGCTTCTGCCTGCGCTGCATCAAACCGAAATTTGCTCTAAAAGCCGTCTGAAAAAACGGAACAATTAACTAATTTTCTCCGGGAGATTCTCTTTTCAGGCTCGTCCGGATTACAATTTATTTATCGGGCGATTTCGTTAAAACTCGGAAATGCGCCGCCAAAAATCGAGGTTGAAATTTATGCCTGTCAGAAGACCTTTTAATTTCAAACAATGGATTGAAGAGCATCGTCATCTGTTGCAACCGCCCGTCGGCAATCAATGCGCTTACGACGCCGAAGATTTTATCGTGATGGTCGTCGGCGGACCGAATGCGCGCAAGGATTATCATTACGACGAGGGCGAAGAATTTTTCTACCAGCTCGAAGGCGATATTACCGTCAAGATTCAGGAAGACGGGCGCGCGGTTGACGTTCCGGTGCGCGCGGGCGAAATTTTTCTGCTGCCGCCGCGCGTGCCGCACAATCCGGTGCGCGGCGCGGAAACAGTCGGAATGGTGATTGAACGCAAACGTCGGGCGGGCGAAAAAGACGGGCTTTTGTGGTTTTGCGAAAACTGCAACGAGAAATTATACGAAGAATATTTTGAGCTGGAAGACATCACGACGCAGTTTCAGGGCGTTTTTAAACGCTTTTACGAAAATGAGGATTTGCGAACCTGCAAAAACTGCGGCGCCGTGATGCAGCCGCCGGCGGCTGCGAGATAGAGAAATGAAATTTTGTAAAATTTGTTTTCCATTCTTAAATAAATAAACGCTTTGAGCGGGAATAATATATGAGCGGTTGGGCGAATCCCGAACAGTGGCGGCGACTTTATAGCGGCGAGTCGTGCCCGATTTGTCTGGTCGGCAAGCCGTCGGACGTCATTGCCGAGCTGGAAGCCACATTCCTGATGGCGGGCGAAGATTCGCCGATGAAAGGTTATTGCTTTCTGATGTTCAAAAGACACGCTATCGAGTTATATGAATTGACTTCGGACGAAGCGAGCGCTTTTATGCGAGACGTACAAAAAGTATCGAAGGCGGTGCACAAAATTACGCGCGCCGTTAAGCTAAACTACGAAATACACGGGAATACGCTTCCGCATCTGCATCTGCATCTGTTTCCGCGATACGTCGGAGATATTTTCGAAAATCAGCCGATTAACCCTCGCATTGTGAAAACTCCGGTTTATGCGCCGGGCGAATTCGACGATTTTATCGCCAGGCTTCGAGAGGCGCTTTAGACGAGTGATTTCTTTATCGAAAAATGCTGAAAATTGAAATTTACAGCGCAAATGTTTTTATGAAACCGGAGATATTTGTCGATGGATGACCTGCTCGCGGCGCGCTCGCAGATGGCGATGTCGCTCGCGTTTCACATTATTTTCGCCGCCGTCGGCATCGCGATGCCGCTTTTGATGGTGATTGCCGAGTGGCGCTGGCTGCGCACCAAAGACGAAGTTTATCTCACGCTGACGAAACGCTGGGCGAAGGGAACGGCGATACTTTTTGCGGTCGGCGCGGTTTCGGGCACGGTGCTTTCCTTTGAACTCGGTTTGCTGTTTCCCGGTTTTATGGGCTACGCCGGCTCGATTATCGGGATGCCTTTTTCGCTCGAAGGCTTCGCTTTTTTCACCGAAGCGATTTTTCTGGGAATTTATCTTTACGGGTGGAATCGCATCTCGCCGCGCGCGCATTTGCTGGCGGGCGTGATTGTTGCCGTAAGCGGCGCGCTTTCAGGGATTTTCGTCGTCATTGCAAACGCCTGGATGAATGCGCCGACGGGTTTTCGGCTGGTTGACGGAAAGATGGTCGATATCGACCCGGTTGCGGCGATGCTGAATCCGGCGGCGTTTACGCAAACGCTGCATATGACGCTCGCCGCTTATGCCGCCACCGGATTTGTCGTCGCCGGAATACACGCTTTTATGCTTTTGCGCGACCGAAACAACCGTTTTCACCAGTTGGCGCTTTCGATTGCCCTGACGGTCGGCGGAATCGCTTCGATTTTACAGCCTTTGAGCGGCGACATTCTCGCTAAAGCCGTGGCGAAAAATCAACCCGCCAAGCTCGCCGCTTTTGAAGGGCAATTTCAGACCGAAACCGGCGCTGCGCTGCGCATCGGCGGCATTCCCGACGAAGAAAAAGGTGAAACCCGTTATGCGATTGAGATTCCGTACGCTCTGAGCATTCTGGCGTACGGCGATCCGAATGCTCGCGTGAAAGGCTTAAACGAATTTCCGAAAGACGAGCGTCCGCCCGTTGCCATCGTGCATTTCGCGTTTCAGATTATGGTCGGCTGCGGAATGCTGATGGCGGCAATCGCCGTTTGGAGCTTCTGGCGCTGGCGGCGAAATCGCCGCCGCGAAGCGGGAAAATGGATTGATTCAAAATGGTTTTTACGAGCGTTGATTTTAGCCGCGCCGCTCGGTTTTATCGCGATTGAAACAGGCTGGATTGTCACGGAAGTCGGACGCCAGCCGTGGATTATCTACGGCGTGATGCGGACGTCGGAAGCCGTGACGCCGATGCCCGGACTGGTCGTGCCGTTCGTTACTTTTACGATTCTATATATTTTTCTCGCTATCATTACGGCTTGGCTTTTGTGGCGGCAGGTCGCGGCAAGCCCTTCGAAAGGAGAAAGGATAAGGGCGAAAGTAAAATAAAGAATTTCTCCTTTTGCTTTTAGCCTTTCGCTTGGTTCTGATTTATGGAAACGATTATTGCCGGTATTATGATTGCCGCGCTCGTTTTTTACGCGTTGCTCGGCGGCGCGGATTACGGCGGCGGCGTCTGGGATTTGTTTGCGTTCGGCAAGCGGGCGAAACGGCAGCGCGGGCTTATCGCCGAAGCCATCGGTCCGGTCTGGGAAGCCAATCACGTCTGGCTGATACTCGTTATCGTTATTCTTTTTACAGCTTTTCCGCAGGCTTTCGCGGCGATTGCCACGGCGCTTCATATTCCGCTGACGCTTTTGCTTATCGGCATTATCTTACGCGGCGCGGCGTTTACATTTCGCACATATGATGTGCAGCGCGACAACGTGCAGCGACGCTGGAGTCTGGTTTTCTCGATTGCCAGCATTATCACGCCGGTTCTTTTGGGCGTGACGCTCGGCGCCATCGCTTCGGGTCGGATTCGCGTCGAAAACGGCGTTGTGACGACCGGATATTTCAATTCGTGGCTCGCGCCGTTTCCGTTTGCGGTCGGTTTTTTCGCGCTCGCGTTATTTGCTTTTCTGGCGGCGGTTTATCTGACTTTGGAAACGAAAGAGCGCGATTTGCAGGAAGATTTCAGGCGGCGGGCACTCGTTTCCGGCGTGGTGGTCGGCTTACTGGCGCTGGTTGTTTTTCTGTTAGCCGGGACGGGCGCGCCGACCGTGCGCGCGGGAATAAGCCGCAGCCCGTGGGCAGTGGCTTTGCATCTTTTGACCGGCGCTTCTGCGATTGGCGCGTTTTACGCATTGTGGACGAGGAAATATAAATTGGCGCAGATTTTTGCCGCCTTTCAGGCAACACTGATTTTGCTCGGCTGGGCGCGGGCGCAGTTTCCGTATTTGATTGAGCCGGACGTGACGATAAGTTCAGCCGCCGCGCCGCCCATCACGCAGCAGCTTTTAATCGGCGCGCTCGCCGCCGGCGCAGGTTTGCTTTTTCCGTCTTATTATTATTTATTCCGCATTTTCAAAAGCGAAACGGCTTTTACGCCGCTTTCCGATAAAACTGATAAAATTAATAAATAAGACAAATGCTGAAAATCGACATTCACACGCACATTCTGCCGAAAGACATTCCCGACTGGAAACAGCGATTCGGCTACGGCGGTTTTATCAAATTGGAGCATCACAAGCCTTGCTGCGCGCGGATGCTCAAGGACGACGGAAAATTTTTCCGCGAAGTTGAAGATAATTGCTGGAGCGCAGAAAAACGAATCGAGGAATGTGACAAGTTCGGCGTTGATGTCCAGGTTTTATCGACCGTTCCGGTAATGTTCAGCTATTGGGCGCAGCCGTCGGACGGCGCGGAAATCGCAAAGTTTTTGAACGACGGCATCAGCGAAATCGTCCGTAAGTTTCCCAAACGATTTGTCGGTCTGGGAACTGTGCCGTTGCAGGATACGAGGCTTGCCGTCCAAGAGTTGGAAAGATGCAGGCGAATCGGCTTGGTCGGCGTGCAAATCGGCACGAACGTCAATCAATTAAATTTGGGCGAGCCGCAGTTTTTCGATTTTTTTAAAGCGTGCGAACAGCTCGGAATGGCGGTTTTCGTTCATCCCTGGGATATGATGGGCGAAAAGGAGATGCGGAAATACTGGCTGCCGTGGCTGGTCGGGATGCCCGCCGAGACTTCGCGCGCGATATGCTCTTTGATTTTTTCGGGCACGCTCGAAAAATGCCGGAATCTGCGGATTTGTTTCGCGCACGGCGGCGGCTCATTTCCGGCGACCATCGGGCGGATAGAACACGGTTTTCTCGCGCGTCCGGATTTATGCGCCGCCGACAACCAATGCAATCCGCGCGATTATCTCGGTAAAATTTATTTCGACTCGCTCGTTCACGACGCGGCGATGCTCGATTATCTGGTTAAACTGGCGGGCGCGGAAAAGGTCGCGCTCGGCACGGATTACCCGTTTCCGCTCGGCGAGACGGAAGCGGGAAAATTGATTGAAGCCGCCGGTTTCGATGAAGAAACAAAAGCGCTGTTGCTGCACGCGGCGGCTTTGAAATGGCTCGATTTGAATAAAGAAGATTTTTTATAAATATAAATTGTAGGGGCGCGCCGCGCTGCCCGCCCCTACAAATCCGTTTGATGTTGCCTCTTTACTGAACTTTGGTTAATTCATCGTGCGCGATTTTCTCTTTTTGGGGAAAAATCAGCGAAACGACGACCGAAAGCGCCATTGTGCCGAGAATAAACAGAAGCGACCAGCTAATCGGGAATTTGCCGCCGAAATAATCGTTGAGCCAGACCATTTTCAAGCCGACGAAAACCAGCACGATTGCCAGACCGTATTTCAGCAGATGAAATTTCGTAATCGCGCCCGCCAGCATAAAATACATCGAGCGCAAGCCCAGAATCGCAAAAATATTCGACGTAAAGACGATTAGAGGCTCATCGGTGACGGCAAAAATCGCCGGGACGCTGTCAACGGCGAAAATAATATCGGTCGCTTCCAGAAACAAAAGCGCGATAAAAAGCGGCGTCGCGTGCAGCAGCCCGTCTTTGCGAACGAAAAAGCTTTTGCCGTCGATATGGTGAGTGACGGGCATCAGGCGTTTGAAAATACGAATCAGGAAATTCTTTTCCGGCTCGATTTCCTCCTGATTCGAAAACATCATCTTGATTCCGGTGATAATCAGAAAGCCGCCGAAAAGATAGATAACCCAGTGAAACTGCAACAGCGCCGAGCCGAGCGCGATAAATATCGCGCGAAAGATAAGCGCGCCCAAAATGCCGTAAAACAAAACTCGATGCTTGTATTCGGGCGGAATCCCGAAATAGCTGAAAACCAGCACGAAAACGAAAATGTTGTCAATCGAAAGCGAATATTCGATAACGTAGCCGGTCAGAAATTCGAGCGCCGCCTGCCAACCCGTTTCCGCGCCGAATTTCGACGCGGCGTATTGATAGAAAATGAAGTTAAACGCGAGCGCGAGCGCGACCCAGACGATGCTCCAAACGGTCGCTTCTTTAAACGAAACGACGTGCGCCTTGCGATTGAAAACGCCCAAATCGAGCGCGAGCATCAACAAAACGAATAATAAAAATATGCCGTAAAACCACCAGTAGTCGGCAAAGGGAAACAGACTCATTAGAAAATCTCCTTGAAATATTTAATATTTCCGCGCAAAAGGAAAAGACCTTTCACGACTTTTCTGAAAAATGTCGCAAAAGGTCTTGATATTTTCTTCGTTGAACCGAACCGCTTTCGACTTGAGCGATTGTACTGACGGCTTCAACAAACCCGTTCGGGCTATCTACTCCCCTTAAATTGTCTCTTATAGATTAACAAATCTTACTTCGGCAGTCAAAAATTCCAAATCCAAGCAGGAAAAATCTCTTTGTGATAAACTTGAGGCAAAATTTATAAAGAAATTAATTACACAGAGAGTAGAGCAAGGAAAAAGGTGGGAAAAGTAGAAATTATACCGCTCGGCGGCATCGGCGAATTCGGGATGAACTGTATGGGCATCCGTTACGGCGATGAAATGATTATCGTGGACGCGGGAATGGGTTTTCCCGAAGAAACTCCTTACGGCGTGGATATCTCGATTCCGAATTTCGAATTTCTGGAAGCGTATCGCGGCGATATGACCGCTTTAATCCTGACGCACGGGCACGAAGACCATATCGGCGCGCTGCCGTATTTCCTGAAAAAATTTAATCTGCCCGTTTACGCTTCGCGCTTTACGTTTGCGTTAGCCGAAAGAAAGCTGGACGAGCACCAGATGTTCGATGAGGTTTTGCTGCATCGCGTCAAGCCGAACGACATTGTCGAAATCGGCAGCTTTAAAATCGAATTTATTCACGCTTCGCATTCGCTGGTCGATTGTTTTTCGCTGGCGATTACGACGCCAATCGGCACAATCATTCACACGGGCGATTACAAAATCGACGATACGCCGATTATCGGCGACCCGTATGATTTGAAGACCTTGAAAAAATACGGCGACGCCGGCGTGCTGGCTTTGTTGTCCGATTCGACCAACGCGACCGTTCCCGGCAGAACGCCTTCGGAGCGCGACGTCGTTCCGGCGTTCGAGGAAATTTTTGAACAGACGCAGGGCAGACTTCTGGTTTCGACGTTTTCGTCTTCGATTCATCGCCTTCAGGTGATTTTCGACCTCGCGCACGCTTTCGACCGGAAAGTCTGCGTCATCGGGCGCTCGATGCAGCGCAACGTGGAAGTCGCCGACGAACTTGGGCTTTTGGATATTCCGCACAACACGCAGGTTTCTATTAACGAGGCGCGACAGCTGGACGACGACGAAATCGTTTATCTGGTGACCGGCTCGCAGGGCGAAAACCGGGCGGCTTTATGGCAGCTGGCGACCACCACTTACAAAGGTTTGCAGATTGAAAAAGGCGATACGATTGTGCTGTCCGCCCGCATCATTCCCGGCAACGACAAAGCGATTTCGCGGCTTATCGGGCACATTTACAAGCGCGGCGGCAACATCATCGAGGAAAAACGCCGGATGGTTCACGTTTCCGGTCACGCTTCGCAGGAAGACATCCGGATTATGACCGAAACGGCGCGCCCGAAATTCGTCGTGCCGATTCACGGCGAGTATCGAATGCTTTTCCGCCACAAGGAATTCGTCAAAAATCACATCGCCGGCTACACGGACGAAAACGTGATTTTGATTGAAAACGGCGACGTGCTCGAACTCGAAGAAAACGCGGCGCGCCTGATTGAGCATCACCAGCTCGAACGCACGTTTATCGACGAGGAATCTTTGGGGGAAATCGAATACGAAACGATTCGCGAGCGCAAAAAGCTCGCTTACGGCGGCGCGATTTCGCTGGTCGTGACAATTGACAGGGAAAGTCGCGAAGTGGTCGAATCGCCGCAAATCACGTTTCAGGGCGTGGCGGGCGTCGATTTTACCAACGGGATGGTCGAAGAAGCGCGCCAGTCGATTATCGAATCAATCAAAGCGATGTCGAAAAACGATTTGCACGACCGCGCTTCGTTTAAAGAAAATCTGCGCATTTTATTAAAACGCTTTATCCAGAAAGAGACGGGAACCAAGCCCGTCATTATTCCGACGATTGTCGAGGTTTGATTGATAAAATGCTGCTGCCGAAAATCGAAACCGAACGGCTTTTGCTGCGGATGTATCGACCGGATGAATTGGAAGACGTTTACCGGCTGATTACAGACCGCGACGTGCAAAGATTTTTGCCGGACTATTCGATTGAAAAAGAAGAAGTTCTAACGAGCCTGCCGCGCCGTCTGGAACGCTGGCGCGAGCGCGGTTTCGCCCAGCTCGGGGTTTTTGAAAAAGATACTGAAAAATTAACCGGCTATTGCGGCTTGCAATATCTGGATGAAACGCCGGAAGTTGAAATTTATTACGGATTTTTCAAGGAATTCCGGGGAAAAGGTTATGCGACCGAAGCGGCAAAAGCATTGCTTCGTTTCGGTTTTGAAGAAGCCACGCTCGAAAAAATCGTCGGCGCGACGCATCCGGAAAATTTCCCCTCGCAAAACGTCTTAAAAAGAATCGGCTTAAACCGGGAAAAAGAACTCCGGCATCTTTACGGCGAAGATTCGGTTTATTTTTCGCTTTTACGCGCGGATTATAAACCCGGCGGCGCGGCAAAATACGATTTGAGCTTTACGGAAACCGATGATTGAAAACACGCCGAGCGGCAAAGAGCTTTTACGAAAAACGCGTGTCGAAGTCGCGCCGGAAACGTTTTTTCTCGTTTCGCTGCGTCACGCCGACTGGCGCAAATTATTGGAAAATCCCGAACTCAGCCCGCGGATGAGCGCGCCGTTTATGATTTTCTCGGACAAGTTTGAAATCACGCTCCTTCTCGACGAAGTCGATTTCGGGACAATTCGCCACGCCCTTCGCGACGCGCGCCGGGAAGGCAATTTCCGGCTTTTGACGTTTGATATCGAACTGGATTTTACAATTGTCGGCTTTCTGGCGGAAGTTTCGGGGATTTTAGCCGCCGCCGGAATCTCAATCGTCGCTTTGTCGGCATTTTCGCGCGACCATCTGTTAATAAAACAGGAAGATTTAGCGAAAACGCTGAAGGTTTTGGGCGAGTATGTCGAAGAGCTTTGTTAGTTGACCGAACGTTGACTGGAAGTTGACCGAGTTAACCGAGTTTGCCGATTTAATTGAGTTCGGTAAATTGAACGAACTGCAAAAAACTCAGTCAACTTAAAGATTATGTTTTGGAAAGATAAAGTCGTCTTATTAACCGGCGCGTCGAGCGGCATCGGCGAAGCGCTGGCGCTGGAACTGGCGAAACGCGGCGCGATTCTCGGACTGCTGGCGCGGCGCGAAAATCTTTTGCAGGATTTAGCCGCCAAATGCGAGCGGAACGGAAAAGCGGCGCGTTATTTTGCGGCTGACGTGACGGACGAGCTTGCCGTCGCCGACGCGGCGGACAGTTTCCGGCGCGAATTCGGCAGAGTCGATATTCTGATTGCCAACGCCGGAATCGGCGGCGGCGCGAAACACGCCAAGGATTTAACGCCCGCGGATTTCCGGCGCGTCATCGACATTAATTTAAACGGGGCGATGAACGCGGTTTCCGCCGTTTTGCCGCAGATGCTCGAAGCCGGAAGCGGTCACCTGGTCGCCATCTCCAGCCTCGCCGGTTTTCGCGGTTTGCCGAAATCCGCCGCTTACTGCGCTTCAAAAGCGGGAATGACCGCCTATTTTGAAAGCGTCCGGCTCGACGTGCAGAAAAAGGGAATCGACGTCACGATAATTCAGCCCGGCTTTATCAAAACGCCTCTGACTTCGGGCAGAGCCAGCAAAATGCCGTTTCTGATGGAACTCGAAGAATCAATCCCGCATTTTCTGCGCGCTATCGAAAAAAAGAAAAAATTTGCCGCCTTCCCGTGGCAGCTGGCGACGGTCGTGCGCGCGGGAAAGATGTTTCCGGCGTGGCTCTACGACCGCATCGCGGGCGGCGCGAAATACCGTGAATAAGTGAGAAGTGAGAACTCAGAACTGAGAACTGACAAGCAGAAAACGTTCCCGCTTCGCACTTCTCACTTCCTTTTGACGAATCCCGCCAAACAATACAAAATAATTTAGCTTTATTTTCCGAAATGCTTCCGACCTAATTTATGAGTTTTTTACAGGCGATAATTCTTGGCATCGTGCAGGGGTTGACCGAGTTTATTCCGATTAGCTCGACCGCGCATCTGGTTTTTGCCAGCCGCTGGCTCCGGCTTTACGACGGAAATGCCGGGCAGACGACGGCGACGATTGCGGTTATTCAACTCGGAACTCTGCTTGCGGTTATCGTTTATTTTCTGCCCGATGTGGTGAGCATCACGGCGGCATTTATCCGCGACCACTGGGCGGTTTTAACCCGAGGGCGCGGTTTACGGTTTTCCGGCACGAACGGGATGCGCCCGATTTGGCTGTCGGAAGAAGCCTGGCTCGGCTGGCTGGTGATTATCGGCTCGATTCCGATTGGCACCATCGGCTTACTTTTAAAAAAACAAATCGAAGGCGAAGCGACCAAAAACCTATGGTTTATCGCCACGATGCTGATTGCGATTGCCGTCGGGCTGGTTATCGCCGAAATGGTCGGCAGCCAACGCAAGGAAATTCGCGATTTGGGCATCGGCGACGCGATTATCGTCGGATTGTCGCAGGTTCTGGCGCTGATGCCCGGCTCGTCGCGTTCCGGCTCGACGATTATGGGCGGGCTTTTCGCCGGACAAAAACGCGAAACCGCCGCCCGATTTTCGTTTCTGCTCTCGATTCCCGCGATTACGGCGAGCGGTCTTTTGGAACTGAAAGAAGCGTGGCACATTCTGCCGCGTGAAGATTTCGCGCCGCTCGGCGTCGGCATTCTCGTTTCGGCGATTGTCGGTTATCTTTCCATCTGGTTTCTGCTCGCGTTTTTGCGAAAAAACTCGACAGCCGTCTTTATCGTTTACCGCATCTTACTGGGAGCAGTGATTTTAGGCTTATTGTATTTCGGCTTGTTAAGCCCGCAGATCAGCAATTAGCGATTAACTGAAACAATCAGCAATCGGCAAACGGCTCATCGCTAAAAGCTAAAACGCTATATGAAACGCTGGAACATCAACAGACACGACCGCGAGCAGGTCATCAAATTCTCGCAAGCGCTGAAAGTTTCGCCGCTGGCTGCCGCTCTGCTCATCTCGCGCGGTCACGACGCGGAGGAAAAAGCCTTTAAATTTCTGAATCCGCAAGCCGCCGATTTACACGAGCCGAATCTTTTGCGAGATATGCAAAAGGCTGTGACGCGGATTTTCAAAGCCGTCGAAGCGGGCGAAAAGATTCTGATTTGGGGCGATTACGACGTTGACGGCACGACCGGAACGGTTGTTTTAAGAAAAGCTCTGGAAATCCTGGGCGCAAAAACCGGCTTTCACGTTCCGCACCGCTTTACCGAAGGCTACGGCATCAATATCGAAAAGTTAAGTGAAGCGAAAGACAAAGGTTATACGCTCGTCATCAGCGTCGATACGGGCAGCCGCGCGTTTGAAGCGGCGGATTGGGCGCGCGCCAACGGCGTCGATTTAATCATCACCGACCATCATCTTTCCGACGATGCGAAGGGAAATCCGGACGCTTTCGCCGTCATCAATCCGAATCAAACCGGCTGCGATTATCCCGATAAAAATCTCGCGGGCGTCGGCGTGGCGTTCAAGCTTGCGCACGCCTTGCTCAGGGAAAAAGGCAAGGAAAAACTCGTCAACGGCTTTCTGAAAGTCGTCGCGCTCGGCACGGTTGCCGATATGATGAACCTGACGGGCGAAAATCGCGCGATTGTCGCTTTGGGCTTGCTCGATTTGCCGAAAGCGAAAAATTTCGGGCTGCGGGCTTTGATGGAAGTCGCCGACTGCAATTCGACGATGACCAGCTACGACATCGGTTTTCGCATCGCGCCGCGCATCAACGCGGCGGGCAGAATGGATGCGGCGCGCAGCGTGGTCGAGCTTTTTGAAGCCGATTCGTTTGAAAAAGCGCGCGAGCTTGCCGCGCATCTCGACAGCCGCAACCGCGAGCGGCAGACGATTCAGCGGCAGATTTTCGAGTTTGCCCTGCAAAGCTATCTGGACGGCGGCGGAAGCGCCAGTCAATCGCACGTCGCGGTCATTGCGGGCGACGGCTGGCATCGCGGCGTCATCGGCTTGGCGGCGGCGCGCATCACGGAAAAGTTTTTTCGTCCGAGCCTGGTGATTTCCATCGAAGACGGCATCGGGCACGGCTCGGCGCGCAGTATCCGGAATTATCATTTATTAAACGCGCTGGATTCGTGCGTCGAATTATTTGAAAAACACGGCGGTCACGCGGCGGCGTGCGGCTTTACGATAAAGCGCGAAAATATCGACTTGTTGAGAGAAAAACTAAACGCGCACGCGCGCGAAAATCTGACCGAAAAAGATTTAACGCCCGAAATAAAAATCGACGCCCTGGTTTCTTCACAGACTTTAAATTTGGATGTCGTGCAGGAATTAAAATGTCTGGAACCGTTCGGCATCGGAAATCCGAAGCCGGTTTTCGCGACGAAAGATTTGTATCTGGTCGATGAGCCTTACGTGATGAAGGAAAAACATCTGAAAATGCGCCTGACCGACAAAACCCGCAAACAATTTGAAGCCGTTTGGTGGGACGGCGTCGAAAAATCAAAAGGGCAAACTCTGAAACCGCAAACCGGCATCGAAATAGCTTACACGCCCGAAGCGAACACCTGGAACGGAAATACGCGATTGCAGTTAGTTATTGAAGATTTAAAAAGTTTATAATCAGCTTTGTCGTAATAATGCCGCCGATTAAACGCAAAAAAGTAAATAACCTCAAGCTGCGCGCCCGCACGCCCGCGTATTTTCGCGCGCTGACGCTAATGGCGCTGGCGGTGACGGTGCTGGCAATCGGCGTCGGATTTTATCTCAACAGCGGCGTGAAAGACTTTCGGATGAAAGGCGGACCGACCAATCTTTCGAAAGACGTCGTGGCGGTCGTCAGCGGTTTTGAGCGCCGCGTAGTCGAAGGCGACGTGGTGAAATATTATATTAAAGCCGACAAGGCGACGACTTTTTCCGACAATCACCAGGAACTGGAAAACGTTTATCTGGAAGTTTACAACGCGGAAAACGAAAATCCCGATAAAATTTCAGCGAACCGCGCCGTTTACATTCCCGCCGAAAACAAAAATTTCAACGCCTATTTTTCGGGCGCGGTCAACATCGAAACGCGCGACGGCTTGAAAGTGAAATCCGAGCAAATCAATTACGACAAAGCGACGGAAATCGCCGAATCCGAAGAATTGGTCGAGTTTTCGCGCGAGAGTATTTCGGGCAAATCGACCGGCGCGAAAGTTTTCGTCAAAGATAAGCGGCTGGAACTTTTGAGTCAGGTTGAAATCAACGCTTTCGCGGACGAAAACGCGCAAAACAACGAGCTTGCGCGCGCCAATCTGCAAAGCGCGCGGATTACTTCGGGTCGCGCCGTTCTGGAACAGCTCGCCGGAAAAATCGAGCTTCAACAAAACGTCAACATCAATTTGATTCCGAAAAATAACGCGGGCGAAATGTCGCAGCCGACCGACGTTCACGCCGAAAAAGTGACCGCTTTTTTTACCGATAAGGAAATTAACCGGCTCGAACTCGCCGAAAACGTCGAAGTTTACATCAAGCCGACCGAAGCCAATCAGAAATACACGAAAACCCGCGCAACGCGTGCGGTCGCGACGTTTGACGGAGAATTAAAACGCGTCGAATTGAATGAAAATGTCGAAATCGAAACGACGAACAATAATTCGAAGCCGACCAGAATCCGCTCGGAATACGCAGCTTACGAAAAGGCGATTGATAAATTCGATTTAAAAAACAACGTCGAAATCGTGACCGTTGCCGACGAAAAACCGACGACGATTCGCTCGCAGGAAGCGATTTACGAGCAGACGGACGGCAAAATTTTTCTCAACGGCGGCGCGGAAATCACGCAGGCGGAAACTTTTATAAAAGGCGACCGGATGACGGCGGAGCTTTTCGCGAATAAAAAAGTCCGAAACACGCTCGTTTACGGCAGCGCTTATCTGAAACAAACCGCGCCCGAGCGCACGACCGAAGTTTCGGCGAACGAACTGAACGCGAATTTTGCCGAAAATCAACAGGTTCAGAACGCGAAAGCGTCAGGTTCGGCAAATGTCGTGCTCGTTCCGTCAAAGCCCGAGGAATACACGAAAGCGACGATGTCCGCGCCGGCGGCGATTCGCCTGGCTTTTGCGAATAACGTTTTGAATCAGATGCAGACCGAAGGACGCACGACCATCGCGCTGACCGCGCCGCCGGGAAAAGCCGACGCTTCCAATAAAAAATTAATCGCCGACACGGTGAAAACCGATTTGAGCGCCGGCGGCAGAGACATTTTGAAAGCCGAAGCCGTCGGCAACGCGGAATTATACGTCGAGCCTTTGCAGGCGAAAGCGGAAAACTACAAAACGACGATTAACGCGCCGCGTTTCGATTGCGATTTTTATGCGGGAAACAATCCGAAAACCTGCGTCGCCAACAAAAAAGCGAAAGTCGTTCAGCAGCCGCTGGTCGCGGGCGAAAATCGCGGAACCAGAACGCTGACGGCGGAAAAATTAACTTCGAATTTTAATCAGAACACGCACGACGTCGAGCGCTTCGACGCCGTCGGAAACGCGAAATTTACCGAGCTTGACCGCAGCGGCATTGCCAGCCAGATAACTTTTACGGCAAACGACGAAATTGTGCGCCTGCGCGGCGGCGAGCCGACCGTCTGGGATTCAATCGCGCGCGTCAAAGCGACGGAAATCGACTGGGACACGCGCCGCGAAAAATCGTTTTTGCGCGGTCGCGTTTCGACGACTTATTACAGCCGGAAACAAATGGGCGGCGCGACGCCTTTCGGCAAACAGAGCGCGCCGGTTTTCGTCACGGCGGAGCGCGCCGATTTTGACCATCTGGGGGAAGTCGGCGTTTACACGGGCAACGCCCGCGCGTGGCAGGAAAATAATTACGTGCGCGCCGAAAAGCTGGTTTTTCAGCAAAAAACGAAACGAATGGACGGCGAAGGCAAAGTTCAAAGTTTGCTTTACAACGCGAAACGAAAAGAAAACGGCAAGGAAATCACGCAGCCCGTTTTCGCTTCGTCCGAACGGATTTCCTATACCGACCAGAATCGCCAGCTTCGATACGAAGGAAACGTCGATATTCGGCAGGGAACCGACCGCATCGTTTCCGGCATCACGGACGTTTTTCTCAACGAAAACAACGAAGTGATGCAGACGATTGCGCAGAATAACGTCGTCGTTACGCAGCCGAATCGACGCGCCGCCGGCGATTACGCGCAATACACGACGGCTGACGAAGTCGTTATCCTGCGCGGCAATCCGGCGAGCGTCGAAGACGCCCAGCAAGGCTCTTCGCAAAGCGCGCAACTGACGGTTAATCTGCGCGAAAACCGCATCGTCAGTCAAGGCTCAAGCAAACAAAACGGAACCGGCAGAATCCGCTCGGTTTATAAAGTGAAAAAACCGTAAGGTTTATACAGGCAGATTTTCACCGCAGAGACACAAGGAACACAAAGAAAAATCAACCGCGGATTGACGCGTGATTTATCCGGTAAATCACGCCCTGGAAGCCTGCTCTCCGGTTAAAATCTTCTTTGTGTCCTTTGTGTCTCTGCGGTGAAAATTTTTTAATCCGAACGCGCGTTAAAAATCGGTGAATGAAAAAAACAGAAAATTAAGCTAAACTTTCTCTGAATGTTTAAAGTTTTCCGTTCCAACAATTCACAGCACTCAAACGGCAGTTACGAAGAATATCCGACCAACGCGCTGGCTGCCGTGCATTTGCAGAAAACTTACGGGCGGCGGCGCGTGGTCGATGATGTCAGCCTGTTTGTCGAGCGCGGCGAGGTGGTCGGGCTTTTGGGCGCCAACGGCGCGGGCAAAACGACGACGTTTTATATGATGACCGGCTTGGAAACCGCCGAGCAGGGCAATATTTTTCTGAGCGGTCAGAACGTGACGACGCTGCCGATGTATCTGCGCGCGCGTCTGGGCTTGGGTTATCTGCCGCAGGAGCCTTCGATTTTTCGCAAAATGAGCGCCGAGCAGAACATCTTAGCCGTGCTGGAAACTATGAAACTGACGCGCGCCGACCGTTTTGCGCGGCTGGAAGAATTGCTGGAAGAATTCGGCGTCACGCACGTTCGCAAAACGCGCGGCGACGCGCTTTCCGGCGGCGAGCGGCGGCGCGTCGAGATTGCGCGCTGTCTGGCGACCGAGCCGCAGTTTATTCTGCTGGACGAGCCTTTTGCGGGCATCGACCCGATTGCGATTGACGAAATTCGCGAGATTATTCTTTATCTGAAAAGCCGCGGCATCGGCATTTTAATCACCGACCACAACGTGCGCGAAACGCTCGGCATCACCGACCGCGCCTACATTATGGCGGAAGGCAAAATCCTGCGCACCGGCAAGCCCGAAGATTTGGTCAAAGACGCCGAAGTGCGCCGGTTGTATCTGGGCGAAAGGTTTTCTTTATAAGTGAGAAGTGAGAAGTGGGAACTGAGAATTGAAAACAATTCCTACTTCTTGGTTCTCCGTTCTCACTTTTCAGTTCTCACTTCCCACTTACTTTTTCCGTTTAAAATCGGTATAATCTTCTCAAGAAATAAACAAAGGATAACAAGCCAAAGTCTTAGCAAAATATGTCGTCATTAAAACTGACTCAAAGTCTGAAACAACAAATGGTTTTAACTCCGCAGCTTCGCCAGCGGATAGAAATGTTGCAGATGACCAGTCTCGAACTCACCGATTTGATTCAGCAGGAAATGATTGCCAATCCGATTCTGGAAGAAGTGACCAACGACGAGGAAGTGCAGGAAATTTCCGAGAAGATTCTCGACCAGAACTCCGACGGCTACGAAGACCCGCACGAAAACGGATACGACGAAGGAACGGCTGAATTTGCGAAAAAGGAGTTGAGCGAATTCGAAAATTTTACGCCCGAAGCGGTCAGCGAAAACGGTTTTAAGGAAGAATACGGCGGCGAGGTGGAAAACGACGATGTTCTGCCGCACGAATCGGGCGACGCTTTTGAAGAAGTCGATTTCGGGCGCGAATTTCAGGATTATCTCGACCCCGGATACAAAACGCAGGAAATCGAATATAAAGAAGATGCGCCGAGTTTCGAGCAGTTTTTGACGCGCTCGGAATCGCTGACCGAGCATCTGGAATGGCAGTTGAATCTCCAGCAAATCAGCGAAAAACTGGAAGACGCCGGAATCTGCATCATCGGAAATATCGACGGTGACGGGCGCCTTCTTGCCAGCAATGAGGAAATCGCCGAAATGTGCGCCTGCACGCCCGAACAGGTCGAGGAAGCCAGACAAATCGTCTTGAAGCTGGAGCCGGTCGGTTGCGGCGCGCGCACCGTGCAGGAATGTCTGGCGGCGCAGCTCGAAGCCATCGGCGAAGGCGAAAGCCTGGCAGCCGAACTGGTCAAAAATCATCTGCACGATTTGCAGCCGCATCGTCTTCAGCACCTGTCGAAACAAACCGGCGTCGAGCTTCACGATTTAAACGAGGAAATCAATAAAATTCGCGGGCTCGACCCGTATCCCGGCAGGCGTTATTCGTCGGAAGAACCGATTTTCGTCTCGCCCGAAGTTTATATCGAAAAGCTCGAAGACGATTACGTTATTTATTTTACCGACGACGGCAGCCCGCGCCTGCGCATCAGCTCGACGTACCAGCAGCTTTTGGAACAAAACAACACGACGAAGGAAACCAAGGATTTTATCAAGGAAAAAGTTCGCTCGGCGGTTGATTTATTAAGAAATATCGAGCACCGGCGGCAGACGATTTATCGCGTCGTCGAATGCATCGTCCATCGCCAGCGCGATTTTCTCGATAAAGGCGTCGAGCATATCAAACCGATGATGCTCAAAGACGTGGCGGAAGACATCGGAATGCATCTTTCGACCGTTTCGCGCGTCGTCAATCGCAAATACGCGCACACGCCGCAGGGCGTTATCGAGCTGCGCCGCTTTTTCTCGGAAGGAATGCTGAACGAGGACGGCGAGGAAGTTTCGACGCGCATTCTAAAACTGAGAATCAAGAAAATGATTGAAGAAGAAGATACGAAAAAGCCGCTGACCGACGACGAAATCGCCAAAATCCTGAGCAAGGAAGGCGTAAAATTGTCGCGTCGGACGGTGGCAAAATACCGCGACCAGATGCAGATTCCCGGCTCGCGTGAAAGAAAAACTGTGGTTTAGTCAGCTGTGGTCGGTGGTCAGATGTTAATTGAAATAAATTCAAGAACGCAAATTTCGCTTAACCGGCAACTGACCACTAAAAAAAGAACAAGAGGTGCGATTTATGAAATTTGAATATACCGGAAGACACTTAGAGGTAACTCCTGCTTTGCGTTCTCACGTCGAGAACCATTTTGACAAACTGAAACATCTTTTTAACGGACAGGCGACGAACGCCCACGTTATTATTGAAGTCGCGAAGGGAAGACATCGCGCCGAAATTATCGTCAACTGGCGCGACCACGTGCTGACGGCGAACACGACGGTTTCGGATATGTATAAAGCCTTGACGCAGACGATTACGAAACTGGAAAAACAGGCGACAAGGTTAAAAGATAAGGTCATCGACAAACATCATCGCGCCACGAAAACCAGCATTGTCGCGACGCCGGCGGACGAAATTCCGCCCGCGCCGCCCGCGCCGACCATCATTAATTCCAGCAGTTATAAGGTCAAGCCGATGACGGCGGAAGAAGCGATTTTGAGTCTGCAAACGGAAGAAAATCAGTTTCTCGTTTTCAGAGACGCCGAAAACGAGAAAATTTCGGTTATCTATCGTCGCGCGGACGGAAACTTCGGGTTGATACAGCCGTAAGAAATTTTCGATTTTCGATTGCCGATTTTCGATTGGACAAGGAATTTAAATTGATAAATCCGGTTCCCCAAATCAAAATCGGCAATCGAAAATCGCAAATCAATAATGTCTTCAAACTTCAAAAACGAAAAACCGAGCATCGACATCAGCGAGTTTGTTGAAAAATCTCCAACTCAATTTCAAATCGAGGTTTTAGCCGGTCGGAAATCTTTGCGGGCGCGGCGGATAACTTCGGCGCGCATCCAGAAGCTCGGGCTGGCGCTCGCCGGATTTTCTCATTATATTCACGAAGGTCGCGTGCAGATTGTCGGTCAGAGCGAGATTTCTTACTTAAATCAACTGTCGGTCGAAAAAAGAATCGAAGCCATCCGAAATCTCGATTTGAAAAAAATCTGCTGCGTTTTGCTGACCAAAAATCTTGAGCCGCCGCGCGAATTTGTCGAGATTGCCGAAGAATTCAATTTGCCGGTTCTGCGCACGCCCGAGGTCAGCTCGACCGCCATCGGCATCGTCTCGAATTTTTTGCAGGAAATGCTCGCGCCGCAGACGATGCTCCACGGCGTTCTGCTGGGAATGTACGGCTTGGGCGTTTTTTTGCAGGGCGAATCGGGCATCGGAAAAAGCGAATGCGCGCTGGATTTAATCGTGCGCGGGCATCACCTGATTTCGGACGACGCGGTCCGGGTCAAAAAAATCGGCGACAAACTGGAAGGCAGCGCGCCCGAATTGACTTATGAGCATCTGGAAATCCGCGGGCTCGGCATTATCAACATTCGCGATTTGTTCGGCGTTTCGGCAATCGGCAAGCAGAAAAAAATTGATTTGTGTATCGAGCTGAAAAAATGGGCTGACCTTAAGGAAATCGAACGGCTCGGGCTGGAAACGCAGGAAGCGGAAATTTTCGGCGTCAAGCTTCCGAAATTCGTTTTGCCGGTCAGTTCCGGCAGAAACGTCTCGACGCTGGTGGAAACCGCCGTGCGCGTTCACCTTTTGCGCTCGAACGGTTATGACGCCGCCCAAAAACTGATTGCCAAACACACGGAGATTTTATCAGCCGCGACGACAGTAGGTAGTGAATGACTGATTTATGAAGAAAAACCAGCAGAAGAAAGGAGTTCCGAATTTTGTTATCATCACGGGACTGTCGGGTTCGGGAATGTCCTCGGCGACCAATGCGTTTGAAGATTTAGGATACTTTTGCGTCGATAATCTGCCGGTGACGATGCTTCCGCCTTTCGCGCGGCTTTTGCAGCCGAATGAAGAAGAAAAACCGGCGATTGAAAAAGCCGCGCTCGTCATAGATATTCGCGAGCGGCATTTTCTTTCGGATTTTCCGAACGAACTGAAAAAACTGGCGAAGAAAAATCTTGAGCCGTTCGTCTTGTTTTTTGAAGCTGCGGATGAAGTTTTGCAGCGGCGCTTCAGCGAGACGCGCCGCCCGCACCCGTTCGACCAGGGAGACGGTTTGCTGACCGCCATTCAAGCCGAGCGCGAGGCGCTGAAAAACGTTCGGAAAACGGCGGATTTGATTGTCGATACGACGGAGCACACCGTTCACACGCTCAGAAAATTTCTCATCGAAAGATTCGGGCAAACCGAAGAGGGCACGCCGCTGCACGTGCAGGTCGTCAGCTTCGGTCATAAATACGGCGTTCCGCGCCAGGTCGATTTGCTTTTCGACGTGCGGCATCTGCCGAATCCGTATTTTGTGCCGGAACTGAAGCATCTGCCCGGAACCGACGAAAACGTCATAAAATTTCTGGACGGGCAGCAAGAAGTTCACGAAACGACCAATAAATTTACCGATTTGCTGGCTTACCTGCTGCCGCTTTACAAACGCGAAGGCAAATCTTATTTAACCATCGGCGTCGGCTGCACCGGCGGGCGGCATCGCTCGGTGCGCGTGGCTTACAATCTGGGAAAATTTTTGAAGGAAAAAGGATTCGACGTCAGCGTCTCGCACCGCGACGTGCAAAAATAAAGGTGGTCAGTGGTCAGGATTCAGTTGCAGGTTGAATAGAAATTGAGTACTTGAATTTGTTTCAACCAGTAATTGACTGCCGACCACTAACAAAAATATGTCTGAAATTAAAAAAATCGGCGGCGTGATTGTTTCGCACGGTCAGTTGGCGAACGAGCTTCTCTCGGCGGCGGAAACGGTCGTCGGCGAATTAAGTTACATCGCGGCGGTTTCCATCGGCTGGCACGACGACGTCGAAACGGCGAAAGACGAAATCGCGCGCGCCATCAAAAAAGTTTCCAACGGCAAAGGCGTTTTGCTTCTAACCGATATGTTCGGCGGCACGCCGACGAATATTTCCGCGATGTTTATCAATGAGGGCGAAATCGAAATCGTCACGGGCGTTAATCTGCCGATGGTCATTAAGCTGGCTTCGCAAAACAGGGACGACGCGACGTTGCAGGAAATGGCAAAAGAAGTCGAGGCGCAGGGAAAACAGTCGATTTACTGCGCCAGCGAGCTGCTCGCGCCGCAGAAAATGAAATAATCAGATGCCCGAAGCGAACATCAAAATCATCAATCTGCTCGGGCTTCACGCCCGCGCCGCCGCCCAACTTGTCAGGCTTGCCGGAGCTTTTAAAAGCCGCGTGATGTTGATGAGGCTCGATAACCAGGTGGTCGCCGACGCGAAATCAATCCTGAGCGTTCTGACGCTGGCGGCAAGCAAAGGCACGGAATTAAAATTAACGGTCGAAGGCGTTGACGAACAAGCAGCCTTCGACGCGGTGAAAGAGATATTTGCAAACGGGTTTGGTGAAATTTAATTTATGCAGTTAACTGACCGGGATTTTCCGGGAAAAGGTAAAAAAGTCGGAATCGTCGGCATTCCGCTCGGTTTCGGTGCCGGACAAGCCGGAAGCGATTTAGGCGCGATGGCAATTCGCGGCGCGGACATTCGCGGAAAACGACTCGTCGAGCATATCAGGGATTTAGGCTACGAGGTCAATGATTATAATGATTTACCGCTCGCTTACCCGGAAGCCACGGCGAATATCGAGGACAATCCGAAATATCTGCCGGAAATGCTTGCCGCCTGCGAAATGATGTCGGAAGCGGTCAGGCGAATTTTTCAAGCCGGCGAGCTTCCGGTCATTCTCGGCGGCGACCATTCGATTGCGATGGGAACTTTTTCGGGCATTTCTTCATTTTTCCGCGACGACGAGAAGGAAATCGGCTTAATCTGGTTTGACGCGCACGCGGATATGAACACGCCGGAAACTTCGCCGTCGGGAAATCTGCACGGAATGCCGTTATCGACGCTTTTAGGACGCGGCGAGCAAAGACTGGTAAATCTCGGCGGCTTTGCGCCGAAGCTCAAACCGGAATATCTGGCGCACGTCGGCGCGCGCGATTTGGATTTGGGCGAAAGACAATTGATTCGCGAATTCGGCATCCGCGAGCAGTTTTTTACGATGAGCGATATTGATAAACGCGGAATGACCGATTGCGTCAAAGACGCGATTGCGGTCGCCTCGCGCGCGAAAGACGGTTTCGTCGTGACGTTTGACGTGGACGTTATCGACCCGCGATTTGCGCCCGGTTCGGGAACGCTCGTGCGCGGCGGCATCACTTATCGTGAGGCGCATCTGGCGCTGGAAATTATCGCCGAACGAGGCGGAATGCGCTCGTTTGAAATCGTCGAGGTCAATCCGACGCTGGACACGGCGAACATCACGGTCGAACTTGCCGGAGAACTGATTCTTTCGGCGCTGGGAAAAACTATTCTGTAATTTTCGATTTCGGATTTGCGATTTTCGATTGGATAAGGAAAATTAATCTTTCTGATTTTAATCTAAAATCTAAAATCTAAAATCTAAAATCTAAAATATGAAAACTCGTATCGGTGTAATTTTTGGCGGTCGTTCGGGCGAGCACGAAATCTCGATTCGCTCGGCGAAAACCGTGATTGAACAGATTGATAAAGACAAATATGAAGTCGTGCCGATTGCCATCTCGGCAGAAGGAAAATGGCTCAATCCGGCGGAGGCGCGGGCGCTGCTGCCGGCGCGGACGCAGGAGCTTTTGACGGGACAATCCGGCAGTTTTCCGGGCGAAACAATCGCCCTGCTCGGCGATACGAGCTTTAAAGGCTTGACCAGAATAGAAGCCGCCGACGGCGCGGAAAGAAGCACGGCGCTGGACGTTGTTTTTCCGGTTTTGCACGGAACTTTCGGCGAGGACGGCACGATTCAGGGCTTGTTCGAGATGGCTGATATTCCGTATGTCGGTTGCGGCGTTCTGGCGTCGGCTTGCGGAATGGATAAGGTCGTGATGAAAACTCTCTTTCGCGACGCCGGACTCCCGATTTGCCGCTACGTCTGGTTTTTGCGCAGCGAATGGGAGCGCGCCGGCGAAGCGGCGGTCGAGCAGGTGAAGGCAAAGCTCGGTTTTCCGTGTTTCGTCAAACCGGCGAATCTCGGCTCGTCGGTCGGCGTCTCGCGCGCGGACGACGAAATTTCTCTGCGCGCCGCCGTCGAGCTTGCCGCCCGCTACGACCGTAAAATTATCGTCGAAGAAGCTCTGGATATGCGCGAAATCGAATGCGCCGTGATGGGCAACGACGAGCCGCGCGCCAGCCTGCCGGGCGAATACATCATCAACGACGAATCGAAAAAATTTCTCGATTACACGGAAAAATACGACGGCACGGGCAATAACGATTTTGTCGTGCCCGCGCCGATTTCCGACGAGCTGACCAAAAAAATTCAGGAAATGGCGATTCGCGCTTTCAAGGCGATTGACGGCGCGGGCTTGGCGCGAGTCGATTTCTTTCTGCGAAGCGATAACGGCGCGCTGCTCGTCAACGAAATCAACACGCTGCCGGGAATGACCGATTCGTCCGGCTTTCCGAAAATGTGGGAAGGCACCGGGCTGAACTTTTCGCAGGTGATTGACGGGCTTGTCACGCTTGCCGTGGACAGGCATAATGATAAATCCAGAAACAAAACAAATCGCTAATTTTCGAGGAGAAATTTTATGTCCGTAGCCAAAAACATCGAGATTACAGCGTCTTCGACCAGAAGCTTTGAAGACGCCATCAACCAGGGAATCGCCCGCGCGTCGAAATCGTTAAATAATATTCGCGGCGCGTGGATAAAAGAGCAGAAAATCAGCATCGAGAACGGTCAGGCGACGGAATATCGCGTGATGATGATTCTGACTTTCGTTTTGGACGGCGACGAAGCGGTCGAAGAAGAAGTCAAAACCGCCGCGACGAAAAAATCCGGCAAATCCGGTAAGGGAAAGAAAAAATAGGTCGAAAACGTTTCACGTTTTCAAAGCAAAACGCCAAAAGCAAAGCGCAAAATGGAAAAAGTAGTTTCATTTTGCGCTTTGCTTTTGGCGTTTAAACTAAAACAGTAATATATGAAACAAAACAGTAATATATGAAACAAAATAGTGATATATGAAACAAAACAGTGATATATGAAACAAAACAGTAATATATGAACTAAAATAGTGATATATAAAACTGAACAGTGATATATGAAGCTGAACAGTGATATATGAAACGAAACAACGCAATATACATCTGAACAGTAATTTCTACATCTAAACAGTAATTTCTACGCTTACAGTGTATTTTTCACAACTTGTCGAAGTTTTGGCGATGATTTTGCGCCGGAAGTAAGAAATTTTAATCAGTTTTATCCTAAAGTCATTTTCGACTTATTTTTTCGGCGCGTTGTAGCCTTTGCGCGTTCTGACGGTTAATTCGGGATTGGAATGTTTGAGTTCGATGGTGTGCCATTTGCCGTCCGATTTCGATTCGGGCGGCTGAAAAGACAAGGTATATTGACGACCGAGCTCGGCGACGATATTTTTGAAAGCCTCGCGCATCGCGATGCCGCCCGGCGTCGGGATAAATCTGCCGCCGCTTTTCTCCGCGAAATTTTTCAAAACGCCCTGATTTTGCATTCGCTCTTTGCTGTTCGTTTCGACCGACGACATATCGACCGTGTAAATCGTGGCGTTGGCGGCGAGCGCCGCTTTCAGCGCTTTATCGGCGGAGCGCGCGCTTTTCGTGTCGGCGCCGTCGGACAGAACGATGACGGCGCGGCGTTTTTCGGGACGATTTTGCAGTTCCTGCGCGGCTTTATAAATCGCGTCGTTTAAGACGGTCATCCCGTAAGCCTTCAAATCGAAAATGGTCGGCGCGATGTCGCGGCTGTTGGAAAAATCCTGCACGAGCGAAACTTTGTAATCGAAATTGTAAATGGCGGTCAAATCGTCCGCGCGCAAGCCGTCGAGAAACTGCATCGCGGCGGAACGCGCCAGGCTGACGCGCTGTTCCATACTGCCGGAAGTGTCCAGCAAAACGACGGCGGCAAAAGGTGTCGCTTCGGTGGTGAAGGAAATGATTTCCTGTTCCGCGCCGTCAACGAAAAGCTTGAATTGATTTTGTTTTAAGCCCGCGACGGGCTTGCCTTTCGCGTCGGTAATCGTCGCGTTGACCAGGACGTTTGAAGAATCTACTTTGATTACCTCGTCATCGTTCTGCGCGGTTATTGAAGCGCAAAGCGCAAAAAACAAAATGCAGAATAAAAGACGGCGTCCTGAATTTTGCATTTTGCTCTTTACGCTTTGCATTTTAAAACTTAATTTTTGTAAAAGCGGATAAACCTGACCAGTTTCAAAACCGCGTTGGAGCTTTCGATGGCGACCGCCGAAATCGTCAGCCGCGTGGTTTTTTTCAAAGCCGATAAAAGACTCGACGCGTTTTCCTGCACGGATTTGAGCGCGGTCGTCAGCGAAGAAGGTTTGTTGGCATCGGCTTCGTGGTCGTCTTCGCCGCCCAAATCGTCGCGGATTTTCTTGACCAGTTTTTCCAGGCGCGCGAGTTTTTTGACGTCTTCCGTCGAAAGAGTGTGGTTTTGCTCAAAAGATTTGCTTAATTCTTCGCTCAGCTTGGCGGCTTCTTCGCCGCGTTTTATCATCTCTTCGTATTCTTTTTTTTCTTCCTCGATGCGACCTTTCTGGATGCTTTCCTTCAGGGCTTTCGGCAGTTCTTCCGGTCTGCCCGCTCTCGAATCGCGTCCCGAAGCATCGGGTACTTGAGCGCTGATGCCCAAAGCCGCGAAACCCAGCACGAAAAAAAAGAAAATTAATTGCGAAAATCTGATAGCCATCTGCTTTATTTACTACTGGTCGACCGTCTCCGTCTCGACGGATTTACCCGTCACGTTTTCAACCAGCCTGGATAAAAATTCATCTTCCGCCGCGCCGCTGCTCTGGAGCGTCGTCCATTCGGAACTGATACCGTTTTCCGACCTGCCTTCGACTTTTGCCGTCACCGCCACGTTGTTTTGAATCCCGTCGATGGATTGAATTTCAATCGTCAAAGTATAGCGACCGCGCGTCCAGGTCGTGCCGAGAGTCGGCAAAACGGCGTAGCGGTTTAATTCATTTTGAGTAATGACCGAGCCTTTCGCGAAAATAAACGGCTGCGTCACGATAAAGCCGTCGGTTATTCTCGACGAAGCGTCGTCGACGATAATTTTTCTTTCCTTTAAAAGATTGAGAATATTTTCGACCAGCACGTCGCGCCGCGAAGCCATTCGATAAGGATTCGCCAGCCTTTCGCGCACTTTCGTTTTTTCTTTGCCCCAATCCCACGAACGACCGCCGGCGTCGTTCGGTCGGCTGGTCGATTTATTATTGTCCTGATTGATTTGCCGCGTTTGCGAATCAATGCCTTTGCCGCCTTGCTGCTGTCCGAAGGCAAAGGCTGAAAACATAACGACCGCCGAAATTGAAAAGAAAATCTTTTGCATAAAAATAACCCGCATTTTTCAAATGATAGCGTAAAAGCGGTAGGAACTAAAGGTTTGATGTGAGAAATTTTTGAATAGTTGTAAAAGCGAAAAAGTAAAAATTATCGACTCGATTTCCGGTCTTCGGTCTTCGGTTTTCGGTCTTCGCTTTGCAATTCCCAAAGCAGCAGATGTTTCAGAAAAGCGTGATGCGCGGCAAAGCGCGCGATGCAGAATCCGGCGAATCCGTCCAGAAAACCGAGCTTGAGAAAATACGTCTGCACGAACGCCAGCAGCCCGGCAAAAAATATCTTCGCGCGGCTCGTGCGCCTGCCGCCTTCGAACATTCGGCGCGCGGCAAACGGTGCGTAACGCTCGCCAATCATCCGGTGATGATGAGCGGCGTTTTCGACGCTGTAATGCAGAATGTCGCCTTTTAGCTTTTCGATTCGCGCATCGCCGCTCATTTCCACCGATTCGTGAATCAAAACGTCTTTCCATCTGCCTTTTCGGCGATTAAAAAACCGCAGCTGCCAATCCGGATACCAGCCGCCGCGGCGAATCGCGCGATTCATATAAAAGGAAAGGCGCGGGATTTTATAGCCGTCGGCGGACGGCGACGAATTTTTTAATCGCCGAATCTCTTCCGCTAATTCGACGGAAATTTCCTCGTCGGCGTCGAGACTGAAAATCCAGTCGTGGGCGGCGCGGTCAATCGCAAATTGTTTTTGTTTGGCAAATCCGAGCCATTTCTGCACGAGAACTTTGGCGCCCAGACTTTCGGCAATCTCGCGCGTCCGGTCGCCGCTCTCCGAATCGACGACCAGAATTTCGTCCGCCCAGGCGACGGATTCGAGCGCCCGACGAATATTTTTTTCCTCGTTGAAAGCGATGAGAACGGCGGAAATTTTCACGCTTCGTATTCTGGCAGAGTTCAGGAAAAACATAAAGAGTCGGCGAAGCGACTCTTAAAGTAAAAAGTTAATAGTGAAAAGTGAAAAGTGCGTAACTATTCGTTTTTCACTTTTCACTTTTAGTTATTTATCGTCCACCGGCGATTCGACTTCGATATTGTTGGCGCGAAATGTCGTCGATGTCGAGCGCTGCAAATCGGCGAGCGCTTTGTTGAAATCGGTTTCGGCGCGAATCTCGGCGTTGCGCGCGTTTGCCAGGGCGTTTTCGCGCTGAAAAAGCAGAAAGGTCGAGGAAAAACCGACTTCGTATTTTTTGCGCTCGCCTTCAAGCTGGATTTCGGCATTCGCGCGCGCGCGGCGGGCGACCAGAACTCTCTGGCGCGCCGTTTCGACCGCCTGCACCGCGTTGCGAACGTCGGCGATTATCGTTTGTTCCTGCGCGCGGGTTTGCGCGCTCAGCTGTTCTTCCTGCACGCGCGCTCCGGCGAGATTGGCGCGCGCCGTGCGGTTGCGCAAAGGAAACGAAAGCGTCACGCCGACCGTGTAATTCGGCGCGTCGGTGCGAAATAGATTTAAGAAAGAACGATTAAAGCCGCCGACCAAAAATGAAGGCGCCGGGGCAATCGGAACCAGCGGAATTTCGCTGTCGGTCGGCGCGCCGTTGTGAAAGCGGCGGATTTGCTGAAGCAAAAAAGCGGCGGCATTGGTTTGCGGGTCGCCGGAAATAAGCGGCACAAATTGAGTGTCCCGCGTCAAGGTTCCGCCCTGCGAAAATCCGTTGAGCGAAAACTGTGTATTCAAATCAAGCTGCGGCTTGGTCTGGTTTTTAAAGAAATTGATATTAATCGCGTTGATTTCGCGCGCCAGTTTTAATCTTTGCAGTTCGGGGCGATTTTCCACCGCGTCTTTTATCGCGTCGTCCAGCACGATTGTCTCGTCGCTGTAAACCGGTCGGTCGGTCGGAACCAATGAGCGATTCCATTCGGGCGCGGTAATATCTCTGAGCAGCAGCGTTTTCAGATTATTCTCGGCGACCGAGACGGATTGCGTCGCCTGCAAAACTTCGCCTTCGCGATTGGCAAGCTCGGTGGCGACTTCGGCGCGTTCGAGCGGGGCGGTGCTTCCGGCTTCGATTTTGGCTTCGACCTGACGCAGATTTTCCCGCGCCAGATTCAGATTCGCCACGCGATTTTGCTGGTCGCGCAGGGCGAAAACCAAATCCCAGTAGCCGCGCTGAACCTGCGCGATGACGTCAATCGTCTGGCGTCGAAAATCGGCGTCGGTTTGCTGTAGGAAACGGCGCTGAATTTTTATCTGGCGGCGCGTGTTGTCAATCCGAAAATCGCGCATCAGCGGCTGCGTGTAGCCGACGCCGAGACCGGACGAAAAAAGCGCGCCGCCCGCCGAAGTGTTTCCCGAACTCAACTGCTGCTGCGAAAAGCTGTTTTCCGTGCGCACGTTGTCGAAAAAGACTCGATAATTTCCGCCGCCGCGCCGGATTAATCCGGAGACGTCCGAATTCAGACGAAAATCGTTCGTCGCGCGCGAGCCGGTCGTCGAATTGCGCGTCAAATTCGGCGAAACGGTAAAAACCGGGTCGTAAACGCCGAGCTGCGAGCGCAATTGCGTTTCCTGAAAACGCACGTCGTCGCGCGCCACTTCAATCGTGTTATTGCTTTCCAAAGCGCGGCGAATGGCTTCGTTGAGCGTGAGCGGCAAGGTGTCGGAGGTCTGAACGCCGACCCGGTGCAGAACGTTGACGTTGACGTTATTTGATTCGGCGGATTTTTCAACCTTTTCTTCCGGTTTTTCGGGAGATTTTTCGCCGGTCGAATCAACGCTGTTGCGGGCAATCTGCGGCGCGGTTGCGGGCGTCTGCGCCTGAACCGAGGGTGAATCGCACAAACCTGTGGTCAGGCTCAGAACGAGAGCGAAAAAAGCAGTGCGATAAAATAATTTCATTTTAAAATTGGCTCCAGATATGAAAACTTTTTAGTAGATAAAGCGATTAACGACTCAAGCCTTACTACGATAAATTTCGAGCGTTAGTTTCAAAAAAAACGACTTAAACTGACAACTGAAAACTGAGAAGTGAGAACTGAAAATCAGTAACGCTTTTCCGCTCACAGTTTTCAGTTCTCACTTCTCACTTGTCACCTATTGCGCAAACAAGTTATCTTTAAGTTTTTATTACACAAAAATATTTCAGGAGGTTTTTAATTAAATGGGCATTAAAGTTGGTATCAACGGTTTCGGGCGCATTGGGCGCAATGTTCTGCGCACGTGTATCGGCGATGCGGACGTCGATTTTGTCGCCGTCAACGATTTAACCGACACGCGCACGCTGGCGCATCTTTTAAAATACGATTCGATAATGGGCAATTTGTCGAACGACATTACGCACACGGAAAATACAATCAAGGTCGATACGGACGAGTTTCGCGTTTTCAGCGAAAAAGACCCGGCGCTGATTGATTGGGAATCGGTCGGCGCGGAAATCGTCATCGAATCCACGGGGCGCTTTACCAAAGCCGAAGACGCGGCGAAACACCTGCGCGGCTCGGTCAAAAAAGTTATCATTTCGGCTCCGGCAAAAGGCGAGGACGTGACCATCGTGCTCGGCGTCAACGAAGATATGTACGACGCGGCGAAGCACAATATTATTTCCAACGCTTCCTGCACGACCAATTGTCTGGCGCCGGTCGCGAAAGTGATTCACGAAAAATTCGGCATCCGTAACGCTTTGATGAATACGATTCACTCGTACACGAACGACCAGCAATTGCTGGATTTGCCGCACAAGGATTTGCGCCGCGCGCGCGCCGCCGCGCTTTCGATGATTCCGACCTCGACCGGCGCGGCAAAAGCCGTCGCGCTCGTCATTCCCGAACTGAAAGGAAAATTCGACGGCATTTCCGTCCGCGTCCCGACGCCGAACGTTTCATTAGTCGACGTTGTAATGAACGTCGAAAAATCGACCTCGACCGAAGAAGTCAACCAGGTTTTAAAAAACGCGGCAAACGAGGAACTGAAAGGAATCTTAGCTTTCTCGGAAGAACCGCTCGTCTCGATCGATTTTCGCGGCAACCCGAATTCCTCGATTGTCGATGCCGAAAATACGAAGGTCATCGACGGCACGGCGATTAAAATCCTGTCGTGGTACGACAACGAATGGGGCTATTCCTGCCGCGTCCGCGATTTGGTGAAATTCATCGCGAGCAAAGGATTATAGGTTTCTTAACCCGGAATTTTTAACGCCAAGACGCAAGCGAACAAGGACGCCAAGATAAAAATAAAGTTTTTAAGTATCTTGGCGTCCCGAGCGTCGTTGCGTTAAAAAAAAAATCTTAAATTTCATTGACAAAATAACCTAACGAAACTAATCTTTCTGTGCGTGACCAAACCGTCCGCGCCCATTCCTTCAAGCGGTAATTCAAGCGGTTCGAAATTCAACCCGATTTCAGAAAGATTAGCCAATGAAAAATTATTTTCGGGCAGTTTGCCTGACCGTTCTTTTATCCGCGTTATTTTCGCAGAATCTTCCCGCTCAACTTAGAATAATTCCGCCGCCAAAGTCCGCCCGGATTTTTTCCGTTTCCAAAGTCCGCATTCCCGAAAAGCTTTCGCCCGAAGCCGAAAGGCGTCTGGAGACTTTTCGCGTGGTCTGGCAAACCGTTAAAGACAATTATTTTGACCAGAATTTCGGCGGTTTAAACTGGGACAAAATAAAAACCGAATTTGAGCTGCGCGCACGCGAATCGCGGACGGACGCGGAGCTGCATCTGATTTTGCAGGAAATGATAAATCGCCTGAATAAATCGCATTTTGTCATCATTCCGCCGGAAGTCTTTCGGGAAATCGGCAAAGCCAAAGCCGAATTTGAAGAAAAAGCGGAAGCGGGCGAAACGGAATCGGAAACAAATCAAACGACGTCTTTAATTAAAGAAAAACCCGAAAAACCGTCGCAATACGGTATCGGCATCGACATTCGTTTTATCGATAATCAGGTCGTCGTCACGCAAATCGAAAAAGATTCGCCCGCCGCCAGAGCCGGTTTGAAAACCGGCTACGTCGTCGAAAAAATAAACGGAGTCGCGCTCAAATCCTTTCTCGAAAAATTTCGGCGGAATACGATTTACGCGAAGGTTTTCGAAAAACAATTGTCCGGTCTTTTGCTGTCTTTTATCGACGGTGAAACGGGCGGCGCGGTCAGGCTCGGTTTCCGTGACGAAAAAGAACAATTCGGAGAAATCGAAATCAGGCGCGAAGCCGTAAAAGGCGAGTTCGTCAAAATCCTTTCGGGTCTGCCCGCCGAATTCGTCACGTTTGACGCGAAATCGCTCAGCGAAGAAATCGGCTACATCAAATTCAACGCTTTTGCCTTGAAAACGGTCGAAAAATTCTGCGGCGCAATCAGCCGATTTAAAAACAAAAAAGCGCTCGTCGTCGATATGCGCGGCAACATCGGCGGAAATTTCGGCGCTTTGTTCGGCATCGTCAGTCTTTTGACCGACAAAAATCTGGTTATCGGCGCGGAAATAAATAAATTCGGCAAAGAAGCGCGCGTCGTCCAGCCGCAAATCAAAAATTTTAAAGGCAGGCTGGTTGTTTTAATTGACGCGCAGAGCTATTCGGCGGCGGAAGTTTTCGCTTCGGGCTTAAAGGAAAACAATCGCGCGACGATTATCGGCGAGACGACGGCGGGCTCGGCGCTTCCGGCGCTGACGAAGATGCTGCCGACGGGCGCGGTTTTTCTTTATCCGGTCGGTAATTTTGAAACGCCGAAAGGCAATCTGCTCGAAGGCAGAGGCGTCGAGCCGCACTTCAAAATCGCGCTCGACCGCCAATCGCTGCTCGCCGGAAAAGATTTGCAGCTTGAAACGGCAATTAGTTTTTTAAAGGACGAAATCAAAAAAAATCCGCCGGAAAATGTTTTAAAAGCCGGCGGCGCGCCGACGCAGGGCTTTAGCGTCGGCGCGCCCGTAAATATTACGAATGCTTCGACCGTCAAGCCTTTGAAAGATGAAAAAGCGCTGAAAATTATCGCCGAATACATCGAAGCCATCGGCGGCAGGGAAAATCTGAAAAAGCTGAATTCGCTCGCGGCAAGCGGCACGGTGGAAATGAAACAAGCCGGAACAATTGTCGAAGGCGAAGTGGAGATTTACCGCAAGTTTCCGAACAAAATCGCCAAAGTCCTGAAAATCGAATCGCTCGGCGAAATCAGAGAAGTTTTCGACGGCGCGAAATCTTTTATCCAGACCGATTTTATGGGCACGCAGAAAAATGAAATCCGGGCAAATGAAATAAATCTGGCGGCAAATTTCCGAGACCTTCTCGATGCGGGCGAGATTTATCAGGCAATCACGTTTGAATCCGCTTTTGAAAATAAAGGCAGGAAAATCAATCTCGTCAAAGCCGTTTCCAGACAGGGAACGAGCGTCTATTTTGCTTTCGACGCCGAGACGAAGCTTTTAATCAGCCGCGCCGGAACGCAAGTTTCCGCTTATTACGACGATTATCGCAAAGTCGGCGAATGGCTTTTCCCGTTTCGGATTTCCGAAAGCATTATGACTTATAAATTAAAGGAAATTTTGCCGAACGCGCCGGTTGACGACAGCCGATTTCTTGAAAAGGAAAGCTGTTTTACAAAAATTGATTAAGCAAGTATATTGTTTCCACATCTTTCCAAATCTTTCAAAGGAGACAAGCAAGGAATGAAAAATTCAAACGCGCTTTCGCTGGTTCTGGTTATCGGGATTTTCGTCGTCATCGGCTGTTCGTGCCCGCGCCTGAGCGGATTGGGTCAACGCCCGTCCGGCACTTCGAATACGACGAGCAATACGACGACCGTTTCAAACACCGCCAGCCGCCCGACCAGCGGCAGTTCAAAATCCGGGCTTTCGATGGACAAATACAATCAACTCAAGAACGGGATGAATTATAAACAGGTCGTCGAAATTCTGGGCGGCGAGGGAACCGAAACGATGAGTTCCGGCGAAGGCAAGTATAAAGTCACTTCCTACAAATGGGAAGGCGAAGATTTCCAATTCGTTACCGCCGTCTTTATGGGCGATAAAATGACCTCGAAAGTGCAGGCGAATCTGAAGTAAGAAAGAAAAGTAAAAAGGCAAAAGTAAAAACGGGAACCGGGCATTAAGAGATGAAATCAAATATTATCTTTTAATACTTATTTTTCGCCTCTTATTTTTGCCTTTTGCCTTTTTACTTTTTGTTTCATCGCTTCGCGTCCTTCGCGTCTTTGCGTTAAAATTTTTGCATTATGAACAAGAAAACAATCAGAGACATCGACATTAAGGGCAAACGAGTTTTTATTCGAGTGGATTTCAACGTGCCGATTAAGGACGGACGTATAGAGGACGACACGCGCATTCGCGGCGCGCTGCCGACGATAAAATACGCCGTCGAACAGGGCGCGAAAATTATCGTCGCGTCGCATCTCGGCAGACCTCTCAAGGATAAAAAGAAAGCCGAAGAAAAGGGAATGCCGTATGACATAAATAAATATTCGCTCAAGCCGGTTTACGAATATCTGCGCGCGCTTCCCGAATTACAGGACGTTTCAAAGAGCGGCAGCGACGAGCCGGTGATTTACGCCAACGAGCAGGGGACGGCGCTCGGCAAAGCCGAAGTCAAAAACGATAAGGTCTTTTTTGCCGGCGACTGCGTCGGCGACGTGGTCAAAACGCACGTCGAAAAATTGAAAGAAGGCGAAGTTCTGCTGCTGGAAAATCTGCGTTTTTACGAAGGCGAGGAAGAAAATGACGACGAGTTTGCGAAACAGCTTGCCGAATTTGCCGATGTTTACGTCAACGACGCTTTCGGCGCGGCGCACCGCGCGCACGCTTCGACCGCCGGAATCACGAAATTCGTCGCGGCGGCGGTCGCCGGACTTTTGATGGAAAAGGAATTAAATTTTTTGTCGAAAGCGCTGCATAATCCCGAGCGCCCGTTCGTCGCCATCCTCGGCGGCGCGAAAGTCTCCGACAAAATTCCCGTCATCGAATCTTTGATTGCGCGCAAAGTCGATAAATTATTAATCGGCGGCGCGATGGCTTACACGTTTTTCAAGGCGAAAGGCTACACGATAGGAAAATCGCTGGTCGAAAACGAAATGCTCGAAACGGCGCTGGAAATCGAGCAGAAGGCGCAGGACGCCGGAGTCGAGTTGATTTTACCAACCGACCACCAGGTGGTTGACAGCTACGACCCGCTCAATTCGCGCAAAACGATTCCCGTCGAATTCACCAACAAAGGCTTGGTCGGGCTGGACATCGGCGTCGAAACCGTTGCCATTTTCAAACAGGCTCTGGAAGGCGCGAAAACCATCGTCTGGAACGGACCGATGGGAATGTTCGAGGAAAAACCCTTCGACGAAGGCACGACCGCAATCGCCCAAGCCGTCGCCGAAGCGACCGAAAAAGGCGCAACTTCCATCGTCGGCGGCGGCGATTCGGTCGCGGCAATCAACCAAGCCGGTTTGGACGATAAAATCTCGCACATCTCGACCGGCGGCGGCGCAACTTTAGAATTTCTGGCAGGCGACGAGCTGCCCGGCGTCGCGGCTTTGAACGACAATTAACATTTATCATTGAACATTGAACGTTTATCAGGTTGAGCAGAATATCCGACGATAAATGATAAATGATAAATGAAAAGGATTAATAAAAAATGAAAATCGCATTAGCGGTAGCTTTGATGGTTCTCGTTTCGGGTTTGAGTTTCGCCCAGGACCTTTCCGCCGAGAAAGATTTTGAAAAAAACAGAGTGAAGCTCAAGCTGGAAAAGTTCAGTATGGGCGAAGACGCGACCACCGGGTACGATTATCTCGTCTACACGGATAAAGCGAAAATCGTCAAGATTCGCTCGATTTGGAGCAGCAGCGCGGGCGTGCCGCCGCGAGTCGAAGATTATTATTTCAGAGACGGCACTCTTATTCTATATGTAAAAATGCCCGCGCAAAAAAGACAGTTTAAAGAACTCGTCAAAGGACGCAGCTTCCCGCTCGCTGCGGAAGAAAAGCTCTACTTGAAAGATTCCAAGCTCGCCGCGTGGATTGAAAAAGGCAAAACGATTCCCGCCTCCGACAACAGATGGAGCGACAGAGAGAAAGAAATTCTGGAAACGGCAAAAGCCGAGCTGGATAACTATCAATCTATGAAAGATGAAAACAAGTGACAAAGCCGCCAGCCGTCATCCGGCGACGTTGATAATTTGCTGCTTAAAATCCGGCGAGGAAACTTTATGAAGGTGACGAAAAGCCGGCGCGCGTTGGTGTCGATAATTAATGTTCAGGAGCACGTGCCGCGGAATGTGCGCTGGCTTTATAGATTTATCGATGCTTCGGGCGCGCTGGCTGCCGGGCTTCTGGCGATTAATTACGGGCAATACCGGAAGCTCGACGGGAAAAACGCGACGCGGGCGAGGTTTCTCGATGCTCTGGAAAATCTGGGAAAAGATGCTTCCGTCAGGGCGATTGACGTGCTGGTGATGATTCACGGGCTGGACAAAAAGCTGGTTTTTTTCGATGAGACGTACCATACGCCGCAGCTTGCGGCGGAGATACGGGCGCTGAACCTGTCGAACAAACTTCGATTGTTTTATTCGACCGCGTGTTACGGCTTCAGTCACGCCGATGATTTCGTCGATGCCGGATTTAAGGCGGCGGTCGGCGCGAAGAAAGTCAATGCCAACGCCGCCGCCGAAGTTCCGGTTTTGTTTACAATGTGGGCTGGCGGCGCGCGCCTCGGAAACGCCGTCGGCGCGGGCGCCTCGCCCATCACGCGCCTGCCCGCCGACCAAGCCGCCCGCTGGTTCGGGCGAATTAATAAAACCGGCTGGCGCGACGACGTCAACAGCGACAAAATAATCATCGGCAACGACAGTATAAAAATCACTTCGGACGGTTGATTTATCCGTTAAAGCGCCGCAAATAACCATTCAAAAATTTATTTGCCGGACGCCGCCGGAAGGTTTTAAAATTTAAAAGTCCGAAAACAGCCTGGCAAATCCCAAGCCGTTTTTGTTTGTGATAAAATGCGAGACACGCTTTACTAAATCTTTATTCGGATAAATTTATTCAATGAGAAAACCTGTTATCGCGGGAAACTGGAAAATGTATAAGCTGCTGGACGAAGCGGTGCAGACGGCGCTCGCTTTAAAGCGTCTGGTCGCTAACGCGAATCATTGCGAGGTCGTTATCGCGCCCGTTTTCGTTCAATTAAAAACGCTTGCCGACCGGCTCGAAGGCTCGAACATACGGATTTCGGCGCAGAATTGCGCGGCGGAGCAAAAGCAGAGCGCGAATACGGGCGAGGTTTCCGCCGAAATGCTCAGGGACATCGGCTGCTCGCACGTGATTATCGGTCATTCCGAGCGGCGACAGTTTTACGGCGAAACCGATAAAAGCGTGGCGGAAAAGACGCGCGCGGCGCTGGCGGCGGGCTTGACGGCGATTGTCTGCGTCGGCGAAACGCTGCCGGAAAGAGAATCGGAAAAACTTTTTGAAGTGGTCGAGAGACAGCTTCGCGCGGGTTTGGCAGGTTTGACAACCGCCGATATGGAACGTATCATAATCGCTTACGAGCCTGTTTGGGCAATCGGCACCGGAAAGACTGCCGCGCCCGAACAGGCTCAAGAAATGCACGGCTTTATCCGCCGGAAATTGACGGAAACGCACGCGAAGGAAACGGCTCAAGCCACGCGAATTCTTTACGGCGGTTCGGTCAAACCTGAAAATATCAAAATTTTGATGGCGCAGGCGGACGTTGACGGCGCATTGGTCGGCGGAGCCAGCCTCGAAGCGGAAAGCTTCGCGCAGATTGTGAATTTCAAAGGAAGTGAATAACGCCGGGAGTGAAGGGTTTTTATTAACTGTTCACGATTGACGTTTCACGATTTTTCAGATGTTAGCTTATTTACTTTACGCACTATTTTTTATTTCCTGTCTCGTTTTAATTGCGACCGTGCTATTGCAGCCGGGCAAAACCGACGCGGGCGCTTTGTTTACCAGCAATATTTCCAGCTCGGCTTTCGGACCGCGCGGCACGCAGACGATTTTGTCGAAAATTACAATCGTCGCGGCGGCGACTTTCTTTATCTCGGCTTTGCTTCTGGCAATGCCCGCGATTACCGGAAATATCTCGGTCTTGCAGACGGTCGGCGAAACTCCGGCGGCTCCGACGACTCCGGCGGACAATACCAACACGCAATCGCCGGTAATTGACCCGCAGCAGAATTTGCTGAATACAAACGCCAATGCGGCAGACAGCAATCCGGCGAACGTCAACGCGGCGGTTTCAAATACGAACGTCAGCCTGACCAACGCGGGCGCAAACTCCAACGCGGCAAATAACAGATAGTTCTTTACAGCTTTAAAACGAGCGAAACGCTCGCCCAGGTGGCGGAATTGGTAGACGCGCACGTTTGAGGGGCGTGTGGAGAGATCCGTGCTGGTTCGATTCCAGTCCTGGGCACCACTTTAAAAATCGGCAAACCTGGTAAATATACTGGTTTGCCGATTTTTATTGACTAAAATTAACTTTTTTCTACTCGACATTTGCGACATTTGCGACAAGAAAGTGGAGAAAAAACGGAGAACGAATAATTTAAGAATGTTCGTAAATCTCCGCCAGCCGTTTTTGAAATTGGCGAAAGAAATCTTTTTCGTCTCAAACCTTCAAATCAAATTAAAAGAGAGTGACCGCTAATGAACTTTAAAGACGATTACGGCTTTTTTTAGTCCAGGCTCATACAGGTTTTGTCCTTGCCGGTCAGACAAAGCTGTTTATCGTCAAAATAGGTTTCAAAATGGATTTGGAAAGTTTCGGTTTCGGCGGGCAGCGTCTTTTTGTAATTTTTCGACGAGCCGCACGAATTCTCGTAACTGAAATTGGCGGGCGACCAGTTGATGGTCAGCGTGCCGCCGTTCAAATTCGCTCTGCCTTTTGCCGTTTTGAAAATCTGTGTTCGGCAGCCGCCAGCCATCATATTCATAATGCCGGTGTATTCGACCGTACCGTCGGCACTGAACTGATAAGTGTGGCGCGAGGCGTTGCCGCCGACGTAAACGCCCGAGGCGGTCGTGGTCATGCTTCCGGTATTTCCCGAAACCCATTTTCCGGCAATTGACGACAGGTTTCCGACTTTTGCCTTTTTAACGGTTTCATAGCTTTCGTTGGATGGCGTGTCGTCGCTTCCGTTATTGGAATCGTCGTCGGT
>DASVRT010000088.1:0-92021 GCA_036388475.1 Pyrinomonadaceae bacterium | reverse complement strand
GAAGACAGCCAAATCGGCTTTGCGGTCGCCGTCGAAATCCGCCGGAACGGGAATATCGTCAGGCGCGCCGAATTGAACGCCTGTGAAACCTGCTTGACTTCTCGACAGATACCACGTTCCGCCGCGATAAACAGCGACATCTGTTTTGCCGTCGCCGTCATAATCGGCGGGCACAATTTTATCGGTGCTGATGCCGAACTGTGCGGCGGTGAATCCCGACGAGGAGTTTTGCAGATACCACGTTCCGTCGTTCGGGCGAAAGACGGAAACGTCTGCTTTGCCGTCGCCGTCGAAATCGAATTCGGTTCTCCTGTTTTGCAAAGTGCCGCCGACGGTTATCGTCACCGGCGCGGAAACGGTCGCCGCGCCGGCATTGTCAAACGCTTTCGCCGTCAGCGTGTATGTATGATTCGGCATCGCGCTCGTCCATAAAATTACGTATGGATTACTGGTTGACGCGCCGATTAAAACACCGTCAGCGTAAAATTCGACGCGCGTAATCGCGCCGTCCGCGTCGAAAGCGTCCGCGCTGATGGTGATGTGTTCGGCTTCGCCGGCGCTGGAACTTGCAGCCGGGCTGACGATTTGAATGCTTGGCGGCGCGTTTTGCGAGCCGTTCGGATTGAGCAGAAAAGCGTGCGTTTGATTGTTTATCGTGCCTTTGCCGACGATTTGACCGTTGTTGTTAATGGCGCGGGCTTCCTGCAAAACCCAGCCGGAATTTTGCGGAATCAGCGAATTCAAATTTCGCATCGTCGTGCCGTCGTGCACGAAGGCGCGCGGGTCGCCGAAGGTTGTCAGATTGATGTTGCCGACAATCAATCCCGCGTCGTTAATGTCGTAGGCGAAGCTTTGCGGCGCGTTAAAATCGTTGATGTCGCGCAGCTGCCCGTTGCTGTAAAGAAAGGCGTGCTGGAAAATATTGTTCAGCGAATAATCCGCCGAGCCGACCACCTGATTGTTATTATTAATGGCGCGGGCGTAGCTGTTTCTGCCGCCGAGCGTTTCGATGAAAACCGGATTCGTATTGCTGCTGTCGATGATGTACGACTTGGTAATACCGTCGCCGCCGTAATCCGAGCCGACGATTTTTCCCGCGTGGTTGATGTCGCGTGCCGAATCGAAAGCGAAAGGCGTTCCGACCAGCGTCATCGAATTATTTTGATAAAGAAATGCGACCCGGTTGCCGCTGACGATTGATGTTTCGCCGACAATCTGGTTTGCATTGTTGACGGCAAAGGCGGCGCTGTAATCGGCATTGCCGCTCGGTTCGTAAACGCCGAGATTCTGCACCGTCGCGCCGTTGTAGAAAAACGCGCGCGAATCTTCAAAACCGTTGATGCCGGAAATTCCGACGACTTTTCCCGCATCGTTGATGCCGTATGCCGTAGCCGTCTGCCCGCCGAGCGTTCCCAAGTCCTGCATCTGCCCGTTCGCATACAGAAATGCGCGCCGCTTCTGCGCGGCGTTAAATGCGTAGCCGACAATCTGACCGCTGTTGTTAATGCCGTAAGCCGCGCTTTCCGCGCCGCCGAGCGTTCCCAAATCCGTCACCGCATAACCGACCGGCGGCGGGTTGTCGTCAACGAATAAAACCGCTTCGGTCGTGCTCTGCTGCGACGCGCTCGTCGCGGTTATCGTCAGGCGATAAATATCTTCGGGCGTTGTCGCGGAAGTCGTGACGGTTAACGTCGCCGCGCCGCTTCCCGTCACGGTCGTCGGGTTTAACGTTGCCGCCGCACCGGCGGGCAAGCCGTAAACGCTCAATTCGACCGCGCCGTTAAAATTATTTTGCGCGCTGACATTGACCGTGTAAGCCGTCGTCGCGCCGGGCGCGATTTGACGTTGATACGGCGTCAGCGAGACGTTGAAATTCGTGTCGAACGGGAATTTTCTCAAACGAGCGCGGAAGCTTGTATAAGGCGCGCGGTCGTCAAACTGCGAATAGCCGAAAATGGTCGTGCCGTTTGCCGCTTCGACCGAAGGCATTTCTTCCGGCAGCGGCGAGGCGGCGACCGGAAAATGCGTCGGCGTTAAAAGACTTCCGTCCAACCCGACCAGCGTTGCCCAGACGTCCGGCGGCGGAAGCGTCGTGCTGTTGCGCGAATCGGCGAAAGTGACGATGAAACGCGAGCCGTCCCAAGCCGCCGCCGGTGCAAAAAGGCTTCGCGGAGCTTGCGCGACGAGAAAAGCGTTTCCTGAAAACGTGCCGTCCGCTTTGACGCGCCGACCGTAAATTTTTCCGCCGTTTTGCCAGACGACCAGCGCCGTGTCGCCGCCAATCGCCAGGTGCGGCGCGTCGGAAAACAAACCGCTGATGGAAAATTCGCCCGGCGAGCTGCCGTCCGCCTCGACAAACGCGCCGACGATGTTCGAGCTCGGATTGTCGTGCGAAATATCCGATTCCCAGACGACCAGCCAGCGCGCGGCAAAGGCGCGAACGCGCGGGCGCAAATCGAAATTATTTCCTATTTTGACCGGCGCGCCGAGAACCGTTCCGCTGCCGTCCACGCGCACGGCGCGCGTGTTGCGAATCTCGGAAGTCTGCGGAAAGGAAACGACGACCAGAAACTGCGTGCCGAGCGCGGCGACATCCGGCGTAAAGCCCGTCATAATCGGAAACGCATCGCCAATCGTCGCGCCGTCCGCTCCGACGCGCCGACCGTAAATTTGCCCGCTCAATTCCCAGACGACTAAATAAACCGAGCCGTTCCAGGCAACCGACGAATTCGTGATTGCTTCCGCGCCCTGCACGACCAGAGTCGGCTCGCCGATTGGATTGCCGCCGGCGGCGAGTCTTTGCAGGTAAACGCTGGATTCGCCGGAAATCGTGCTTCGATAACTGTAAGCGAAATTTCCCGCGTCGGTTTTCGTAAAACGAATATTTGTTTCACGCGGCGCGGCGAGGCTCGCGGGCGCGGGCGCGCCGAACGAATTGTCGGTTCCGAATTTTACGCCGAAAATGTCGCCGTCCGGACTCAAACGCCGGTCAACCCATAAAATTTGCGTTCCGCCGCCCGCCAGCGCGCCGACGCCGGGCTGTGACGAACCGCTCGTTGACGGAATGGGTAATGATGCCGAAGCCGTGCCGTTTGCCTGTACGCGATTAGCGCAGACGTTTCCCGTCACGCCCGTATCGCCGCAGTGATACGCGGCAACGTAACTCGCGCCGTCCCAGGTCAAAGCAGTATCGAAGGGCAGAACGTAATCGCCCGGACTGCCGTAAAGCTTGATTCCGTTCGGGTCTAAAACTTGTCCGTCGGTGGAAATCCGCGTGCCGAAAATCTCACTGTAGGCAAAACGGTCTTCGCGCCAGATAACGAAATAATTTACGCCGTCGGAGGCGACGCGCGCCGAAGTTCCGTCGCTGCCCGAAAATAAATTTACGCTGAACGGCGCGCCGACTGCGTTCAGACTGTTATCGAATCTTTGCGCCCGGATGCCGTGTCCGTTATTGCCGATATGTTCCCAGGCGACGAGAAATTGATTGTTTGAATAAGCGATGTCCGCCCAGAAAGGCGCGGAAGTAGTCGTATCCTGATATAAAACTTTCGGCGTCTGGTCAATCAATGAGCCGTCCGGCGCGACGCGCACGCCGAAAATACTCGAATCATACGAGCCTTGCCCGAAAACGACCGCCCAGTTCGTGCCGTCGCTCGTCACGCTCAAATAAGACGGGTCGCCGACCGCATCGGGCGTGATGTAAATCGGAATCGGCGTCGTATCGAGAACTCTGCCTTCAGGCGAAATGCGGACGGCGAGGATGTCGGTGTTAAATTGATTTGTCCGGCGTTTCGTTATCCAGGTGACGAGCCAGTTTTGCCCGTTCCACGCGACGCGCGGGTAATACTGTTCATAGATGGCTTCGGCAACGACTATCGGCGCGGTGTCAATCAAATTTCCCTGCGCGTCGTAACGCGCCGCGTAAATGTCCGTGTTGCTCCCGGTTCCGGCATTATCGTCGGGAACGTAACGCCCGAGCACGGTTCTTTTATCCGCCCAGACAGCGAGCGATGAATTCGCGCCTTTGGCGATTTGCGGCTGAAGCTGAATACCGGCGGCGGGCGCCGGCGTCGGCGGCAGTGAGGCGTTTTCGCTGATTTCTCTATCCTGCATCGTGGCAACCTGATTGCCGAAAACAACGCATAAAATTACGAATGCCAGCCCGATAAAGTATAATCGTCTTCCCATCCTCATCATTATTTCTCCCCGTAAATTCCTGACAACTCTACTCACAGTCTATTTTTCTATGCCCGAAAGACAAGATTAAAAAATTCCTTTACGTGAAACAAAAGAGGAAATGTTTTTGCCGGGAAGAGTTTTTAGGCTATCCGTCATCTGCTTATCAATCGGCATTAACGGCGTTTTTTCTTCAAATTTAATAATAATTTTTCGTTGAGGGAACATTTTCGCATTGCTGCCGATAACTATCACAGAAGCACGCTCGCGCATTAATTCCGGGGACATTTCGCCGCGCACTCAAATTAGAAAGCCGTCGATTTTATTTAGGAGAAACTGATTTTTATGTTGAATGTCGACCTATTGTTGGAGCTTGTTATTTTTATCTTAGCCGGTTTTTTAATAATAGTAGCTGGCGGAACGTTTTATGTCTGGTGGAACGGTTATCATAAACCCGACAGTCATACCCGGCAGCGGCTTCATTACAAGCGTCACCACCGTTCAAGACTCTGACGCCGCGCGTTTAGTCTCGGAGATATATTCAATCAGTTCAAAATGCCCGGCTACTTCCAGCCAATCGACAATCGGACGGTCGTTTTCGACTTCGATGAGCGGGCAGCCCAACGCTGCGTCGTCAATGTAAATGTGCGCGTAAACTTTCGGCGAATCCGTCCAGTACTTTTGCGTCGGATTTTCGTTGACCGCCCACAGTTCGATGCCCGCCGCCGACAGATAATCGACCGCTTCCTGCAAATACTCGCCGCTGCGCATCGTGTAAAGAATCAGCTTGTAGCCTTTCGCCAGCATCGCGCGCATCGTTTCCAGAGCGTAGGGAACCGGCTCGCCTATTTCGGGATAGCGATGCGCGACGATGGTGCCGTCAAAATCAATCGCCACAATCGGCGTTTTGGGTTTCTTGCTGCGCTTCATTCTTATCTAGTTTAAACTGAGAACTGAAAACTGAAAACTAATAATCGACAACTTATATTTGTCGGCGGTTTCTTTGATTTCGACGTTGTTTTTAGTTTGCCCGAACGCGCTGATTGAGAAAAGCCCGCATAAAAAAATTAAAATCCGACCTTTTCTTATTCGTTTCATATTAATCGTCCTGCATTTTTTGATGCGGCAGTATAAATCGAATCCGAAGTTTCACAATCGAATGAAATTAACATAAAATTTTTTTCAGATACTCTAAAAACGGTTGAAACGGAAACGCGGGAAGGAGACTAAAATGCTCAGAAATTTAACTTTAATCGCCTTTTGTCTAATTGCTTTGGCGGTCGCGGCGAGCGCGCAGAAAAAATCGACCGACGCGGAAGTAAAGCCGCAGACTTTAAAAAAATCCAACCCGCGCCCGGCGGGTAAATCGCCGAAAGCCGAGCCGTTTGAGAAAGCGACAATCGAGGCGATGTCGGCGCAGTGCGTCAAGCTGGAGACGGAAGCGGGCGTCATCGCGTTGGAGATGTTTCCCGAAAGCGCGCCCGAATCGGTGCGAAATTTTCTGAACCTCGCGGCAATCGGCGCTTTTGATACGACGACTTTCAGCCGCGTCGTGCCGCGTTTTGTCATTCAGGGCGGAAACCTCTCGACGCGCGAAAAACAGACGCCGGAGCTGGCGGCGCGCTCGCGCCGCACGATTCCCGACGAGCCGAATCAAATCAAGCACGAACGCGGAACGCTTTCGGTGGCGCGCGCGAACGAGCCGAACACCGCCAGCACACACTTTTTTATTCTCGTGGATTCGGCTCCGAGCCTGGACGGAACTTTCGCTGCTTTCGGGCGTGTCACGCAGGGGATGGAAGTCGTCGATGCCATCAACAAAATGCCGGTGGAAAACGAAAAACCGGCGAAACCCGTCCGCATCACACGCGCCGCGGTCGCGCCGTGCGCGCCTCCAGCGACGACTCCTAAATAATAGAGCGGAAAGAACAAAGGCGGAACGCGAATGTAAATGAGCGTTTCCGCCGCTCTTGTCATCGAGGCTTTAATTTACCTTAAAACTGTCGTACAAGCTTAGCTCCTCGACATTATTTTTTTCGTCGTAGGCGACCAGGTACGTCTTGTAAATATTATTTTTCTTAAATTTATTTTTGCTGAGATTTCTGATTTCTATTTTTTCGCCGCTCTTTTTCAAAGATAAATCGTCATTTAGTTTCTGCTGCACGACTAAATTATTATTGGAATCGTAAATTCTTACTTCATAACTTTTGTAAGCCTTATCGATTCCGGGCATATCTAATTTCAGAGAGAAGCTTTTGCTTTCATCGGCAAATTTCAGAGTTTTTACGTTTCCGCGAAAGTTTGTGAGCAGTAAAACCTGCGGCTGTACGGGGCGCGGCGCAGGTTTTTCCGGAGTTTTTTCGCGCGCCGTTTTATTTTTAACAACGGCGGGTTTGCCCGATTCCTCGCCGGAATTTTGATTGTTATTCGGATTTATGCCGGGATTTATATTATCTTCGCCCGCCTTCGTTTTATTTTCCGAAACGGAATTTGACGCGGCTTGATTTTGGTCGGGAAGCTGCAATTTCGGCGGCTCGTTTTGAGCGAGGTCAAGCGGCTTCGAATTATAAAAACCGATAAACACCGCCAGACCGCCCAGCAGGGCGGCGGCAAAGGCGATTTGCGGGATTTTTATAAAGCTGCGCCAATTTGCCGAAAGCGTTTCGAAAAAGCCCTCTTTGACGGCTTCTTGTTTGGGCGGCGTTTCGCTCAGCTGCAAATACAATCGGGCGATTGCCACCTCTTCCGGATTGTTTATCAGAAAGTGGTTTTTAAATTTGTCGAGTTCGGCTCGGCTCAGGCTGTTTGTCAGATAATCCTCTATCAAATCGCTTCTGACGATTTCCAGCAGCTCCGCGTCCTCGTCGTTGCCGAACCATTCGGTTTCCAGCCGCTCGGTTTGATTATCGGTCAAAGCATCGAGCCAATAATCACGCATAAATCGTATTTTTTCTTCCAGAGTGTTCATCTTAACCGTCCCCAATAATAAATGACAATTTTTAAAAAAAGTTTCATATCGGCGGCAATTATTCGATGGCTTCGATGGCTTTCAGCTTTCTTTTCGCACAGTCGATGAGCTTTTTTCGTATCCGGTTGATGGAGATTTTCAAAGCGTTGACGGTTTTGCCCGTCTCTTTCGCCAGCTTCTCGCGTTCCTTGCCTTTGACCGCGTCGTAACGGTCTAAAAGGCTGATTTCTTTTTCTCTCAAACTCTCGCGGCATTCGCGCAAAGAATTTAAACCGGCTTCGTTTCTGACTCTTTCGCTGAAGCGCGCTAAAATTTCTTCGGGATTGTAAGAAGGCTCTTCCGCGAGCGATAAATCTTCCAAGCCCAGTATCTTGCGGCGGGCGCGCCGCTGTTGTTCGAGCAAAATATAACGCGCCGTCTGGTGAAAATAAGGATACGGATTACTTTTATCGAGGACAAAATCTTCTTCGTAAATTTTGCGCGCGATGCGGTTAAAAACTTCGTCGGCTTGTTCTTCGGCGATTTGAGATTGATTGGCGCGAAACTGGCGAATCAGACGTTTTCTAATATCTTCGTAAATCAGCGAGGCGTTTTCCGGATTTCCGTCCAAGCTAAATAATAGCCTTTCGAAGGCTTCGGCATTCAAAACCCAATCTTTTTTGTATATTTTTTTAGCTTCATACGGCATTCAGTCTCTTAAAAAACAATCTGCTGAAAAAAAATGTGAAACCTTTTTTCATTTTTGCCAATTATAGCTAGAAAGCCCATAAACGACAAACTTTTCTAAAGCGGCTTTCGGAAACAAAACCTGACTGTAAAAATTTCTGAAAAACTTAAAAGGGGAGATTTGAATGAAAAAGAATAAGGAGTCTCGTAGAGATTTTTTGAAAAAAGCGGCGCTCGGCGCGCTCGGTACATCAGCCCTGGTTGCTGGTTTGGGAACCACGGAAAAAGCTCTTGCCAGATTATTTTCGCGTCAATCGGCGGCACACGTCGATGAGTTTCTGAAAAGAGTCGGCAGCGGAAAAGTTTCCGCCGAAATAGATTCGAATTTTTTGAAAACTTTTAATTCTCTGATGGATATTGCCGCCCGCGACGAGCGAATACAGGCGGGCGTCGATAAAATCGGAGATTACGTAGCGGAGCAGATAGGCGAGACGCCGGGCGAGTCGGTTCCGCCGTTCGGCTTGACCCAATCCGTAATGGATGCTTTGGCGGGCGGTTATCTGGCGGCTTCAGCCGGTTTTGAGAACGGAAGCATTCCGGGCGAAAGCTTAGCCAAGTATGTCTCGAATCCCGAAGAGGTCTTAAGCCGCGTCGAGCCAGATTTCGTGACGCGTTTGATTCCGAATCTTCAGGAAGCGATGAGAAACGACGCGGAGCTGGGCAAGCTGGTCGCTACCGGAAACGAGCATTTGCAGCAAGTCTTTCGCGAAATCGAGCAGGATCCGGCGCGCGCTATCGTCTGCCGGATAAACGGAAGACAGGTTCCGTGCTGGCTTTGGGGCGTCGTCGTGGTCGTTGTAATCGTGATAGTCATTGTTTTGAAATAGCTTTTGCTTTGCCCACAACATATTTTTGTTGTTTTGAAAAGATTGGATGAAACGCGATGAGGTTTGCCCACGCCAGCCCACGAAGCCTACGTGCCCACAAGCCCACATCGCCCACGGTTTCGTCTGATGTAATCAAAAATAAAAGCCTGACGCCGCGGCTGCATCGCCGTCAGGCTTTTATCAAGATTTTTATAAGTTCTTATAGATAAATAGTTATCGATTTAATCGTCGGGTGCCTTGGCGGTCGTTCGGGAATGTTAAGCCCGCGTCGTTTGAAAGTTTTGCCACAACCCAATTAGAAACTGAAAACGATGAATCAACATTCCCGGGCGACAAATAAAAAGCTTCGAGGCTGGTAAATTTCCTTTTAGACTTAAATCTCGGTTTATCGCGGGAAAAATTAAAAGCAGGCGATGAAGGGAAAAAGATGCGAAAGATTTGGGGAAAACTGATTCCTGGAATTTCTGCTTTTTCCGTTTAAGCGGAGATTGATAGTCGTTACGGGAGTGGTCGGTTTTAAGGTCGAATTACTCCCGTAAATTTTAAACTCATAATTCCAATGAAAAGCGGTATCAGAAATCATACTTGAGCCGTTTGACGGCGACTTAAGCGGTGCAAAACCTTTGTTCTATCCAAACGTGCCGCCTAAGACCCGCCGTCAAACGGCTCAAGTATGATTTCTGATACCGCTTTCCGGTTCCGGCAAAGGCTCTTGAATTCAGGATGCCTTTGGGCTTTCCGGCAGCCGGTAAATAACGGGTAAATAATTTATTTACTAGGATTTAACAAAACCAAAAGCCTGACGCATCGGCTAAATGACTATCAGGCTTCCGGTCACGTAATCTTTGTCTGTTTTCACAGAGATAGAATACTGCTTTTTATTTTATCTCCGAAACGACAGAGACTCAACCCCTTTGGGAGACTTTAACAAAAACAAGGAGCTAAAAAAATGAAAAGCAGTAACTCAAAAATTTACAAAGTTATTTTCGCCGCCGCCGTTTTGTTTGCTTCGGCGATTTTCTGTTTCGGACAGCGCGAACTGCCGCCGCTCGATTTTGTCGGCGCGAGCGATGAAAACCCGGACGTTCAATCCGTTAATCTACAGGTCGGTCGGGACGCGACAGTGGAAGTCAGCGACGGAAGATTGATTCGCGCCGAGTTAAGAAACGAAGGCGAAACATCGCGGCTCGACGTCGCGGTCAATACCTTCGGAATGGAAGGCAGCGAAGAAGGAACGGTATATGAAGGAAGAGTCTACGTCAACGGGTCGGATTCCTTTATAATCCCGATTAAAATTATTATTTTCCTGCTTACGCCGAAAGAATGTCGCGGCAAGCGCGTAAGCGTCCAGTATCTAACCAGGGGAACGGCTGATAATTTCGTCGGCTTGGAAGCGACTTTTCCGAGCCCGTATCAGGTCGCGACGTATCCGCCGATGAGACGTTACGACGATCCGGGATTCGACAGATATTTCGGCGACAGTTATCGCCTCGGCAGCTGCCGCGTCTGCGCCGTCAGAGTTTATGTCCGCGCCAGAGGCGAAGGCGGTCTTGACTATAACGACAGTCTGTGGTTTCAGGTTAGCGACGCCGGAAACGGAACGAACTACAATCCCGTCAACATCGCTCCCGGATTCACCACGATATGGAACAGCTCTTCTGCGCCCTTTACGTTTTATCGCGAAATTCCGGGCTCGGTCATCAATCCGGAAATTTTCGCTAAAAACGCCGCGACGCTGGACATCACGGCACAGGACGATACGGTAGTCGATTGGACGAGCGTTTATATCTACAGATATTAAACCTCGCCGTCATTCGTAAACCCGCCAGCCGAAAAAGGAAGCGAAATTTCGCTTCCTTTTTGTTAAAAATTTTTTAATGAAACTTTTTTAAATTTTTGTCTATTATAGATAGAACCAAAAAAAAACTGTCAGTTTTCTCAAATCCGCAACTTCAACAATCGCGCACCGGCTAATGCGTTTATCGGGAGTGCATCGCGCTGTCTCTATTTTCACAAATAAGACTCCGACTCCGCACTCTGCCGGCTAAACAAAAAAGATGCGCTGACTACAAAAAAATAAAATTAAGGAGAATACCATCATGAAAAAAACGGTTTCCGTAACAGCAGTATTTTTGATTGCTGCTCTATTTTTTAATCTTCTGCCAATCTCTATCCGCGCGCAGAAAACGTCGGACGTTCCGCCGTCGTCGCCTGATTTTGAAAGAATCCAGAAACTCAGTCTGGAATTTCTCGACGGCGAACTGGATAGATACACGCCTGAGCCGAAAAACACTCAATTTAAAGTTCTGTCCGTCCAGACGGACGAACTGGGACTGTATCACACCAAATTGCAGCAGTTTTACAACGACATTCCGGTTTGGGGCAGCGAAGCCATCGTGCATCTGAACCGGGACGAATCGCTTTACACGATTACCAACGACCTGGTCGTCGAACTGGAAGAAATGCGGCTTGACACCGTTCCGCAACTTCCGGTCGAAGCGGCAGTTAAAAGAGCTTTCGAGCTGGAAGGCTGCGCGGAATGCCGCCTGCGCGCAGAGACCAGACCCGAGTTATGGCTGGTCGCCGAAGACCGCGAACTGCAAAAGGAAAATCCGGATGACTATGCCGAAACGAAGGTCAACCTGGCATATCGCATCCAGTTAGAGCAATCGGGCGACGGAAACGAAAGAAGCGAGCTGAAAATGCCCGTTTATTTTATCGACGCCCGGACGGGCGAAGAAGTTCTCAGCTACGATAATCTGCAAACGCAGAGCGTGACGAATTCCGGCTCGTCTTTATACAGCGGAACGGTCAATTTTACGGCGTTTCGTTTCGGCGCTCCGTATTATCTGGAAAATCTGAATCGCCGCATCGGAACGTTTAACGGAAGCACGGCGACGCGTTTCAGCGACGCCGACGGTTTCTGGATTTCGTCTGTGCAGAGAGCAGGCGTTGACGCTCACTGGGGCACGGAACAAACGCTTTCGTATTACCAGAACGTTTTCGGCAGAAACGGGCTGAACGGAAGCGGCGGACCCATAAGCGTTCCGGCGGTCAACGGCTCGACCAATCTGCTGCCTTCCATCGTCCATTTCGGCACGAATTACAACAACGCCTTCTGGAACGGCAATTCGATGACCTACGGCGACGGCGACGGCGTAACTTTTTCGCCGCTCGTCTCGGTTGACGTGGTCGGACACGAAATGACGCACGGCGTGACGCAGTTTTCCGCCGGACTCGTTTACAGCGGTCAATCCGGCGCTTTAAACGAATCGATGTCGGACGTGTTCGGAAATATGATCGAAAGATACGCCAAGGGCGCGAGCGCGAATAACTGGCTGGTCGGCGAGCAGGTTTACACGCCGGGCACAGCCGGCGACGCGCTGAGGAATATGGGCAACACGCACGCGCAGGGACAGCCCGACCACTGGACGGAAACTCCTTTTGCGAGCGGCGGAAGCTGCGGCGTCCATACGTGTTCGGGCGTTCCGAACAATGCGTTTTATCTTTTGTCGCAGGGCGGAACGCATCATATCGGCGGCTCGATGACCGGCATCGGCGCCGACCGCGCGGCGGCTATCTGGTATTACGCTCTGACGAATTTTATGACGTCGGGCACGACCTTTGCCGGCGCGCGAACGGCGACCATCAATGCGGCGAACGCTCTCTACGGCGCGACCGAAGCCAACGCGACGGCGCGCGCTTGGTGTCTGGTCGGCGTCGGCGTCTGCACCGGCGTGACTTATCGCGCGCACGTGGCGAATCTCGGCTGGCTGCCGTGGGTTTCCAACGGCGCGGTCGCCGGAACGACCGGACAGAGCCGCCGGATGGAAGCGGCGCAGATTTTCCTGACCAATCCGCTGCCGGGGGTCGGAATCACTTATCGCGCACACGTCGCGGGATTCGGCTGGCTGCCGTGGGTTTCCAATGGCACAGTCGCCGGAACGACCGGGCAGAGCCGTCAGATGGAAGCCATTCAGATTTTCCTGTCGAATGCGCCGGCTTCGTGTACCGTGACTTATCGCGCGCACGTCGCCGGTCCAGGCTGGCTGCCGTGGGTTTCTAACGGCGCGGTCGCCGGAACGACCGGGCAGGGTCGGCGGATGGAGGCGCTCCAGGTTAACGTTCAGTGTCCGTGAGGAATTTTCCGCCCGCGTGATTTCCGGTTCGGCGACAAACCGGAAATTATTGCTAAAATAACTCGCGTATTAGAACTTTATCTTGATGCGGAAAGAGAGCGAAACCTCGCTCTCTTTCTTTATTTTCAGAGTTTTATGAAACCTTTTCGGGTTTTTGTCAATGATAATTGATAAAGGGGTTTACCGAAATGACAAAATTTAGAGGAACGAATAATGTTAAAATTGACGAAATTGATCTTTTTGATGCTTTTATTGCTCGGCGCGGCTCATAAAAGCATTTTATCGGCGGAAGCGAGCGCCAGCGTATCGACCGCAGAAGCCGAATTTACCAATTTAATAGTGACGGCGGATATTAAATTGGATTTGAACGACCGTACCACTGCCGCCCAATATTTAACACAGGCAAATAATTTACTGACTCAGAATCCGAATATAGATATTTTTTTACAGGGACATTTCAATAAAGTTTACGGCAAGCTTTACATGGCGAATGACGCCGCGACGGCTCTGCAATATTTCAACACATCGGTCTCGCAATTTTCCGGCAATCTTCTGGAACAAGCGGAAGCAAAAATGTTTATCGGCATTACCTATTATTACGCGGGCAATTACACGGCGGCGAAAAATTATTTCGAGACGGCGAAAAATACTTTTGATTTACAGGGCGATATGCAAAAATCAGCGCAGGCTCTGAATAATCTGGGAGTTGTTTATTTCAGACAGGGCGATGCGCAAAATGCATTGACATTCTGCCAGAACTCTCTGAACATCAACACTGTAATCGGACAGCGAATGAACGCATTCAGAAATCAGCAAAATTTAGCGGTCATTACAGGCGGCAGCGCGAACGGTTTGAGTAATCCGCTGTTCGACGAAGAAGATACTAACCAGGCGGCGGGCGGCACGGGCACCGGCAGCGGCAGCACGATTACCACCAGCGGCAGCGGAACTGTCGTGGTTACTACGCCCGGCGGTTAAGCCCGAAAGGGAAAGAGGTTTTTATGAAGCTCATACATGATTACTTTAAATTTTCTGTTTTTATTTTGGTCGTCATCCTCGCCGGATTTTCCGGCGTCGACGCGTGCCAGCAAAACGGAGAACTGAAAAACGACACCGAAGCATATCTGAAAAAAGGCGAATGTCACGAATATATTCTGAACGCGCCGGCAAACAGCTATCTGGAAATTGCCGCTCAGCAGAAAGGCGTCGATATTCGCCTGAGCCTTTTGGAAGGAAATGCCGAGATAAAATCCGCCGACAGCGAAAATGTCAACAGCGGTTACGAATTTATCGTTTTGATTGCGCCGAAAGCGGCAAAATACAAGGTGCAGTTAAAATGGCTCGACGACAGCCGCGCTTTTGTCGGCAATGAAGGATTTTACAAACTAAAGTTTGAAACCCGTCCGGCGACCGAAGCCGACCGTCTTTCGGTCGAAAAGTTTGAAACCGCCGCCATTTTCTACGCGAAAGCGACCGAAGCGCGCTACGCGGTCAATCAAAATGCCGTCAACGGTTACTTGTCCGCGGCGGCAATCTACAAATCTCTGCCGCAGAACGAGATATTCAAGTACAGATTGGCGCTGACCAATTATTATCTCGGCGTTTCTTACGCCGCCGCCCGCCGCTACGAAGAAGCGACGGCGGTTTTGCAGGAAAACGCCGCGCTCGCCTCCCGCATTCCGGATAAATTTCTGGAGAGCTTGTCGTTAAAGGAACTGGGCGCGATTTTTTACAAGCTCGGCAATTTTCAGAGAAGCGCCGAAGTGCTGGAAGACGCCGTCGCGCTGCTGGAAAAATTGCAGCTTGAAAAAATCGGCGAGAAACACGCTTTGCCCGGCGCTTATATACTTTTGGCGGAAGCGTCGCTGAATCTGAATAAAACCGAAAGAGCCGTCAGCCTGCTGGAAACTTTGCGATTGAATCACAAAGAGCCGCAGGAAGAATATCTGAAAGCCTCGGTCAAGCTCGCGGACGTTTATCTGGATTTGAATCTGAGGGAAAAAGCCGAGCAGACTTTATTGCTCGTCACGCTGCCGGACGGCGCTGATGACAACATCAAAGGACATTTCAATAAAGTCAGCGGCAAGCTTTATATGAAAACCGATAAGGAAAAAGCCCTGCAATTTTTCAACAAGGCTTTTTTAAATTTTTCGGACGACGGTCGCGAGCAGAACGAGATAAAAATGTTTATCGGCAACGCGCTCTATTACGCCAGAGATTTTCAGGGCGCGAAAAATTATTTCGAGCAGGCGAAAATCGGTTTCGAACAGCTCAACGACAAGCGAAATTTAGCCCAGACCTTAAATAATCTCGGCGTTATTTCCTTCAACCGCGACGAAATTCAATCGGCAATCGCGCTTTGCGAAAACGCCCTGATGATAAACACGGAAAATCCGAACGAGCTGAATCGCGCCCGAAACCTGATCAACCTGATGTATTTTCAGGAAGCGGGCGGCAACGACATTTACGCGATTTTCTACGGCAAATGGGCGATAAACACGATTCATTCGATTCGATTCGAGCAGCTTCAAAGTCTGGAAAAAGACGTCCAGGACACTTTTCAGGATTCTTTCACCGACGCTTTTCGCAAGCTGGCTAATATTTTAATCCGGGAAGGCAGACTTTCCGAAGCCGAACAGGTGCTGCGCTTTATCAAGGAAAAAGAATACCAGGATTATATGCGCGGAAACGGCAAGCTCGGCGAAATCAATTATTCAAAAGGCGAAGAGGAAATTCTCAGGCAGATAAAAACCAGAATCGAAAAAAAAACGCCAAATTTGCCGAACGAGTCTATTAAAAACGAAAAATCGAGCGGCGTTTTTTCTCCGACCAAACAGTTGATTAAAAATCTACAGGCGCAAAACGTCGATGTGTCCGACATTGTTTTCATTTCCACGCTGGTCGCCAAAGATTCCGTCAGTATAATTTTGACGACGGATAACCGGCAGCGGGCTTTCACGCAAAATATCACGAAAGAAAATTTGAGCAAATTGGTTTTCGAGTTTCGCGCGGCGGTGACGGATACCGGCAAAAATCCGAAAATCGCCGGAAAAAAGCTTTACGATTTGCTGGTCAAGCCGCTGGAAACTGAGCTTGCGCAGGCGAAAGCGACGAAAATCGTCTGGTCGCTCGACGGCGTTTTGCGCTACGTTTCGATTCCGGCTTTATACGACGGCAGCGCCTATCTCGTTCAGCGTTTTGCCAACATTCAGATTACTTTCGCCAGCGACGAAAAAGTGCTTTTTCCCAAAGTTCCGAATCCGACGGCAATCGGCTTGGCTTCTTCAAAACCGTTTGAAAATTTGTCGAGCCTGCCGGCGGCGAAAAACGAACTGGACTGCATTTTTGAAGACGGCAGAAAACTCATCATCAACTCGACCTGCGCCAAAGGATTGATTAAAGGAAAAAAGGTGGCGGACGAAGAGTTTACGCAGGAAACGTTTGAAGCGGCGCTGAAAAACTACCAGTTAATTCATTTTACGAGTCATTTCGTCTTGCAGGCGGGCGATAATTCAAAATCTTTTCTGCTGCTCGGCGGCGGCAAAAACAGAAAATACACGATGCAGGAATTTGCCAGCCAGCAGCTGGATAACGTCGAGATAATGATTATGTCGGCTTGCGACACCGCCAATTTCAGCACGGACGGAGCCGAGTTTGAAAGCTTTGCGACGATGGCGCAGAAACAGGGCGCGAAAGCGATTCTAGGCACGCTCTGGTCGGTCGCCGATATTTCGACCTCAAAGTTTATGCGTGAATTTTACTGGTTTTACCAAATCAAAAAAACCGACAAAGCCGATGCCATCAGAAAAGCTCAAATCGTCGTCGCCGGCGACAAAAATTTTTCTCACCCGTTTTTCTGGGCGCCGTTCGTTTTGTTCGGCAACTGGAAATAGTGCGGTAAAGCCAATAAATTAACTCACAGCCAATCATATCCGCTAATAGTTTATACATTTCAAAATCAAATCGAACCGCGAGAAATCGTTGTAGGGTCACGCCGCCGTGTCTGCCCGAGAAGCGAGAGCGAATAAGCTTTTAAATAAATTCGACCTTGAATTTAATCCGAATTGATTAGCGTTCCGGCGAACGCTTTGGGCAGACACGGCGGCGTGACGCTACATTTATTGGCGACATTTGATTTGAAATTCGAGATTGAAACATCACAAAGCGGCGGTTTTTATTTATAATGTTCTAAGCGCTGCGCCCGCAGAAAACGAAAAACCGAAGCAATGAATAATCCTTATTTTATTATCGAAGCCAAAGGCAGGAAAGTTCCTGTAATTTTAAGCGTTCCGCATTCCGGCACTGATTTTCCCGATGAGCTGAAATCGCAGTATCGCGCCGAGATGACGGCGCGGATTGACGATACGGATTGGTATGTTCACGATTTGTATAATTTCGCGCCCGCGTTGGGAATTACCGTCATACACGCCGGATACAGCCGCTGGGTGATTGATTTAAACCGCGACCCGGAAAGCGCGCCGTTGTACACGGACGGCAGAATCATCACGGGATTAACGCCCGCGACCGATTTTCTCGGCAATGAAATTTACGTCGATAAAAAATTTATCCCGACCGAAGAAGAAACGAAGAGAAGACTCAAGCATTATTATCGACCTTATTATCAAAAAATCGAAGCTCTTTTAGCAGATAGAATCGGCGAATTCGGGCAGGTTTTATTGTGGGACGCGCATTCTATTCGCCGGTTCGTGCCGACGATTCGCAAAGAGCCTTTTCCCGATTTGATTCTGGGCGACAACGACGAGCAATCCGCCGCGAAAGAGATTATCGACATCGCTCTCGGCGGCTTGCGCGCGGGAAAATACGCGGTCAATCACAACACGCCGTTTAAAGGCGGGCATATTACGAGATATTTCGGCAGACCGGAAACGCGCGTTCACGCCTTGCAGCTCGAAATGTGCAAAACTCATTATATGAATGACGACGAGCTGACCTTTAACGAAGACCGCGCGCGGGAAATGAGAAATTTATTGCGTCCGGTGTTTGAAAAATTAATCGCTCATCTAACGAAATGAAATCGTATCGCTTCAAAGCATTGCTGCAAAATCAGGGCTGGCTGGAAAACGCGGCGGTTTCGCTCGATGAAGCCGGCAAAATCGTTTCCGTTTCGCCAGCGGAAAATCCCGACTCGATTTACATCGACGGCTACGCTCTGCCCGGTTTTCAGAACGCTCATTCGCACGCTTTTCAATACGCGATGGCTGGCTTGGCAGAGCGGCATTCGGGCGCGCAAACGGCGGACGATTTCTGGTCGTGGCGCGAGGCGATGTATCAGCTCGCCTTAAACCTCAATCCCGAACAGATGAAATCAATCGCCGCGATGCTCTATGCCGAGCTTCTGCGAAACGGTTTTACAAACGTGGCGGAATTTCATTACGTTCATCACGACCGTAACGGCGCGCCTTACGATAATTTAGCCGAGATGGGCGCGGGCTTGGTCGAAGCCGCAAAAGAAGCGGGCATAAAAATCACTCTGATTCCGATTTTTTATCAGAAAGGCGGTTTCGGGATTCCCGCAAATGAACGACAGAAAAGATTTATCTCCGCGACACTGGAAGATTATCTAAAGCTTTTTGAGGCTTCCGCGCACGCTTGCAAACAATACGCAGGCGCGAACGTCGCCGTCGGCATCCATTCGATGCGCGGCGTCGGGCATCGGGACATTTTAAGAACCGCAAGCGATGCGCCGCAAAATGTTCCGTTTCATATTCACGTTTCCGAGCAGTTGCAAGAAGTCGCAGACGCCCTCGCGCATCTCGGAAAAAGACCGGTCGAATGGCTGCTCGATAACATCGAATTAAACGAAAGATTTCATCTGGTTCACGCCACGCATTTAACCGGAAACGAAACCGAAAGATTGGCTAAAACCAATGCCGGCGTGGTTTTGTGTCCGAGCACGGAAGGGAATCTGGGCGACGGAATTTTCCCTTTAAGAGATTATCAATCTTTCGGCGGGCAATGGAGCATCGGGACCGACAGCCACGTCGGTTTAAATCCGCTGGAAGAATTGCGAATCCTGGATTACGGGCAGCGTTTAACGACGCACAAGCGCGACACTTTTATCGGCGAAAATATCGAGGAAAGCGGCTTCTACGCGATTACCAGGGCGACCGTCGCCGGGCGCAAAGCAATGAATAATTTCGAATCCGAATTTTTTGCCGCCGGCGCTTCGTTCGACGCGTGCATTATCAATGCCGACGAGCCTTTGCTGGCGAATGTCCGGACGGAAAATCTAACCTCTTCGATACTTTATGCGACCGACGCCTCGCAAATTTACGGCACTTTTGTCGCCGGAAAGCTGATTCAAAAAGACGAGAATTATCAACGAATAAAAGCGGCTTTCATCGACTGCGTAAAGAATTTTCGCTGACGTTTAGTATCCGAAATTCGCTCACTTTAAAATCATCGTTATTTCTTCTTCGAAAAATCCGCGCGAATAATATTTTTTAATTTCGATTTTCCCGACTTCCGAAATCGAATCGAGCAGGCTTTCGACATTGCCCGTAAAAAATTTATCCGCTGCATTTCTTCCGGCAAATTCGGCAAAAATCCGTGTGTATGCGTCGTCTTTTCGCCGGAGATTTAAAACCGTCAATTCGGTCAGCGCGGAACCGGGCGTTTCATTTTTCGGCGGATTTTCGGTCGCGGCAATTTCGCGCAGCAAGTCCGACGCGTTGGTTAAAATCAAATCATCGCCGCGCGTCGCGTAGCTTATTTCCCAGCCGAGCATCGGCAATTGCAGCTCGCGCCACGTTATCTCGTTTTCGCTTTTTGTCTCCCATTTTAATCGGACGTTCGGCGCGGCAATCAACACCTGCGCGGCGAGATTTTTTTCTATCGCCGATTCAAACGAATCGCGGTTTAAGCGCGCGGGCAAAGCGAGATTAAAAATCGCGGCGCGGTGAAACTCGACGAAAAGCGGCGCGGGCTGCAAGCTAGGCTCGGTAAAAGTCAAAACCGTCTGCGGTTTGGCGGATTGCAGGAATTTTGAGAAATCGGTGAGCGTCCGCTTCGTTTCAGGCGTTTCCGCTTCGTCGGTTTCATCAATCGTTTCGTCAAAATTTTCATTTAAACGGTTGTAATCGACGCTCGAATAATCATCTCGATAATCGTAAGACGGATAAGAGCCGGAATCGCTTTCGGCGTCCGCCGAATCTTTCCGATTGTCAAAAATCGTATTATGAACCGCGCCGTCAACCGTTTGATTATCTGCCGCCTGCAAGCGATAAAACGGAACGGTTTCAGGCAAATGCGACAGGCTTTTGACGGATTTGATGACGGGCGGCGGCGGCGGCTGATTGAGCAGAAACTTTCGGCGCTCGATTAGCTTTCCTTCTTCCATCGAAAAATCGAAAATTCCCGCGCGGATGTTTTCGAGACTTTCGACATCAGACATCAGCCAGTAACGCTTAAAATAATAATCCTTGTTCAAAGCCGCCTGATTAACCCAGACGGTCGCCGTCTGCGCGGCGGTTTTTTCGCTCAAAGCTTTAAACGAAGGCTCGTCAATCAACCTGTTTTTCGCGGCTTTGCCGTCGATGTTGTGCAGCGTCTGCGCCAGCAGTTTTTCGCTCGTCGCCAGAATAAAACGCCCTTTCGCATTGGTGAAAATCAATTCCTGTTTTTGCCGCCCGCGGTCGGCTTCGACGGCTTTGCGATAGACGATTGTTCCGTCGTCGAGCGTTTCCGCCTCAAAATTAGATTGATTCTGCGCAAATCGGGACGCCGCGAAAATCTCGTCCGAAACCGGCGCGATAAAAACGAATTCGAGCTTGCCGATGTCGTACACGGCAATCGCGGCTTTGTTTTGCGCCAGCCCCGAAACAATTTCCAAATCTATCGCAAAACCCGTCGCCGCATTAAATTCTTCCCAGCGGCTCGCCAGCTTCAAACCCAGATGACGGTTTTTGAAGTCGCCGAAATTTTCGCTCGCCAGATATTTTTCCTTAAATTTCGATTCGTTCCAAAGCCGTACCAGCGCGGGCAAATCCGAAATCTGGACGTAAACCAGAGCTTCGCGGGGAAAGTCTTCGGCGGGCGCAAACGCTCCGGTTTTAATTTGCGAAACCGCGATGAAAGCGAAAAGCGAAACGACCAGAATCGTGATGAAAATTTTCAGTTTCATAATTTCCTCGTGTTTTCCAAATCGACCGTCAAATCCGTCGCGCGGCGGTTTTTCTCGTCATTAACATTCTGTAAATATCTGATTCGTTCTTCATTTGCCGAAGATTTGGCTTTTTCAAACTCGATTGCTTTGCCGAAATCTGCGATTTTTTCTGCTGTTTCCGAAAGCACCTGAAGCAGCTCGTCGGATTTCGGCGATTTGTCCGTTCCGGCAAATTTCAGCGCCGCAAAAGGTTTATTCGATAACGCGTAAAATTTAATAAGCTGTTGGCGGGCAAGGGTTTCCGCGTCTTTATCGGCAATCAGGGAATTTATAAAAAAATCGGTCGCGGTTTCGTTCCGAACGTTTCGCGCGGCAAAGAGCCCTTTGTAAAATTGCGAAAACGCATCGAATTTCACGTCTGTAAATTCCACGTTTCCGCCGGTTTCGGACAGAAGCATTCGCGCCCGCCAGCGTGCCGCACGCGCAGAATTGCGGTCGTCGATAATCTGCGTTAAAAGACCGGCGGCTTCCTGCTTTTCGCCTTTGGCGGCGAGAAGCTCGGCAATCTCGATGCGGTTAGTCGAATCGAGCGGATTTGTTTCGAGCAGCCGCCGGCGAAAAGCGATTGCCGCTTCCGTCTGATGAAATTCGGCGGCGATTTCGGCGGCGAGTATCAGCGGATTTGACGAATTTAAATTGACAGTTTCGCTATTCGCCACTTTTGCCGCGTCCGCGGCGCGCATTTTTATAACGTCAAGCGCCGCGATTTCCGCCAGCGCCATTTCTTTTTTCTCCGCGTCGCTCGCCTCAATCATCAATTGCAGAAGCCGGACGGCTTTTTCCGGCGCGCCCTTTTGAAAAAAGATTCGGGAAAGACCGGCGAAATTCGCCGCGTCAAATTGTCCGAGCGCGAGATTGCGCGCAAAAAACGCTTCGGCAAGCTGCGCCGCTTCGGCTTCGCGTTTTTCTTGCCGCAAAATTCGCAAAACGTCGTTGAAGCGCTCGACGCGCGGCGATTTTATTTCCGTCGCCGCGCCGCTGACCGTGATGCCGATAAAACGCTCGGCTTCCGCGCGTTCAAATTTTCCTTCGCGAATTTCAATCCGAATTTTTGCCAGCCGCAGCCACGCGGGGCGCGCGTAACGGCGATTCAGATTTTTCTCGATTTCCGCGATTAATTGTCCGGCACGTCTGTTTTCGCGCTGCGCGCCGAGAAATTCGAGATATTTTTTCTGCCGTTCAAAACGCTCGTTCTCGGGCTGTTCCGTTTGATAATCATTTTCCTGCTCGTAAACGGATTCGGCGTCCGTCCAGACTCTTTGCCGCACGGACGCGAAATTGTAGTCGTAATCGTAATCGCTTAAAGCTTCGCTGCGGGCGATTAACAATTCATAAAATTCGCCCTGCTGATTTTTTTCAATCAAGGATTCGCCGACGAGCATTTCGGCGAGCGACGTATCGGTCGGACGCTCTTTCAAAATCCGTCGAAAATACGCCGCCTTTTCCGTCTGGTCACTAAAAGACGCGGCAATCAGGCGAATCAGATTTTGAAAATCTTCCGAGTTTTCGGCGTTGTCGTTCCGCAAAAATTCAATGATAAGCGGCGGCAGATTTTCTCGCGCCGCGCCGCTCAAATCATATTCCCGCAAAGCCCGGAAATACGCCAGACCGCCCGCGATTCCTTCGCCTTCCACCGCTTTTTGCCAGCAGTCCCGCGCCCAATCTTTTTTGCCCGCCGCGTGATAAGCCGCGCCTGATTTTGCCCGGTTCGTGACGTCTTCGCCGATTTCGACCGCGAGACGAAAATGCTCAATCGCTTTTTCCGGCTGATTTCTTTCCAGATAAAAGTCGCCGAGCTTCGCCTGTTCGGCGGCGTTGCGCGGCTGATTTTCCAGCATCGCCGTCAGATATTTTTCGCTTTCCGCGTCTTTCGGCTGCGTCGCGCTCGGCTGGCGATTCGTTTTTTCGGCGAGCCATTCGCCGTATTCGCGCGTCAGGCGAAACCATTCGTCGTTTATCAGAAAACGCTTCCGGTCGGGCTTTTGCTGAATCAGATTGCCGATTAAATCGAATTGCAGCGCGTCGCAAAAATAACATTCGGCGTTTTCGTCAAATTCTTTCAGGGCGAGCGACGTTTCGGCGTGGCGGGAAATTTTCCACGCCGCCGCAAGATTTGCGTTTTCGATTGCCGCGTGCGCCATTTCGCGCTCGCCTTTGCCGAGCAGAAAATTGATGAGCTGAAGCTGGAAGGCGGAAGATTTTTCGGTCAGAGATTTTAATTCCTCGCGGTTTTCGCCGTAAAGAATTTCCAGATAACGCGTCACGTTGGCGTCGTTTGAAACGCCGGTTTTTTCAGTTTTCCAGTAAATAAGGCGCAGCCCTTCCAGTTCTTTTTCGCGATTGCCCGCGAGCCGCGCCGTTTCCGCTTTCAGCGCCGGATTATCACTTCCGTATTTTTCCAGTGCGTCGAAAGCTTTTTGGTATGCGCCGCGCTCGTTGTAGAAGCTCAGCAAATTTTGCAGATGAACCTGTTTGTCAATCGTCAATTCGTCAGATTTTTTGAGTAAAATCGTTTCTTCCAAATCGCCGAAGCCCGCGCGGCGGCTTAAATCCTGGACCAGCCAGACGATTTGATAGCGGTCGGAGGCGAGCGAAACGTCTTCAATCCGGCGTTTTAAATCCGCGTGCAAAGCGGCGCGCTCTTCGTCGGTCGCGACGGATTCGGCGATGTCGCCGATGGCTTCGGTCATTGCGCCCTCAACCGTCGAAAGCCGTCGCCGCGCTTCGCCCGTTTCGGTCGAATTGTCCTGCGCGCCCGCCGCAAATAATTTTTCGCGCAATCGCCAGAGCCTTTCGTTGATTTGATTCAGCGGTTCTTCCTCGCGCACGGATTGGACGTAAGCCGTAATATCCGACGCTTTTAATTCGCCGCTCAGAGGATTTTCCAGCAGGTTTTCAAACGCTTCGCGGTAAAGCCGGCGCGCCGTTTCCTTTTCGGTATTTTGCAGTTTTTGCGCTTCGGCAAATCGGTCAACCGGCGCGCTCTTTTTTTCTTCTTCGACGGGAAGTTTCGCTTTTTCCGCTTCGATTTCCCGCGGGCGTCCGGCTTTTTTCAAAATCTCGATTTTCTTTTTGACGTATTGCGCTTCGTCGTTCGTCAGTTCCAAAACCGTGTCGAGATTTCTGACGGCTTCGTCAAAATTATTTCTTCCGGTTTCGAGGTCGGCAAGCGAAACGTAGAGCCCGACCATTTCCGGCTGGCTGTCGATTGCCGCGCGGTAATTTTTCGCCGCGTTTTCCCAATCTTTATGCGCTTCGTAAATCCGCGCCAGCACGACGTTCCAGCGATAATTTTTAAAGGCTTCGGCGCTAATTTTCAGATAATAATTCAGAAGCGTTTCCGCGCCGCCGTAACGCTGCACGTAAGCGACGGCGTTTTCCGTCAATTCCTCATTTTCCGGCTCGCGATTGATGATTTCGATGTGCTGCTCAATCGCCGATTGATAATCGCCGAGCCGCGTGAAAGCGTCAATCATCCGCGCGCGCAATTCGGCGATTTCCGCGTCAAGATAACGCTGCTCGGCGGCGTTTTGTTTGAGCGCGGCGACGGTTTCGTTAAAGATTTTTCGCAAAGCTTCGGGCTTGCCCGTCCGCACGTAAATGCCCGCCAGCTCGCGGAAAATTTCCGTGTCCGATTTTTCTTCGTCGTGCAGTCCGGTCAAAATCCGTTCGGCGGAATCGAGCCGGTCGCTTTGCACCAGACGTTTGGAAAGTTTTTGCGCCAGGCGAACGCGATACCCGCCGCGACTGCGCGGCAGAGCGTTTTGCAAAAGTCCGATTGATTCGTCTTCAAAGCCCAGACGCCAGTAAAAATCGGAAGTTGCGGTCAAAACTCCGAAGTTTGTCGGAAATCTTTTCACCATCTGCGTCAAAATGGATTTGGCTTTGTCGCGTTCGCCGTTTTCCTCGAAGCTTTCCGCCAGTTGCAGGTGATAAGCGATTTTCCGGCGCGGGCTGTCGCTCGTTTCGCCGAGACGTTTCAAGGCGAATTGCTCGCCCGTTTTGATTTCTTCGGAAGCGTAAAAATCTTTCGCCGCTTCCAGAAATTCCGTCTCGCGGCTTTGCCGAATCGCGCGGTTCAAAACGTTTTCGGCTTTCGCGTTTTGTTTGATTTCGGCGAGAAACTCCGCGTAACCCAGAGCTAAAAACGAAGCGTCCCGGCTTCGCCCGCTTTGGTTCGAATAAGCGGTTTCGATAATTTGCTCCAAATCATTTTTCAACGTCTTTTTTTCGCCCGGTTCGCGGGCAAAAAGATTCGCCAGACGCTTTTTCGCTTTGTATTTCTGCGCCGCGTCTTCCGTTTCGCCGCGCGTGCCGAGCGCTTTGACGTATTCGCCGACGGCTTCTTTAGGCTTGTGCTGCGCTTCTAAAATCGCGCCCGCTTCAAAAGCGTAAAGCGTCTCGTCCGAAAATTTTTCGCGCAGGGTTTTTATCGTTCGCAGCGCGTCTTCGTATTGAAAATAATCCCAGTAAACGGTTGCCGTATCGAGGTAAATCTCGCGGTCGCCGCGCGCCGCCGCCGGCAGTTTTTCCCATTCTTCGCGCGCTTTTTCATAGCTGCCGAGCTCGGCGAAAATCTCGCCCGACTGCGTTCGATATTCGGCGGAAACGGGCAGAAAATCCGCCTGCGATTTCGCGATGCGTGCCGCTTCCGTCAAAAGCTCGCGGTTTTTTTGCCCGCAAGAGCGCGTGAAATTTACGAGGCGCGCGGAAAATTCCGGCGTGTTCGGATAGATTTCGTTCAGCTTTCGATAAGCCGCAATCGCGCTTTCATAATTTGACAGGCGCACCGAAACGTCAGCGCGAAAAAGCTCGTAAATCGTGCTTTCGCCGCGCGCCTTTTGCAGGTAATTTCGCAGCTCGCCCTGTTCGGCTAAATCATTCAAAAAAGCTTCGCGGATTTCGCTCGCTTCAAAATAATATTTGGCGGAAAGTTTGCGCCAATCGTCGCGCATCTCATTTGTTTTATAGAAATGCAGCAAGCCTTTGACGAAAGCGATATTGTGCGGAAAACGCGCGCGCGCCGTTTGATAAAGCTTCAGGTAAAGCTGTTTTTCAAACTCGCTCGCCGAAACGTTTCCGTCCACAAATTGTGCGAGAAACGATTGAATTTCCGCATCGTTTAATTTTCCGGCTAAATCCTGCGAAAACGCGGCAAAATCATCGTTGCGCTTCTGGCGCAGAAACCAGCGCGCCAGCTTGTCCTGCCAGCCGCGCGTCTGAAAACGCGCCAGCGCCGTTTGATAAACTTTTAATTCTTCTTCGGCAAAACCGATTTTTTGGAGCCACTCCAACCGCCGCTCATAAAGCCATTGTTCGTCGGGATATTTTGCGATTTCCGCCGAATAAAGCTCAAGAATTTCCGCTGTTTTTCTTTCTGCGGCGAGCGGCGCGACGAGTTTTTCCAGCACTTCCGCGTAAGTTATCCGGTCCGTTTCGCGCGCCAGATAATCGCGGAAAATGCTTTCTTTCTGCGAATAGTAGTAATCGGGCTGCGGCGGCATCGCCGGCGGCTTCGGGATATTGATGCCGTCGTTGCGGCGCGGCTTGATTTCGAAGGTCTGCGCGTTTGCGGCGTTTGAAAAACGGGCGTTGAAAGTCGCTTCGGGCGCGAGCGATTTTTTTTGTTTGCCGAGATAATCCAGCAATGTTCGATAAATTCCGCGCTCCTTTTCCGGCTGGTTGGTCGCCGCCAGAGCATCGGCTAATTTTAAAGCCGTCGCCGGATAATCGCTCGAATCCGCGTATCTTTCGGCAAATTCGCCGAGAGTTTTTTCGGCAATTTCGGTTTCCTTGATTGATGTGTAAAGCCGCACGATGTCGAGATACATCTGCGCCAGCTGCGGCGAGGTCGGAAACTCTTTTTTGTATTCCTGAAAAATGCGGTACGCGGCGGCGCGATTAAAATACTTTGTCGCGCCCGATTCCTGCTGGTCGAGCCTTTTCTGCGGGGTCGCGTCCGAGAAAATCAGAGAGAGAATTCCGGTCGCGATTCCCGGATTCCGGTCGGCTCGCGCCGCGTCGGCGTAAAATCTCAAATCGCCTTTCGTGAGCGGCAGCTTCTGATTTTCCGCATCGGAAAACATCTCGAAAAGCTGATACAAAATCTGCGCGCGAAAATCGCCGTTCGCTTGAAAATCTGCGCGCACGAACAGAGTGTAGAGAAAACGCGAAGCCGTTTCGCCTTCATTTGCCTGTAACAAAAGCCGCGTAGCAATAACCATTTCCTCGGTCGTCCAATTCTTTTTCGCGCTTTCCAGCTTTAAGATTATCGGCGTGATTTCGTCGTTTCCGTATTCGTAATCGTGCTGCCGGTAAGCGGCGAGCCGAAGACCTGTGCCGAAATCGGCTGGATTTCGGCGAAACTTCGCTTTCAGTTCCGCGCCGTACGCGCGCAGGCGGTCGCGGCGGCTCAAAAACTCGTAAAATTTTCCCGCTTCCTCGCCAGACCAAAACGGATTAAACGCCGCGTGATAAACGTTTTCGGCTTCGCGCGCCTGATTTGTTTCGAGCAGGATTTCGATTTCCTTCTCAAGCAAAACGCTTTGCGCTTCGGGAAATTGCGCTTTCGCCGCGCGCAGAAATTTCAAGGCTTCCGGATAATTTTTTTCTTCGGCAAGCTTTTCCGCCAGCTTTTGAAAAATCTCTAAAATATTCGGATTTTCGCGGGCGACTGCGGCGTAAAATTCGGGTTTTAAATATTCCTGCAAATCGTGAAGCCGCGCCGAATCAATCAGTTTTTCAAAAACTCGGGCGCGATTTTCGGCGGCGGTCGTCAAAAGAATTTTCCGCAAAACCCGAGCTTCTTTTTCAAACAGCGCGCGGCGCTGATAAAACGCCGCTAAATTTTCGAGCTGTGCCGCGTCCGTTTCAGCCAGCCGGTTTAAATTCGCTTCCGCTTCGTCGAATTTTCCGAGCTTTTCATTCAATTCAGCGAGCTTCAATAAAATTTCCGCGCTGCCCGGAAAATTTTCGGCAAGCTGCGCCAAATTTTCTCTGGCGACGGCGGTCGGCAAAGGCACAATCGCTTCCGCGCCGAAAAATTCCTGCCGCGTGTAAAGCGCCTTTTCGATTTCGTCCTGCAAATCAGCGGCGGAAACTTTCCGCTCCGGATTCGCGCTCGACCAAATCGCAAAAACAATCAGACAGAAAGAAAATAGTCCGCCGATGAACACGGATGAAGGCGGATGAAGAAAAACGCGGAACGCGGAATGATGAACGATGAATTGCACTTTCCGCGTTCCTCCGCGTTTCGCCTTCCGCGTTTCTTTTATCCTGTTTAAACTTATCCGCGTCCGTCGGCGTTTATCCGTGGTGAAATTTCTTCGTTTCATTTTCCGATCACCTCAATCTGCAATTCTTCCGTCGTCTGATTGTGCGCGAAATCTTCCGCCGTGACGGTCAGCGCGTACTTTCCGGAAGCTAAATTTTCGGGAATCGGCAACGCGCCGACGTTCGATTTTTCCAGATTCGACCAGAAAAGCCGGACGGGTTTCGCGCCGTAAAGTCTGGCGTTCAGACGGTTCGTATCGCTGTCCGCCGAGACTTTTAAATTGATTGTTTCGCCCGCCCGAAACGTCTGTTTGGCGAGATTGATTTTCACTTTCGGCGCGCGGCTGTCGACGACGAAAGTTTTTTCTTCCTGGTAGCCGTTACCGTTTCTATCGGTCAAAAGCAAACGGCATTTATAAGTGCCGTCAGCCATCCAGGCGGGCGCGAGAAATCTGGTTTCCCAGACTTTTTCCGATTCCAGAAATTTCAGCGGCAAGCTCTCGCCGAAAGGCAAAACGGCGAAAACTTCCTTGATTGATTCGTCGGTTTTGACGCGAATCACCGGGTCGCCCGGCTGAATCAAACGCGGGCGCAGCAGAGCGCGCGGCGCGGCTAAGAATGCGGTGTAAGGCGTGACGAATTTGTATTTTTCCGAAAGGCGTATGATTTCGGCGATGTAATCTTCGCGCTCGCCGTCGCGGTTCATCGACTGCAAAAGCGCGTTGACTCGCGCGCGCGCCCAGACGCGCGGCAGGTGCGCGTGCGTCTCGTCGAATTCGGGCAAATTTATCTCGCGCGCGAGATTTATCGCTTCCGCGCCGTATGCGGCAGAAAAATTGACGGTTTGCGTTTGCGCCTTTTTATAACGCCCGACAAAGGCATAGCTCGAACCGAAAAACGAATTTTCGCCCGCGACAGCATAAACGTCGTAAAAATTCGCGTCGTCGGCGAGCTTCAGGTTTGAAATGTCGGACGTTCCGATTTTGTCGAGAAAAATTTTGAGCCGCAGCGCGATGTCCTCGGTTTCGCGCGCCTGCTCGAAATAGCCGCGGGTTTTAGCGGTTAAATTTTTGAGCAGATTTTCATTGATGTCCGCGCCGAGCGCAAAGGCGAAAAGCTTCGCGTCGCGGTTGTCGAAAACTTTTTCGATTTCTTTCGTCGCGGTCGTTTCCAGCGTCGGGTTGGCGTCGGAAACGAGAATTATTTGACGCTCGCCCGCGGAGAATTTTTCCGTCTGTTCGAGCGCGGCTTGCAAGCCTTTTTTCAAGTTCGTTCCGCCGCCGAGACTGTAATTCTTAATAAAATCGAGCGCTTCTTCGATTTTTTCCGTCGTCGCTTTGACCGGCGCGGGCGCGAATGCGTCGGCTGCGTCGTTGAACAAAATCAAATTAAATTCGTCTTCCGGCGCGAGATTGTGCAGAAAAAAATCTATCGCTTCGACGGCGCGCGCCAGTTTATCGCCGTACATCGAAAGCGACGTGTCGAGCAGCAAAACGACGCGTTTCGGCTGTCGCGCCGCGTTCGGGTTCGCGGCGAAAACGGCTTGCGTCCGAAAAAATCCGTCGGCGTTTTTTTCGGCGAGCCGCGGGTCGCGCAAATCGTACGCGGAGATTTGTTCGGGCGCGCGATAGGCGATGACCGAAAGCGAGTTTTCGCCGGCATTTATTTGATAATCAAAGGCGAAATCGTTTTTCAGTTCGACGTTTGCGGCGCGAAATTCGCCGACGAATTCGCCGGTTTCCGATTTTGAAATCTGCAAAGGATAAGCGGGATTTTCCGGTAAAACCGGCGTCAACGGGTAATCGCTCAAAACGCGAATTTTCAGATTCAGCTCGCCGACCGTCTGCGCTTCGCCGTAAGCGGGTTTTAAGGGAAACATAAAACGCGACGTCAGATTTTCGAGCGGCAAATCCTCGGTGTATTCCATTTCCAGACGCTTTGTGCCGTAAGCGTTAATCGGAAAAATTCTGGCGGAAAAGCCCGCGCTCGATTCGCTTTCGTCGGTCGCCTGCAAAATTCCGGGGTCAACCCGCGCCTGTTTGATTTCGCCGTAAATCTGGTTCGCGCGGCGGCGTTCCATCATCACGCCCGGAATCCGCAAATCATTGTCCCAGACGGCAAAATCCGAAATCAGAGATTTTTTCGGCAGAGCGAAAACGTATTTTCCTTCCAGCGTCTGCGCCGTGTGATTGTCGAAAATCTGCAAAACTTTAACGGTTGCGTGCTGGTTGTCAATCGTAATCTCGACGTTCATCACGGCGAGAGACAAAACTTTCGCGTCCGGCTTTTCCGTCGACGAAGGAATCAGAACGCCCGATTGCGCAGAGGCAAGAGAAAAGATAAGAAAGATTTTCGCCGCCGAGACGCCGAGACGCCGAAAAAGTCGAACGCGGAACGCGGAACGCGGAATGATGAACTGCACTTTTCGCGTTCCGCCCGCCGCCTTCCGCATTTCTTTTATCCGCGTCCACCCGCGTTCGTCGGCGTTTAAATTTTCTTCGCGCCTTTGCGCCTTTGCGTTAAAAAAAACCATTATTTTTTACCTTTTGCCATCAATCTTCAGACGTTTAGCGCAATTTGCGCCGGTTAAAACAAGCAGAAACAGCATTCCGGACAAAATCTTTTTCATTCGCTTTCGTCTCCCGCGAAATAATTTTTATTGACGCGGGCGATGCCGTTGGTCGTGCCGAAATAAACGTTTTCCGCATCGCCCGCAATGCTCAAAACGGTTTCGGCGGGCAGAATATGGCGGACGGTTTTCCATTGCCGCGTTTGTAAATCGAGAATTTTCACGCCCGCCAGCGTTCCGGCGTAAAGCCTTTCGCCGTCGCTGAAAAGAGCGTTCGGATTGACGACGAATCTACCGGTTTCGCTTTCAAAAGCGCGCATTTCGCCCGACGGCAAAAGCTCGAAAATGCCGCCGCCGTAAGTGCCGATAAAAATTCTTTCGCGCGCCGAACAAAGCGCCGTCACCCAATTGGTTTTCAGATTCGAGTTTGTGTCTTTAAACGTGCGCACGACGCGGTTGTTTTCGATTTCCGCCAAGCCGCCGAGCGTTCCGGCGTAAAGTTTTCCGCCGCCGCTCTGCAAAATCGTGTAAGTGCTGTTGTTCGGCAGACCGTTGACGGTTGAGAGCACGCGAAATTTGCCGTTTTCACGAAACGCCAAGCCTTTCGCCGTGGCGACCGAATCAGCGGAAAAATGCGTCACGGAATTACTCGGCAAGCCGTCTTTTTTCGTCAGGTTTTCAATCGAAAAATCCGTTTTGAAGCGAATCAAACCGCTCGAAGCGGCGGCGAAAATTTCTTCTTCGCGCGTTTGCAGAAAATTTATTTCGCGGACGGTTTCCGATTCGATATGCTTCAGTTTTTTACCGCCGGCGGAGAAAACGTCGACGCCGCGGCGGAAAGTTCCGACCCAGAGATTTCCGCCGCGGTCAAAGGCGAGAGCGGAAATGAAATTGTCGGTCAGGGAATTGTTTTCGGTCGGGCTGAAAGGCAGCATTTTTCCGTTCTTTACGAGCGAAACGCCTTGATTCGACACAAGCCGAAGCTTTTCATCAATTGAAATCAAGCGCGCGTTTTGCCGATTTTGCGCGGCGGAAAATTCTTTGAGCGAATTATCGAAAGTAAAAATTTCGCCGTCGTCTTTGGCGAGAAAGATTTGATTGTTTTGCAGCGCCAGACTCGAAAGCGAGGGCAAAACCGCGAGCGTGCGAAAAGCTTTTTCCTGCAAAACCGACAAGCCGAAATCGGTGGCGACGTAAAGATTTTTGTCTTTGACCGCGATGCCGACGACGCGATTGGACGGCAAGCCTTCGGCGGTCGTCAAATGCGCCCAGATGTCGTTTTCGTAAATCCACAAGCCGTCGTTAAAAGTTCCGACAAAGAGCTTGGCTTCCGTTTTGTACAAACAATTTATGGCGGAAATCCGCGTCTTTGCGGCTTTGATTTCGGAAAAAATTTTACCGTCGAATTCAATCAAGCCGCCCGCGAAAGTTCCGATTAAAAGCTTTCCGTTCGCTTCCAGAAAAGCGCTCACGGCTTGCGCCCGGCGGTCTGTCCAGATGTAGCTTTCAAATTTTTCGCCGTCGAAAGCGATTAGGTTTTTCGTCTGCGTGCCGATAAAAAGTTTGTCGTTAAAAACCGCCAGGCTCGTCAAATCGCTTTCCGGCAAACCGTCCAAAACCGTGAAATGCCGCAGAATTTTTCCGTCTTCGCCAAACTGCACCAGCCCGCCGCCGGTCGCCGCAAAGTGGAATTCGCGGAATTTAACGAAATCCCTGACCGCGCCCGTGTTTTGCAAAATCCGAATGTTTTGAGAAAGGTGAGGCGTGAGAACCTTTTTTTCAAAAGGCACGCGGTTTTGTTCCATCAGGCGGGCGCGTTCATCGGCGAGCGCTTTCCGGGCGGTGTCGTAAATTCTGAAAATATGAAAAACGACGAAGCTTAAAACCAGCAAAACAAGCGTCGGGCACAGGATTTTTTTAAAAGGCAATCGCATAACTTAGGAGCGATTATCATTTATTGAAAGTCTGGTTTGAACGGGTTAATCAACGTGATTCGGCAAGGCTTACGCTGTTTGTCGAATGTGGATTTCCACAGTCGGAACCATCTGCTGCCGCAGGCGGTTCCGACTATTTGCGAAGCTCGAAAAGCGTGTTGCCGGTTTCGTTGGTGCGCCAGAAAACTTCGGCTTTGATAAGCGCGGCGCGGGATTTGACGTTGGAAATGCCGCGCCCGCGCGTCGTTTTGGCGGCTGGCGCGAATGGCGTTCCGTTATCGGAGATTGAGAGAATAAATTCGTTTTCGGCGGAGATTTCGATTTTCATTTCCACGGCGTCGGCGTCCGAGTGTCGTTTGATGTTGCTCAAGATTTCCTGTGCGATGCGATAAATCTGCATCTGCGCGTTGGGCGAAAAATTCAGGCTTTCTTCCAGATTTTCGGCGGCGGCGAACTTGTAGTTTTCAATCGTGCGGCTCAAAAGAAATTCGAGCGCGGCTGTCAGTCCGACGTTTTCCAGCACGGACGGGCTTAAATCTTCGCAAATGCGTCGAATCTCGGTCGAAACCGATTCGATTTCGGCGCGAAAATCGGAAGTATCCAAAGGCAGCTTGTCGGTTTTCAGCATCAGATTTCGCAAATCGGCGAGCGTCTGGTCGTGAAGGTCGCGGGCGATTCTTTTTCTTTCGCGCTCGGCTTCGTTTGCCAAATCGAAACGCGCGGCGGCGAGCTCGCGGTTGCGGTTGCTGATTCTTTTTCGCTCGACAATCGCCCAAATTAAAGCGATTAAAGCGATGGCGAGAAGCACGCCGAGCGCCGTCGCCATCAACGGAAAAGGCTCGCGGTCAATCGAAAATCTGATAATCAGAGGCTCGGAGGCGAGCAAATCTTTGTTAAAAGCGCGCGCTTCGATTTGATATTCTCCGGCGTCGAGATTGGCGGGCGCAAACTGCGCGTCGCTGGACAATTTTTTTTCGAGCGTCTCGCCTTTCGAGTTTTTCAGAAAAAACGCGTATTGAAACTGTTCGGGAAAGGTGCGGCTGCTCAAGCCCGCAACTTCAACTAAAATAGAATTTTGCGGGTATTCGAGCTTAATCGTTCGCGCCGCTTCTTCGGCGTTGTGCAGGCGCTGGCTCAAGATGCGCGCGGCGATAATTTGCGGCGGAATCGCGCTCGGCGCGTAGGCGACGACGCCGCGATTCGTGCCGATAAGCAATTGATTTTCCCGGCGACGGAGCAGCGCGAAAATTTGTTCCGAGGGCAAGCCCTGCTCGACGTTCAAATCAGCCGCAATCCACCCGAAATTTTCATCCGGCTTAACGTGAACAAGCCCGCCGTTTAAAGTAGCCGCCCAGATTTCCGCGCTGCCGAGCAGAAAATCGCGCACTTCACGATTGGCAATCACGTTTTGCAACTCGCCGTTTTTAAACCGGAAAAGCCCGCTTGTGCCGCCAAACCATAAACTGCCTTCGCCGTCTTTCGCAATTTTCCGAATCGCCGCCTCGCGCAAAGGTTCGAGCGATTTTTCCTGTTTTGTTTCCTTGCCGTCAAAGCTGAAAATCTCGCCTTTCGCCGTGCCAATCCAGAGTTTTTCGCCGTCGGCGTAAAGCGCGGTCGGCGCGTCGTGAGCGAAAATCTGCGTTTGATTCGCGCCGTCGATTTGGACAATTCCGCGAGCGAAAACGGCGGCGTAAGTTTTTCCCCGAAACTCGACGGTCGCGCGCGCGTCGCCCGCCAGAATTTGCTTTCCGTCGAGCGAAAAAATTCCGGTCGGCGTGGCGAAAAGCGTCTGATTCAGCGAATTTTCGGAAATAGTATAAACGGCGCGCGGCGCAAAATTCGGTATTTCCAGCCAGTTTGCGCCGTCAAGCTCGAACAAGCCGCGATTTGTTCCGGCAAAAATTCGCCCGCCTTTTGTCTGGTAAAGCGTCCGCACAAAATTCCCGTTCGAGTTTTCGGCGGAAAGTATCCGGTTGAAAGGACTAGACGCGTCGAAACGGCTGACGCCGCGATTGGTGCCAATCCACAGAACGCCTTCGCGGTCGACAAAAAGCGCGTAAATCGTGTTCGAGCGCAAGCCCCCAGCCGTATTTTCAAACGTGTAATTTTTTAACTGCTGCGCGCCGCGAAAATAAGATAAGCCTTTCGCCTGCGTTCCGACCCACGCGCCGCCGGAATCGGCTTCGATTGCCAGAACATTGCCGAGGTCGCCGCCGATTTTTTCGGGACGCGCGATATCCCGAAGCGAAAAAAATCCGCTCTCGCCGCTTTTCGCGTCTGCGCCGAGCCACGCGTTGCCGCTTTCGTCCTGCGCCAGCGCGTTGACAAAAAACGGGCGCGGGCGGCTGAAGGTTTCAAAGAACTCGCCGTTTTCCAGAACTAAAATACTGCGGCTGCGCGTGGCGGCGACGAGCGTTCCGTCTTTTTGTATCAAGCCGGTGAATTTCAGAAGCTTTCCGTCGCTGCCGGCGAGCGCTTCGGTCGGGATTTTTTCGACCGCAAACGAAGTTTCGCCGGTAGACGTTAGTTTGAAAACAGCGCCGCCGGCGGTCGAGAGATAAATGTTTTCGCGCGGCAGAATCGAGGTTATCGCAAAATCTCCGGTTTCTTCTATTTTCTTAAAAGCGTCGTTTTGCTGAAAATACGCGCCGCGCTCGGTGCCGACCCAGAGCGTTCCGTCGCGCGCGATTTCGAGCGCGAAAATTTTGCTCGATTCGACGCTTTCGAGCGCGACGGTTTGCACGCGTCGCCCGTCAAATCTGGTCAAGCCGTTGTCCGTGCCGAACCACAAAACGCCGTCGGGCGTTTGCGCAATGGCGCGCACGTTGTCCGAAGGCAAGCCGTTAAAAAGCGTGACCGCGCCCCATTGATGAAAATTCTGCGCAGTTATCGGCGTCGGCGATGGTGAAGGCGCGTCCTGCGCCTGTGCGCCGGATGAGAACAAGAGGAAAAGAAAGAAAATTTTAGCTGCCAACAGACGCGAATGAACACGAAAAAATTTGAAACTTAATATTTGAAATCCGAGATTTGAGGTTTGAAACTTGAAATCAAAAAGAGATTTGAAATTTGAAATCTGAAATTTAAAGTCGCAACCGAAGATTGCTTCGTCTGTTTTCATCGGTGTTCATCGGCGGCGGTTTCGATTTTATTTTGCAGATATTTCCGGCGGTCGTGCGCCAGCCATCCGGAAAGCTCGGCTTCGGCTTTTTCCAGCTCGTCCGAGTTGATAAGACCGCGTTTTAAGGCTTCGCAAAAGGCGCGCGTGCGCGGGTTATACGCAAGCTTGTCGTAGGATTCGTTCGTCGTGCCTTGCGAATTTTCGGTAAAAAGCTTTTCGTAGAGCGTCGCCAAGCGGCTTTCGACGCCGCGCAGGCTCAGGCTGCATTTTCGCGCAATCGCCCAGTTTGATAAGCCGAGCGCGAGATAACGCAAGGCTTCGGCTTCAAATTCGGTAAGCAGCGGGCGCTGAAACGAATCTTTGAAAAGCGGGTCAATCATATCCGCGCCGTCTTCGAGAACGGCGGCGACAAAGCGCAGAAATCTGGATTCGGGATTGTTTTTGTGTATAAAACCGTAGGTCGGCTGCGGCTCGACGGCGCGGACGATTTTGCGAATCTCGTTGATATAAATTTCGTGCGGAAACTGCGTCCAGAAAATTATCCGCGTTTCGGCAAACTCTTTCCAGATGGCGCGCGCGGCTTTGACGCCCGACATCTGCGGCATCTGAATGTCCAGAATGCAAAGCGTCGGTCGCTGCGCCAGCGCCAGCCGAACGGCGCTTTCTCCGTCAAACGCTTCGATGACCGGCAGGTGAGACGAAAACTCGCGCGTCACGAGCTCGCTCAGGTAATGGCGTTGGGCATTGTTATCTTCGGCAATTAATATAGACATCGGCTAAACTGAAGCGGAGACTTTCTAATTTGTTTCGCAATTAGATTATTTATGGACTTTTCCGCCGAAAGTCAATCCGATTTCTTCTATTGCAGCTTCAACGAAAAGTAATGCGCCTCGATAATCATTCGCTTTTCCAGATAAAATTTGTGCGCGCCGAATCTTTTGACGTGCGAAACCAGCTTAATCTGAGCGCAATTTTCCCGCTTCGCGTATGCGACCAGCCAATCGAACAATTCTCCGCCGAAGCCTTTCGAGCGCTCGCCGCTTTTGGCGACGAGGTCTTCGATTTCCATATATTTGCCGCCCGCGAGCCATTCGGAAATTCTGAATCCGGCGACGGCTTTGACGTCTTCGTCAATCAAATAAGCCAGTCGAAAACCGGCGATTTCAGATAGTGTTTTGACTCGCGGAAGAAATTCTTCGGCGGAAATGTGCGGGCGCAGCTCAGCCATTACCGCGTAGCAATCGAGGATTTCGGCATCGCTTTCCGCCAGCCGTATTCGGTTATTCATAAGCATAAATCGGGTCGTTTCGGTTAAATCGTTTCCGACCTTGAAAGATATTTTCTTTATTTTCGGCGCGCGAATCTCGCGTTAAAATAAATTTTAATTCAAATCGCCGTCAGCGCAAGAGCGGATTTGCGATAAAATTTTCGCTCGCGGCGAGTTATAATTAAACGGAGAGTTTTTATTATGGCTAATCCGAGACTTCGATTGGCGGAAAACGTCGAAGGCGCATTCTTCGTTGACGAAACCTGCATCGACTGCGACACGTGCCGGCAGCTGGCGCCCGCTTCCTTTCGCGACCACGGCGGGCAATCGAGCGTTTATCGCCAGCCCGCGACCGAAGAAGAAGCGCGTCTGGCGCTGATGGCATTAGTCGCGTGTCCGAGCGGTTCAATCGGCGCGGGCGAGCGGCTTAACGCCAAAACCGGCATCGGCGCTTTTCCTTCTTTAATCGCCGAAAATGTTTATTACTGCGGTTTTAATTCGGAAAAAAGCTTCGGCGCGTGGAGCTATCTGATTCGACGCGCGCCGGAAAACGGCGGCAACGTGTTGATAGATTCGCCGCGTTTTACGTCGCCGCTCGTCAGGCAAATCGAAAAAATGGGCGGCGTCAGCCGAATGTTTTTGACGCATCGCGACGATATTGCCGAGCATCGGGCTTTCCGCGAAAAATTTGCGGCAGAACGGATTATGCACGCCGCCGACGGAGCGAAAAATCTCGGCGTCGAACTCGTCGTCGAAGGCGAAGAAGCCGCCGAACTCGATGACGAATTAACCGTTATTCCCGTGCCGGGACACACGCGCGGCTCGCAGGTTTTGCTTTATAAAAACAAATTTTTGTTTACGGGCGACCATTTAGCCTGGTCGCCGCGCCGAAAAAGCCTGACCGCTTTTCGTTCGGTCGCGTGGTATTCGTGGGAAAAACAAACGCGCTCGATGGCAAAGCTGCTCGAATATGATTTCGAGTGGGTTTTGCCCGGACACGGACGCATCGCACAACGCTCGAAACAGGAAATGAGAAGGCATTTAGCCGATTGCATCGAATGGATGAAGCGAGCCTGAGATAAGAACGAACTCGGGAAATAAGTGATTAGGTGTTTAGTCGATTGAATATATCCATTTATCATCTAATCAGTTAAGCCCTCTTGAGCATTACTTTTTATTTGCTGCAATATTTTAGTTTATTTGCTGCAACATTTGATTCATAATGTTCGTTAAGCAAAAAAGTATTTATTAAAACGCTTTAAATTAACCATTAAATTTTATTCATAGGATTTTGTGTTTTATGAAACAGTTATCGCCGCCTCTCCGAGCGCAGCTTGTCAAACGTCATCAAACCAGCGATATGAATCTTTGTGAAGTGGCTTATCCGCCGCGGCTGCGGCAGGCGCGCCACACGCATAAATTAGCTTCTTTCAGTTACGTTCTCAGCGGCAGTTACGCCGAAAGCCTGGAAAGGCGCACGCATCGGCGGCAAAGCTCGACCGTCGTTTTTCACCCGCCGGCGGAATCGCACGCCGTCGAGTTTGAAAACAACGTGCGGATTTTAGGCGTCGAATTCAGTTCTGAAAAGCTTTCCTATATCAGCCGCCAATCCGTAATTTTCGAGGCTTCGGCGAGCTGCCGCTCGGAGAAAACAAACTGGCTCGGCGAGCGCATCTATCAGGAATTTCAGCGAATGGACTCGTTCTCGATGCTCGCCATCGAAGGCTTGATTTTAGAACTGCTGGCGGAAGCTTCGCGCGCGCGCGCCGGCGCAAGTGAAAAAGGCTGCCCGCAGTGGCTCAGGCAGTCGAAGGATTTCCTGCACGCCAATTTTACCGAATCTTTCACGCTGGATGAGATTGCCCGCGTGGCGGACGTTCATCCGGTTCACCTGTCGCGCGTGTTCCGCGAAAAATTCGGCTGCACGATTGGCGAATACGTTCGCCGTCTGCGCGTCGAATTCGCCTCGCGGCAGATTCTTTCCACCGAAGAATCCCTGGGCGAGATTGCCCACGCGGCGGGCTTTTCCGACCAGAGTCATTTTAATAAAACCTTCAAGACCGCTTTCGGTCTGACGCCCGCCGAATACCGGAAAACTTTTCGCCGAAGTTAGATTGATACAAGAATGTTTGTTCTGTTCAAGACGCGCCTTCGACCGCGTGGTATAAAAGCGTCAACATAATCTTTGGGAGACTCTATGCTTAAAATCAAACTTTCCGCTTTGTTCCTGTTTGTTTTCGGACTTCAGGCTTTCGCGCAGTCAACGAATGCGCCGCTTTTAATCGGTCGTGTCGCCGTCAATCAAACTCACGTCGCCTTTACCTACGCCGGAAAAATCTGGCTGGTCGAGCGAAGCGGCGGCGCGGCGCGGCGTCTGACCGGCACGCCGAACGAAGAAATGAATCCGGTTTTTTCGCCCGACGGAAAACAAATCGCCTTTTCGCGCCTGAACGGCAACGACTGGGACGTTTTCGTGACGCCCGCCGACGGCAGCGCGCAGGCGCGGCGCGTGACGATTATGCCGGAAGACGATTTAGTGACGGCGTGGACGCCCGACGGCAGGGAAGTCATTTTTGAAACGACGCGCGACGAGGAAGGCGTGACGAGGCTTTACAAAATGGCGGTCGAAAACGGAACGCTCGCCGCGCCGCTGCCGATGCAGCAGGCTTATCAAGGCGTATTTTCGCCCGACGGTAATTTTATCGCTTTCAATCCGCGGCTCGGTTTCGGCGAATGGCGTTACTATCGCGGCGGCGCGATTGCGCCGATTTGGATCGCCGATTTAAAAACGGGCGCGCTCGAAAAACTGCCGAACCCGAATTACAACGACCGCAGCCCGCAATGGGTCGGCGATAAAATTTATTTCACCAGCGACCGCACGGGAATTTTCAATGTTTTCGCTCACGACCGCAAAACCAAACAGGTCAAACAACTGACGAATTTTAAAGATTTCGGCGTCCGCGCGGCAGCGGCGACGAGTGACGCGGTTTGTTTTGTGCAGAACGGTCGCCTTCAACTGCTCGATTTGAACACGAATCAGATTCGTTCGATTAACGTTTCGGTGTCGCCCGACACCGCCGAGCTAAGACCGCGCGACGTGCAGGCGATACGCTTTCTCGAACAGATTCTGCCGTCGCATTCGGGCGATAAAATCGCGTTCAGCGCGCGCGGCGAAGTTTTAGTGTTCGAGACGGCAAACGGCAATGCAAAAAATCTGACCAACACTTCCGGCGTTGCCGAGCGCTATCCGGTCATCGCGCCGGACGGCAAATCAATCGCATATTTTTCCGACGAGAGCGGCGAATACGCGCTGCACATACGCTCGCTCGAAAACGATTCGGTCAGAAAAATCGCCGTCGAGCCGAAGCCTTCATTCTATTGGGAAACAACCTGGTCGCCCGATTCGAAGAAAATCGCTTTCAGCGACCGGCAATTGAATTTATGGACGGCTGACGTCGAGCGGGGAACTGCGGAAAAGGTCGATGCTTCGGTTTATTCGGCGCAGGACGGCTGGACGCCGAATTTTTCGCCCGACTCGCGTTTTCTGACTTATGCGAAACGCCTGCATAATCGCGCCGGAACCGTTTATATACGCGATTTGGCGCAGAAGAAAAACGTCCCGGTTACGGACGGCGTGACGCACACGCAATTGCCAGTTTTCGACCCGAACGGCAAATATCTCTATTTCGTTTCGAGCGCCAACGCCGGCACGAGCGAGTTTAGCTGGGGCGTTCTGAACGGAGTTTTAGCCAATCCGCTGGTCGTGCGCCGCGTTCACGCGTTTATTTTGTCGAAAGATACGCCGTCGCCGCTGCTTCCGAACGGTCAGCCGAACCCGGACGCGAAAATTAATGAAGCCGCGCCGCAGGTGAAGATTGATTTCGATAATGCGTCGGCGCGTTTCGTTAATTTGCCGCTGCCGCAGCGCGATTATTCGCAGCTCGTCGCGGGCAAAGCCGGCAGATTGCATCTGGTCGTCAGCGAGTGGTCGAAAGCGCCCGGCGATTTCAGCGAGCCGTCGCAATCGCAAGCCGTCTATCTTTTCGATTTGGCGAAAGGCGGCAGGATGGAAAAAATCGTGGACGATATAAGCGCGGTGGACATTACGCGCGACGGCAATCGAATGTTGTATCGAAAGGGTCGCGATTATTTTCTGACCGGCGCGGAAACGGCTGTCAAACCCGACGACGGCAAGCAGGATTTCAACAAGATGGAAGTGCGCGTCACGCCGGCTGAAGAATGGCGTCAGATGTTTCACGAATCGATGCGGATTATGCGCGACTGGTTTTACGACCCGAATTATCACGGGCAGAATCTCGCTTTGCTCGAACGCGAATATTCCGCATATCTCCCGACCGTGACGCGCCGCGGCGATTTGAATTCATTGATGCGGCAGATGCTCGGGCACGTTTCCGTCAGCCATCTCGGCATCGGCGGCGGTGATTCGCAGCCTCCGCAAGGCGGCGGCAATCGCATCGGCTTGCTCGGCGCGGATTATGAAATCGCGGACGGGCATTACCGCTTTAAGAAAATTTATCGCTCGACGCCTTTTACCGCCGCCAACGGCTCGTTCGGCGCGCCGCTCGACCAGCCCGGCGTCGATGTCCGCGAAGGCGATTACCTGCTGGAAGTCAACGGGCAGAAAATCGAGGCGAATAAAAATATTCTGAGCTATTTTGAAAACGCCGCCGGCAGACCGACGAAAATCACCGTCAGCAGCAGCGCGAACGGCTCGAACGCGCGCACCTCTACGGTTTACCCGGCGAGCGGCGAAAACCGCCTGCGCCGCGCGAATTGGGCGGAAGAGAATCGCAAAAAGGTCGAAAGGCTTTCGGGCGGCAAGCTCGGCTATATTTTTATCGAAGGTTACAATCCCGACGGCATCGGCAACGCGATTCGCGGGCTTTCGGGCTACGCCGACAAAGCGGGCGTCATCATCGACCAGCGCTACAACGGCGGCGGCATCACGCCCGATTACCTGATTGAATGGATGTTGCGAAAACCGCTTTATTACTATATGTTTCGCGGCGGCGACGACATCCCGACGCCGGTCAATCCCGCGCCGCCCGTCAAGGTTTTAATCACCAACGAGTTTAACGGCTCGGCGGCGGAAACCGGCGCGTTTATGTTCAAGCTCGGCAAAGTCGGGCAGATTGTCGGCAAACGCACTTACGGCGCGGGCATCGGACCTTACTTTTTCACGCCGCGCCTGATTGATAACGGCGGCGTGCAGCTGCCGAACCGCGCGGCGTATAACCCGAACGGCACCTGGGAAGTGGAAAACTACGGCGTCACGCCGGATTTCGACGTTGAAATCACGCCGCAGGATTCGATGGCGGGAAAAGATTCGCAGCTTGAAAAAGCCGTCGAAGTGGCGCTGGCGCAGATTCAAAAAAATCCGATCGTCCAGCCGAAACGTCCCGCGTTTCCGATTCATCCTTTCGATACGCTGCAAACCGGCTCGACCGGCACGCTGGTTCTGCCGAAGCCCGGCTCGGCGTTTCCCGCGCCCGAAGAAATCAAGCCGACCGTCGGCGGAAAATTCTCCGAGTTTGCCGGTAAATTCGACACGCCGATGGGCGCGCTGGTTTTCCGGCAGGAAGGCGAAAAGCTCGTCGGCATCGGCGGCGGCGAGCGCATCGAATTGACGCCCGACGCGGCGACCAAAGACAAATTCGCCGCTCAACCGGCAAACGTGACCATTGCCTTCGAACGCGATGCGAGCGGAAAAATCGCCGGCGTGACCGTCGTGTTTCCCAACGGCAGGGAAATGAAGGGCAGGAAGATAGAATAAGCGGTAAACGGTAAACGGTAAACGGTAAGTTCTTTATTTTGCGACTGCAACTTACCGTTTACCGCTTACCGCTTCCGTCTTACGGGTTGACCGTCACGTAAACGGGGTCGGACGGCTGACCGTAGTTTTCGTTTTTCCGCTTGAGCTGCACGCGCACTTGCAGTTGTTCGGGTTGTCCGGGCGTGGTCGGCGCGACGGTCACGTTGGCGGATTTGCCCGTCGCGCTTTTCACGACCGTCCACGTTTCCGAGCCTTTGCGTCTTACCTGAACATCATACATATCCGATTTGCCGCGATTCGCCGCCACCAGCGCAAACTCGTAATTTCCGGCGGCGGCGAACGCCTCGACGGTCGGCTTGACCGAATGCTGCGAGATGTTCGACGATTCATCGACCAAATCCAGCGCCAGCCGCGCCGCCTCGTTCATCGTCGCCGAATGCAGAAAACGCTGGTCGCGCTCGCGACTGCGCTTTTCCACGCCCGCTTTTAAAGCCGCCGGCGGCGAAGCGTCCGGCGCATCGACGAAAGCGCCGAGCGGCTCGTTCAATTCGCCGCGCAGAAACTTAAGTTTAATCCCGAAAGCGGTCGTCTTATATTCCTCAGCCAATGGACAGAAATTCAGAATCCACTCCGTGTTAGTGTAATCTTCCTGAATCGAAGCAATATCGGCGGCGCTCGCACCGGCAGCGGCGGCGTATTGGTCGATGTTCGATTTTTGGATTTGCAGATGGTTTAAAAGCGCTGCATCGCTTGCGTAGTTAGGCATTCGCTAACCTCCTAAAATAAATTTAGTGGGCGGAAGTTATCGAATTATCGAAACAAGCGTTTTGAGCTTAGCCGAAAGGCGTTTGATTTTTGCGAAAGTCGAATCAAGTGTAGGCTCAAAACTATTGCAAGCTGACTTCCGACCTGTTAAAACGCGACTATTATAATTAAAAATCCATTATTTAGGCAATAAAAATTTGCGGCGCAGACTTTGCGACCGGAATTTTAGAGTGCCGAACCGGAGTTCGGAGCTTTCAAACTTCAGTCCGGAAGCGTCAAACCGGAGTTTGGAAGTCCCAAACCGAAATTTGGAAGCCCCAAACCGGAATTTGGAAGCCCCAAACTTCAGTCCGGAAGAACCAAACCGGGGTTTGGAAGCTCCAAGCTCCGGTTTGGAAGTGTCGAACCGGAGTTTTAGAGCTTGCGACCCGAGTTTTATACTTTGGAACCGGAATCTTAAAGTCCGTGACGATTTACGCTTGATTGAATTGATGATAGAATCGCATCGCTTTACCGATTCTTTCCCGGAGAATATTGACAATATGAAAAAATTACTGCTTTTAGCGTTGATAATTCCTCTCGTTTCAATTTCGGCTTACAGCCAGCCGCAAAAAGAAAACCCGGTTGAAATAGCCTCTTACAACCAGCGAACGAAAAAAATAACCGCCGTTCACCGAAACCTGATAATAAACAGGTTTGACGACGGGATTGCCGTCAGGCAGGTGCGCGTGGAAAAACAGGGCGACAGATTCTATCTGCTGCTCGAAGGTTCTAACCGGACTGTTCGTCGCCTGTCCAGAATCGCTCTGGATGACGACGGCAAAGGGAGTTTGACGCTGAACCGGCAAGCCGGCACGGAGACCTGCACCGGAAAGAGCTGTCAGAACTGCGGGTTCGCGGCGGGCGGCGGCTGTCAATGCAACGAAAAATCGACTTCCACCATCGGTCAGTCAGCCGGTATCTGCGAGCATACTATTACGAGAGATGCTGCTCGGCGGGCGCTCAAAAACACGAACACGAGAACGCAATAAAGCGGCGCGCGCGTCTTTATTAAATAATCGCGTCCGAGCCGAAGCCGGACGCGAGCCTTTCGCCTCATTTATTTGGCGTTCATCCAGTTATCGCCCGCGCCGATTTCGACGCCGAGCGGGACATCTAAATCGACCGCCGTTTCCATTTCGCGCCTGACGATTTCGATTGCGCGCTCGACTTCCGCCGCGGGCGCTTCCAGCAGCAGCTCGTCGTGAACCTGCATAATGATTTTGGTTTCGAGACCGGCGCGGCGCAGGGCTTCATCGACTTTGAGCATCGCCATCTTGACGATGTCGGAAGCCGTGCCCTGAATCGGCATATTGATGGCTTCGCGCTCGGCGCGCGAGCGGACGCTGTAATTGCGGTCGTTAATCGACGGCAGATAGCGCCGCCTGCCGTAAATCGAGGCGACGTAGCCTTTTTCGCTCGCTTCTTTCGGCACTTCGTCCATAAAACGGCGCACGCCCTTGTAGGTGTCGTAATAATCTTCGATGACTTTTTTCGCCTCGGCGCGCGAGATGCCGACGCGGGCGCTCAGCCCGTAGGCTTCGACGGCGTAGGCGATGGCGAAATTGACGATTTTCGCCAGCCGCCGCTTGTCCTTCAATTCCTTTTCGTTGCTCGCCTTGAAAACCAGCTTCGCCGTCTGTGCGTGAATGTCTTCGCCCTGTTGAAAGGCTTCGAGCATTCGCTCGTCGCGCGTGATGTGCGCCAGCAGCCTGAGTTCCAACTGTGAATAATCGGCGGAAATCAGCTTGCAGCCTTTTTCGGGAATAAACGCCTTGCGGATTTGCTGACCGAGTTCGGTGCGAATCGGGATATTTTGCAGATTCGGCTCGCTCGAAGAAAGGCGTCCCGTCGTCGTCACGGTCTGATTCAGATGCCCGTGAATGCGCCCGTCCGCGCCGATTAATTTCGGCAGGGCGTCGGCGTAAGTGGCGCGCAGCTTGTCCAGCTCACGGTATTCGACAATCAGGCGCGGCAGCTCGTAGGTTTCCGCCAGCTCGTTCAGAACGTCCTTGCTGGTGGACATCTGCCCGGTCGCCGTCTTTTTCGTCGAGCCGATGTTCAGTTCCTGCAAGACTTCGCCGACCTGTTTCGGCGAGCCGACATTGAATTCGCGCCCGGCAAGCTCGTAAATCTTCGCGCCCAGAGTCTCGACTTCCGTCGAAATGTAATCCGAGAGACCTTTCAAAACGTCCGTGTCAACCTTCATTCCCGCCACTTCCATCCGGTACAGAAGCGGCACGAGCGGCAGCTCGATTTCCGTGTAAATCTTTTCCAGCCCGTCTTCCTGCAATTTGCGGCGCAGCATTCCGGCAAGCTGATACGCGAAATCGGCGCGCTCGGCGGTGCGATACTGCGCCTCGGTCCAGCCTTCGGGGATTTCGTCTTCGGCGTCGGTTCCGAGATTCTGCATCGCCAAAAGCGGCAGCGAATAACTGGCGCGGCTCGAATCGAGCAGGTAAGCGGCGAGCAAGGTATCGTCTTCGACCGCTTCCGGCTCGATGCCGATGGTTTTCAGCACGGCGAGATTGCGTTTTAAATCGTGCGTGCCCTTCGCCAGAAAACCGTTCGAAAGAATGTCTTTCAAAGGCTCGGCTGCCTGCTCTTTGCCGCCTTCGAAGTTCTCCAAATCAATGTAATGGCTCGCGCCCGCGCCGGTCGCAATCGCCACGCCGCACGGCTCGGCTTTCTGATACGAAGCCGCGCTTTTCGGCGAGTTAGAATCGTCCGACTCGAAAGTCCAATGCTCGGTTTCCCACAATTTCCTGATGAGCTTATCCAAATCCTCGCGCCGCCTTATGATTTTGTAACGGCGTTCGGGAATGCCGAGAACGGCGGATTCGAGCTGGTCGAAAAGCGGCGCGGAATCGGTAAACTCGCGCGTCAAAGACGTAAATTCCAGCTCGCGGAAAAGCTGGTAAGCAAGCTGGCGGTTCGGCTCGCGGCTTTTTAACAAATCCAAATCAAGCTCGACCGGAACGCTTAAGTGAACCGTCGCCAGCTCGATTGACTGGCGAATAATGTCCTGATTGTTTTTCAGGCTTTCGCGATATGTTTTGTGCGTCACCTCGTCGGCGCGCCGCATCGCTTCTTCAGCCGAGCCGAACTGCCGGATGATTTTCATCGCGCCTTTTTCGCCGATGCCGGGCGCGCCGGGAATGTTGTCAATCGCGTCGCCCATCAAACCCAGCAGGTCGATGATTTGCGACGGCTGAACGCCGAATTTATTAAAAACCCAGGCTTCGTCGCACCATTCGACCGGCGGCACGGCGACTTTTCGTTTGACGTTCTGCGAATTCTGCCGCATACAGACGATTAAAGGGTCTTGCACAAGCTGGCAGAGGTCTTTGTCGTTCGAGACGATGACGGCTTGCATTCCTTTGGCGGCGACTTTCTGCGCCAGGGTTCCGATGATGTCGTCGGCTTCGAAGCCGTCCATTTTCAGAATCGGAAGATTGAAGGCTTCGCAGACTTTGACGATATAAGGCATCTGCGACGACAAATCGTCGGGCATATCGGCGCGGTTCGCCTTGTATTCGGCGTAGGAATCGTGCCGGAAAGTTTTTTCCGCCGAATCGAAAACGGCGGCGATGTATTCGGGATTTTCGTCCTTCAAAAGCTTGCGCAGCATATTCGTGAAAACGAAAACCGCCTGCGTGACCTGCCCGCGCGAGTTGCGCAGCGGCTCGGTGCGCGCGCCCATCGGCGCGAAAAAGGCGCGAAAAATATGCGACATCGTGTCAATCAGAAAGACTCGTTTGGGTTGATTTTCTGTCATCAGTTACCTAGTAATTTATTTAGTTAGATAATTTTAACACAGAGAACGAGTTTAAAAGGATAAAGGCGAAGGGATAAAAGCGAAAGTAAAACCGGGAATCAATCCATATTCTTTATCCTTCCGCCTTCAACCTTTCGCCTTTCAAAGCGGCATAGTTATTGCTTTTAAAAAAAACCAAATAACTCAACGTATGGATTCGTTACGCATCTATAAATTGGGATATTTGAATTATCCGTAAAAAGGAACAAAAGGAGACGATTATGCTTTGGACAATCTTAATTATACTGCTGGTTTTGTGGGCATTGGGTTTTGGCTTCGGAGGCGCGGCAGTCGGTAATTTGATACATATCCTGCTGGTTGTAGCTTTAGTGGTTTTAATCCTGCAACTCGTTCGCGGTCGCAGAGGAGTTTAAACCGACGGCTTATTTCTCCCAATTAAATTAATCTTGTAAAAAGAGCGCAGCTTCAACGGCAACAGCGCTCTTTTTACGCAATTAACGAAAAATAAGCGGAAACCGAAGGGCAGACAATTGCCGAACGGCTCTGTTTGCACATTTCTTTTTTAATTATTGATAGTAAGTCGGAGTTTAATATTCAATAGAACGGCTGTTTCCTGTTTGAGCGTCTGATTTATTTTAAGCGCGATTCTGTCGATTTCGGAAGCTTCGTGAAAAGTTTCTTTTGTGAATTTGACAGAATAAATCGGCATACGTTATTCTACGAATTCGCTTATCGGTTCAGTAGCCGTGATGTTTGAGAGCTTTAGATTTTGCTTTTCGGAAACTCGTTTTGTTTTTCTCCTTTTAAAAGAGTTTCTCATCCGCAGTCCGCTTTGTGACCGGTTCGTCTAGGGGTCTAGGACACCGCCCTTTCACGGCGGCAACACGGGTTCAAATCCCGTACCGGTTACTACTTTTTTTTCCGATAACCCTTTTTTTAATAATCCGCATCAAACCTGTTAAAATATTCGCTTTCAATACGGAGCGAATTTTTTGTTCCGGGAAATCAACCGCAGATTCGCGCCGGTCAATCCGAATAAATTTCTGCAACCATTCCGTGTTTTTGTGGTGAAAAAATTATGCGAAAAGCTTTAGTAACGGTTTTATTTTTAATCTTCGGTCTCGTTTCAATCAACGCCCAGACGACGCAAAACGCCGATACGGCGATGATTCTGCCGTTTGAAAACACTTCGGGAAAGCCCGAGTTTAACTGGGTCGGCGAAAGTTTTGCGGCGGCGCTTTCGGATTTGCTGAAAGTTCCGGGCTTGAATGTCGTCTCGAACGACGAGCGCAAAATAATCCAGCAGCGCCTGCAAGTTCCTTTGACAACTCTGCCGAGCCTGGCAACCTCTCTGAAGCTGGCGCGCGAAAGCCGCGCGACGCTTTTGATTTCGGGCAAATACAATATCGTCGCCGCGCAGGGCGAAGTCGCCGCGGCAGTCAGCGTGACGTCGAAAATCATTCGCGTCAACGAAGGTCGGTTTTTGAGCGAAGAATTGCCGGACGGGCGAAAAATCACGCGCGACATCAATCTGAGCGACGCGCTGGCAAATCTGCAAACCGTCGAAGGTCAGCTCGCTTACCAGATTTTGTACCAGCGCGACAAGGCTCTGCCGTTTTCGCAAAATCAGTTTGTCGAATCGGCGAGCAAGATTCCGTCGAGAGCTTTCGAGGCTTATATCAAAGGCTTGCTGACTTCGGAAGCGGATTTGCAGTCGCGCGAAAATTATTTCAAAAACGCGTTGCGGATTTACTCGGAAGACGAAAAAACGAAAGGCGGAACTTATACCGCCGCCGCGCTCGAACTCGGACATTTTTATTTGAGTCAGCGCAAATTTGCCGAGGCAATCGATTATTTTTCGCGTATTCCGGCGGAAGATTCGCATTACCCGGAAGCCGCGTTTTATACGGGTTTGATTTACTGGCAGCAGAACAATTACGAGCAGGCGCTCGCCGTTTTGCGACCGCTCGCCGACGATTTGAAGCTGACCAGCGTTTACAACACGCTCGGCTCGATTGCCGTCCACGCTTCGCTCGCCGAGAAGAAAAATAAACAAAAAGCCGCCGCGCTTTTAAACGAAGGCTTGGAGCTTTTGAAAAAATCGGCGGAATCCGCGCCCGATGACGCGCAATCTCGTTTTAACTACGGTTTCGCGCTCTTTTTAAACAATAATTTCACGGAAGCCGCGCAAAACCTGCGCCCCGCTTTAGCCGCGCGCCCGACCGACGGCGAAGCTTATTTTCTGCTGGCGAAATCGCTGGAAAAACTCAATGACGCTTCCGCCGCCGATTTTGACAATCAGGCGCGACGTTTTTTGACCAACTACGCGAAATACGAAACCGAGTGGACGCGCTCGAAAACGGTTGACGCCAATCTGCGGATTCAACAGCCGCCGCGCAAGGATTTTGTGAGCGTCGTGATAACCAAACGGCAAAACACGCCGGTGCAAACGCCGGTCAATGAAACCGAAGCGTTATTAATCGAAGCCAGAAGTTTTTACAAAGCCGGTCGCGACGACGATGCGATGAAGTCTCTGCGGCGCATTCTGGCGAGCGAGCCGATGAGCGCCGAAGCGTATCTTCTGCTCGGCAACATTCACCTGCGCCGCGGCGATATGGAGCAGGCGGTGAGCAGTTTGAAAACCGCGCTTTTCTGGGACAATCGTCTGATTGAAGCCTACGTCGCGCTCGGTAAAATTTTCCTTGAAAGGAACGATTGTTTGCAGGCGCAAAACTATTCGCGCTCGGCGCTGGAACTCGACCAGAACAATCAGGATGCGGTCGCTTTGCAGCGCCAGGTCGAGCGATGTTCCAAATAGTGTAACTTGTCAGCCGCCTGCCGGGAATTTAAAGTTCAAAATTCAACGGATTTTGACTTGCAATTTAAGTTTGAAATTTTGTTTCACCTCGATATTTGTTGATGTTTGTCGCTTATTGCACAGTCTCTGCCACCTGCCCTAAAAGTTGTGGCACGGTACGTGCAATAAGGTAAATCGGCAAGCTTGATGCAGTTAATCGAGACCCCGCCGCCAACACTTCTCCGAGCGCGGTTTGCCGCTGCGCTGGACTAACCTTCCGAGCGTTCCTTCAGTTGTCCTTCCGATTGTGAGCCTGGTCAGAAATGACCGGGCTCTCCTGCTTTTAGGCGTAGTTTTTCAATAACTTACAGCTTTTTATTGATTTGCCGCAAATTCCCTTCAATTATTTATAAAACTTTCCAATTTGACCTGTTCGAAAAATAAAAAATTTGGCAGATGACAAAATCCGGCACTTTTCGTGTGACAATTTTTGATGTGTCAATCATTTTGACGTTTCAGATTGAACGACATCGTTCAATCTGAAACAAACGCGTCCCCGGTCCGAAAAGCTAAAACGAGGAATGCGGAACGCCAAAGCCGTTTTTCATAATTTCGCGTTCCGCATTCCTCGTTTTTTATCATTAAATTTTTGTGAATCTGCGGCAGAACATAGTTTATTGGTTTGACAACTACACTTAATCTGAATAATCTAAACATTCAGCAATATTCCAGGCATTCTTTTCATCCGGCTCTTACAATAATCCTGTAACAATCAAAGAACGGTAAAGTTAGTTAATAGCTGTCTACCTGTTTTCAGCGCGGACGGAGACTGCGCAAAGCCTGCAAACATCTGAATTGTTAATACCTTTACCGGCAATTCCGGCTACATTACCGTCTATCTGTAAATAAGCCGAACCGAAGTTTGTGTGAATCGGAGCATAAAACTTCAATACGTCAAATTAACCCTGCAATCGGTGATTAGGCACGCGCCGGTCATTTCTCTTTTTCCCCGAAAATTAAAGCAAAAATTTCGCGTGCAAAGGTGCGCCAGTTAATAAACATTAATAAAACAGAAGGAATAATTTTTATGATTTACGACAATACAAGCAAAAATATCAACGAATCGGACGCTTTTACCAAGCATCTCGGTATGTTTACGCATCCTAAAGGCGCGCATTTGACGGAGAGAACGAAGCTGCTCGGCGATTGGCTTCAGCAGCGAATGGACGTCGGCACCTGGAATTACAGTCGTGTCCTCGAAAAATCGCCCGCGCCGATCACCGGCGTCAAAAATTCCTACGGCGATGTCATCGAAAAGATAAATTTCGGTTCGCAGGATTATCTCGGGCTCGCCTCGCATCCGTCCATCCGCGACGCGGCTGTCCGCGCTTTGAACGAATACGGTCCGCACAGCGCGTCGTCCGCCATTCTGCAAGGCAACACGGGCATTTCCCGCCAGCTCGAACAATCCATCGCCGATTTGATGCAGATGGAACACGTTCTTCTGTTTCCGACGGGCTGGGCGGCGGGCTTCGGAACGATTGCCGGCTTAGTCAGACCGAACGATTACGTCGTGCTCGACCGGCACGCCCACGCCTGCCTGATGCAGGGCGCTCGCGCCGCCACTGACAAACACACTTTCTTTCGCCATAACGATGTCGCCGATTGTCGCCGCAAGCTCGAAAAAATTCGCGCGAAAGATACGACCAACGCCATTCTCGTCGTTTCCGAAGGCATTTTCTCGATGGATTCGGACAGCCCCGACGTTTTAAAGCTTCAGGAGCTTTGTCACGAATTTAACGCCGTTCTTTTATTGGATGTCGCGCACGATTTGGGCGCGCTCGGACCGAACGGAACCGGACAGCCGGGACTGCAAAATATGCTCGGAAAAATCGACCTCGTGATGGGCGCATTCTCCAAAACGTTTTCCAGCAACGGCGGATTTCTCGCCACGCATAATCTTTCGGTCAAACAATACATCAGCATCTACGGCGGCTCATACACTTTTTCCAACGCTCTTTCTCCGGTTCAAACCGGCGTCGTCGATGAAGCAATCCGCATTGCCCGTTCGGAAGAAGGCGACCGCCTCAGAAAAAAATTATTCGACAACATTTATCGCCTGCGCGCTGGTTTTTCCGCCGCAGGACTCGAATGTCTGGGCGAGCCGTCGCCGATTGTTCCGGTCAGCGTCGGCGACGAGAAACTGGCGAAATGGACGAGCCGCGCGCTCGAACAAAACGGTCTGATTGCCAATCTGGTCGAATATCCGGCAGTCGCCAGAGGACGCGCGCGCTTCCGCTTTCAAGTGATGGCAAGTCATTCGACCCGGCAGATTGATTCGGCAATACAAATCTTCTGCCGGTCGCTCGAAGAGGCGCGGGCGAGCTACGCCGTCAACGAAGCTAAATCAGAAACAGGCGGCAGCGGTTTCGGCGTCGATTTGCTGAACAGAATAAGAGCCGAGCAGCCCAGCATTTTGCAGCCTGTTTAACAGCGCAACATTGCGAAGAAAAGGCTTTATTGAATATTCAATAAAGCCTTTTCTTCGCGTCGAATGGAAGGCAGTACAATTAAGAAAATTGTTGTCAAATACGAGCCTGTCTTAAACCGGCTTCTTAAATTTTTTCTCGTATTCTCCCAAACAAGGTTTTTTGCTAAACTGTCGCCATGAAGTTTTTCACGGCGGCGAAAGCGAAATTTCCCTCACTGCCAAACTCGCTTTTAGCCCTTCTGTCGGCGATTCTGCTGGTTCTGGCTTTTCCCGGTTTCGAGTTCTGGTTTTTGGCTTGGTTTGCGCCGGTGCCTTTATTTTGGGCTGTCGAGCGCGAAAAGCATTCAATCGTCAAATCATTTTTGCTCGGCTGGCTGTGGGGAATCGTTTTCTTTTTCGGCACTTGCTGGTGGCTCGCCTACGCGCCGACGCATTACGGCGGAATGCCCGCGCCCGTTTCTTACTTTCTGGTATTATGCGCCTGCTCGGCGGTCGGGATTTTTCCGGCGATTTTCGCGCTGCTGTTTTCGATTCTGCTCAGGCGTCTCGGCGTTTACGCGATTTTCTCAGCGCCGTTTTTGTGGACGGCGATTGAATTCTTGCGGTTTTGGACGACCGGCAATAATTGGAACGCGATTGCCTATTCGCAGGCATTCAGACTATCGACAATCCAAATCGCTTCTATCGGCGGGGTTTATCTGGTCGGATTCCTGGTCATCTCGACGAGTTCCTACGTCGCGTGGAAATTATTATTTCTTTTATCGGGAAAAACGCCGAAGTATTTTTACCTGACGAGTTTACTTTACATTTCGCTTCTGGCGGCTTCCTTTGAATTGGTCGGATTTCAAAAAAGCTCCGAAGCTTTGCCGCCGAAAGAAACACAAACCTACGTCATTGCCGTTCAGCCGAACGTGCCGATGAGCGGTTTGAAATACGAAGACTGGCAAAGGTTGAGAGAAAAGCACGTCGAGCTGACCGAAAACGCTTTACGGAATATTCAGCGAACCGGCGGCGAACAGCCCGTCGTTGTAATCTTTCCCGAATCGCCGATGAATTTCCGATACGACCGCGACCGTGAATTCCAGGAATTTTTAAGCGTCTTGACGAAACGCCACAACGTCAGCCTTCTGTTTAATTCCGCCGAGCCGGACGCCGTGCGCGAAAGCTATTTCAACTCCGCCGTGATGGTCAACGAAAAAGGCGAAAAAATCGCGCAGTATGATAAGATTTTTCTGCTGCCGTTCGGCGAATACGCGCCCGTTCCCGCGCCTCTGCAATCGCTGGTGCCGACGATGGTCGGAAATTTTTCTTTCGGCACAGAGTATGATTTACTGCCGTTCGGCGCGGCGCGCGGCGGCGTGATGATTTGTTTCGAGTCGCATTTTCCGAATCTTTCGCGCGAATACGCGCGGGCTGGCGCGGACGTTTTGATTGAAATGACCAACGACGGCTATCTCGGAAATACGCCGGTTCTGCGCCAGCATCTGGCGAGCGCGGTTTTTCGCGCCGTCGAAACGCGGCGTCCGGTCGTGCGCGTCACCAATGTCGGCGTCACGGCTTACATCGACGAGCGCGGCGAGATTCTGGACGCGGCGGAGCCTTATACGCAAGCGACCCGCGTTTGGACAATCGCCAAATCGGACGGAAACAAAACTTTTTATGTAAAGTACGGCGATTGGTTTGCGTGGCTGTGCGCGCTGGTCGGCATTATTTTAATTTTATCCGGTTGGCGTCGGAAATTCGCCAAAGATGAAAATAAAGCATAAAATTTTTGTATTGGTTTTCGTGCTCTTTTCGTCTTATATTTTAAGTTACATCCGGCTGCGCGAGACGCGCGCGGGAATTTGGGAAAAAGACGGCAAACCCTGCGTTATTTTTCCGGCTGATAAGATTTTTCTATATTATTTTTTCCGACCGCTGAGTTATATTGACAGCAAACCCGCGGGCATCGGATTACATATCGGACAACACGAACAATGATTGAACTAACTGATTTACAAAACAAATACGAAGAAATAAAATCGCAGGTCGAGCAGCTCGGGAGGTTTCTTTGACGCGCCGAAAAAACGCGTGGAGCTGGAAAAACTGGAAGCGCAAATTTCCGCGCCGGATTTCTGGAACGATTCGGGCAAAGCTCAGACGATTGTTCAGCAGAGAAGCCGTCTGGAAAAATTAATTACGGCGCAGGAATCTTTTGAAACCGCTGTTTCCGACGCGGAAGTTCTTTTTGAATTTGCCGAGACGGACGAAAGCTCTCTGCTAGAGTTAGACGATTTAATCGCCAGGCTCGAAACCGAAGTCGCCGAAGCGGAAACCCAAGCTCTTTTGTCGGGACAAACCGACGCGAACAACGCGATTTGCTCGATTCAATCGGGCGCGGGCGGAACCGACGCGCAGGATTGGGCGCAGATGCTTCTGCGAATGTATCTGCGCTGGGCGGAAAAACGCGGCTTCAAAGTCGATATTCTGGACGAGCAGGCGGGCGGCGAAGCCGGAATAAAAAGCGCGACTTTTCGCGTCGAGGGCGAATACGCTTACGGTTTGCTTTCGTGCGAAGCGGGCGTTCATCGCCTCGTGCGGATTTCGCCGTTTAATTCGGGCGGCAGCCGCGAAACTTCGTTCGCTTCGCTTTTCGTTTCGCCGGAAATTGACGAAAATATCGAAGTCGACATTCAGGACAAGGATTTGCGCGTCGATACGTATCGCTCGACCGGCGCGGGCGGGCAGCACGTCAACACGACCGACAGCGCGGTGCGCATCACGCATCTGCCGACCGGAACCGTCGTGACGTGTCAGAATCAGCGCTCGCAGATTCAGAATCGCGCCGTGGCGATGCAGGTTTTGCGCTCGAAGCTTTACGAACTGGAACTCGAAAAGCGGCGTGAAGGCGTCGCCGAATTGGAAGCGAGCAAGCAGGACATTGCCTTCGGCTCGCAGATTCGCAATTACACTTTGCAGCCGTATCGACTGGTCAAAGATGCGCGCACGAAATTTGAGCGAACCGATGTCGATACGGTTCTGGACGGCGACATCGACGATTTTATCAAGGCGTATTTGCTGTTTAGAAAAAGCGGTCAGCAGGCAATAAGTTAATGGCAACGAAAGCACAGAAAAAACAGGTTGTAAAAAGCTATTCGATGGCGAGCGAGATTATCGCCAGCGTTCTTTTGATAATTGCCGTTCTCGTGTTTTTGTCTTTAATCTCATTTAATGTGCACGACAGGTATTGCTGCAACAGCAGTACAACACAAATTACCCAGAATTGGATTGGAGTTATCGGCGCAAATATTGCCGGAATTTTAATCAACGAGACGATCGGTCTGACGGCTTACGTCGTGCCGGCTTTACTGGCTTTAATTGCGTGGCGATTTTTCCGCAGCGAAAATGTATTGCCGCGTCCGGGCAGGGTAATCGGGTTCATAATTTTTGTTGCTTCGTTGTCCGGCTTGTTTGAGTTGTTCGGCGGCGAAGGCGCACTGGTCGGAGAAACCGTCAGACGGGTTTTCGTTTACTTGCTCGGCACGGTCGGCGCGACGATTGTACTCGGAGGCTTATTTTTTACTTCGCTGTTGCTTATCACAAATCTTTCGTATTTTTCATTTTTAAGCGGATTTAAAACGATTTTCGATTTTCTCGGCATCGGCGAATGGTCGGCGCGTTTCCGCGCGTGGCGCGAAGCGCAGAACAAACAGGCGCACGAGCGAATGGAACGTCGGCGCGAAATGCGCGTCGAAAGGGAAAATCCGACGATTTCGGCTGGCGAAACGCCGGTCGTGAAAAACGGGAAAACTTCCGCGACCGCCGAAACCGTATCTCCGCTCGGCGCAAAAATCGGCGACATTTTCAAACGCACAAACGAAAAACCGAAAGAAATCGAACCAAAAGTCGAACAACCAAAAGTCGAACAACCAAAAGTCGAGCCGAAAGCCGAACCGAAAGCCGAACCCGTCGAAGAACCTTTTGAAGAAGAAATTCGCCCGACGATTTCGACCAGCGAACAAGCTCATTTTACGGGTATGGAAGTTTCGCCCGATGACGAAACCGATGATTTGGTCTTGCCGAAACCTTTAGACGAAGAAATCGCGCAGATTCCGATTTCGCCGATGAAAGCGACGGGCGAGCTGGAAAACGTTTTACAGGAGAAAGAAGAAGAAGAAGCCGTCGAAACTGAGGAAATCGACGAAAAGCCCTTTGCTGCCGAGAAGCTGCCGCCGCAGAATTTCGACAATTACGCGCTGCCTGAGCCGCAGTTTTTAACCGCCGCGCAGCCGCACGTCGAACAAAAAGAAGAATCTCTGCTCGCCGTCGCGCAGGAATTAACGGAAAAAACCAAAGAATTTAACGTCACCGGGCGCGTGATGCACATCTGCCAGGGACCGGTCGTGACGACTTATGAATTCAAACCCGACCCGGGCGTGAAATATTCGCGCATCACGAGCCTTTCCGACGATTTGTGTCTGGCTTTAAAAGCCGAATCAATCCGCATCGACCGCATTCCGGGCAAAGCCTATGTCGGCATCGAAGTTCCGAATCACGACCGCGAAACGATTTATCTGCGCGAAGTTATCGAGTCGAGAAAATTCAAAGAATCAAATTCGCTTCTGACCATCGCTCTGGGCAAAACCATCGACGGTTTAAACTATGTCGCCGATTTGGCGAAAATGCCGCACCTGCTTATTGCCGGCGCAACCGGCGCGGGAAAATCCGTCGGCGTCAATACGCTCGTCGTTTCGATTCTGTACAAAGCGAAACCCGACGAAGTGAAATTCATAATGGTTGACCCGAAGCGTCTGGAACTTGGGCTTTACGCCGACATTCCGCATCTTGCGACACCGATTATCACCGACCCGAAACGCGCTACAATTTCGCTGAAATGGGCGGTTTCCCAGATGGAAAAACGCTATAAAGATTTGGCGGGCTGGGGCGTGCGCAACATCGACGGCTTTAACGTGGAAGTGAGAAAACGCAACGCCGTCGAACACTTCGACGACAACGGCGAGCCGTGGAAAACCCTGCCTTATATAGTGATTATCATCGACGAATTAGCGGATTTGATGATGGTTGCCGGAAAGGAAGTCGAAGAATCAATCACGCGGCTGGCGCAGATGGCGCGCGCCGTCGGCATTCATCTGGTTTTAGCCACGCAGAGACCGTCGGTGGACGTTATCACCGGCTTGATAAAAGCGAATTTCCCGGCGCGCGTCTCCTTCCGCGTTTCGTCAAAAGTCGATTCGCGCACGATTATCGACTCCAACGGCGCGGAGCGTCTGTTAGGTCGCGGCGATATGCTTTTCCTGCCGCCCGCCACGTCGCAAATCGTCCGCGTTCACGGCGCGTTTGTGGACGAAAAGGAAATTCAGAAAATTGTTGACCACGTCAAAGCGCAGGGCAGACCCGAATACGACACGACGATTACGAAAACCGAGGAAGAAATGGACGACGGCGGAGATTTGCCGGGCAAGCGCGACCCGCTTTTCGCCGACGCTCTGCGCACGGTCGTCAGCGCCAAACGCGCTTCGACTTCGCTTTTGCAAAGACATTTACGCATCGGCTACGGACGCGCCGCGGCGATTTTAGACGCGATGGTGCGCGAAGGCTACATCGGCGATATGGACGGCAGCACGCGCGCGCGCGCAATTCTGCAAAAGGCTTACGAAGATTTGCAGGAAATGGAAGAAGGCAGGGAATTATAAGGCGAAAGTAAAAAGTAAAAAGGCAAAAGTGAAAACTGAGAGCTAAGAGCTGAGAACTGAAATCAAATATTACCTGCTATCGCTAATTCAAATTTCTTAATTTTGCCTTCTGCCTTTTTACTTTCGCCCTTTTAGACTTTTCCACAGGATGTGTGGAAAAGTCTTGTGGAAAAGTCCTTTTCCACACACTTAAATGTTGATTCTCAAACGACTTTTAGCATTTTGCACATAACGTATGCAATCGAACATACGAAAAATTAAGCCTCATTATTTCAACGTTTACGGTTTAGTCCTTAACAAACGGCATTTAGTTCTGGTCACATTTTGTTTGCTTTTGTTCAACGGTTGCCGTCAGGATATAAAAAAAATGCCGGAAACCATCAAAAATAACCCTGAAATTTCCGAAAATGCTGTCAATCTAAACACTGCGACCGCCGAAGAACTCGAAAAACTCCCGCATATCGGTAAAGAGTCGGCACGAAAAATTATTGAACACCGGGAAAAATACGGAAAATTCCGGCGCGCCGAACATTTGATTTTAGTCGGAGGAATGAGCGATAAAAAATTTCGTGAGATAAGAAATTTTGTCAAAATCGAGTAGTTTTGTGTTAATTTAGAGCGAAAAATATTTCTTAAAGGCATTTGCCCATAATGAGAGAGCCTTTAAAAACTTCTGCAAATTTTACGCTTTATCCTTTGGCTTGGCTGTCGATTTGTTTTGCCTTCGGAATTCTGCTTGAAAATTTGTTCGAGGCTTTCTGGCAGATTTATCTCGCATTTTGTTTAGTTTCCGCAATTCTCGCGTTAGTTTTCATTAAACAAAAATCGGGCGTTTTGTTTCTGCTGCTTTCATTTGCCGCACTCGGCGCTTTGTGTTTTCAGACGGAAAAATCTGCGGTCGCGCCGCATCGACTGAAAAATCTTTATGACAATCAAACTTTCGTTTCGGGCGAGCCGGTTGAGATAACCGGAATTTTGCAGGGCAAACCCGAACCCGCGGTCGGCGGATTTTTCCTGGAATTGAAAACGGAAAGCGCCGTTTACAAAGGCGTCGAAAAAGCGGTTTCGGGAAGTGTGAGACTTTTTGCGCCGACCGTCGATAAACAAATCGCCGCCGAATACGAACAATTGCCTTTAAGATACGGCGCGCGGCTTCGCCTCGCCGGCGAACTCCGCCGCGAAGAAAAATTCCGAAACGCGGGCGTCAAATCGCAAAAAGAAATCCTCGACCAGAAGGAAATCGACGCGACCGCGATTATCAAAAGCCCGCTTTTAATTGAAAATCTGGGCGAAACTTCGTCTTTTCAGCCGCTCGCTTTTGTTTACGACCAACGCCGGAATTTAATCGTCGAATTCAAAAAACATTTTTCCGTGCAGACTTCGGGCGTGCTTATCGCCTCGCTTTTGGGCAATCGTTATCATCTGGACAAAGCAACTTCTGAAAGATTTCGCGAAGGCGGAACTTTTCACGTGCTGGTCATCAGCGGTTTGCAGATTACCTTTATCGGGACGCTGATTGTCTGGATTATCCAGCTTTTTACGCGCGACCGGCTGTGGCAATTTTTGCTGGCAAGCGCGCTTTTGTGGAGTTATTCGCTGGCGGTCGGCGCGGAAACGCCGGTTGTTCGCGCCGCCGAAATGTTTACGATTCTGCTTTTTGCCGACGTAGTTTTCCGGCAGGGCAGCTTGCTCAACGCGCTCGGAATGTCGGCTCTGATTCTTTTAATTTGGCGACCGTCCGACCTGTTTGACCAATCGTTTCAATTAACTTTCGCCTGCGTCGGCGCGATTGTCGCCACTGCTTTTCCGCTTTTGGAAAAAATCCGCGCCGTCGGCGAATGGCAGCCTTCGACGGAAACGCCGGTTCCGCCGGATTGCTCGGAAAACTTAAAAACATTCTGCGAAGCGCTTTACTGGAGCGAGGAAAACTGGCGGCGCGAACAGGCGCGCTCGGTCTGGAGCTGCCGTCTTTTCAAAACGCCGTTTGCCGAAAAACTGGAACGCGGAAAATTGCAGACGATTTTGCGTTATGTGTTTGAAACGCTTCTGGTTTCGCTCGTCGTGCAGGCGTGGCTCATCCCGTTTCTGGTAATTTATTTTCATCGCATTTCTTTAATCGGAATTTTTCTTAACGTCTGGGTCGGCTTGCTGATGGCAATTGAAAGCCTCGTCGCCATTCCGGCAATATTCGCCGCGCAAATCAGCACGACTTTAGCCGCGCCGCTGGTTTTAATTACGGAAATTTTAAATTGGATAACGATTCACACGGCGGATTTATTCATCGAAAACGGGTGGGCTTCTTTTCGTCTGCCGCATTATTCCGGCGCGATGCGGGCAATCTATATTTTGTATTTTCTGCCGCTTATCGTTTTGACTTACCTGCTGCACCATTGGAAGCCGTTTTCTTTGGAGTCTAAAGTCCGGAGTCTAAAGTCCAAAGTCAGGTATGCTTTTGCCGCTCTGACCATTTTTCTTTTATTGATAATTTTTCATCCGCTGAGCGCGCCGAAACCGGACGGCAGGCTGCACGTCGATTTTCTCGATGTCGGGCAGGGCGATTCAGCCTTGATTACAATGCCGGACGGCGAAACTTTATTGATTGACGGCGGCGGGAAAATAAATTTCAGCGCGCTCTACGTTCAGCGCGAAGGCGAAGAACCGGAACTTTTCGAGCCTGACGCGCAAAGTATCGGCGAAGCGGTCGTGTCGGAATTTCTGTGGGAAAAAGGTTACTCGCAGATTGATTACATTCTGGCGACGCACGCCGACGCCGACCACATTCAAGGACTGACGGATGCGGCAAAAAACTTTCGCGTGCGGACGGCGATTTTCGGCAGAATGCCGTTGAATGACGCGGATTTTATTGAGCTTTATAATGTTTTGCAAAAGAGAAACATTCCGGCTTTCGATGCTTCGCGCGGCGACGTTTTGAATTTCGGCGATGTCAAAATCGAAGTGCTTTATCCCGAAAAAGACGAATCGCCCGAAGCGGTTTCCGACAATAATCATTCGCTGGTTTTGCGCCTCGTTTACGGCGACAGGAAATTTTTGCTGACGGGCGATATTGAAAAAGAAACCGAGAGCTTATTAACAAACGCGCCGGAATTTTTGCGGGCAGATGTCGTCAAAGTCGCGCATCACGGGAGCCGGACTTCCTCGACGGAAAATTTTATAAATGCTGTAAAAACAAAAGTTGCGGTTATCAGCGTCGGGCGCGATTCGCCTTTCGGGCATCCGAAACCGGAAGTGATTGAAAGATGGAAAAACGACGGCGCGAAAGTTTTGACGACGGGCGAAAACGGAACGATTTCCTTTTCGACCGACGGAAAAGATTTGCAGATGAAGACTTTTAATCAAGCCGTAATTTATCGCTGAAAAGAAAAACGGACGTAAAATTCCTGGCGGAAAAAATACGTCCGAGCGTTCCTTCTAAAAACTTAATGCTTATTTTTTACTGTATTTTTAAACGAATGTCAAACATTATTTAAAGTATTTCTTTAACTTTTTACAATTTCTTTACATTTGAACGACTGAAGCAAAAGCCCGACGCGTCGGCTTCTGCTTCAAATTAATGTTTGAAATGGCGAAAGCCGGTAAAGACCATCGCCAAGCCGTGTTCGTTTGCCGCCTGGATGCTTTCCTCGTCGCGCATCGAGCCGCCGGGCTGAACGATTGCCGACACGCCGAATTTCGCCGCTTCATCGACATTATCGCGAAACGGGAAAAAGGCGTCGGAAGCCAGAACCGCATTTTTTAAAGGCAAATCGAATCTTTCCGCGCGCATCGCCGCGATTCGCACGGAATCGACGCGGTTCATCTGTCCCGCGCCGACGCCGACGGTTTGAAATTCGTTGGCGAAAACAATCGCGTTCGATTTCACGTGCTTGCAGACTTTCCAGGCAAGCAGCAGCGCGCGAATTTCTTCGGCGGTCGGCTGGCGCTCGGAAACAATTTTAAAATCGCTTTCCGTGACGCGATACAAATCCTTTTCCTGCACGAGCATTCCGCCGGAAATCTGTTTGTATTCCGGCTTGTTTTGCGATTCGCTTTTTTCGACCCGCAAAACGCGCAGATTTTTTTTCGTCCGGAAAATTTCCAGCGCTTCGCCGTCAAAATCCGGCGCGACGACGACTTCGGTAAAAACTTCGTTGACCGATTTGGCGACGCCTCCGTCGACTTTCCGGTTAAAAGCGACGATGCCGCCGAAAGCCGAAACCGGGTCGGTCGCCAGCGCGCGCCGATAAGCCTCCTCGTTCGACGCGCCCGTTCCGACGCCGGACGGATTTGTATGTTTGATAATCGCGCAAGCCAGCTCTTCAAAATCGCAAACCAGATTCCAAGCCGCTTCCGCGTCCACGTAGTTGTTAAAAGACATTTCCTTGCCGTGCAATTGCCCGGCTTTGGCGATTCCGCCCGCTTCATTCGTTTCGTAAAGCGCGGCTTTCTGATGCGGATTTTCGCCGTAGCGAAGGTCGGCAACTTTGGCGAGTTCGATTGATTGGAATTCGGAAAAAGATTCCGTTTCGATTTCGTCTTCGCCCAAATCGGTTTCGATAAAAACCAAATCGGCGAGCGGATTAAACGGTTCTAAAAACTGCAAGTCCGCTTCATCCAACTGTTTAGCCAGATAACTCGAAATCGCCAAATCGTAGCTCGCCGTGCGCGTGTAAGCCAGTGCCGCGAGTCGCTGCCGCGTCTGCAAACCTATTGCGCCGCCCGTTTCCTTCATTTCGCGCAAAACGCTTTCGTAAAGTCGCGCGTCGGTGACGACGGCGACATCGCGCCAGTTTTTCGACGCGGAACGAATCATCGCCGGACCGCCGATGTCTATATTTTCGACGGCTTCTTCCAGCGAAACGCCGTCTTTCGCCACGGTTTCCTCAAACGGGTAAAGATTGACGACGACCAAATCAATCGGCTCGATGTCGTGCGTCTGCATTGCGGCGACGTGTTCGTCGTTGTCGCGCAAAGCCAGAAACGCGCCGTGAATTTTCGGGTGCAGAGTTTTGACGCGCCCGTCCATCATTTCGGGAAAATTCGTGATTTCCGAAACTTCCGTGACGTTTAATCCGTTTTGGCGCAAAGTTTTTGCCGTTCCGCCGGTCGAGATGATTTCCGCGCCGAAGCCGGTTAATTCCCTGGCAAATTCGACAATTCCCGTTTTATCCGAAACGCTGATTAACGCGCGTCTGATTTTTCTTAAATCGCTCATAATATTTCGTTTAAAAATAAAAATAGCGGTCTCGCCCGGACCGCTCGTTATTCAATTCAATTTAAAGACAATTAAAACCTTTGAACCTGAAAATTCAAGCTCTTTCGAAAATTCAACTTTGCCGAACCCGCTTTGCCGAGCCATCCGTCTAAAAGAAAAAACGTCCGAAAAGCAGCAGGCTCAGCAGGAAAGCGAGCGTGTAGATGACGACTTTAATGATACTCATAAAAATTTTCCCGTCTGAAACAAATGAGAGCCGCAAAACATATATAACGAATAAAGCGTCATTTTAGTTTAAAAAATCTTTCCATTACAAGTCGGGAATAAATTTTTCCGGCAAAGCTCGTAAAATTTGCGTTTCCGGCATCAAACGGCTTGTGCTAAATTTTATCTGCAAGATGCGTTTTAGAAATCTCAAGCTGCGGCGGACAATTTTTTTATTTTGCCTGTTTTGCCTTTTTGCCGTCGCCGGCAGCGCGCGGGAAATCGAGCTGACGGTGAAAATTTTATCGTTTGCGCCGGATTCTAAAGTCCGCGTCGAAGGAATGATGCCGGACGCCGATGCCGCCGGAAAAAGCTGGTCGTTTCTGCAAAATTACGCCGACGTCACTAATTTGGGCGACAGAATCGAGAATTTAAAATTTGTTAACGCGCGCGCTCAACAAATTCAATTTAAAAAACTCGCGCCGGGCGAATTCGAAGCCGAGCAAGTTCCGGCGGCATTTCAATACGACGTGAAAACGGCAATTCCGCCGCAATTAACGGCGGCGGCACACGTTTCGTGGATTTCCGACGCGCGCGGGCTTTTGATGTTGGGCGATTTGCTGCCGCAGAATCTGCAAAATTTCGGCGCGAAAATAACATTCGAACTGCCGGAAAACTGGCGCATTACGACGAGCGAAACAAGGCGGAGCGAAAAATCTTTCGGCGTCAAAAACGTTGAAAAAGCGATTTTTCTAATCGGCAAAGATTGGCGCGAGCATTCGAAGCAGATTGAAAAAAATGAATTGAGCCTGGCGATTTCCGGCGAATGGCAGTTTACGGACGCGGAAGCCTTGCGGGTTGCCGAAACGATTCTTGCCGAGCACCGGAAAACTTTTGGGGAAATTCCTTTTCCGAAAACACAGATTTTGCTTTTGCCTTTTCCGCAAGCGGCGAATTTCGAGCGTTGGCGCGCGGAAACGCGCGGCGCGACCGTCACGCTAATTTCCGCGCCGACGACCTTTAAATCGGCGGCTGTCAATCGTCTGCACGAACAATTGCGACACGAAATTTTTCATCTCTGGATTCCGAATTCGCTGAATCTGAGCGGAAATTACGATTGGTTTTACGAAGGCTTCACGCTTTATAAAGCTTTGAAAACCGGCGTCTCGCTTAATCAGATACGTTTTGACGATTTTCTCTCGACTTTGGGGCGCGCCTTTGATTTGACCGAAGCGCTTTCGCGCCGCCAGAGCTTTTCGTTAATCGAAGCCTCGCAAAAACGCTGGATTAATTCCAACGAATTGATTTACGCCAAAGGCATCGTCGTCGCTTTTCTGTGCGATGCGACGCTGCTGCGCGAAAGCCGCGGCAAGCGGGATTTGGACGCGATTTTCCGCGAAGTTTTTCAAAAACATCGCGCGCCGAATCAAAAGGAAGACGGAAACGCCGCGATTCTGCGTATCTTAAAGAGCAACCCGGAACTCGTTCCGTTGGCTGAAAAATACATCGAGGGAAATTCTAAAGTCGATTGGCAGAACGATTTACAGACGTTCGGAATGAGCGCGGAAAAAAATTCCGGCGTCACCGAGATAAAAGTCGTCGCCAAACCGGGCGGCAGGCAGAAAGATTTATTAAACAAGTTGGGTTATAATCAGTGGCGCAAGCTTTTGCAGCAAAGATAACAGGTAATTCAACGAATTTTTTAACCACGAACAAACGATGAACGATGAATGATGAACGATGAACGGCAAATTCCGCGTTCCGCACTCGGCGTTCCGCATTTAAGAAAATGAAATCGAAGCAGTTTTTTCTTTTCATCACAATTTTAATCGCCGTCTTTTCCTTAAACGGCTGCGGCTGGGTCGGCGATACATTAGGCGGTTTTACAACCATCGTCGGTTTAAACGAAACCGCGACGGTGATTGCGCCGCGCACTTATATTCGCAGCTCGTATGCGGTGGTCGCCGCTGACCTTCTGGAAGTCAAGCGCGGCGAAACGCTCGACATTCTGGACGAAACCGATTACGAAAAAGTGCATTGGTATCGCGTCCGCGCCAAAGACGAAGACGCGACCGAAGGCTGGATTGAAGCGCAAAACGTCATCGTCGGCACGCTGCTGGAAAAATCCAAAAAACTCGCCGAAGAAGATAAGGATTTGCAGCCGCAGGCGACGGCGCAGCTTCGCGCTCCGACAAAATTGCGTCTGTCGCCGGAAATACGCGACGACAACGTTTTGTTAAAACTGGAGAAAAAAGGCGACATCGAAACGACTTTCGACGTTATCAGCTGGAAGCTGGTGCAGAAAACACAGGATGATTCCGTCGCTGAAGAAGAAGCTAAGACGAGCAGCAACACGACCGTCCGGCGCGGCAGAACGCGCAACGAGGAAATCGAAGCCGCCAAACAGGAAGAAAAACCCGAAGAGCTGGAAGACAGATACGACATCTGGTACAAAGTCCGGCTCGACCCGGCGGTTTCGCCCGCGCCTTCGGGCTGGCTTTTCGGCAGGCAGGTTCAGCTTCAGGTGCCGAACGATATTCTTTATTACCAGGTCGGGCAGAAAAAATTCGTGACGTGGCAAAGATTGGACACGATTGACCCTTTGGATAAAATCTCGAAAGACAAAGATTCGACGAAAGTCGCCAAACCGGGCAGTTGGGTGATTCTCTCGCGCAGCAATTTCGTCAAATCCAAAGACGGAAACGAGCCTGATTTTGACGGGATTTTGGTGATGTATTACGACAAATACGGCGAGGAACACACGACGATTTACCGCAGCGGCGAGGTTTGGGGCAAGCTTCCGCTCAGAGTTGACGGGGCGGGCGACAACAAATCTTTCGTCGTCAATTTGCGCAACGCGAACGGAGAATTTGAGGAAAAACGCTTTGCCATCTTCAAAAACGCCAAAGGTCATTTACAAGTCACGCCGCCGTCGGATATTCCGAAAGCGGAGAGATAATGAGGCGAGAAGTGAGAACTAATAACCGAGAACTGTTAATCAGGAAAAATTCTCGGTTCCCGGTTCGCACTTCTCGGTTTTTATGAACGAACCTGACGAACTCGACCTTTATAATCCTTTTCCGGAGCCGGTCGAGCTGGAAATCACCGATTCGATAGATTTACATTCTTTTGCGCCGCGCGACGTTAAAGCGGTGGTCGAAGCTTATCTGTTGGAAGCGCACAAAAAGGGTTTTCGTTTGGTGCGGATAATTCACGGCAAAGGCGTCGGCGTGCAGAGGGAAATCGTGCGGAAAGTTTTACGGCAAACCGATTTCGTGAAAACCTTCAAAACGGCTGACGAATTTTCCGGCAGCTGGGGCGCGACAATCGTGAAGTTTCACGAGTAAATTGAAAAGAAAAATTACGAATTAGAAATTACGAATTACGAATTAAGGAAAATTTCTTTTAATTCGTAATTCGTAATTTCTAATTCGTAATTGATTTACCTGTCTTCAATCACGTCCGCCCAGACTTCTTCTTCGTCTTCTTCCGATTCTTCGTAGATAGCGTCAATCAATTCGGCTTGTTCGGCAAGCTGCTGCTCGACTTCCTTGAGCCGCCGCGTCAGATACCGGCAGTGATGTTCGAGTTCCTGAATGCGAATTTTGCGCTCGCGGTCGATTCGTTCCAGATACATCAGATAGAAAAATTGCAGACCCGCGACGCCGAGCAGCGACAGCGAAAGACCGATTAAAATATACATCATCATAAGCGGAAATTGTGAAAGACAAATACGGAAGGCGGAAAGCTAAAGCGTCGCCGGTTCTTCATTCATCATTCTCGAATCATCGTTTTCCGTCATTATACTCTTGACCTGCGGCAAAGGAAAAGCCAAAATTTTCATATCAAATAAAAAGGAGAAAAAAAAATGTACGATGACATTAGCGACCCGGCTGCGCCGGTGCCGAAATTCGACCGGCGCGAATTTCTGGTCAGCTCGATTTTCGCCGCCGGAGTTTTTGCCGCGGCTGTTCTGCCGATTCAGGCGCAAACTAAAATCACGACCGACAGCAAAGGTTTAATCGCCGGCGAAGTGAAAATTCCGGTGGCGGGCGGAATGATGCCCGCCTATCGCGCGATGCCCGATAAAAAAGGCAAAAATTTTCCGGTCGTGCTGGTCATACACGAGATTTTCGGCGTACACGAATGGATTCAGGACGTTTCCCGACGCTTTGCGAAACTGGGTTATATGGCAATCGCGCCCGCGCTTTACGCGCGTCAGGGCGACGTTGCCACTATCAACACGGCGCAGGAACTCAACCGCGCTATCTTTTCAAAAATCCCCGACACGCAGTCGATGGCTGATTTGGACGCGACGGTGAATTGGGCGAAGACTAACAGCGGAAACACCAAAAAACTTTCGATTACGGGCTTTTGCTGGGGCGGGCGCATCACCTGGCTTTACGCCGCGCATAATCCGAACGTCGATGCCGGCGCGGCTTGGTACGGCAGAGTCGTCCCAACGCCGAACTCGCCGAAAAACGAAGCGCAGCCGACCACGCCGGTTGATTACGCCAAAGATTTAAAAGTTCCGGTGCTGGGGCTTTACGGCGGTTTGGACAAAGGCATTCCGCTCGACGGCGTGCAGCAAATGCAGGACGCGCTGAAAAAGGGAAAATCGAAATCGGAAATAATCGTTTATCCGAACGCCGACCACGGTTTTCTGGCGGATTATCGTCCGAGCTACAACAAGGAAGCCGCCGCGGACGCCTGGGCGAAAATGCTCGACTGGTTTAAGAAAAACGGCGCCGCCTGAAAAGGCGAAAGGCTGAAGGCGAAAGGCGAAAGTTTGAAATAATTTAGTTATTGACAGTTTCTAAGTCAAAACCAAACTTTGCGCTTTTTGCCTTTTGGCGATTAATTAAATGACAAACGGAAATTTACAACTTATCTACACGCTTTTGTGCGACGACGTGCGTTTGGAGATGGGCAACAAAATCTCTCTGATGGGCGTATTTCAAAACATAATGGTCGAGAAGCTGCCCGTCTCGCTGATAAAGTTTGCGGTCGTCAATCACTGGCGCGGCGACGGAAATCACTCGGCGGAAGTCAGGATTCTCTCGCCCGATAAATCGAATCTGGTCGTCACCTCGCAGCCGACGCATATCGAACTGGCGCCGGGCGGATTTACCGATAACGTCAGCTTTTTCGTCAACGTCGTGTTCCCGAATGCCGGAACCTATTGGGTGCAGACGCTGGCAAATTCGGTTTTGCTGGAGGAATTTCCGTTGATTGTGACCGATGCCAGAACGGTCTCAGGAGGAGTGCAGGCGGCGGAGGAAATTTCGGAAACGGTCAATTAAATTTGAAAAAAAGGAAACCGCAGATTAACGCGGATAAACGCAGATAAATAAAAAATAAATTTGCGTTTATCCGCGTTAATCTGCGGTGTTTAATTTTCTCTTGGTAAATTCAGCGTTATCGCCAGACGGTAAATCGCCGCGTTGTCCACGCTGACTTCTTTGCTTGCCGAAGCGCCTTTGGCGGAAGCGGTGACGCGGAATTTCGCCGTTCCTTCGGAAAAACGAAAAGTAAATTCGCCTGAACGGCTGGTGAAGTCCGAGCCGACTTTTTTCGTCGCGCCGCCTTCGGAGATTCTTTCAATTTCGACCTTTACGCCGTACAGGCTGACGCCGTCCTGATTAAAAACGCTGCCTCTGACAATCACCTGCGTGCCCTGGTCGGTCGTCAAAATCAAGCGGTCGGGAAGATTGGTAATTTTATTTTTTTCGACTTCGATGTTGTAAAGCGTTCCGGCTCCATAGCCGTTTTTGGTAAAAACGAGATTATACAAACCGCTTTCCAGACCGTCTAAAATGAATTCACCTTTCGAGTCGGTGGTGACGGTCTTGACGTCCTGTCCTTTTTGCCGCGCCGTCACGGTCGCTTCGGCGATTCCGCCGCCGCGCGCCGTGCGGACTTTTCCTTTCACGCCGCCCGTGCTTTGCCCGAAAGCGACGATTGATGCCAGAACGAATAATGACGCCAGTAAAACGGATTGTTTCAAAAACTTCATACTCATAAAATTTACTGCCAAGAATCGAGCCGCGAATCGAGCAAATGACACGAACAGAAAACGATTCGTGTTATTCGTGTGTAATTCGCGGCTTCAAACTTTTATGCGTTGGCGGTTTCGGATTTCAATGTCCGGCGAAATTCTTCCGCTACGTCATTGATGATGTCGTTGAGCGTTCGGGTTGGCTGATAACCGATTAAACGCTGCGCTTTTTCGAGACTCGGAACGCGCCGCTGCATATCTTCAAAACCTTCGCCGTAAACTTCGTCGTAAGGAATATATTGAATCTCGCTCGCGCTGCCGGTAATCTGGATGGCTTTTTCGGCTAGTTCCTTGATGGAAATTTCTTCGTCGTTTCCCAGATTCATCACCTGTCCGAAACACGCCGGCGTTTCGATGGCTTTCGTCAAGCCTTCGACCACGTCGAGAACGTGACCGAAACAGCGCGACTGCGTGCCGTCGCCGTGAACCGTAATCGATTCGCCTTTTATTGCCGACTGCACAAAGCGCGGCACGACCATTCCGTATTGTCCGGTCTGGCGCGGTCCGACCGTGTTAAAAAGGCGTATGACGGAAACCGGCAGGCGGCTTTCCTTCCAGTGCGCCAGGGCGAGAAATTCGTCCAGCTCTTTAGCGCAGGCGTAAGCCCAGCGATGTTTCGAGGTCGAGCCTTTCAAAATATCGTCTTCTTCGCGAAACGGAACGCTCGTGCCTTTGCCGTAAACTTCCGAGGTCGAAGGAATCAAAACGCGCCGCCGGTAACGCGCGCAGTAACCGAGAACGATGTCCGTGCCGTGAAAAATGGTTTCGATGGTCTTGACCGGCTGTTCCATAATCAGACGGACGCCGACGGCGCTCGCCATATGAAAAACTCTGTCCGATTCGCGAATCAGCTCTTCCATCAGCCGGTTGTTTAAAACCGTGTCGATAATCAAACGAAAACCGTCTTCGCCTTCCAGATGCGCGACGTTTGAATAACGCCCGGTCGAGAGATTGTCGATAACCGTGATTTCATTGCCTTCTTTATGTAGTTTGTCGGCGAGATGCGAACCGACAAAGCCCGCGCCGCCCGTAATTAAAATTTTCATAAATTATTTTTCAAAATTGTTGTTTTCGGAAAGTTATTTTTTATTTTTATTTAGAACTTCTTCCAGCCTTTCAATAATTTCATCCATATTTACTCTTTCTTTTTGATTTCCGTCCTTTGCGTTTCCCAGTCTTTTCGCAAAATACGCGACCGTTCTCTTCAAGCCTTCCGCCAGAGGAATCGTCGGCTCCCATTTTAACAGATTTTTCGCGCGTTCGATGTTCGGCTTACGCTGTTTCGGGTCGTCCTGCGGCAGCGGCAGATGTTTGATTTTGATTTCATTGCCGATTGTTTCGGCGACCAGATTTGCCAGCTCGTTCATCGTAAACTCGCCCGGATTGCCGATATTGACGGGCAGATGAAGCGATTCTTCCTCCGTGTTCATCAGGCGAATAATGCCTTCGACCAAATCATCGACGTAGCAAAACGAGCGTGTCTGCTCGCCGCTGCCGTAAATCGTCAGTTCCTCGCCGCGCAATGCCTGGACGATAAAATTCGAGATGACGCGCCCGTCGTTCTCCAACGTTCGCGGTCCGTAAGTGTTGAAAATGCGAACGATGCGCGTATCGACTTTATTCTGGCGATGATAATCCATCATCAAGGTTTCGGCGACGCGCTTGCCCTCGTCGTAACACGAGCGCAGCCCGATGCAGTTGACGTTGCCGTAATAATCTTCGGTTTGCGGGTGAATGAGCGGGTCGCCGTAAACTTCCGAGGTCGAAGCCTGCAAGATTCTGGCGTTGACGCGTTTTGCCAAGCCGAGCATATTTATCGCGCCCATTACGCTGGTTTTGACGGTTTTCACCGGATTGTATTGATAATGCACGGGCGACGCCGGACACGCCATATTGTAAATCTGGTCGACTTCGAGCAGAATCGGCTCGGTCACGTCGTGGCGGACAAGCTCGAAATTTTTATTGTCCATCAGATGCGCGACGTTTTCCTTGCGCCCGGTGAAAAAATTGTCGAGCGCAATGACTTCGTTGCCTTCCGCCAGAAGTCTTTCGCAAAGATGAGAGCCGATAAAACCCGCGCCGCCGGTGATTAAAATTCGCATAAATTCTAGATATTTCACCACAAAGACACGAAGAACACAAAGGAAGAAATTAACCGGAGATGAAGCGAGGAATGAGATAAATACAAATTCATTAAGCTAATTTTCTTATTATCCTTGTCCATCCTGTTATCCCTGTTAATTTCTTTTTCCTGAAATGTTCGTGTCTTTGTGGTGAAAATTTATTTCAAATGTCTTTCAAAAAACAGCAAAATGCGCTCGTATTCGTCCGTCCAGCTGGTCGGGCGCTGAAAACCGTGATTTTCCGACGGATACATCATCGCTTCGAAATAAGGCGTTTTTTCCAGTCGAATCAATTTTTCGATTAATTGAATCGAATCCTGCGCGTGAACGTTGTCGTCAACCAGCCCGTGCAGAATCAAAAGCGGTTTTTGCAGCCGGTCGGCGTAAGCAATCGGCGACGAGCGTTTATAGCCTTCGGGATTTTTGTCGGGAAAACCCAAACGCTCGGCGGTGTAAACCGGCGACGAAGCGAAATAATTTTTCCAGTCGGCGACCGGACGCAGAGCCGCCGCCGCCGCAATCTTTTCCGGGGCGCGCATAACGAGCATTTCCGCCATAAAGCCGCCGTAGCTGCCGCCGTAAACGCCGATTTTCTGCGGATTGACCGAATAATTTTTGACGGCGAAATCAATCGCGTCCAGATGGTCGTCGTAATCTTTGCCGCCGAGAAAATCGTAAACGTCCGTGCGCCAGTCGCGCCCGTAACCAGCCGAGCCGCGATAGTCGATGTCCAGCACGACGTAGCCTTTCTGCGTCAAAATCGTGTGAAACATAAACTCTCGGTAATAATTATTCCAGCCGTTGATTGTGTTTTGCAGATAGCCCGCGCCGTGAACGAAAATCACCATCGGATGCAGGCGTTTGGCGCTATTTTCTGCGAAATTATCGGGCAGATAAATTTTCGCTTTCACGTTTTTGCCGTCGCGCGTCGGAATACCAACGAATTTCGGCTGGTTCCAATTGATTTTTTTAAAGCTTTCGGGCGTCGATTTGGTGATTTGTCGCGGCACTTCCATTCCGCGACAGCCCGGACAAACTCTGGTCGTATAAAGCTCGGTCGGCTGGTTCCATTGCGAAAACGAGTAAAGCAAAGTCGGCTGCTCGTTGACTTTATCAATCTGCGGGCTCGTCTTCAGCCCTTTTTCAAACGCCGGAACCTGGCGTTTGTAATTCGTTCGCGGCTCGAAACTGTAAAATTGCCGTTCCGCCGTATTTTCTTCGGTCGAGCTGAAAACAATCGTTTCGCCTTGCGCCGACCATTTTGCCCAATCAATCTCGAAATTTCCTTTCGTCAATTGTTTTATCGAAACATTTGTCGTAAATCCCGCGTCCGTCGGATTTTCCTGCCGAATCTCGCCCGCCGGATTCGGTTCAGGTTTTCTTTTTTCCAAAGTCGCCAGATAAAGATGATTGAATCCGTCTTTTTCCGAAGCAAAAAGAATCTGCGAAACGTCTTTCGGATGCGGCTCGGCGATGCGCGACAAAGGCGCAATCCATTTCGCGTCGGTTTCTTCGGTCACTAAAATAATCTGCTCGGCTTTGCTGCCGACGTCTCGAACAAAGAAAAGCCGGCGTCTTTTGGTATCTCTGTCAACGCGGTCAATCAGCAGACTCGAATCGTCCGCCGCCCATTTCAGGCTGCGAATAAACGAAACGCCCTCCGTTTTCGGTAAATTTATTTCAAAAGGCTTTTCGCGGCTTCCGTCCGTCAGCGTGACGAAAACTTTCTGCTCGGTAAAGCCGCGCCGCGTCGTCGGCGCCTGCGTGAATTCGTCCAGATAATTCGGCACGAAAAGCGCGCGCTGGCGCGAGCCGTCGCTCAAAACATACGCCAGCAGTTTCCCGTCTTCCGTCGAGTTGACGTTGAAAATCGTGATGAAAGCCTGCGGATTCGCTTCCTTTGTGACCTGAATCAAAGAAGTTTCCTTTAGATTCAAAACAAAAAAGTTTCCGCCCGATTGATACAAAATGCCGTCGTTCGACAGCCAGCGCGCCGAAGCTTCCGCGCCCTGCGTGCGCGTAATCCGGCGCGGCTTCGCGTCTTTCGCGTCTAAATCCAAAACGTAAATATCCGTGTTCTGCAAAAACAAAATGCGTTTCGAGTCGGGCGAAAATTCGACGCCGCCGAGATTTTTCTCGCGCGCTCTGACGAAATCGTCGCGCACCGTCAAGCCGTAATTCAGCTTGCTTTCGGGCGGCGGCGTGCGCGCTTCAAAATTCTGCCCGGCGTTAACCAGAACGCGCGGCTCGCCGCCGCTTGAATCCACGATATAAAGATTACGCGGCTCTTTTCCTTCGGCGTTCCACGCGAAAACAATCCGGCGACCGTCCGGCGAAAGTTTTTCCGAATCGGGGCGCATTCCCGCCGGCGAAGGCTCGCGCATAATGTCGCGGACCGTCAGATTTTGAGCCTTCGCGCTCAAAACAAGGCACAAGGCAAAAGTAAAAAGGCAAAAGGGAATTATCTTTTTCGATAACATAAAATTTTAGCTGAAATATTGCGCGCTGTCGCAAACCATATGTTTTGTTTAATAGCTTTCCAGGGCATTTGCACGTTTTTCCGCTTTCTGCGCTTCGGTCAGCCGTCCGTATTCGTAAACCGCGCTTTCCCACGAGCCGTACATCGCGTTCGGCAGAACGATGAATTTTCGCCCGAACATTTCGCGCGTTTTATCGACTTCGGCAAAACGCGCGTCGATTGCTTTACGCTCGAAAACGTTTGATAAATCGTCGAGATTATCGCCGATTAAAAGCGCGATGCGGTATTTTTGCAGAATTGTCTGCCGCCGCGCTTCCTTGCTCGATTCGGCGGTTTTGACGAGCACGGTTTCATCCGAAACATCGGGAAATCCGAGCGCCTTCAGATTGTCGATGGTCGGCTGTTTTTCGACTTCGATGCGATTGGTGACATAAAAAACGCGCGCGCCCTTGCGGTTCGCGTAATTGAGAAAATCAATCGCGCCGGGAATTGCTTTCGCCCGTCGCATATTTATCCAAGCCGTCCAGTTTTCCTGTATAAAAGGCAGGCGTTTTTTGACCTGCACGGCTTGCGCGGGCGAATTGTCCAGAACCGTTTCGTCAACATCGACGACGACCGCGCGCGGCTTTTTGCGCTCCGCCTTCGGCAGTTTCTGACGGTCTTTTTCGTCGGCGTCGAGCCGCATTTCGGCGATATTAAACGCCTGAAAGGCGAGCGCGCGATATTCCGCCGCTTTCTGCATAAACAGAATCGCCGCGACCTGGTATTCATTGTCGGCGGTGACGGCTGGCGTCTGCGCGCCTTGTTGCGCGGTCGAAGTTGTTGCAAAATATGTTGAAACGACGGAAGCTAAAACCAGTCCGAAGCTTAAAAGATAATTTCTTGTTTTCATAATTTTGTTGACCGTAGATTTTGTTGAGATTATAAACGAAGTATGACCGAAAAAACGAAGCCGCGAAAGGACAAAGCGCCGAAAGAAGCCGCAGAAAAACCCGAAACCGGCGACGAATCTTCGTGGAGCCGAGACCAGCGGGAAAAAAGTTATTATTACGATGACGAATCCGGCTATGAAGTTTATAATCCGGACGAAGACGACGAGGAAGATTAAAAGGCAAAAGTAATAAAGTAGAAGCTTTTCATTTATCTTTTACCGCTTGTCTATTTTTTAAATATAATAAAAACAGGAGAACTAAAGATGCCCGACGAGATTATTACCCCGACATTGTATCTCATTCGCACAAAAGTATTTGTTTCGAGCAAGTCCGAGGACGGAGACGCGGCAATCGGGGAACGCGGAATTCTGGTGGCGGGAACGGTTAGTTATCACGCGCTGGAGCGGCGCGGCGGTTACGTGACGCTGCCGGCGGGCGAGTTTGAAATCGAAATGGAACACAGCCCGACCAAAAAGGTGGACGGCAAACCGCGCCGGCAGTTTCGTATTTTGAATCACGGCGTATTTAACAACCAGGGAAAGCTGGCGGCGCTTTTGATGCACCAGGGAAATTATCCGCATCACGTCACGGGCTGTATCGCGCCGGGAAAATCGCAATCGAAAAGAGGCATCGGGCAAAGCACGAAAGCACTGGAAGAAATCTTCACGTTTTGCGGCGGCTTCGGCGTCGGAAAACGCGCGCTGCTGGTCGTTGACGGCGATTAGGATGAAAAGGACGAAAGGGCGGAAACGCGAATATTAACGAGCGTTTCCGCCTTTAATTTGCCTTTCCGTTCGTTTCTCCGCTAAAATCGACTTTCAATCTGCCCCGAACAAAATCACGATAAATTTCCGCTTTATGAAATTGAGAAATATATTTGCCGGACCTGACGCCGTCGCGGCGTTTGTTTTCTTTCTCGCGTGTTTCATCGCGCCGTCGTTCCTTCTCGCCCAGACCGACAAAACAATCGAAAACAAAACGCCCCTGCAAACCGAAATTCCCAAGCCGCAAGCCGTTTACGAATACCTCGCGCCGCAATCAATCGTCAATTTTATGTATGCCGTCAAGGAAGCCGGACAGCGCGGCTTCCGGCTCGATAAATTGACCGCCGTGCCGAGCGGAGAAGCCGGAACCAGCAAGGAAAAAGCCGGTCGCACCGTGCTTGCCGGCATTGTCCGCTACGACGGCGAAAACCGTTACGACTACAATTTCTTTTTTGCCGAAGGCGAAAAGGAAGCCGACAACAAATTAAATTTGCTGGCGGACAAAGGCTGGTATTTTCGCGAGGTCGTCACGGTTTACGGCGGCGGCGCTGACACCGACCCGAGCGGATTGTTTGAAAACACGGTTTACTCGCTGCCGACCGTCGGCAATCTTTATCTGCTCGAACGCGTCTCGCAGGCGAAAAGCAATCGTCAATATAAATTGCTCAAAGCCGGCGTCGGCATCGGCAAAAATCCGACCGAGAAAATGCAGAGTCTTTTGAACGAAGCCGTCCGGGAAGATTACGTGCCGGTCGCGACTTATTACAGTTTCGGCGTGACGAGCATTGTTTCGGTCGATTCTTTTTTCGCGGTTCTGGTCGAAAAATCCGCGCCCGGCGCAAAGCCGGAATATCGCTTTATACGCGGCAATCGCAATGAAGGCTTGCGCAAGGAAATCGACAAAGTGACGGCGGAAGGCTACCGGCTCGGCGTTCACAATCTGAACAGCGCCGTGATGATTCGCGACGCCGAAAAAAGCGCGCCGGTCGCTTATCAATGGGTTTTGACCGACAGGAAAGATTACGCGGCAAATCTCACAAAGGTCGCCGAATCCGACGCCGAATTTTATTCCGTCGGCGTCGATATGGCGAGTCCGGGAGATTTCGTCAAAAGCGTCCTGATTTTCCGAAATAAAACGGCGGGAAATGCGAATCGTTTTGAGTATCGAACTTTAAGAATGATTCCGCCGCGCCCGAAAAAACAGAAAAAAGGCGCACCCGTTCAGCCGCCGCCGGCGCAGGAAAAACCGGAAGACGTTTTCAAAAAAATGCTGGCTGACGGCTACACGCCGCGCGATTTGTTTTATTCCGACGAAGACAGCCTGAACGTGTTTTTCGAGCGCCGGAAATAAAAAGAGTCGATAAGTTAAAAGGACGAGCGGCGAATACTTCAGCTCTCGTCCCTTTGTATCTTGTTTGCAGTTTGTTTTATTCGTCTTCGCCGAGGGCGGCTTTAATTTTCCGGTAAAGCTCGGGGTCTTTTTCTTTCATATCCGCCAATATTGCGTCGGTCTTTTTGTCCAACGCTTCCATTTGGGCTTCGTATTCTTCCTCAGCCCGCCCTTTTTTTTGTGTGATTTCGTATTCTTCAGCCAGCGATTGCTCGAACTTGTCAATATTGACGTCGAGGTCGGCGAGCTGTTTGACCAGCTTCGGGCGGCGCGACGGAGGCGCGATTTTTATCTTTTCGGCAAGCCATTCGCGCGTTTTAATTCTGTCGAGCAGGTTTTGCAGCGCCTGTTTGTACCCGTCCGACATTTCGTATTCTTTTCGCTCGGTCATACTCTTTTTCTGATTATTTTATTCGCCGGTTTCCAGTTTCCGTGTTGCCGGTTCTTCGCCTTGCAGGATGCGCGTGGTTTGTTCGGATTTTTGCGACGCGGTCTGATGCGGCGATTGAGCGGAGATAAAATCCTGTTTTTGTCCGGTCAGCTCGCCCGCGACGGGCTGCGCTTTATTTAATTTGGGTTTTTCCGTTGGCGGCGCGCCGCCGGTTTTCAGATAAACGCCGAGCGCGCGCGATAACTGCCGAATCAGCAGCGCGTCGATTCCGAAAACGACGAGCGTAAAAGCCAGAAGAAAAACGACGGTTTCAGCCGGAATATTGCCGCGGCTCATAAATTCGATGGCGAAAAAGAAGATTGCCGCCAAACCGGCGACGCCGACCAGCACCGCCGCCGCCGTCAGTATCATAATAATGCTGAACAACTTCGGCGGCGCGCTCGCTTCCGCCGCCGGGGCGAGATTCGCCCCGCAGCGATTACAATAACGCAAACCTTCCTGCACCTCTGAACCACAAGCCGAACAATACATATTTTCTGCCTCGCCGAGCCTGAAATCGGAAACACATCATAATTCAAACCGCCGCGCAAAGACAAGCTAAATAATAAAAGGAAAAAGGTAAAAGGCAAAAACAAGAAGCGCAAAACCGGCTTCAAAAATGCTCAGGGCGGATAAAGAAAACAACGTCTCAGTCGAAGAAAACGACAATTAAATTAGTGCGACTTATAATTTGATGAAAGAAATTGACCGCTTACCTCAAGAAAACGACAACTCGATTGAAGAAATTAATAACTCGCCCGGAGAAATTAATGACGCGCCTGAAGAAATCGACATTGCCGAGAAAGAAATTAATGTTTTAAGACGGCAAGCTCTGAAAAACGTAATTTGCCGCCGTGTTATCGTCGCGTTTTTTCTGTTGTTTCGCTGCCGGCGCGCATTTCGGCAATCATCGCGGCGATGGTGTCTTTCAAATGTTTGGTGACGGCTTCGTATTTCTGCTCGTCGGTCATTTCAGGCTCGACAATATCACGCGCGTAAAACGGCTCGCCAAAGCGAATTTTCACTTTCGCCGGGCGAATTCGCCACGAGGCGCGCGCCCAGACTTTGTGTAAACCGTCGAGCGCGACGGGCAGAATCGGCAAATCCAGCTCGGTCGCTAAGATAGCCGCGCCTTTTTTGAATTCGTGCAGCTTGCCGTCAAAGGCGCGCTCGCCTTCCGGGTAAATGTTCAGCACTTTGCCGCGTTTCAAGCCCGCCGCGCCCGCTTTCATCGCGCGCATCAACTGCGTGTCCGGGTCAATCGGCACGACGTTGAGCAGGCGCGAAAGCCAGCGCATCAGAGCGTTCTGGAAAAATTCGCTCGCGCCGACGTGAAATGTGTGGCGGAAAGTTTCGAGCGGGTACATCGAGCAGACGGCGAACGGGTCGAGAAAGCTCTGGTGATTCGGGCAGACGAGAAACGGTCGCCGCAGCGCCCGCAAATTTTCGATGCCGCGCGCTTCGAGCCGCGTAAACACTTTGAAGAAAATATTTAAGCCTTTGTAAACCGACCACGCGAAAAAGCTGAAAACCGGGCGGTTTTTTAAAACATATTGAATCTCCGGCAAATCCGTTTCGGTTTCCGTGACGATTTTCGACCAGTTTAAATTGGCGGAAATGTCGGTCGTCGTCTCTGCCTCGCCCGCGTGTTTGCGGACAATCTCGATCGCGTCGGTGACGGTCAGAGCTTTCGCCGCTTCGTCGCCGTCGAATTCGATGCCGAAAGCCTGTTCGAGCGCGGCGAAAACTTCCGCCCGCGACAACGAATCCAAGCCCAAATCAATTTCCAGATTCATCGTCGGATGAATCGTTTCCGTCTCTTTCGCGTTCTTTTTGATTGCCGTCACGACGGCTTTTCCGGCGTTGGAATCGAGCAGTTCTTTATCTTCGGCGGAGAGCTTCCATTGATTCGGGTCGCGCGCCCGGCGGGTCGAAATCGCGCCCGTCTCGATTTCCTTTTGCAATTCGAAGCGGCGAATCTTGCGGGTCGCCGTGCGCGGCAGCGGCTCGATGCGAATAATGTAATCGCGCACTCGCTGGTATTCGGGCAGCTCGCGTCCGAGATTGTCCAGCTCGTGACGAATCGCCTCGCGCGAGTTGGCGATGTTGTTCGCTTTCAGATAAGCGAAATCGGGAACGATGACGGCGACGAGCTTTTCCGAACCGGCGTGCTGCGCCGTTTCGTCCCTGACGCCTAAGATAGCCATTTCCTCGACGAGCGGCGTTTTCAGATAATGCACTTCCAAATCTTCCGGGTGTACGTTTTTCCCGCTCGGCAAAACGATAACGTCCTTAGCGCGCCCGACGATATAAAGATGCCCGTCCGCGTCGAATTTTCCCAAATCGCCGGTGCGAAACCAGCCGTCTTCGGTAAAAGTCTGGCGCGTCGCTTCCTCGTTTTTGTAATAACCTTTGAAAACCATTCCGCCTTTGATTAAAACTTCGCCGATGCCTTCCTTGTTCGGCTCGTTCAATTTCACCTCGGCGTTGACAAACGGTTTGCCGACCGAGCCGACGCGGTTGTCGGCTTCATAAGTCGCCGTCGCCGCGCCGGAAGTCTCGGTCAAGCCGTAGCCTTGAATAATCGTAAAGCCGAGCTTGTTGAAATCAATCGCCACGTCTTCGTCAAAGCGCGAGCCCGCCGTAATCGCAATCCGCAAATTGCCGCCGAACGATTCGTGAACTTTGCCGAACATTTTTTTGCCGAGATTGGTTTTAAACGTGTCGCGCAGAAAACCGTTGGCGGCAAACATCGTTTTGAAAAGCATCTGCACCGGCTTCGGCTGCGCCTCGACGGCGTCGAAAATCTTTTTGTGAAACAGATACCAGAGACGCGGCACGGTCGTCAGAATCGTCGGCTTAAACCGCTTCATCGCCTCGGAAAGCTCGGACGGCGTCAGTTCTTTCAGATAACCGACTTCGCAGCCGAAAGTGGTCGCCGTCCAGAGATTGACGATTTGCAGGTAAACGTGAAAAAGCGGCAAAAGGCTGAGAATTTTGTCATTGTCGCTGAGTCTTAAAACGTGGTTGATGCCGTCGAGCTCGGCAGTAATATTGCCGTGCGTCAGCGGCACGCCTTTCGGCGTGCCCGTCGTGCCGCTCGTGTAAATCAAAAGCGCCGGGTCGTCGCCGGTCGCGGCGGGAATTTTACGCGCGAATTCGTCGGGAAATTCCGTGTTTGCCCAATCTTCAAACTTTTGAAACCCGTTGGACGAGTTTTCCATTCGCCAGACGACTGCCGGAATGTGGCGACCGAGCTTTTCTTCGATTTGTTTAAACTTTTCCGTCTCGTCGGGCGAAAGAAAAGCGAGTTTTGCCTCGGAGTTTTCGAGAAAATTCGTGAGCGTTTCGATTTCGCCGTGCGGGTCGAGCGGCACGCAGACCGCGCCGCGATAAAGCGTGGCGAGATAGGCAATTTCCCACGACGGGTGATTTTCGCCGATAAGCGCGACCTTATCGCCGAAAGCGACGTTTTCCTGTTCGAGCCGGAAAGCGACGGCGCGGATTTGCCGCAGCATCTCGCCGAAAGTATAAACTTCCGAATCGTCGCCGACCACGCGCATCGCAACTCTTTCCGAGCGCTGCTCGCAGGATTCTATAAGACGCTGGTTGAATGTTTTCATAGTAAAATTCGGGTTTTCACGACAAATTCAAACAGGATGAACAGGATAAGTTTATTTATGTAAACGATTATACTCTAATTTTGCATTGCCGAAATTTAGCAGTAAACCTATCTCGATTCCGGTTGCCTTGAAATACTTTATTACTTGGGCTTTGTGTTCAGACAGAATTCGACTTACGGCTTTTAGTTCTGACAAAACTTTGTTTTCGATTAATATGCCGGCATAAAATTCTCCGACTATTACGCCGCGAAATTTTACCTGTAAAGAAACTTGCGAGACTGCATTTAATCCTTTTTGTCTCAATGTCGCGTGCAGCGCTTTTTCGTAGACCGATTCAAGAAAACCCGCGCCTAATTCCTTACGCGCCTCAAAACCGGCTTCTAAAATTTTGCTCGTCGGTTCATCAAAAAGCATTTATCCTGCCCATCCCGTCTATCCTGTTTGAATCATTGTTTAGGAATTCTAACCTTTAATGCTTCAGGAACAATCTCAAACACCGCCGGAAGTTTTCCGGGCAATTCGCCGTCGGTTTCCAGATAAATCTCTTTTCGCTCGTCGGCTGATTTTACTTCGACTCGTTTCGCGTTGATATGTTTGACTTCCGATAAATTTAGATGCGAGCCGTTGTAAAGCGTGTAGGCGTTCAGCAAAATTTTTGCGGTTTTCATATCGCCGATGTTGACGATGTCGAAAAATCCGTCGTTCAAGCAGGCGTCGGGCGCGATTTTCATTCCGCCGCCGAAAAAGCGCGAATTGGCGACGGCAAAATTTATCGTGTTCAGCGTTTTTTCTTCCGTTTCGTCAATCCGCACGCGCACCGTCACAAAGTTTAAATCCAGCACTTCCTGCAAAGTGGAAACGGCGAACGTCGCTTTGCCGCGCAATAAATCGTGCGGCAGCCAGTCGAATTTATTTTTCGTTTTGACGCGCTCGATAATCGACGCGCTCAAGCCGAAGCTGGCGACGTTCAGAAAATAACGCGAAGTTTCTTTGCCGGCGTGATTTAAAAACGTCACGCGCCCGACGTCGATTTTTTTCGTTTCGCCGGTTTTCAAGCCTTGCGCCGCTTCGCGCGCGCCGGGCGGCATTCCGAGCGTCCGCCGGAAATCGCCGCCCGTGCCCGAAGGCAAAACACCGAGCTCGATGTCGGCGCCGGATTCCAGGATTCCGTTTGCCACTTCGTTAATCGTGCCGTCGCCGCCGCAGGCGATAATAAATTTTCTTCCCGCCTCCGCGCCGCGCTTTGCCAGCAGAATGCCGTCGCCCTGTTTTTTGGTAAACGCGACCTGAAACGCGCCGAAATGCGCGCGCAAATCCGAGGCAGCCTGCGCCCATCGATTTTCGGTCGAGCCGGACGCCGATTTCGGGTTGACGATGACCAGCGGAAGATTGGAATTATTTGACATTCTGCCAAAGTGTAAGAAAAATTTAACGACTTCGCAAAGGGATTTTTACAAAGCGTTTCGATTCGGGTTAAAATTCGGCAGATTTTTTTAAATTAAAAGGAAACTTCAATGACCGGAACGATTTTTTCACTGCTTCTAATCACATTCATTTTTGCTTTTTCCATCGAAGCGCAAACGCCGACGCCGACGCCGGCGGTCGTGCCCGAAACTATTCCGTTTCCGCAGCTTCAGATTCCGCCGCCGAAACCGAATCCGGCGCTGACTCGCTGGGGATTCAACGAAAAAACTGCGGCGGAAACCGAAGCGCGGTTTAAGACGATACCAGACGAACGGCAAACGCCGGAGGACGTCGAAATCAGAATCGAGCTGATTGAGTATTACGACCGCCAGGAAAGCGCGGCGGCGAAAAAGGCGGCGCAGGCGCATCGGCTGTGGCTCGTCCGCCATCGTCCGGAAAAAATGTATTACCGCGAGCTCGGCTGGTGGGTGAACGCGGAAGATTTGAAAAACCCGGATTACATCGCGCTCAAAGACGAGTGGCTGAAACAGATTAATTTAAAGAAAACAAATGAGAAAATCCGTTTGAGCGCGGCACAGTTTCTGAGCCAGCTCGACGCGCCGCTCGCCGAAAAACTGCTCCGCGAAGGACAGCAAATCAACCCGAATCTTTACGAATATTCCGAGCGTTTAATCGGCATTTACGAAGACCGGGTCGCGGGCGCCGTCAGCGATTACGAATCAGCCGAGGTGAACGGCAAGGAAGCCGACATCGACGCGGCGCTCAGAAAAGTTTTAGCCGAAGGCGAAAAAGCATTATCTATAATCTCCAAAGACGAGGGACGGGCGAAAAGCAGCGACCACTTTGAACTGCTCGTCAAAGTTGCCGGAGCGGCGCTCGATTTAAACGATTTGAAAAAAGCCCGCGCGTTTGCCGAGTTTATTTTAAACGAGATAAAAAACGAGTCCGACCCGTGGCGCGATACGGAGAAAGCGATTTATTACGGCAACACTCTGCTCGGACGCGTCGCCCTGCGCGAGGGAAATACGGCGAAAGCCGGAGAACATCTTTTGGCTTCGCTGACGTTTCCCGAAGAAAATGATTTTGAAATTAAAGACCCGGAACTGGATTTAGCCGCCGAGCTGCTCGCCAGAGGCGAAAAACAAACGGTGCTGAATTACCTGGCGCGGGCGGAAAAATTGACGACCGACGACGATAACATTAAAATCTTTCGACGCTGGCAGAGATTGATAAAACGAAATTCGTTTCCGTTCTGAGAAGGCGATAAGTATTAAATTTTCAGCGCTTTAGTTTCAAAACATTATGCAGGCTCAGATATCGCTTTTACCGGCTCGAAACCGATTTTCGAGTGAAATTCGAGTGAAAAGCGAAATTATTCGCCGGCAGTTCGAATCCTTGTCGGACGAAGCCGAAAAGTTTCTGCCCGTTAGGCGGACGGACGTTTCGCTCGAAGACGACGAAAGAAAAATTATTATCGACGCCAAGTTTTACCGCGCGGCGATGACGGAAAACTATTCGCGCGAAAAGATAAAATCCGCCAATCTTTACCAGCTTTTCAGTTATTTGCTGAATCAGCGCGCCGCGCACGAAAAAACGCCGGCAGCGGCGGGCATTCTGCTTTATCCGACCGTCGAGAGAGATTACGATTCGGATTTTCGATTTGAAAACCGTCCGATTTCCATCAAAACCGTCAACCCGAACACGAACCGGAAAAACATCGCGCGAAGATTGTAAGGAAATCGTCGGAAAAGGTGCGGCTTAAATCTTTTTGACGAATTGCGCGCGGTCTTTTTCCGCCAGCTCGCCGATTTTCAGCATCAGGAAATCGGCGATTTCCTTGTGCGTCCGCACGGAATCGCGTTTTTCGTAAAATTCGGAAAGCTCCAATGGCTCGCCGAACCAGATACGAACTTTCTCGCCGCCGCGCCAGTTTCCCAAAACCTGTTTCGGCAAATCGTTTCCCAAGCCGGTAATAAATACGGGCACGACCTGCGGGTGCGCGCTGAAAATTACTTTCCCGATGCCGGGCTGCGCGGGCAGAAATTCATACGGATTGTCGTTTAAATTGCGCTTGCCTTCCGGGTGAAAGCCGATAATATTCGCTTCGGGTTCCGAGCAAATCTGGACGAGACGGCGCAGCGAAAATTTATCGAACTCGCGTTTTTTTACTTCTCCGGCTTCGCGAAAAAACGGCGGGTACATCGAAAACCAGCCCATCACGAGATTGACGAGCCAGCCGGCGGGCGAATCGTAAAAAAATTTGGCGCGCACCGGGAAAAACAGTCGAAACCGGCGATTCGTGCGGCGAAAAAGCGTCGTCGAAACGACATACATATCGAAAAAGGAACGGTGATTGGAGACGAGCAGAATCGGGCGCGCGGCGTCGGTTTTCGCAAAATTTTCGAGCCCGAAAACCTGCATTAAATTGTAAGTCGAAATCTGAATCCAAAGCGAGCCGAGGCGGCGCTGGCAAAAAGTCCAGAAGCTTTTCCACGCGCCCAGATTCATCCGGTGAGTTAATTTGAAACCGATTTTTTCGGTGGCGGAAAGCACGGAAAGCTCTTCGCCGGTGGGAGCGAGCGCGGCGGATTTTTGTTCGACCTGAGTGCTTTGATTGGTCGTTAAAGTGTTTTCGGACATCTGAGAAATTATAGCGCAAAGAATCGGAGAGGTTGAAACCGCAGAATTTAATAGACAACTTTTCAGACGGACGAGCATTCCAAGCGTCGAAATTTGGAAAAGATTTTTGCGCCGCTCGCGTCGGCATTTTACAATTATTTACATCTTTCGGCGGTTTCCTCTCGCGTGCAGCTTGTTTTTCAAGTTCAAATTTCTTAAAGTTAGAGTCACTCTTTCTACAACCGATATCTAATTTATTCCCCGTTGTAGCATTTTCATAATCAGTAAAACCAGCAGGGTCGGCAATCATTTTATTAATCTCGAAATGAATTTTGGGATAAATTTTAAGGAGTAACGACAAATGCAGAAAAAACTTTCCCTTTATATTGTCTTAATTTTGGCAATAAATTTACTCGTTGCCGGCACGCTTGCGGCGCAGAGTGCGCAGAACGGCGGTGTCTGGCAGCAGATTAACGATTCGGCGCTTCAGCAAAGAACCGACGTCGAGCGGCAGATCGTTCCGCGGTTTTATTCGACTTTCCAACTGGATAAAGCGGCGCTCAGACAAGTTCTGAATCGCGCGCCGAAGGAATTTTCCGACCAGGCGCGCAGCGGCGATGAAGTTATTCTGACGATTCCGATGCCGAACGGCGGCGTCTCGCGTTTCCGAATCGAAAACTCGTCGATTATGGAGCCGGAACTGGCGGCGAAATATCCCGAAATTCAAAGCTATCGAGGGCAGGGAATCGACAACCCGACCGAAATTACCCGCTTCGACATTTCGCCGAACGGCTTCCGCGCGATGATTTTCTCGAATCAGGGCACGATTTTAGTTGAGCCTTATGCTTGGGGTGATACACTAAACTACATCAGTTTCTTCAAGAGCGATGTGCCGCGCTCAAGCGACCCGTGGATTTGCCTGACCGGCGAAGATATCGTCATACCGCAGATCGAGCAGATTAGTTTTGTGCCGACAGCGCCGGAAGTGACGAGCGGAGCGACACTCAGAACCTATCGTCTGGCGATGGCGGCGACGGGCGAATACACTTCGGTTTTCAGACAGGCGGGCGACACCGACGCGCAGGCGAAAGCCAGAGCGCTGGCGGCGATTAACACATCGGTCAATCGCATCAATCAAGTGTATGAACGCGATGTCGCGGTCAGAATGATTTTAGTCGCCAACACCGATTTGGTCATTTACACGGACGCGGCGAGTGACCCTTACACCAACACAAGTGACAACGCCACATTGACGACCAATACGACAACTTTAAACGAAGTCATCGGCACGGCGAATTACGATGTCGGTCACGTATTTAATACTGACGGCGGCGGAGTTGCGTCGCTTAACGGTCCGTGCGGCGGAAGCAAAGCTCGCGGCACGACCGGCTTGCCGAATCCGATCGGCGATGCTTTCGATATTGATTATGTCGCGCACGAAGTCGGACACCAGTTCGGCGCGAATCACACTTTCAACAGTTCGCTCGGCGGCTGTGCCAGCCCGAACCGCAGTTCTGCAAACTCTTATGAGCCGGGCAGCGGCATCACGATTATGGCTTATGCCGGATTGTGCGGCTCAAACAATCTGGCTTTCAACAGTATTGACACTTTCCACGTCAGAAGCATCGAAGCGATTGTTAATTACACGACTAATCTGACAGGCAACACCTGTGCGGTGCAGACTCCGACCCAAAATACACCGCCGACAGTTCCTTCGATTAACGGCAGCTCCTTTAATATTCCGAAACAGACGCCGTTTTCTTTGGCGGCGACTTCGACCGATGTGAACGGCGATTCGTTGACATATGACTGGCAGCAATATGACGCTGGCGGTTCGGCTGGAGCGGCTACGACTGTTCCCAATTCCGACGCTGACGGCATTGCGCGCCCGATTTTCCGACCGTTCCTGCCGACGACAAATGGAACGCGCACTTTTCCGCGCCTGACGCATATTTTAAACACCGCTAACGTTCCGCCGAATACGACGGGCGGTTTGATGACCGGCGAAATTCTTCCGGCGATAACGCGCACGATGAATTTTCAGGTTATCGTGCGCGACAACCGCGCGGGCGGAGGCGGCGTTAACACGGCGGCGGTTATCGTCAACGTTGACGGCAACAGCGGACCGTTTGACGTCACCACGCCGAACACGGCGGTGACGTGGAACGGCGGCTCGACGCAAACCGTCACGTGGAATGCGGCGAATACGACTGCCGCTCCGGTCAACGCGGCAAACGTGAAGATTTCGCTTTCGACCGACGGCGGGCAGACTTTCCCGACGACGATTCTCGCCAGCACGCCGAACGACGGAACGCAGACCATTACCGTCCCGAACGTCACCACGACGCAGGCGCGCATCAAAGTCGAAGCTGTCGGAAACATCTTTTTCGACATCTCAGCCGCAAACTTTACGATTAATCAAACCACTGTCGTCGCGAAAGCGCCTTATGACTTTGACGGCGACGGCAAAACCGATTTAGCGGTCTTTCGCCCGTCCGATACGGTCTGGTATCTGCTGCGCTCGCAAGCCGGCTTTACCGCCACGCAGTTCGGCGTCGCCGCCGACAAAACGGTTGCCGCTGATTTTGACGGCGACAATAAAGCCGATATTGCCGTCTGGAGACCCGCAACCGGAACCTGGTATCGTCTGAATTCATCGAACGGAACATTTGTCGGCGTGCAGTTCGGCGCGGCGGGCGATATTCCGCAGCCCGCTGATTTTGACGGCGACGGAAAAGACGATTTGGCGGTCTGGCGTCCGACGGAGGGCACCTGGTATCGCATCAACAGCGGCAACGGTCAATTTGTCGGCTCGCAGTTCGGCGCGAATGGCGACCGTCCGGTGGTCGGCGATTACGACGGCGACGCGAAGGCTGATTTGACTGTTTTCCGTCCGTCAAACGGAACGTGGTATCGCATCAACAGCTCGAACGGTGTCTTTTCCGGCATTTCGTTCGGCTTGGCGACCGACATCACTGTTCCGGGCGATTACGACGGCGACAACAAGCAGGACATCGGCGTTTTCCGCCCATCTGACGGCACCTGGTATATGTACACCGCCAACTCGGTTCTTCTGGTTTCGCAGTTCGGCGCGAACGGCGACGTTCCGGCTCCGGGCGATTACGACGGCGACGGCAAAGACGACCAGGCTGTCTATCGCGGCGGCGTCTGGTATCTGAACCGTTCGACGAGCGGGTTTACTGCCGTGCAGTTCGGCGTAAACACTGACCAGCCGATTAACGGTCGTTAGAGAAGATACGGCAGAAACACGGGCGGTGATGGAGCGTGTCCGGTGATTAATGTTGCGACACGCTCGTTAACATTCGCGTTGCCGCCTTTATTTAATCAAAAAAGCGGAAAGAGAAATTTCTCTTTCCGCTTTTTCTTTCGGATTCCTCGAAAAAGTATAAATCAACGCTTGCGCCCGATGTATAATTAAAACTTAGCGGAGAAGGCAAAATTTCATGAGCGCGACGGCAAATCTTTTACTGACAATCGCAGGCGTCGGTTTAATCATCCTGGTTTTCTACGACATTTACGCCACCATCCTGCGCGCGACAAAATATCCGGGTCCGTTTAGTGAATTCTTGAATCGCGGCGCGTGGTGGTTTATCACGCGTCTGACACAGAACCTGGGTCGCCGTCTTCGCCACCGTCTTTTGTCGGCGGTCGGACCGCTTTTGATGCCGCTTTTAATCACGGTTTTATTATTGACGCTGATGACGGGTTTCGCGCTTATCTACCTGCCGCGTCTGGAAACCGGATTTCAAATCGGCGAAGCCGCGCACGGAAGCTTGATTTTGCAGGCATTTTATTTTAGCGGCATCACTTTGACGACGCTCGGCTACGGCGACATTCTGCCGATTTCCAGCACTATGCGAATGCTCGCTCTGTTTGAATCCGCTCTGGGAATGGCGACTATTTCAATTTCGATAACTTATCTGTTGACTGTGTACAGCGCGCTGGAGCGCAAGCGCGCCGTCGCGCTCAAGTTTTATCATCAGGCGCGACAGGGCGCGGATATTTCCGGCTTTATCTCCAGCCATTTCGCGCGCGGGCGTTTTCACAGCCTGACCGAATCTCTGCGCGAGGCGACACGCGATTTGCAGGAATTGCTCGAATCACATATCGAGCATCCGGTCATTCATTATTTTCATCCGGTCGAGGTTTACAAAGGCTTGCCGCGCGCGCTTTTCGTCGTGCTCGAAACGGTGGCGATTCTCAATGCGCATCTGGAAGAAAAAGAATATATCGAAGCGGGCGACCACCCGGACGTTTTAATCGCCGGCGACAGCGCGCGACACGTTCTGTTTGAACTCGTCACCTCGCTCAAACTCGAAAATCGCGCGACCGAACCGTTCGAGTCGGAAGAAGAAACGCTGACGCGACGACAGAAATGTTTTAATCGCGCCGTAAAACATTTGCAGCGCAGCAAAATCAAGACGCGCTCCGACACCGGGCAGGCGTTTCTCGAATACAATGCCGACCGCGCCGTTTGGGAACGACAGCTTTATCATTTCGCCGATTTTCTCGGCTACGATTGGGATGAAGTAACCGGCGACCGCAGCCTGGCAGACGCAACCGACGACGAAGTCACCGAGCGCCACGAGATGTTAACGGTAGATAAAGAGGATTAATTAATGCAAAACGCAAAATGCGGAATTGAAGAATTTTTCTCTCTTCATCTGTATTAATTGAATGCAGAATTGCTTTTTTTTAGCAGGAAAATCGCGTTTGAAAGTAGGAAAATTCAATTTTCCCACTTCCAAACGCAATTTTCCTGCTTTCAAACGTGATTCGGTAATTTTCAAACGCGGTTTTCTAACTTTCAAATCACGTTTTCTAACTTTCAAACGCCGTTCGGTAAGTTTCAAATCACGTTTGAAAGCTTCCGGGAATCATTTTGCACTTTGCGTTTTAAATCATTTCGTAAACTCTGGAAACAAAAGTGCCGTTCAAAAAATCCTGCGGATTCAATTGGCTTTGCAGAACGACGCCGCGATATTTGCCGGAAAGCAGCATCATCGCCGATTCGAGCAGCGGCGCGGCAGTCGTTGTTTGAATCGCGCGTAGAAAATGCCCGTTAATTTCCAGCGGCTCGACAAAAAACGCTTTTTCAATCAAACGGCGCACGTTTCGTTTATCGAAGCCCTCGACCGAAGCGTGAACCAGCACGAAATCGTCTTCGACCGCCGGAACTTCGCGCAAAAATTCCGCCAGAATATTTTTCGGCAAATCGTCGTCGTTCGGAAATTTTCTGATAACGCCGTCCACCCACGCGTAATGCCCGACGTGGCGCAAAGTTTTGTAATCGAGCCGACGCGCCTTATCGGTAAAAAATTCCGGCAAATCCGCCGCGCCGCCCGAAGTCAAATCCGCTTCGTATTGACGACCGCCGATAACGATTTTTTCTCTGTCCGAAAGCGCGGGCATTTCCGTGATTTTATAATCGCGAATCACGCGCGAAGGCTTGACGTATTCGGTCGCCACGCCAATCGGCGACCACGTAAAGCCGTAAAAATGCGGCTGGTGCGCGTGCGCCGTGAGCGCGCCGACCTTCATCCCGATTTTCTCGATTTTTTCGTTTTCAAACTGCGCGACGAATTTTTGATAAAGCGACATCGCCAAAACGTTGATAAATCCGGGCGCGAGTCCGGTCTGCAAAATAAAACCCGTTTCGGCATCTTTCGCGAGATTGATAATTTCGTCGGTTTCGGCGACGTATTCGGTCAGATTCGCGTAGTGCATCTTGAAATCTTTGGCAAAACGCGCCATTCGCGGAGCCTGCGCGCCGGGCGAGCAGTCGAGCAGAACGTCGCCGCCTTCAAACGCGGCATTCATCGCTTCGCTCGCGCCGTCTTTCGCCATCAAAACCGTTTCTACTTTTGAAGTTTTAGCGGAATTTTGCAGCACGAAATCCTTCGCTTTGACTAAATTTTCCTCCGATATATCGCCCAGGATTATTTCCGTTTCAAACGACGCCCATTCGCGCAGTAAGAGAGCCGCCGCTTCGCCGATGCCGCCCGAACCGGCAATAAATATTTTTTTGGTCATAGATTAGAAAGATAAAGGATTGATAATTAAAATATTACAACGAAAAAGCCGACTTTGCGAATCGGCAAAATCGGCTTTCCGGCAATGCGAATTTAATCTTCCTGATTGCGGTTAATATCTGGAAATTAAGAAAATCCTGTTCAACTGCTTTCCGCAAAATGCCAGCA
>DASVRT010000087.1:0-5039 GCA_036388475.1 Pyrinomonadaceae bacterium | reverse complement strand
AAGTCCTTTATTTCAACAGCACTTTTTTCAAAAAAGCCGGACTTTTGGTGCAAAATGCCGGATTTAAGCAGTTTTGGTGCAAAGCCATCTTTTCAAACAAAAGACGTTGAGTTTCTCGACGGAACAATACATCCTGTTTTTTTTAACGAATACGTCGATATCTTCAGATCGCGCGAACGAGATCGACATACTTCATCGAAAAAGGAGGGGTATGATAGTGCACTGTTTGTTAAGTTTCGAACCGTTCTACTCGGAATGGCTATGTACAACGGATTAATAGACTCAGCCGACCAGTTTCGAAAACACTATAAAGTTAGACTCGATAAAACTTTGAAAGAGGCGAGAAAAGCAGAAAAAGATAAAATATATCCAGTGCTGCTTCTCCGATTCTTCGGTTTAAGACAAATTAACGTACGAAATTGCCGCCTAATAAAAAAAACTAAATATACGGCTCAACCAGACGGCAACATCGGTTTTCGTGGAAAAAACACGCTTATTATCCATTTTGACGGAAAAGAAACAAAAAACGGTAAGAGTATTCACTGCGAATTGAATTTCGAAGACAGTAGCCGAACACACGGTCGCTTAACCAGCGGTTTATACAAGTATTATAAAGAAGTCTATCCGTACGTTCTAGAGAATGCCGCCGAACCTCTGGAAGATGAGTTTTTCGTTTCTCGGAAGGGGAGATCGAGCGAGTTCGTCAAGCTACCGCAAAATGAAGGCAGCTTTTCGAACAAATTCAGCTTCTGGGTGGAAAAATTCTTGACTTTTGAAAGCGTTGATGCCGCAAACTATCACCCGCTTAATCCTCATCAATTAAGACGAACCTGTATTAACTGGCTCAACAGGTCAAATTGGACGGATGAAGAAATCGCAAATTACGTCGGGGACACACCTGAAACGGTAAGAAATGATTATTTAAAGAAAGATAGAGTTTTGGATTCTACTGCGACAGTCACAGAAAAAAACTTAATACTCCGTAATTTGGAAAAAGAGTTAGAAAAAGATAAAGATATAGATTTGATAAAAAATTTTGTAAAGCGCGCAGACGCTCAACGCTCCGCGCAGGAAAAGGCGCAGGAGGAAGCGCACAAACGCCAAATCCAAGAAGTGGAAAATCGTTGTGAGCTTTATGAATCCCAATCCGCATTCTGGCGGGAACAGGCAACTTTAAGCCAAAAACGCGAGGAAAAAATACGCGAAGAAAATATAACTCTCCAACGCATTATCGCAGAAAATTCTTATCAAAGGGGGAATAAGCCTATCGAAGATTAAACAAAAATATAGCTAATCCGTTTGAAATCAACAGTTTAAATATACAATAAGGAAACAATCTATGAGAACGGTAACGCTGAGTATCGATGACGCGCGTCATCAAAAGCTAAAAGAGACTGGACAGGCAACGGGACTTGCCATGAGTGAAATCGTCAGGGTCGCACTCGACAGGCTTTGGGAAGATCTCGGTGATTTGAAAAAACCGAACCGCGAAATTCTATTGGAATTTTACGCCAATAAACTGTCTCAATCCAATGAATAATCAGCAATCTAAATAAAAAGTAAAAGCGGAGCACTTGTAATTGAAATCCGCTAAACAAAAAAATCGTCGGCTGGCACCAACGACTTTTTTTAATATCATTTACCGCTCAAACGATCAATGATGAATGAAATAATACCACGACCCGCGTCGGGCGGGCAAGACTTTGATTCCACGCATAAATTTCTCGACTTTCTTTTTTCCGAATACCGGACCGGCTTCGCCGAATTCCGCTATTTTTCCGCCGGCACTCCGAAAGTCAACGACAATCCGGACTACTTCCCTCTGCCGCTCGATAAAGAGTTAATCGAGCAACAGGTACTGACTCGCAGAAGCCGGCAGATGATTACATTCGGTCCAGCGCCGCGACTGCGACCGGCGAAAAAAGGAAAAGCCGGAACCGACGCGGACGTCGCCGAGATCGGCTGTCTCTGGAGCGATCTCGATTACGACAAGACGCCCGGCGGCGCGATCGAAGTCATCCGCCGCGTAAAGAGCCTGGCGCTTCCCCCATCGGTCGTCGTCAATTCCGGCTACGGGCGACACGTTTACTATGTCCTTAAAGAGCCCTTGCACGACGGGCGGCTGCTCGACTGGCAGGAAATGATCCGCGCCCTGCGCGACACGCTCGGCGGCGATGCCGTGATTAATCCGAGCCGCGTAATGCGCCTGCCGGGAACGCTCAACCTCAAATACGAGCAGCCCGCGCCGTGCGAGATCGTCGAGGAGGATTCGAGCTGGACGCGCTATTCGCTCGAAGAGATGAAGAATTTTCTCGCCGCGGCATCGAAAATCACTGCCGGCGCGGACAACTCCTCGACTTCTCATTACGCCCTTCCTAGTAATCAGAACTACCCAGAAGGCGAAAAAGACGCGCAAACGGTTGTCGCCGCGCCTTCGATCGATGCTTTACGCGAGCGCGGCGTGTCGGTAAAGGTCGTCGAAGCGATTATCACCGGCAAACACACGGTTCGTTCAGGCACGAATGCCGGTCGCGACGATGATCAGTCGAGCCGGGATTTCTGGATCGCCGTGACACTTCTCAAAAAAGGATTTACCGAAGAAGAAGTGAAAGCCGTTTTCAGAAATCATCCGTCTGGGTGCGGCAGCAAATGGAATCAGCGCGGTCACGGCGAGAAATACCTTAATTTGACGCTCGGAAAAGCCGCCGCGCAGGTAGAAGGAAATCGTCTCGCAAAAGGAGAGAACGCCGCCTGGTCACCCGAAGCGATGCCGGCTAATTACCAATTGGATTACGATCGTTCCGTCTGGCTGGTCACGCCGTCCGCTAAAGAAGGCAACGAGCCGAAATGGACGCTCGTTGCGGAGTCTCTGATTTACATCGCGGAAATTCACGAAAACATCGACACGAGTCAGATCGCGGTCGTCATCGCTTACGACTATCTCGGTCGGCGGCGTTCGACGAAAATCCTGCGCTCGCAGATGTGCGACGCCCGCTCGCTCGTTTCTTCCCTTTCCGGCGAAGGAGCGCCGGTTTCGTCGAATAACGCCCGGCTGGTGGTTTCATACCTGACCGCCTACGAGCGCGCCTTCGCCGAATTCATCCCGCGGAAAAAAGTCACTTCTAAATTCGGGCGCGGGCGCGCCGGCAGACAGTTTTTCCTGCCCGGGCTTTCCGCCGACGTCGAATTCGCGCCGAACGGTCCCGGAGACGCCGGCATCTACCGCGCATACGCCGCCCGGCGCGGCACGCTCAAAGATTGGGTAGGTGTGATGAACGACGTGGCGGACGCGCAGCTGCTGATTCCGCAAATCGCGATCGCGGCTTCCTTCGTGCCGCCGCTGCAAAGATTTTTGCAGATTCCGAACTTCATTCTCAATATTTACGGCAACACCAGCTCCGGCAAATCGACGACGCTCAAGCTCGCGTCGAGCGTTTACGGCAATCCGCTCGACCCGGAATCGGTCATTCACCAGTGGATGAACACCAAAGTCGCGATCGAGCAGGTTGCCGGCATGTGTTCGGAGTTGCCGATTTTTCTCGACGACGCTCAGCATTGCTCCGAGGAACTGAAGAAGACCGTGATTTACATGATCGCTAACGGCAAAGGAAAAGGGCGCGGCGCACGCGGCGGCGGCATTCGCGAAACGATGAGCTGGCAGACGGTCGCGCTTTCGACTTCGGAAGAGCCGCTGCACGAAGCGAGCCCGCATGAAGGAGCCCGAGGCAGGCTTTTGCCGGTCGGCGGGCTTACAGCGCCGTTTCCGGCGAATTCCGCCGCATTCGTGCAATCACTAGAGAGGTCTGTCGCGCTTAATCACGGCATTGCCGGCGAGACTTTCATCCGCCACTTAAACGGGTGGTCGGAAAAAGATTGGATGAAACGGCAAAGTCGCTATACGGATCTGAAAAATGAACTGCTCCGCAATTCGTCATCGGACATCGTCGGACGCGTGAGCGGCTATATCGCCGCTGTCGCTGTCGCCGCCGAAATCACCTGCCCGCTTCTCGGGCTGCGCTTTAAATCGGACGTGATGAGCGCCTGGCTTCTGAATCACCTGCATGAGCAGCAGAACAATCAGAACGTTATCCTGCTCGCGCTGCGTGCTCTGGCGGACCATTACGTCTCGAATCTGAGTTTGTTTGCCGGCTCAGATACTTACGACCGCGGGCGCGGCGCTCTTCAGGGCGCCGCCAAACCGGGCGAATACGTCGGTTTTCTGCGAAGTACGGTCGATGCGGTATTCTCCAAAAGAAAATGGAATCAAACGGCGGTTCTCAATAAAATGGCGGAATCCGGCGCTTTGCACGCGACGGAAACGGATCGTCACACCAAGAAAGTCAGCGTTGAAGGAATCAAATACAGAATGGTCTGCTTTAAATGGTCCTCCCTGCTTCCGGACGACAACCAGTTACCTTCCGATTAACGGCAGGCAATCGTTTTCTGGAAATATGGATTTCTGGAAATGAGGAATAGTTGAAAATAAAGATCGAAGTTTACTAAATCGGCGATTATTCCTGAAATAACGTCGATAACCTCACGCATTCCGGTAAAAGCTTTTGTGAGTAAGGAAGTTCGAATTTCCGGAACGTCCGATAAATCACCGATTCAATAAAAATCGCTTCTAGGTCGGCGGCTAAAGGTGGTTTCCCAAGCCTTATCACTACCGCAGTTTTCGTCCTGAAATAAACTTTTTCTTTTTTTTATCCAGGACGGCAAAAATATTCCGCTCACCGGCATTAGATTATATGGGCGAAGGAATGCGCTTCAGCGCATTCCTTCGCTCAGGATTATTTTTGAATACGAGGAGAAACAGAATTAGATGAGTTACTTAGTTTTCGTTACGTTCGATTTGAAAAACGCGTCCAGCCAGAATTATAAGGACGCCTATGCCGATCTGGAAAAAATCGGTCTCAAAAAAATTGTTGTCGCCAGCAACGGAAATAAAGTCGTGATTCCGACGACATCGGTGATGGGCGAATTCAATGGAAGCAGCGCGGCAAATGTCAGAGACGACATCAGACAAAAAGTGAAAAACG
>DASVRT010000086.1:0-74107 GCA_036388475.1 Pyrinomonadaceae bacterium | reverse complement strand
GGTTTTTATACAACTTTATTATTTAAAGATTGTCTATATTTGGACGATAAGATTTTAAAAAGAATTTTTTATACAACTTTACTTTTGAAAGAAATAATAAGTGGAACGTAGAATCAATAACTTACGGGTGGTAAATTATACAACTTTATTGTTCCACTACATTGGTATAAAGTTGTGGAAGCAGGATAAGTTTCCACAACTTTTTTTGTTTGGAGGCATTATGAATTTCAAACAGTTTTATCTCGGCTGTCTGGCGCACGCTTCGTATTACATCGGTTCGGGCGGGGAAGCGGCAGTCGTTGACCCGCAGCGCGACGTGTCGCAATATCTGGCGGAAGCCGAAGCCAACGGGCAGAAAATAAAATATGTTATCGAAACGCACCTGCACGCCGATTTTGTGAGCGGTCACGTCGAGCTTGCCCGCCGAACCGGCGCGCAAATCGTTTTCGGCGAAAAGGCAAAAGCCGAGTTTGAGCATTTAGCCGTCAGGGACGGCGATGAATTAAGCGTCGGACGCGTCAAACTCAGAATTCTCGAAACGCCCGGACACACGCCCGAAGGAATCTCGATTCTGGTTGAAGCCGCCGAAAATACCGGCGAATCGAAAAAAATCTTAACGGGCGACACGCTTTTTATCGGCGATGTCGGGCGACCGGATTTGGCGGGCGGCGCAGGTTTCACCGCCGCGCAGATGGCGGAGATGCTTTACGACAGCCTGCACGAAAAACTTTTGTCGCTTTCCGACGACACGGAAGTTTATCCGGCGCACGGCGCGGGCTCGCTTTGCGGCAAAAATATGTCGAAGGAAACCTGGTCGAGCATCGGTCAGCAGCGAAAATTTAATTACGCTTTGCAGCCGATGACGAAAGCGGATTTTGTGCAAATGATGATTGCCGAATTGCCGGAAGCGCCCGCGTATTTTCCGAAAAGCGCGGCGCGCAATCGGGCGGGCGCAAGCGGTTTGGAAGAAATCGAAAAGCCGCGAGCGATGAACGCCGAAGAAATTCGCGCGTTCTCCGGTTTGGTTTTGGATGTCAGAAGCGCCGACGATTTCGGCGCGGGACACGTGCCGGATTCTTTGAATATCGGGCTGGGCGGACAATTCGCTTCCTGGGCGGGAACTTTAATTGAAATCGGAACGCCGCTTGTTATCGTCGCCGAGCGGGAAGAAAAAGTTGACGAAGCGGCGATGCGTCTGGCGCGGGTCGGCATCGAGTCGGTGAAAGGATTTCTGGAAGGCGGTATCGAAGCCTGGAAAAACGCCGGTTTTGAAGCGAAAACAATCGAGCAGGTTTCCGTTACCGAAGCGCAAAAACGGCTTATCGAAACGACGGACGCTCAGTTTGTCGATGTGCGTCGAAGCGGCGAATACGAAAGCGGGCACGCATCGAAGGCGCTGAATTTAACTTTATCGGATTTGGATAAATTAACTGCCAAGCTCGATCAAGCGCGCCCGACTTACGTTATCTGCCAGGGCGGCTATCGCTCCAGCGCGGCGACGAGCATTTTAGAGCGAAAAGGTTTTCGAGAGCTTTACAATATCTCGGGCGGAACGGCGATGTGGATTAAAGAAGGTTTAGAGACGGAAACGGAAACAAAATCGCAGGCGGCGTAAAACATTAAGAAGGAATCAGCCGCAGATTTTCCCGGACAAAAACAAAAAATCGGAGAGACTTGAAAAAATCTCTCCGATTTTGCATTTGGCTGAATTTCAGCTATTGGCGAACGCGGAAATTCTGCACCGGGTAATCGCCGGCTTGTCCGAATTCGACCGCTCCGAGAGCGAAGTTTGCCGACGATTGTCTGAAGTAGTAGAAATTCTGCGTCGGGTCAACCGCGCCGCGCCAGACCGCAACGTCGGTTCTGCCGTCGCCGTCATAGTCGCCCGGCACGGGCGTATCGCTGGTCAGTCCCCAGCCGACATTAAAGGTTCCGCCGTCGGCTTCCAGCACATACCAGAAATAGTTGCCGCTGGTCGGTCGAAGGGCGGTGAAGTCCCACTTCCCGTCGCCGTCGTAATCGCCCGGCGCGACCGAATCGGAAGTGAGTCCCCACTGCGTAAAGCTCGTTCCGCCGGTGGATTTAGCCACGGCGAAAACCGCCTGACCGCCGCCGCCGTCATAGCGCACGCAGAAATCGAATCTGCCGTCGCCGTCGTAATCGCCCGGAACGCCTCTGGTCGATGTACCGCTGCCGAAGGGAACAAAAACGATGCCGCTCGGCGCTTCGCTCGGACGATAGAAGAAAAAGCCCTGTCCGCCGCTGGGGCGATAAACCGCCATATCGGCTTTGCCGTCGCCGGTATAATCGCCGACGACGGTCGGGTCGTCGCCGCTCGCGCCGAGTTCATTATACAAAAGCGTCGAGTTTGAGCTTTGCAGCACGTAGAAGAAAGAGTTCGGCGCAGCCGCGGGACGATAAACGGCGATGTCGGTTCTGCCGTCGCCGTCATAGTCAGCCGGAACTTCACGGTCGGTCAAATTGCCGAATTGCACGACATTCGCTTCGGTGTTGGGAGCAGAGCTGTAAATCCACTGCTTCAGCGTGGCGAGCGCGCGCGTCACCGCATAGTCGGTTCTGCCGTCGCCGTTAAAGTCCGATTCGGTGCGGAAGATGTTCGGCGCGGCGAAGTTTCCCGTGATGTTGATGTCGTCGATGCCGACCCATTCGTCGCTGCCCGGCGCGTTGGTGGTCAGGATGCGCACCTGCACGTTAGCCTGATTATTCGCCGCCGGCGGCAAAGTGACCGCGACCGGCGTGACCTGCGTCGCCGTCGCTCCGGTCGTCACGTCGGCGAAATAAGCGCCCGGACCGGGAACGTTGCTGAAATTTCCCGTCGTGCCGACGCGATATTGAACGGCGAGCTGCTGGTTGGTGTCGTCAGCCGAGCCGTCGATGTCGCGAGCGTTGAAAGTCACACGGATATTGCTTTGCCCGGTCGTGTTCAGATAAATAACGATGTTCGGCGCGTCAGCCGTGCCTGAGCCTTGCAGGGCGACGGTCGGGTTGGTGATTTCAAATTCCGCCACGCCGCCCGACGCCTGCGTGTCGGGATTGGTTTGATTCGCAATGACGTCCTGCGTCGCAAAATCCTGCGTTATCGCGCGCGGGTCGAGATTCGCCTGCGTGGTGGTTCCGATGTCGCCCAGATAGCCGACGATGCCGGGGACATTCGTCCAGTCGTCGTTGGTGGTAATCAATCCGGTGTTCGTCCAGTTTTGCGTGAACGGCAATGTCTGCGGCGTGGTGTTGGCTGAAACAAACAGCGTAAAGTTTGCAAACACGCTCACCATTAGTAAAGCGGAAACGCTCAAAAAAATATTCCTTCTCATCCTTTTCTCCTCTTCAAACTTCAAAAAAATGCCAAGACAAAATGCGTTCTTCATGGGAGCCAAAAGCTTTTCCGAAGTAGTAATGTCTTTTCGATTTACAAAAAGAATAACATAGAAAAGTTAGAAAAAGGTTAAGGAATTTTTCGGAAAACGTTTTTTGCGGAAAAATTTTCGGCTCCGGCAATAAATTTCCGCGTCCCTTCGCCAGGCACTTGTCTCGCGGACGGTTTCTGCTAAAATCGTAAGCAAATTCCGTTTTGAGAGGTTAAAGATGCGTTTGACGAAAGTTTTTTTACTGTTGATGCTGGTTTTTAATCTTTCGGCAAATCTTTTCGCGCAGGCGAAAACGCCGGACGATGACGACGAAGTTATCCGCGTCGATACGCAATTGGTCGATGTTCCGGTCGTTATCACGGACAAAACGGGCAAACCGCTTTTGAATCTTAAACAAAGCAATTTCGTCATTTACGAAGACGGCAAGCCGCAGGAAATCTCGGATTTTGTCGCCACCGCCGCGCCGTTCGAAGTCGCTTTGCTGCTTGACACATCAGGCTCGACGCGTTCGGATTTGCCGCTGATTCAACGCGCCGCCGAAAATTTTATCGCTTCCCTGCGACCGGGCGACCGCGTTTCGATTATCGCTTTCGGTTCGGCGGTCGTCGGCGGCAGGCGAACCGCCGTCAGCCGCGTGATGGCGAAACTGACCGATGACCGAAACAAGCTGCGCGACGTTCTGGCGCAGGTGCAGGTCAGCAACGGCACGCCGTATTACGATTCGCTTTTGCAGGTCGTCGACAGCGTTTTCGTCGACAATCCGAAAGACGAATTTCGCGGGCGGCGCGCGCTGGTCGCCCTGACCGACGGCGTCGATTCGGTGAGCCTTTCCGATTTTTCCGAAGTGCGCGAAAAATTTCAGCAGGCGGGCATCGTCAGTTATTTCGTGCAGGTTGATACGCGCGAGTTTTTCGAGGAAAACCTGCTCGGCGACTGCGAGGGAACGATGCGTTTTTCGACCGCGCAGATTCGTCGCTACTATCGCGCCTTCTATCCGAAATCGGGCGCGGAAAAAGTCTTCGACTTCTGCCAGTTGGGCGATTTCGAGCGTCTCGCCATCAGCAAAAAGCTTTACGAGCTGGCGGATGCGGAAATGCAGGATTTAGCCAAAACTTCCGGCGGAAAAGTTTTTCCCGTAGCGGATTTAAGCGAAGTCCGCGTCGCTTTTAAAAAAGTCTCCGACGAAATCGGCACGAAATACAGTCTCGGCTATTACCCTTCGAACGCGAAACGCGACGGCACTTACCGCAAAATCAAAGTCGAGCTGAAAGGCGTCCCCGCCGGAGCGCAAATCCGCGCGCGCGAAGGCTATACTGCACCGAAGTAAAGTGAAAAAGGTTAAAAGTGAAAAAGCATCTTGGTATTCCGCAACCCGTTTTTTCACTTTTTCACTTTTTCACTTAAAATTAAATTATGAACTCGAAATTTAACCGAATCGTTTTAATGGTTTTGGACAGCGCCGGAATCGGCGAGATGCCCGACGCGGCGGATTGGGGCGACGCCGGCGCGGACACGCTCGGACACATTCTCGAATCGCGCCCGGTCGATTTGCCGAATTTGCAAAACCTCGGTTTGGGAAATATCCGCCCGCTCAAAGATTTGCCGGCTATCGAAAATCCAATCGGCGGTTACGGCAAATGCACTCTGTTTTCCAACGGCAAGGACACGACGACCGGACACTGGGAAATGGCTGGAATCATCCTGAAAAAAGCGTTTCCGACTTTCCCGAAAGGCTTTCCCGAAAGAATCATAAACGAATTCGTCAGCGCGGCGCGCGTTCCGGGCGTGCTGGCAAACGTTCCGGCTTCGGGCACGGAAATCATCAACCAATTCGGCGAGGACCACGTTAAAACCGGCAAACCGATTGTTTATACTTCCGCCGATTCCGTTTTTCAAATCGCCGCGCACGAAGAAATTATTCCCGTCGAAAGGCTTTACGAAATCTGCGAGATTGCCCGAAAGATTCTCGACGGCGCAGACAAAGTCGGGCGCGTGATTGCGCGTCCGTTCGTCGGCGAAACGGCGGAAACTTTCAAACGCACCGAGAATCGTCACGATTACGCCGTCGCGCCGCCGCCGGACAATCTTCTGCCGCTTTTGAAAGATAACGGCTTGGACGTCGTCTGCATCGGCAAAATCGCTTCGATTTACGACTCCTGCGGCGTGACCGAAGATTTGACGGCGAAGAACAACGACCAGTCGATTGACCAGACCGTCAGCGCTCTCAACGCCGAATCGCGCGGGCTGATTTTCAGTAATCTGGTCGATTTCGATATGCTCTACGGGCATCGCCGCGACACGGAAGGCTACGCCAAAGCGCTGGAACATTTTGACCGACGCCTGCCGGAAATTTTAGGCGCAATGCGCGCGGATGATTTATTAATCATCACCGCCGACCACGGCAACGACCCGACCAAGGAAGGCTCGGACCACACGCGCGAATACGTGCCGCTGCTGGTTTACGGAAAATCCGCGCGCGCCGCTGTGAATCTCGGAACGCGCGCCAGCCTCGCCGACATCGGGCAGACGATTGCCGGGAATTTCGGCTTGCAGTTAAAAGACGGCGAGAGCTTTTTGAATCGGATTCTTTGATATTAAAAACGGACTTCGCTTTGTTGTATCGGAATTATACGCGGGCGCGTTTTGTTCTGATACGACAAAATCGGTCGCAATTTTTTAAGGCAGTCGTCCACAGGTTTTTAATTAAAATCGAGGCGCGGCACGTCTCTTGCCATCGAAATCTCAAAAGGAGAAAAATCATGGCAGACAGAACAACCGGGCGAGGTGACGAACCCGTTCGGAAACCTATTTCCAAAGCGACAATAGTGATGATGGCGGCGGCTGTTTTATTTCTTATTATCGCGACCGTGCTCATTCTCAGGTTTTTAAACGCGCCGACGGGCAATCCATAATTTAATGCTGATGCAAGATTGATAATTCGAGGCGTTCCGAAGATACGCATCGAATTTTAACGCGCGTCGGAGGTCAAATGAAAATTATCTGCTCAATCGCGTGCCTGATTTTTGCATTTCCGGTCAGCGGCGCGGCGCAGCGCGCGGATAATTCCGTCTGTGCCGGACTGGACAAAACCGCCGCGACTTCGGCGGAGATAATTCTGACGGTTTGCCATCAGGCGCGCGGGATGACGCCGATTCCGCGGCTGCGGCTGCATTTTCGTTTGTATAAAGACGGGCGCGCCGAATATGAGACGAATCCGCCTTATAATTCCCGGAACAAGGAAAAAAATCACACGCTGGTGACGAAAAAACTGCGCGCCGATGCCGAAACGGTCGCCGAAATTATCAGGCTTACCGGGCAGGAAGATTTTCAAAACGCCAAGCCGGAATATCCGAGATTCCGAATCTGGACGGATTCGGGGCTGAAAACGAGCGTTTATTTTCGCGCCGAAGATGTGAAAAAAATGATTGTTTTAAATAATTTCAGTCTCTCGGACGAGGCGAACAAGAAACAATACCCGCCGTCTTTGTTCGCTTTGCTGCAAAAAATTGAAGAACTGAAAAGCGAGAACTGAGAGCTGATAATCGAGAGGTGAGAACTAATAACTGTGAATTGGGAATAAGAAACTTGACCTTTCCTATCAGTTTTCAGCTCTCGCTTTTCAGTTCTTAGTTCTCACTTTTATTTCATTTTGTTTGAAATCCGGTCGTGGTTTTCTTTGGCGGTTTTCGCCAGCTGCGCGTCGTCTTTTGCTTCCGCCATTTTGTAAGCTTTCTCGTAGTTTTCGCGGGCTTGCTTCATCTGACCGTTTTTCTCGTAAGCTTCGGCGAGACTGTCGTAGACGTTTGCCGAATTCGGATAAAGCCCGACGTTTTTTCGGAAAACTTCAATCGCTTCGGCGGCTCTGTTTGCCCTCAGAAATTGATAACCGGCGCGGTTTAAAAGTTCTTCGGGAACCCGGATGGCGTAGCCGAAGCGTTCGGAAAGCTTTTTGTAATGATTTTCCAAATCCTCGACCGTGCCGGTCGGCGGCGGCGTCCAGCCCGCGAAGATTTTTCGCAAGCCCCAGTAATAGGCGGGCAAAACGACCGAGCCGTGATTTTCCTCGTCGAGCTGGCGAAATTCGTATTCGAAATCTTTCGGCTTCGTGCGATCGAGCAAATCCCGGAAAGAGTTAAAGCCTTTCTGCAATTCCGGCTCGTTTCCCAAAGCCAGAAACATCGTTTTCTTATATTCTTTTTTCTGTTTGAAAACTTCTTCGGCGCGACCTATGACAAAATTATTATCCCAAATCAAAGACGGGCTGGCGGCGATATAAGCATTAAACAAATCAGGACGCGTGAGGAAAGAATAAACTACGGTCAAGCCGCCGAGCGAATGCCCGGCGAAGATGCGGAAAGGCTGCGTGCGATAGTTTTTTTCGACCAGCGGAATAACTTCCGTTTCGAGAAACTGCAAAAATTTATCGCCGCCGCCGCTGCCGGCGCGCTCGGTTTTCGTCGGCGTCAAATCGCGCGTGCGGTTCGTGTTTTGAATGCCGACCAGAATCACTTCCGGCATCATTCCGCCCCAGACCTGCTGTTCGATAATGCCGACCATCATCGAGTTTTGCGGCGGATGCGCGTCGAGCATATAAACGACGGGAAATTTTTCGTCCGTCCGCGCGTAATTCGGCGGAACGCGCACCAGAACGGTTCGTTCTTCGCCGAGAATCTGCGATTTTATCAAATGCCGGTCGTGCAAAACGCTCGCCACCTGCTGCGCCTGCGCGCAAACCGTCAGCGAAAAAGCCGCTAAAATCAACGTTGAAAACAGTGATTTTCTTATCATAAAGCCTCCGCAAGTTTATATTTTTTTAATGCATTAAGCTTTGGGGATATTAGTTTTACGTTGAAAAGGCGGGAAAGTTTAAAAAAGGCAAAAGGTAAAAGGTAAAAGGCAAAAGTAAGGAAGTAATTTTCTTCACTTTTGCCTTTTACCTTTTTAATTTTACCTTCCAATTACTGTTTCGGCAGAATTTCGTCGAGCGTTTCGAGCAAATCCTTGCCGCGCAAATCCGGCTCGCCGCGCAGGTGACGGCTCATCGAAAGAATTTTTCCGTCGGGCGCGATTAAAAACGTCGTCGGAAACGATTCGATGCGCAGCTGCTTGTTGATTAAATCGAAAACGCTTTCGAGCTGCGCCTGCGTCCATTTCAAATCGTTTACTTCCAGATTTTTTTTGATGATGTCGAGCGGCATTTCGACGTCGGTATTTAAGCCGACGATTTCCAGATTTCTCGATTTAAAACGCTTGGCGGCTTCGCGCAGAAAAGGCATCTCGCGGCGGCACGGCGGGCACCAGAAACCCCACACGTCGAGCAGAATATATTTACCGCGAAACTCGGAAAAACGACGTTTTTTGCCGCTTAAATCCGTAAACGAAAATTCGGGAAACTCCTTGCCGATGCTCAGCTCGATGCGCTGGTAATCTTTTGCCGCGTGCTCGCGCATCACGATTTGATTTTTTGCCAAATCGACTTTTTTCGTGGAAAGATACGTCTGCCCGACGCGGAAAACAATCGTCTCGTCGTCGGCTTTGGCGGCTTCCGGCGAAAGCTCGTCCATATCGACCGCGCCGTCTTCGTTGCCGTCGATGCCGAGCCAGCCTTTCTGCGGCGTTATCTTTTTATTTTCAAAGCTGTAAGCGTATTGCGCCAGAATCTTTTTGCCTTTGACCTCGACTCTGCCGCGCGCCAGAACTTCGGTCGATTGCGTCAGCAGGCGGTCGCCCTCGCCCATTTTTTCGACGCGCACCGATTTAAAATATTGCAGAAAAAGCGGGCAGGCGGTGAAAAAATTATCCTTGACCGGCAGATTGACGGTGATGTTCCACAGATAAGGATTATCTTTCTCCGTCTGCTGAAACTGGAATTTTTCAGTGTTGGAAAAATTGCCGTTGCCGTCTAAATCGACAAAAATCAACGGCTTTTTTTCGTCGTCCTCTTCGTCCACGAGCAGCGCCGCGACCGAAATGCTTCCGGTTTGCGGGTCATAAAGCCGACCGCGCGCCAGGCGTGCGTTCTGGTCAAAAGCGCTTTCGCTATTTACAGTTGCCGTCGAAGCGTACTTGAAGATAACTCTTTCAAAATTTTCCGTATTCGCCACGAGCGCGGCTTCGAATTGTCCGGTGAACTCGTCGCCGGCGGCGGCAAACGAAGCGATGCCGGAAAACAGAAAAAGCAGCGCCGAACATAATATTTTAAACTTCATAATTTTGAGATTTCCCTTTAAAAAAATGACTTGCGCCCGGCAGGCAGCTCTCGCCAATCGCAAAGCCGGGTTTTATCGCGCAAAACGCCGACAGATTTTCGATAATCTGCGGGCACTAATTAATAGTTTTTTTATTTGATAAGATAAATTAAAACCGCATCCGGCTGTGAGCTGAGTTGTGTTTATCTTTAAACGACGGCTCTCGCCGCAGACAAATACGTTTAATTTTATAACAGGAAAAAGTCAAAAAAGGAAATGATAATTTACGAAATTACCACCGTCGTCGAACCGGGACTGGTCGAAAAATATGAGCAATATATGTGCAAGCGGCATATTCCCGATTTGCTGAAAACCGGATATTTCAACGGCGCGGCTTTTACCTGCACCACGAAAAATCGTTACCGTATCCGCTACGAGGCATTTAACAAAGAGGCGCTCGACAAATATCTGACGGGCGACGCCGAACGCCTGCGCGCCGACTTTCTCAAGCATTTTCCGGCGGGCATCGAATTAACGCGCGAAGTCTGGGAAGTTTTGCAAACGTGGAAACGCAGTTAAGGCAAAAGTAAGAAAAGAAACTTTTTTTTCCTGCTTTTTGCCTTTTGCCTTTTTTAATTACCGGCAGGCAGAATTTTTGAGCCGCGGTCGATTTGCGAAATTTGCTTCCAGCCTTTGCCGGTTTTTATCCAGACATCGGTCGATTGGGAGGTGATTTGGAGAACGGAAATTCTGCCGCCCGCGCCCGGCATTTTAAATTTGCCTTTGACGAAGCTTGAAACTTCCAGAAAATAATTGCCGTCGGTAACACGGATTTTTTCGATTGTCGAGACGGCTTCGGTTATCTCGACTGCCGAATCGAAGAATTGCTTCAGGAGTTCGAGAATCTCGCGGCGCGGGATTTTCAGGGTTTCCTGTTCGACTGCAAAGGTTTCGTCCAGATATTTTTCGTATGTTTTCAGGTCGCGTTTTTTCGTCGCCGCGTCGAACTGCTTGTAAATCGCTTCGAGCTGCTTGACGTCTTTTTTGCCGGCGGTTTTATCCTGCGCCCGCGCCGTGGCGGCGGCGGCGCTGAGACCGAAGAAGATGCCGAAGCCGGCGAGGATGAGAAATATTTTTTGCATTTTGTTTGAATTCCTTATTTCCCGGATTCGGATTTATTTTTTTGTCGCGAGGCTTTTGTAAATCGTCTCAATCCAGAAATCCGTTTTGATAAAGCCCGTGCCCCACGATTTATATTTTTCGGGCAAGCCGTCTTTTTTCAAGCCTTCCAGCGTCTTGCCGCCGGTGATGCCTTTCTGCACGATGTCGGTCGTTTCAATCAGCATTTGCCGGTAAGTTTTCAAATCGTCGAGACTCGCCGGCGCGCCGTGACCGGGAATGATTTTCACGTCTGCCGGAAGCTGTCTGATAAGGTCGGCAACGTTTTTCATCAAACCCTGAACGCTGCCGCCGCTGTCCAAATCGACAAACGGAAAGCGGTCTTTGAAAAAATGGTCGCCCGTATGAACGACGTTCGATTTGGTAAAAAAGATAACGGAATCGCCGTCCGTGTGCCCGTTCGGGAAATGCACGACGCGGATTTCTTCGCCGTTGAAATAAATCGACAGCGTCTGCTCGTAAGTAATATCGGGCAGCGCCGATTCCGGCGACGGCTGAATTTTTTCGCCGAAAACCGTCTGTTCGATGGAAAGACGCCGCCGGACGTTGGCGTGCGCGACGATGAGCGAGTCTTTGCCGAAATATTGGTTGCCGCCCGTGTGGTCGCCGTGCCAGTGCGTGTTCAAAATAAAACGCGGTTTTTCCGAGCCTAACGCTTTTAAGGCTTCGGCAATCTTCGGCGAAACTTCGGCATAATCGTCGTCCACAATCAAGATGCCGTCCGCGCCGACGGACGCGCCGACGTTGCCGCCGCGACCTTGCAGCAGCGAAACATTGCCGCTGATTTTTTGCGTTTTGACCGTTACGTCCTGCCCGTTTTCGTGTTTGTTATGGGCGAAGACGGCGGGCGAAGAAAAAGACAGCAAAAGAAATAGAACCGGAAATTTTCTAAACATTCTTCTCTCCATTTAAATTAAATTTCGTCTTAAATTAAATTTCGTCCGGGTTTTTCACGACGCCGATAAACGGCAGATTTCGGTATCTGCCCGCCGCGTCCAAGCCGTAGCCGACGACGAATTTGTTCGGGATTTGAAAGCCGCAGTAGTCGATTTTCAAATCTTTTTTGATGCGCGGCTCGGGTTTATCGAGCAGCGTGGCGATTTTCAGAGAATTCGCGCCGCGCGAGCCGAGGATTTCCAGCAGCCGGAACAGCGTCAAGCCCGTATCGACGATGTCTTCGCAGACGATGACGTCGCGCCCGCGAATCGGATTGGTCAAATCCTTTAAAATCTCCACGTCGCCGGTCGAAACCGTTCCGTCCTTGTAGCTGGAAACCGCCATAAAATCTATCGTCAGCCGCAAATCGACGGCGCGCATCAAATCGGCGAGAAAAACGACCGAGCCTTTTAAAACGCCGACTAAAACTAAGTCTCTGCCGGCATAATCGCGCGAAATCTGTTCGCCCAGTTCATCGACGCGCGCTTGGATTTGCTCAGCTGAATATAAAATTTCGAGATTCGGATTGGTAAATTCGGTTGTCATAAGTTTGATTGAAAACGGTTTTAGAAATACTATTTGAGTGAAGTGCAAAACGTCAAATTAGATAAAATCATTTCACCACGGAAACCGAAATACGGAGAAATCAAACAACGGATTAACGCGGATTATTAAGAAAAATAAATCCGTCGTTTGATTTCTTAAAACGCTTTGCGGACTAAAAAATTATGGCTGAAGACAAAGAAACCCGCGACCGGGTGCGCGCGCTGGTCAAAGAAGTGCTGGCAAATGTGCCGGTCGAAGAGGAAGCCGAACCGCCGGAAACTTTTCCGCAGCGCGTCGTCGTTAATTCGCTGAAAGAGGAAATCGGCAGGGAATTTGACCGCGACGAATCGGCGAAAAGCCTGATAACCGAAGACGATTTGCGCGGGCTCGAAGCGGGCGCGCGCCTGCGCGTCTCCGAAAACGCCAGATTTACGCCGCTTGCCGACGATTTAATCCGCGAAAAGGCGATTAATCTCATCAAAAAATCGGAAAGACGCGGCTCGGCGAAAGTGCAATCAATCGCCGTCGGCTGCGACCACGGCGGTTTTGAATTCAAGGAACAGCTCAAGGAACATCTCGGGCAAACGGGTTTCCGCGTCCACGATTTCGGCACGAATTCAAAAGATGCGGTCGATTATCCCGATTTCGCGCACGCCGTCGCGCGAGCCGTTTCCGACCGCGCGGTCGATGTCGGAATTATCATCGACGGCGCCGGGATAGGCTCGGCGATGACGGCAAACAAAGTTCCGGGCGTCCGCGCGGCGGCTTGCTACACGGTCGCGCTGGCGAAAAATTCGCGCGAGCACAACGGCGCGAATGTTTTAACTTTGGGCAGCGGGCAAAATAATTTCAGTGAAATCAAGGAAATCGTGCAGGCTTTTCTGACTTCCGATTTAACGGAAGACCGCCATAAAAAACGCGTTGGAAAAATCGAAGCGATTGAGCGACAATATAAACGTTAAGAAAATGGCTAATCTAACCAACGGAAATTACGAGCAACTCGTCGAGCAGATAACGGATTTGGTTTTGTCACGGCTGGACGGAAACGGTAATGGCGATTATTGCCCGACGTTTTGCAGCGCCGACGTGCAGCGCGTGGTTGACGCGGGCGCGTCGCGCATCGGCATCGTGCTGGGCGAAACGGCGACGGCGCACGATTGGGCGAGCCTGATTGACCACACTTTGCTAAAGCCGGAAGCCAGCGAAGCCGACATTAAAAAACTTTGCGCCGAAGCCGCGCAATTCGGCTTTGCGTCCGTCTGCGTCAATCCGAGCTGGGTCAAAAGGGCGAGCGAATTTTTGCGCGGCACAAACGTTCCGGTCTGCACGGTGATAGGTTTTCCGCTCGGCGCGACCTTGCCGGACGTGAAGGCTTACGAAGTCAGACGCGCGATTTTTAACGGCGCGCGCGAAGTCGATATGGTCATCAACATCGGCGCTTTAAAATCCGGCGACGACTGCACGGTCGAAGACGACATCCGCGCCGTCTCGGAAGCCGCGCACGAAAACGGCGTTTTGTGCAAAGTCATTATCGAAACCGCGCTTTTAACCGACGAGGAAAAAGTTCGCGCGTGTCTCGCGTCGAAAAACGCGGGCGCGGATTTTGTCAAAACCTCGACCGGCTTTGCCAAAGGCGGCGCGACGGTCGAAGACGTCTCCTTGATGCGGCAGGTCGTCGGCGCGGCGCTCGGCGTCAAGGCTTCGGGCGGCGTGAAGGGAATCGAGGACGCGCGCGCGATGTTTGAAGCGGGCGCAACCCGCATCGGCGCGTCGGTCGGCGTGAAAATCGCGCAGGAAGCGAGCGGCGTCAAATCGAATATCGTCGCGGGAAATTATTAGAAGCCTTCAAAAATGAAATGAAACCACGAACGAAAGAAGCCGTCTTAAAAATAATTAAGACGGCTTCGGGTTTTTGAAAGATTGCGGCTCAAAATCTCAATTCGCCGCCTTGAAGTTATAGCTGATAAAGCCGGTTGCTTTAACTGCCTGATTGCCGACCGTTGCGGGTTTGAATTTCGATTTGCGGGCGGCGTCTTCGCAGGTCGTGCGCAGCAGCGGCGGACCGGCGGTCGCTTTCGCGGTAACGACATTTCCTTCTTCGTCGAGCGTGACCTGAACCGTCACCTGTCCTTCGATATTCATTTTCTGCGCGTTCGGCGGATAGACCGGCTTTATCAATCGGACGGCGCGGTCGATTAATGCGCCGAGTTCGACGCCCGGCGGAGTTTTCGACGGCTCCGAAACTAGGGTTTTTTCCGCGGCGTTCGGTTTCGGCAAAATTTTCGCTTCTGCGGTTTGAAGCCTTTGCAGCGAGAGCTTCGCCGCTTCGTTACCGGCGTCCAGTTCAAACGCTTTGCGGTAATCGACGAGAGCTTTTTGAAGATTTCCCATTTTCTCGTAGGAATTTCCGCGATTGAAATACAACATCGAATCTCCGGGATTAAGCTCGATTGCCTTATCGTAATCGGACGCCGCCAAATCGTAATTTTTCTGGTTGTAATGAGCCAGCCCGCGATTCAGATACACCGAGACTTCTTTCGGGTTTAACTCTATCGCCCGGCTGTAATCATTAACGGCAAGCGCGTATTCGCCTCTGCCGACATTTTCATCGGCGCGTTTCCGGTAAAACGCAAAATCGGGCGCGGGCGGGCTGGGAACCGGCGTCGGCGTCGCTGCGGGAACAGGAATCGGCGTGGCGACCGGCGTCGGCAGAGGCTTCGGCAACGGCGACGGAGTTGCCTGGACAACCGGACTTTTTTGGCGAATCGCTTCGATTAGCTCTTTATCCGCGCCGGTGCTGACCAGTTCCTTTTCGATTTCCGGCGTCAGCGCGAAAGTAATTCCGCGCTGTTTCACGGCGTCGGTCAAAAGCCTGTTTCTTTCATACAGAATTACTTTCTTTGAACGCAAGCCGATTAAAATATCCGCCAGGCTGAGCGGCACTTGCTGCGCCTGCGCGGTTTGCAGAACGACCGCCAGCGAAAGCGTCGATAACGTTAATAAAAAAAACGAGAAAAGATACCGATATGTTAATTTGACTCGGGGAAGAGATGCGAATTTCATATTTTTGTTCCTTGATGAATCGATAGATTTGTTTAATTTTTCGGCAAAATTTAAAAGTCTAAAGCCCACCCGGAAGCAAGAACTCTTATAATTTTTTCGGGCGGTTTATTTAATTATCATTGATAATGTCGTCGACCGTGACGGCTTTCTTTTCCGTCGCCGGCGGTTTTACTGCTGAGGGTAAGGTTTGTTTTTTAGCTCGCACGGGAGCCGTCGAAAGGGATTTATTTTTAAGCGCCGGTGAGTTGGCAGATGTTTCGGTCGAATCCGTCGATGGCGATAAGTCGGGCGTCTGTAGCGCGCCGGTTTCGGACGTCGTTTCAACGCTCGGAGACGGCGCGGCTTCGACGGTCGGCGCGGGTTTGGTCGTATCGGTTAGAGACATCGTCTGGCTGGAGGTCGCCTGATTTGTCTCGATTGGCGACGATTTCAGAAAAACCCAGATTCCCCAAGCCGCGCCGCATAAAATTACCAGGGACGCGGCGACCGCAAACATCCGCCGGAAAATTTTATTGTCCTTTGGCGGAGCGGCAAATAAATCTTTAAATTCGTCGGGCGATTGTTCCAGCGTCGCGCCGTAGGCGACTACATCGGGCGAAACGACAGGCGCGGGCGCGGCTTCGATAAAAGCTTCCGGCGATTTTATAGCTGTCGCCGAAGCCTTCGACTGTTTTTCAGCCAGCCGCTTTTCCGCTTCGGCGGCGCGCTGTTCGGCTTTTAATCTCTGGGCTTCGGCTTCCTGCAATTGCCGTTTAATTAACTCTATCTGCCGCGTTTTTTCCGCTTCGTTTTCTAAGTTTTCCTGAGCGGCGAGACGGCGTTCCGGCTTCGGCTCCGCCGCGGGCTCGGCAAAAGGAATTTCCAGGACATCTTCATCTTGTTTTTTCGTTTCCAGCGCCCCGCGCTCTTTGACGCGCACAAAGGCTGTTCGCCAAGCCTGACGCATTATTACCGCCGAATCAAAACGATTTTCGCGCTTGATTTCCAGAGCTTTCATTAAAATATCGGAAATTTCCGGCGGAATTGCCGGATTAATTCGGTCGGGACGCGTTAACGGGTCGGATTTGCCCTCCAGAATATCAATCGAGCGCTCCAGCGCGTCAACCGGCAGCCGCGCCGTCAGCAGATGATAAAGCGTTGCGCCGAGCGCGTATAAATCGCTTCTGGCATCAGCCGGCTGCTCCAAAATCCGCTCCGCTTTCTCGTCGTAGCTGTTGGCAATAACTTTCTGCGAGGCTGAGTCGAGTCCGACCCAAATCTGTTCGAGCGGCAGGTAATGCAGAGTTTGATTGGTCACGGTCGTGCTGACCTTCGCGTCCGGGTTTTGAATGCCGAGGGCGAGCTTGATTTTGCCGCCCGTTGCCAGCTTCACGTTTTGCGGTTTTATATCGCGATGAATAACCGGCGGCACCTGCGTGTGCAGATATTGAAGCGCATCGAGCAATTGCTCAGCCCAATTCGCTGCATCCGAAAGCGCAAACGGCTTTTTGCCCGTTTCGATCAGCTCGCTCAGATTATTTCCGCCAGTCATTTCCATCACCAGATAATGACGGTCGATTTCCGAAAAATAATCGTGGACGGGCAGCAACGATTCGTGTTTAATAGCCGTCAGAATTTTCGCTTCGTCAGCAAAGCGCTGCTTGAGCGTTTCCTGTTGCGTCAGCGTCGTGACCTTTCTTAAATTAACCGAAATTTCCTTGAACAGGACTTTTGTTTCGCGAACATTGTCGTAGGCTTCATACACCGCGCCCATTCCGTTTTGTCCGAGCGGTTGAATTATACGGTAGCGTCCTTGTTGTAAAACTTCATTTATGGCAGGCATATTATTGGGTTTGAACAAACAGGTGAGATGTCTGCTAAATACATTATATCTATTTCCGCAAAAAATGAAAGATATTGTTGTAAAAAATTAAACAAATTTTTACAAACTTTGTTTTTAGATTTATTTCGTGAAGAAAAAAGCTGCTTGCTGCCAGAAAATCCTGTTTCGATATGTTTTAAACAGTCGGTCGGCGTGAAAACCGAATAGAGAAAGGATTATCAAATTAAGCTTATCCGTCGTGGGTTAACACTCGATAACGCAGCTGGGCAATTGACGGCAGCCGCGCGGCGGCGCTTGGGGACAACCCGTCTGCGGACGAGGAGTCGCGGGCGGCGTTCGCGTCGGCGGCGGTTTCGGCGTCGATGGTTTCGGCGTCGGTGTCGAAACCGCCGGAGCCGGCGTCGAAACCGTCTGCGGCTTGGGCGTCGAAGTCGAGTTCGGCGTTTGCGAAGCGGGCGTGATTCGGGGCGACTGCGTCGGAACGACGACCGAGCTGTCGAATGTCGAGGTCGGCAGTTCGGGAGTGTTTTCGACTGCCGATTCAGGGGTTCCGGTTGAAGCGGGCGTCGGCTTCGTCGTCTTGTTCGCGGTATTTCCCAGAATCCACCACATACCGAAAATTGCGCCGCCTAAGGTCAATAAAAACAAAGCGGCGACGGGCAAAAGCCATAAATTTTTTCGATTTTTGGTTGGCGCGGCGGCGTTTTTATTGGCGGCGGGCAAAGTCTGGACGCTCTTTTCTTCTTTCGCCGGTTCAGGCGCTGGTTCGGGCAAAATCGCCGCCAGATAAGATTGGCGGGTAAATTCGGAAGAATTTTGCGTCGGGACGGCGACCGCCGCATCAGTCATTTCGACGTTTTGATTTTCCGGCTGTTGCGGCTTGGTTTCGAGCGCCGGCGGCTGATTATTCAGTCTTTCCTGCTCCGCTTTCAGCTGGTCCTGGTGCGCCAGCCACAAAAGATACCTGGCTTCTTCTTCGACCGGGCGGCGGATGGTCGCGGCGTGATTCAGGGCTTTGCGCATTTCCTCCGCCGAACTGAAGCGATTCTCCCGCTCGACTTCCATAGCTTTCAGCAAAACGTCGGAAATTGCCTGCGGAATATTCGGATTTACCGTCGCCGGAGCAGGCAGAGCGTCGGGCTTTCCAGCCCAGATTTCCAGAGTTCTTTTCAAAACATCGGTCGGCACGACGGCGGTCGAAAGATGATAAAGCGTTGCGCCGAGCGCGTATAAATCGCTTCGCGCGTCGGTCGGTTGTTGCAGAATATCGCCGACTTTTTCGCCGTGGCTGTAGATTATAAACTCGCGGACGGACGGGTCGAGCACGGGCAGAATCTGTTCGAGCGGCGAGTAATTGAGCGTCGCGGCGACGAACGTTTTATTCGTAATCGTATTGGCAACCTGCGCGTCCGTGCCTTTGGCGATGCCGAAATCGAGTAATTTTATTTTGCCGCGCGCGGTCAGCTTCAGATTCTGCGGTTTCAAATCGCGGTGAATAACCGGCATCTCCAGCGTGTGCAGATAGTCGAGCGCGTCGAGCAATTGGTCAGCCCATTTCAAAACGTCTTCGAGCAAAAAAGGCTCTTGTCGCCGCGCGAGCAAATCGGCTAAATCGTCGCCGCCGATTAATTCCATCACCAGAAACTGGCGGTCGGTTTCGGAAAAATAATCGCGGACGTGCGGAAACGCTTCGTGATGCAGGTGGGCGAGAATCCTGGCTTCGCGTTCGAAGGCTTGCCGCATCATCGTCTGCTGGCTGACATTATGAACCTTATCCAAATCAATAATGATTTCTTTGAGCGCTACGGGCGAGCCGAAACGCTCGTCCATCGCTTCGTAAACCGCGCCCATTCCGCCGTGTCCGAGCCGGCGGATGATTCGATAGCGTCCCTGTAAAATTTCGTTTATCGCCAGCATTTTGCGTGTCGTGTTAAAACGCGAAAAGTTTCTCCAGCCGATTATTCACTAAATCCGCAAAAAAGAAAAGCAAAGTTTAACTAAAATAACGAACGCGAAATTTACATTAAATTTGCAAAAGCCGCAAAAATATATGCGCCGCCCGCCCGCCGAAATTGCGCGGAAAGCGAGCGGCGCGGCATTGAATATCGCCGGCGGCGAATTGTTAATTGAAAGCTTGCAAGCCGTTACCTGTCTGTATTTAAGACGTATAATCCTTGATTTCTTCCGCTTATTCCGCTTATCGGCAGATTATAAACAGCGTTGTTATTACTGCGAATTTGCGACAAAATCGATTGCGCAATCATCAGACGCGTAAAAATCCGCGCTTCCGTTCGCTGGAAGCCGTCGCCTAAACTTTTTGTGCGCTCAAAGCTTGCCGCCGCCAGTTTGGGAAAATCGTTCTGGTTAAAATAAAAACCGTATTGCGAAAGCGTGCTGTGAAAAAACTGCGCCGTGATTTCGTCGGGGCGATTCGTTTCATTGCCGCCGAACCGGCTGAGCAGAATCGAGGCGTTCAAAAGCTCGTTAAATTTTCCGACGGTCGCTTCAATCAGCGTCAGAGACGTTTCGGGCGCAACGCCGGCGTAAGCGTTTGCCAGTTGGAAAAGCGCGCTCATCTCGTTGCTGTTTTCGGGATTTGACGCGATGAGCGAAGCGGCTTCGTCTAAAATCTGGCGGGCGAGCTTATCGTCTTCTTTCCGGCGCGCGTAATTAGAAATTTGAATGTAAAAAGCAATCATTTGATTTTTGTTAATCGCCTGCGCGGCGAGACGGCGCGCCTCGGCGATGTTTCCGGCGTTAATCGCCTTGTAAAACAGATTGCTGTTGAGATTTTGCAGAGCGTATTCGCGCGTGCGGCGGTCGGGAATCGAATTTATCACCGCGCGGGCGCGTTCCGTGTTGTCGTCGCTGATGAGCTTGTTGGCGGCGTAAGAATAATATTGGTTTTTAAGCTCGGACGGCGCGTTCTGCGCTTCCTTGAGCAAGGTTTCCGCGTCCGCGTCCCGGTTTATCTGATTCAGCCGTTCATACGGGTTGGTCTGCGCCTGTTTTTGTTTGATTTCATTTTCGCGCCGGCGCAATTGATTGGCGTGCGACGGCGAAAGTTTTTCGATAATCGGGATAAACGTCGGAATCAGGTAAGCGTAGTTTTCACTCTGCGGGTCGCGCAGGAAAAAGACGGCGATTTTTTCCGCCAGCGCGCGCAAGCTATTTTCATTGACGACAAATTTCGATTTTTCCGCGCCGCTCGATTCATTCCTTTGCGACAAACGCGAGATGAAATTAACGGCGAGACTGCGCTCGTTATGGCTCACGGAAAAATCCATATCCTGAAATTTGCGCAAAACTTCATCCGCCAATCGCGCCGCTTCTTCCGGTTCTTTTTCCCGGATGCGCTCGATTAAATCGAGCAGCGCGTAGGAAACGCCTTTTTCGAGAATTTCGCGCGCCAGCTTAATGGCTCGTTTCGGGTCTTGCCTGGCGATTTCGTTGATGAGCATCTGCTCGGTGTTGATTTCATTTTGCAGGCGGTTATAGTCGTTGCCGTTCGGGAAAATATTTTTAGGCGACTGCATCAGCGCGGCGATTTCCGGCGCGCGCGTCCGGCGAAAAATCTGGAGCGCAAATTCGGCGTCGTGCTGCGCCAGCGACTGGACAAGCTGGCGGCGCGATTCCAATATCTGCCAGGCGAACTGGGAAGCGTCGCTCTGTTGGTCATCGTCGGCATTTTGCGCGTTGATGATTTCCTGCACGGCGATATTAACGAGATTTCGCGCCTGCTTTTCGTCGTATTTCCAGAGCAGAACGCCGAGCGACGAGAAAACCGAAACGCGGTTGACGGCGAGCTTGAGCGTGTCGGCTTCGGCGGCGATTTCGCCGAGCATCGCGACCGCTTTTTTCTCGACTTCCTGTTGTTTTTCCTGTTCGCGGCGCGCTTTTTCCTTTTCGGCGGCGGCGTCAGCAGGATTCGGCGTGGTTTGGGCAAATATCGAGTTGAAAACAAAAAGAAGAATCAGCGGCAGGCAAAGAAAGCGGAACGGTTTCATAAATTTTCCTTCTCCAAACGAATCTTAATTTTTGAACGATTGAAGGAGGAAAAGGTTGCACGCGCGGCGGAAATTATAAATCCTTCCGATCTCCTGCGCCGATTTTAAATTTAAAAATCCGGCGTCGCCTTGCAAGCCTGCAATAAATCCGCCGCGGCAGTTTAGTCACCGCCGCCGAAAGATATGCCGCCGAGTCCGATTCTTTCCTTCAGAATGCTCTGCGCGACGAAAAGCTTGACGAACACGCGCACGTCGTCGCGGCGCATCTGGTCAATCAGCCCGCGCGTGCGGGTAAAATCGCTTTCCGCCAGCATTTTCAATTCGCGCCCGTAGCGAAGAACTTTTGCATTGAGCGTGCCGAAACTGTTGGCGATAACCAGCTCGCCGTCGCGAAAATTTTGCGTCTGCTTGTTGAATCGCGCCAGCACCGCCTGCGCGTTCACGACTTCGTTAACTTGCTCGATAATGGGCGAAAGCATCGTGAAAGCGCGCTCCGGGTCGATAACGGCAAAACCGGCGATGACTTTCGCCAAATTGTCCGTTTCGTCTTTGTCTTCGGGAAAATCTTTGACCATCTCGCGCGCCTCGCTCATTATTCGCAGGGCGCTTTCTTTGCTTTCCTTTGTATTTAAACGATATAAAGCGACGGCTAATTGAACCAGCAGCTCGGCTTTCGCCGCACCGAACGGCAGCCTGTCGATAAGCCTGCGCGCTTCGTCGGTTTTTCCCGCGCGCAGCTGCGCCAGCACCAGATTCGAATCCAGAAAAGCAATGGCGTCGTCGCGTTCCTTGCTTTCCGGCTCGCTTTGCAGAAGAGCGCGGATTCTTTCGGCATCGCCGCCGGAAGCGCGAAAAGCCGCCTGGCGATAGAGCGCGCCGCGCATCTGCGGTTGGGCTCGGGTCGCGTCGGCAATCATTTTTTCGGGCGTCGCGTTCGGGTCGTTCAGCGAAGCCGGAGCTTGAATCGCGCGCGTATTTTGCGGCATCTGTTTTTTCAGCGCGGCTTCTTTTTGTTTTAACGGCGCCACTCTTTCCGGCACGATTTTCTGCAAAACCGGGAGCATCGAGTTCAGAAAGGCGATTTCTCTGAAATTCGTCGCTTTCATAAACGCATCGGCGATTTTGTTGGCGATGTCTTTCGCCGATTTTTCGTTAATCGTCAGGCGCGGCTCGCTTTTCACGTTCGGGTTTTCCTTCGGCGGAAAAGCGTAAGGTCGCAGCAGGTTAACAGCGAAACTCATATTCTGGGTTTTTGATAAATCCGCGCCGAGCAGTTTTTGTATCGTTTCGTCAAAAAGCTTGGTCGCCAGCTCGGCATCTTTTTTATAAATCCTTTGCAGCGCCGAGACGATTTCCACCGAAAAGCCTTTTTCCAGATTTTCCCTGATTCTTTGAGCAGCTTTCGCCGGGTCTTGCTCGGCGGCTTTGGCGAGCAGCCCCTGTTCGAGACGAATTTCCTGCTCGACTCTCAGGTTACGCGGCGCGACGGGCGCGGGCGTCGGTTGTTTTGGCGGCGAATTCGGCGCGCTGCCGGTCGGCATCACGTAGGTCTGCATTTCGGCGGCGACTTCGGGCGGGCGCGTCGTCTGCAAAATTTCGAGCGCCATTTCCGCGTCGCGCTCCGCCAGCGTTCGCAAAACCATCTGCCGCAGGATGAAAATTTCCATCTGCCGCGTGTTATACGTCGGCGTTATGCCGTTTCCCGTTTCCAATCCGCGCGAATCGGAATTTTCCGCTTTCGTATTAATGATTTGAACGATTTCGCCCGCCGCGCCGCGAAAAAGACTGCGCGCGCGTTTTTCGTCTTTTGACCAGAGCAGGTCGCCCGCCATCGTGTAAATCAGCGCGCGGTTTTCGGGCAGTTTCAAGGCGGCGGTTTCGCTGATGGCTTGTTCTAATAATTCAACGGCGTTTTTCTCAAGCTCCAGCGCGGCTTTTTCTTTTTCCGGGTCTGATTTTTTCAGCGGAAATTGGGCTAAACTTGAGCCGCAGGCGATTGAAAAAATAATCAGCAGGCAAATAAATCGCGAAATCAACATTAAAATCTCCTTATTTCTTCCAGAGAAAAGCGTAAAAGTAAATTCTGCCGCAGCGAAGCGTTTAATACTCATCGTAATAATGAACGGCAATTCCTTCAAAGCCGATTTTTTCTTTGAAAATGCTCTGCGCCGCCAGCGCTTTCACCAGCACGCGCACCTCTTCGCGGCGAAATTGTTCAATCAAGCCTTTCGCCCGCCCGAAGTCAGCCGCCGCCAGCAAACCGAGCTCTTTGCCGTAGCGCATATAGGAGTTGCCGCCCATACCTGCCGCCTGCGCGTAAAGCATCTCGCCTTTTTTGAAAAAATATTCCTGTTTGCTGTATTTGGCGAGCAGCGAGTAAGCGGTCATCAAATCGTTGTTCATTTCAATCAGCGGCGCGAGATACAGAAACGCGCGGCTCGGTTCGATAGCCGCGTAGCCGGAGGCGACCTTTAAAATATCCGCCACTTCCTCGCGGCTTTCCGGCACATCGCCCACCAATGCACGCATCGCGGAAAAGCTTGCGGGCGCGTTTCTGTTCGGTTTTCCAATACAAATCGCCCGCCACGGCGTAAATCAAAGCGCGATTTTCCCAGAGCTTTAAGCCGTTGGCGTCACCGACCGCCTCGTCAAGCAGGCGGAAAGCGTTTTTCTCCAGTTCCTGGCGGGCTTTGTCCTTTTCCGGTTCGGCGGGCGACGGCTGCGCTTCGGGCGTCGGAATTTGAGAAAAAGCCGAACTGCAAAAAAAAGCGAATAAAATAAAAGAAACGACAAGGCGTGATGCGCGCATCTTTATCTCCTTTCTGCGGGAAGAAGTTTCAGGGAATAAAATCTTAGCATAAGATAATATAAATCAGGAAGATTTTGTAGATTGAAACCGATTTTCAGCCGGAAGCGAATAAAGAATTATGGTTATCAAAAAGCCGGGCGAGATAAAATCCAGCGAGATAACGGACGAGAAAACTTATCTGAATCGCCGCAATTTTCTGCGCGCCGGATTGCTGGCGGGAACGACTCTGGCAACCGCCGGGCTTTACCGCTTTTTCAACCAGCCGCCGCCGAAGGAAATTAAAACCGAGATAATCGAAAGCGTGACGAAATCCCGTTTGAGCGTCGAGGATAAACTCAACTCTTTTGAAGACATCACCAATTACAATAATTTTTACGAGTTTTCGACCGGCAAAACCGCCGTTGCGCGCGCGGCGGAAAATTTTGTGACGCGCCCGTGGACGCTGGAAGTCGGCGGAATGGTGCAAAATCCGAAAATTTTCGACATCGAAGAAATTTTAAAATTCGAGCAGGAAGAAAGGATTTATCGCTTTCGCTGCGTCGAAGGCTGGTCGATGGTCATCCCGTGGGTCGGTTTTCCTTTAAAGAAAATTCTCGCCGCGGTCGAGCCGCTCGGCAGCGCCCGATACGTCGCTTTCCAGACGCTTTACGATTCAAAACAAATGCAGTCTTCATTCAGCGCCGGAATTGATTTACCGTATGTCGAAGGCTTGCGGCTGGACGAAGCTTTGCATCCTTTAACGATTCTGGCGACAGGACTTTACGGGAAATTATTGCCGAATCAAAACGGCGCGCCGCTCAGGCTGGTCGTGCCCTGGAAATACGGTTTCAAGAGCATCAAATCAATCGTCAAAATCAATTTGACCGACATCGAGCCGCCGACCACCTGGAATCTTGCCGCGCCCGACGAATACGGTTTTTATTCCAACGTCAATCCGAAAGTCTCGCACCCGCGCTGGTCGCAGGCGAACGAGAGACGCATCGGCGAATACGGTCGGCAGGAAACGCTGCTTTTTAACGGCTACGCGGAACAGGTGGCGAGCCTTTATAACGGAATGGATTTGAAAAAGTTTTTTTAGTGATAAACGGTAAGTGGTAAGCTCGTTATTGCAACTTACCGCTTACCGTTTATCACTTACCACTTATGAATGATGTAAAATTCAACAAAATTTTGATTTTCATCAACAGCCTCGTGCCGCTCGCTTTACTCGTTTGGGACGGTGCCGGCGGCAGACTCGGCGCAAATCCAATCGAGTTTTTTCTGCGCACGACCGGCGTTTTGACTTTGGTTTTTTTGTTGATAACTCTGTCGGTGACGCCTTTGCGGAAAATGTTCGGCTGGAATAATTTGATAAAATTTCGCCGGATGCTCGGGCTTTACGCTTTTTTTTACGGCTTTCTGCATTTGATAACTTACAGCATTTTCGATAAGAATTTTAACTTTTCGGCGATTGCAGGCGATGTTTGGCAACGCCCGGTTATCGCCGTCGGGATGCTGGCGTTTTTTCTGCTGATTCCGCTTGCCGCGACTTCGACCAACGGAATGATAAAACGGCTCGGCGGAAAAAATTGGGCGCGGTTGCATAAATTAACTTATCTGATTGCGATTTTAGGCGTGATTCATTTTTGGATGATTGTGAAATCCGATTTAACCTACCCGTTTTTCTTCGCTTTTATTCTGGCGATTCTGCTCGGTTACAGAATTTATTCAAATTGGAAGCCGAAAGCCGTGAAGCCAAAATTAGCCGCGGATTAACGCGCCCGCGGATAAGAAAAGATTGCCCGCGAAACAGGCGAAAGATACGAAAAAAGACTTAAAAATTTTTAAGTCTTTTTCGTTTGATTCGTATATTTTGCGGGCAATCTTTTCTTTTGCTTTATCCGCGCCCGTCCGCGTTAATCCGCGGCTAAACTATCTTTTCTTCATCTGCGAAACCTGGTCGAACGTGCGGCGGAAATCCTGACCTTCGATTTTCACCGTGCGGCACATTTCGTAGAGACGCGAGCGCAGGCGCACGCCGATGCGGTCTTCGAGCGTTTCGTCCTTTTCCGCCTTGCGGTCGTCCATATAATTGGTCGTGAAAATCGTCAGTTTTTTGTCGTTGTAGCGCGTGTTGATGATGTGCGCCATCGTGTCGCGCACCCATTCGGTCGGTTTTGACGCGCCGATTTCGTCGAGCACGAGAATTTCGGCGTCGAAAACGGGCGAAAGAACTTTGAGCTCCGAGGTTTGCGTCGAAGGATTGTAGGAATCCTGAATTCCTTTCAGGAGCGAGCCGAATTCATAAAACAAACACGAAAATCCGCGCTCGTTCAAGGCTTTCAGAATCGAAACCGCGAGATGCGTTTTGCCGACGCCGACCGTGCCCGTTAAAAGCAGCCCGCGGTCAACTGCCGGATAGTCTATCGCCAATCTCGATGCAAATTTATAAGCCCGTTCCTGGGACGGATGCGTGACCTTGTAGCTTTGAAAATGGCAGTCGAAATAGCGCTTCGGAATGTTCGTCCGTTCGAGATGTTTTTCCTGCGATTTCTGCTTGCGGCAATCGCATCGGCGCGCGCCTTTGCCCGGCACGATTTCCATCCCCGAACCGAAGCATTTTTCGCAAACCGCCGGTTCCTGCCGAGATTGTATCTCGTCAAGAAAATCCTGTTCAAACGCAGAATCATCCGCATTGGGAACGGCGTAAAGCTGAAAATTTGTCGCTTTGTCCTGTGACATCCAAGAAAATTTTAACTGATTTTATGTTTTTCCGATAGACCTTGTTCGTGCAGCCCTCATATTGAAGTCGAATTGGATTATAGCACCGGATGAAAAGATTTCAAGTATTATTTTTATATCGGAAATGCAGCAAATATCAGGCTTCGGCGATTTCCGAAACGGGCGGTAAAATTAAGTTGATGAAAACAGGCGACTTATAATTTACACGAATTTAACATTCGAATAAATTTTTTTGTTAAATTTTCAGCGCCCGAATCGTATGCTATATTAAAACCTTCGTTTTAGTTGAATTATGAGCATCTTACGCAGTTTGTTGATGAAACTCGGCTTGGTCAATCTGAAAGCCGAACGCAGCCCGATAACGGTTTTCCTGCTTGACGACGACCGCCGCCGCCACCGTTGGTTTTCCAAAAGATTCGACGGCGACGAGCTCGACATCGCCGAAACGGTCGAAGAAGCCAAAGAGCTTTTAGCGGAAAACAATTACGACGCGATTTTTCTCGACCACGACCTGCTGCCGCATCATTACGAATCGAACGACCACGACGATTTCGCGACGACCGGCTACGCGATTGCCGAATGGCTGCACGAAAACAAAAATTTGCAGCGCGCCGCGACGATTATCGTGCACACGCGCAACGCCGACGCCGCCATTCGGATGGTGCAGAAACTGCGCGATTCGGGCAGAAACTGCGAATACTGCGCCTTTCCGATGCTGGATTTAAAGATTAAAAATTACTGGAAACGATAGATTTTTGCCGCGCACAAAAAGAAACTAGCCGCGAAAGAAAGCGAAAAAGGCGCGAAATAAGAATTAAGAAAATTAGCCGCGAATTACACGAATAGAGAAAATAATCTTCATCCGAGTAATTCGCGGCTAATCTTTTTCGTGTCTTTTTCGCCTTCTTTCGCGGCTAGTTTCCGTTAGTTGGTTTTAGCGACTTTTTTCATTTCGTCGATTTCCTTCTGCGTTTTGTCGGCTAATTCCTTGAGCGCTTTTTTGCGCTGTTCGTCGGCTGTTTTATCGGCGACTTTATTCAGCGCCATCGCATAAGCCGTCTTGAGCGCCAGTTCTTTCGAGACTTTTACGTCCGGCTCGACGCCCGTGCCTTCCCAATTCGTTTTCGTAACGGGGCTGACGGCGCGACCCATCGGGACAAAGGCACCGAAATGGTCGTTGATGCGAAACATTCCGCCCGGATGCGCGCCGCCGCCGGTCGTTTCGCCGATAATCGTTGCGCGTTTTAAGTTTTTCAGGTTGTAGGTAAATTCTTCTCCGGCGGAGAAAGTGCGGTTGCTCGTCAGAACGTAAACGTCTTTCGTTTCGCCGTAGCGTTTGCCCGCGACCGTTCCTTTCGTCCAGTATTCTTCGGTTTTATCGCCTTTGCGCCAATACAGGCTGTTCAAATGCACGGGTTTTTCGCCGAAAAGATACGAGCTGATCAGCGCGACCATTTCAGGGCTGCCGCCGCCGTTCTGTCGCAAATCGAAAATCAAAGCGTCCGTGTTGGTCAGGAAATTCATCGCTGCCGCGACGGTTTCGACGCCCGACTCCGCGTCGGAAAATCCGCGCAAATCCACGTATCCGATGTTGCCTTGAAGGCGCTCGATTTTTTCAAAACCGAAATTTATCTGTCTCACGAAGCGCTGCTGATTTTCCAATTCTTCTTTCGACGGCTCGCGTTTGTCCTGGCGGACGGGAATTTTGTCGAAAGAAAAACGCACGCGCAGATGCTTGTCACGGCTTACGGCTTGCAAATCTGCGGTCAATTTTTCGGCAAACTCGCGCGAGCTGGTGATTTTGTCGTATTCCTTGTTTTGCAGTCTTTGCTTAACGTCCGTCTCCATCGTTTTCGCGGTTTCGGCGAAAACGTAGGATTCGTTGAGTTCTTTGGTCAAGTCGTTAATGACTTGCGTTCTGGTTGCCGCGTCAAGCGGTAAATCCGGCTGCTGATTGACGTTTTGCTGAGCGTAAACGTCCAGCACGAATAAAACCATAATGGCTAGTGCGATGATTGAATTTTTCATGTTTATGACTCCTCTTATGAAATGTTTTGAACTTTTTTCTATTCGATTTCGAACGCCTTCAGAGAGCGTTCGGTTAATCCGACCGAAATTTTCCGCCAGACTTCGGTTTCGTCGTCGCCGTTGTAAAATTCGCTCAGACGATGTCCGGTCGTGCCGGCGTTTTCGATGTAGAACAAGATGAGTTCGTGTCTGCGTTCGACGTCCGGCACGGTCACGAATCTCGACATCATAAATTCATCTTCAAACGTATAACCCTTTTCTCTCAGAAAAGCCGCCATCAGCACGCCCTCGTTACCGGGTTTTGTGCGCCGGTCTTCTTCGTTGCTGTAGGCGTAAGTGTTTTGTCTGAATTTATGTGCGCCGAATTTTAAAGCGTTATCGAATTTGTAGTTATAGGTTTTTTTAACGCCGGGCAAAAAACCTTCAAATTGAGCGACAAATATTCTTTGAATACGCTTTTTCTTCGCATCGACGAAAACGTATCGCTCGCCGGCGGCGGTTTCGCCCAGTTTAAAGTCGAATTTTCCGGCGTATTTGAAATTGCCTTTGAGCCTGATTTTGATTTTCGGTAAATCATCGGAAATCAGAGTTTTTCCATTGACCGAGCGTTGTCCTTGAACAAACAACGCGGGCAAAATCAAAACAGCTGCGAAAAACAAAAATTTTATGGCTTGACCGGGCATAAATTTTTTACGCGCGTTTTAAGACGCCGCTTAAAAGCAAATCGGAAAGGCGCGTGATTTTTTCCTCGATTTCCTCGCGCTCGCCGAGTTCCTCGGTGCTGAGACTGACCGGCAAAAGCGAATTGGTCGCCGTCATTAAAGTTTCGGCGATTTCCAGTGCGTCGCCGTCCTGAAAATCTCCGTTGAGCTGTCCTTCGACGATGATTCCGGCGAAAATCTGCGCTTCTTCGGCGAAATATTTCTGCCGCCGCTCCAAAAGGCGCGGGCGAATCGCCGCCAGCAAATCGCTGATGCTGACCGTGTAATGCTGAACACTGTCGAAGCGATGCAGCACGCGGCAGACGAGCATTTTCTTAAAACGATTTTCCGGCGCATCGTTTTCGGCGGCAATCCGGTGCAGTTTTTCCTTTAATCTTTCGACGATGCGGTCGATGTGCGACAGCGCGATTTCTTCCTTGCTCGTAAAATGCAGATAAACGCTGCCTTTTCCGATGCCGACTTCCTGCGCCAAATCGTCAATCGTCATTTTCTTGTAGCCGCGAGTGGAAAGAATGCGGTCGGTCGCATCCAGAATCGCCTCGCGAACTTCCTGAGTTTGTACTGTGATACCCATATTTACTATGTTTGACTGAAACTGAACTTTAGTCAAGAAGATAAACGCCAAATCAAACGAATTAGTTTCAAAAAATTTTTGCGAGATAAAAAAGGCGTGAAAAGCGGAAAGTGATAAACGGTAAACGGTAAGTTCGTCTCTTTGCAATTACAACTTACCGTTTACCGTTTACCGTTTACCACTTCTTTAATTTTTTATAAACATTTTTCCAACGAAATGTATTATTCTTAAATCAGATAATTATTGTTTTATTGACAAACGAACAAAGGGAGGAAATAAAAATGTCTTTAATAACTTGTCCGGATTGCGGCAATCAGGTTTCGACGGAAGCGGTGGCGTGCCTGAATTGCGGTCGCCCGATGGCGCCGGCGATAGTCGAGCCGATTCCGCGGCGCGAAGTTATCATTCAGCCGCCGCGCGAAAAAGCTTTTCCGGCTTGGATTATCGCGCCGATTATAATTTTAGGCGCGGTGCTGGTTTTCGTTTTATTCGCGGTGATGCGAAATAATGACGACGATACAAACCGCAACGTCAACGTCCGGCTCGGAAGCGAGCGAGAGCCGGTAAATTCCCGCTCGTCAAACCGCGTCGTGCAAAGCGAGACGAGGTCAAGCGACGTGACGGTTCCGAGCACTTCCGTGCCGCCCTCGCAAAGCTCGGAAGTTACAGTGCCGCCCTCGCAAAGCACAAGCATCAATACGCCGCCGACCGACCCGCGCACGGCGACGGCGGACAATGTTCCGGTCGGCAAAAGCTCTTTGAGCGTCGAGGCGAAAATTCGCGGCGCGACGGGCAGGGAACAAGCCGTACAGAAAGAAACTTTTTATCTTTTGAAAAAAGATTTACGAAGTATTCTGGAAGAAGCGGATATTGAAGACGAGGAAGGTCAGGGAGTAGTTAACGCTTTCGGTATGTCAATCGTTTATCCGGGCAGATACCCGGAAACCAGACGCAAGGCGCTGGCGGCAATCAGCAAATACACCGTCGCCAAAACTTTGACCGACGCGCAGGGCAAAGCCAAATTTCCCGACGTGAAACCGGACAGCTATTATCTTTTCGGCATCACGAAAACGCCCGAAGGCTTTTCCGTCTGGGACCAGCCGATTACCTTGAGCGAAGGACAAATGCCGAATTTGATTCTCCAGCCGAGCGGCGGAAGATAAAGCAAGGATAAAGGAAAGAGAATTTTGGGTTTTAAATGTTGAATTTCAATGATTTGGTTAGTTGCAAATTCAAAATTCAACACTTCAAAACTTAGATTTTTCTCCCTTTATCCCTTAGCCTTTATCCTTTCAAAGTCCTGCCATATCCCATTTGCGGACGATTTCGTTTATCAGGTTCGCTACTTTGTCGTTGACTTTGCGAAAATATTCGTCGGCTTTTTGCTGGTCGAATTTCGGGTAGCCCTGACCTTTTTGGTAAAGCCCGATTGACGAGGGAAACGGCACGGCTTGCCACGTTCCCGGCGTCGGATACGCGGTTGCCAAATCGGCGTTGTATCTTTCCTTTTTCACCAGCGTCGGGTCGACCGCCTGAACATACGCCGTTTCATTCCAGCCCGCGTGCCCGCCGTCTTCGCCGAAAACGGCTTTCGTTTCTTCCGAGGCAAACGACCACCAGTTGATGACCAGCGTCCGCACTTTTCGCTCGGCGGAAACCTCCGCCGCGACCGATTGCAGAACGGCGGTCTGCGCGCCGCCGTGACCGTTTAAAATAATAATGTTTTTGAATCCGGTGCGGGCTAAGCCTTCGAGAATTTGTTTGACGAACGGGCGATAAGCGGCTTCGGTAATGGTAAACGCGCCCGGGTAATCAGCCATCGAGCCGGTAATGCCGTAAGGCAGCGTCGGCGCAATCATCGCGTTGGTGCGGCGCGCGACGGCGCGTGCCATTGCCGTCGGCGCGGTATTGTCAGCGCCGTTGTTGATGACGCCGTGCGGTTCTAAAGTTCCGGTCGGCAGCAGCACGGTCTGGATTTTGGAAGGCACGGTTTCCTTAAATTCCATCCAGTTTATTCGGTCCATCTCGCGCGTCGGAACCGTATCTTTTTCGGTCTGGGCGACGGTCGTCTGAAGAAAAATCAGCGAGCAGAAAATAAGGGCAAAGGCGATTGCCGAAAGTCTTCGATGCATTTGAACTCCTTTGAGACTTTTTAAATTTATCTTCGCTCATGGAAAAAGTTTGTGCAATCGGAAAACTGAAAACTCTGACAAAGCAAATAAATTTTGCCGGTTCTAAACGTCGCTTTTTCAAACAAGGCAAAAGCTCAATCTGATTTCGGTCTTTTTATTCGACTTTTGAATTTATCAGAGGAGAAATTATGAAAACGAAATTTTTATTTTCGGCATTATTAATTTGTTTATCGGCATTCGGGCTTTCGGCGGCGGCGCAGCCGAAGCAGCCGAAAACCGTGCGCGACTTTTTTATGCTGCTGCCGGCGAAATATTTCAGTCTCGATTGCTGCATCGGCAAAGACGCGCGCAAAAGCAAGCAGGAATATCTGGAACGGTATCTGAACGTCGAAGATACGGCAAACGGTTATCTGAGCGGCGCGGGCGACGCGGCGCAGGAAGGCTTCGTGATGACGCTGTTCAAACGCGCGAACGGCACGTATTTAATCGCTTTTTACACTTACGGCGAAGGCGGCGTGGAAGATACGCCGTGGTGCGTTTTTCTGGATTACAAAAACGGAAAATGGACGGACGTTTCCCGCGCGGTCGTGCCGAATTACAACGCGAAAAAATATATTTACGAGCTGCCGCAGCAAGGCACAACCATCGAAGTTTTCGGAAAAGACGAAATGGGCGAAGATTTTTACAAAGGCAAAAAACTTTACGATTTGGCGTGGCAAAACGGCAAGTTTTCAAAAAGTGGAAAGCAGTAAAAAGCGGTAAACGGTAAGTGGTAAGTTGCAATTGATAAAGTTGCAGTTTCAAAATAACGAACTTACCGTTTACCGCTTTTTACTGCTTTTCTTAGGTCATTGCCAGCGCGATTTTCCGCGCTCCGGTAAACGGCAGCCGACCGTGCGCGGCGAGAATATTGTCCAGAATTAAAACGTCGCCCGCCTGCCATCGGTGCGGAATCGTTTCGCTTTGCAGAACGGCGCGAATGTGTGCGAGCGTTTCCAAATCAATCGGCGAGCCGTCGCCGAAATAGACGTTGAGCCGAAATTCGTCTTCGCTCATCGCCGCAATCAGCGTTTGATAAGTTTCCGCGTCGAGATTGGACGGGTGAAAGCCGTCGGCTTGATTAAACCAGACTTCTTCGCCCGTCAGCGGATGCTTAATGATTGCCGGTCGAATCTGTCTGACGCGCAAGCCGCCGCTTGTTTGCCATTGAAACTGCGCGCCGATTTTCCGGCAGCAAGCTTCGACCGTTTGTTTATCGTCGGTTTCAAACGCTTCCTGCCACGAATAACCGTCTCCCTTGACGGCGTGCAGATTGCGGACGTAACAGATTTTTTTATTTTTGAATAATTCCGCGATTTCCGCGTCGATGTTTTGCAGAATCCGGCGGCTGTCGCCGAGCGTCGTTTCGCCGCCGGCGGCGGCGGGCGTCAGGCAGCAGAAATAAAGATGACGCGGGTAAACGTCGGCGTAAGACAATTCGTTGTGCAGCGAAAGCGCGTATTGCGCCGGGTATTCGGTCGAAGTGTAAACTCCGCCGCCTTTGCCGCCGCCGCCGAGCGGGTTGCGCGGCGAGACGCCGCCCGCGTAATTGAATAATTTTTCGCCGCCGGAAAACTCGTCAACAAAACGCTCTAAATCGGAAACGCTTCGCACTTGGTAGCCGCGAAACAACAACGCGCCGTGCGTCAAAAGCTTTTCGCGGAAAAAATCACGCCCCGAGCGCGCCGTTTCGACAAGCAAATCCAAATCAGCTGCGTTTTCTTTCTCGTCAACGGCGGGCTTAATCACCAGCGGCAATTTCTGAGGATTGAGAAAACTCGTCTTTATCATATTTTTTAAAGACTGTTATTAATAAAAACCGAACCGAAAATTATTATGCGAGATTTTTTAAATTATATTTGTCTGCTATCGAACAGACGAACTTTTAAAATGACGATATTTTATAAAATATAATTTACATCTATCGCGCATAAGTGCTGATATTTCACGGTTTTCGAAAACTGCGCGGAGGATGAAAGTATTAAGCTCCGGAAATTTAAAAGGGCGTATGAATTTAAAAGAACAAGGAGGTTTTTAAAATTGTGGAAGCTCGCTCTGATGAAAACGCTTTCGTCACCAATATAGAACAAGCGAAAATCGACTCACGCATCATTTATCCGAGCTATAAGTCGTTTGACGAATTTATCGACGTCGAGCGCCTGCGCGCGCTTAACGATTACATCATCGAGCGAATAAACCTCCATATCAAAGCTGAAAAGGATGATTATTTTCTCAATCTTCATCGACTGGACGAGGAGATGCCGTATCAGCCCGGCGTGCGCGAAATCTGGCTGACGCGCACCAAGCCCGGAACTGTGCACGATTATCTCGACCTTGACAAACCGGAGCTTTGGGAACGCACCGAAGCGGCGGATGAATTCGCCGATTTGATGGATTTTATCGCGACTCTGCCGTTTAAAGAGACGGGCAGAATGTTGATTATTTACGACAATGCCGGCAAGGAAGTGCCGCCGCATCGCGACCATTTAAACGCGGAAATCTGCAACGAATTTATCTGGTTTCGCACGAATTTAATTAAGCCGTTCTACGTTTTAAACCACCTGAGCGGCGCGAAGAAATATATCGAATCCTACAGCGCGTGGTTTGATGCGGTCAATCAATTTCACGGCAGCGAGTCGGTTGAAGGTTTATCGTTCAGCCTTCGGGTGGACGGCAAATTCACCGACGAATTCCGGGAAAAAATTCCGCAGCCGGAATTTAATTTAGCCTCGACGCCGGCGCTCTGGGCGTGTCGGGAGACGCCGAAGGGATAATTATGAAAGAAAATTTTTATGAATAAATCAGAGATGGAAATTAAGACTATGGCAGGTGAAACCGAAACAACCGGGGAAATTTTCAAAGATAATCTGGCTGAGGACACGCTCGCCTTTGAGCCGGTCGATTCGCGCATCACTTATCCGAGCTATAAATCGTTTGACGAGTTTATCGACGTCGAACGCCTGCGCGCGCTCGACGGCTATATTCTGCAAAGAATCAAACGACGGCTGAACGTGCCGCAGGACGATTACAAGTTTTACACCGGACCTTACAAATTAAACGATAAGATTCCCGATCGCCCCGGCTCGCGGATGATTTACCTGGCGTATTCCGAGCAGCCGGACAGCTATTTCGATTTGGACAAAACCGAGCTTTGGCATCCGACCGAAGCCGCCAACGAATTTGCGCTGCTGATGGATTTTATACGAACGCTGCCGTTTCAGGCGACCGGCAGAACGATGATTATGTATGACGACGCGGCGCGCGAAGTTCCGGCGCACCGCGACCACGTCGAAACCGATATTTGTCACGAATTCATCTGGTTTCGGACAAACAAGAAAAAGCCGTTTTATATGTTCAATTACCAGACGGGCGAGAAAAAATACGTCGAATCCTACAGCGCGTGGTTCGATTCGGTCAATCAATTTCACGGCAGCGACGGGCACGACGGCTTATCGTTCAGCATTCGGGTGGACGGCAAATTCACCGACGAATTCCGGGAAAAAATTCCGCAGCCGGAATTTAATTTAGCCTCGACGCCCTCGTATTGGGCAACGGTGGCAAGTTAGAAATTTTATATCGAACAAGGGAAATTACAGGGGAATTATAGGGAAATTACAGGGGAATTATGAAGATTTATATCAGCGGACTTTACTCGGGCACCAACCCGCAGCCCGGCGTCGGCATCGCCCGTTCCATCAGGGCGGCTTACCCGCAGGCGAAACTCATCGGCGTCGAATACTCGAATCGCTGTTCGGGCATCCACTGGCTGGATTTTGATGAAATCTGGCTCCAGCGTCCCTGGGACGAATTGAATTTAAATACGCACGCCGCCGAAATCAAAAAAGTTCTGGACGAAGGCGGGTTGTGGATTTCCAGCATCGATTTGGAAATTCTGTGGCTGGCGAATCTCTTTCCGGAAGGTCATCCGAATTTGCTGACGCCGCCGCTCAAAGCGATGAATCTGGTCGGCAAACCTGCCATTCCGGCGCACGAAGGATTGCCCGTTAAAATTCCGACCTTTGTGACGACCGAGATTTCCGATTGGGATTTGCACGCTTTCTGCCGCGAGCACGACTGGAAGGTCTGGCTCAAAGGTCCTTATTACGAAGCGGTAAAAATCGGCGGCTGGGCGCATTTCGAGGAAATGCGCAACGTGCTTTCGAGCGCGTGGGCAACCGAAAAACTCTTTTTGCAGGCGCACGTTTCCGGCTACGAGGAATCAATCACCATCTCGGCTTACCAAGGCGAATTGCTCGACTGCGTCAGGATGCGCAAGCGCGATTTGACGGAAATGAGCAAAACCTGGGCGGGCGACGTGGCGGACGTGCCGGAAGAAATTTCCGAGCCGCTGCGCCAAATTATCAAAAATATAAACTGGACGGGCGGCGCGGAATTGGAAATGGTGCGCGACGCGGATAATCAATTGTGGCTGCTCGAATGGAACCCGCGTTTTCCGGCGTGGATTCACGGCTCGACGATTACGGGGCGCAACATTCCCGGCAGCCTTATCGAAGGCGCGACCGGAATGGCGGCGCAGAAAACGGTGGCGACGGGCGAAGAATTTACGCGCGTCGTGCTGGAAGTACCTGTCAGACCCGAATTTCCGCTGCCGCCTTTGCCCGAACCGCTGGGCGGCAGAATCGGGCATTCGCTCAAACATCCGTCGGGACTTCTTCAGTTTGCCAACCGCCTGCACAAGCTCGAATTCGACCACGACGGGAACGGAAGCGAAGGCGTCAACGGAAAACCCGCCGAAAATCAAACGGCGACGATTCCGACGACTTTTATCGACGATTTAAAAGCGCTGGATTTTTCGCAGATGCAGACGCCCGCCAGCGTGTTTCTGAAAAACACGGCGAAGGAATATTTTCAGAAAGCCGCCGCGCTCGCCGCAGATTTGAGCACCGGCGAAATCAAGGTCAACAACGCCTACAGCATCAAGACCAACCCGGACAAACGCCTGATAAAGCTCGCGCTCAAATCCGGTTTTTACGCCGAAGCCATCAGCCTGCTGGAAGTGAAAAAAGCGCTCGCCGTCGGCTTTAAGCCCGAACAAATTATTTTGAACGGTCCCGCCAAATGGTGGCAGCGCGAAGTTTTGACGGACGCGTCGTTTTTCACCGTCTTTTGCGATTCGATTGAAGAACTCAACCGCGTTATCGCGGGCATCGAAACGGGCGAATTGAAAACGCAGTATCTCGGCATCAGGCTTAGAACGCCGAATATCCGCTCGCGGTTCGGCATCGCGATCGACACGCCGGAAACTTTTCAAAATCTGGTCGAAACCGTCCGGCGAATTCCGAAACAGTGCCGGTTCGGCGTGCATTTTCATATGGCGAGCAGCAATGTCGGCGTTCAGCAGTGGTGGCATTTATTTGAATCAATGCTGCGCTGGTGCAGCTCGATTGAAGCGCTTTCCGGTCGGCTGATTGAAATTCTGGACGTCGGCGGCGGCTGGTTTCCCGAAGATTTGCAGAAAAACGCGGGCGAGAAATTCCGTAAAGCGATTGAGATGATTCCGGAATTTCTGCCGAACGTGAAACAGATTTTTTCCGAGCCGGGCAAGGCGCTGGCGCAGCCTTCGATGGCGGTGGCGATGCAGATTCTGGAAATCAGGAATGCTTTCGGCGACGCGCGCGAAGTCGTTGTGGACGGCTCGATTGCCGAGCTTCCGATGTATTTTTTCTACCCGCACCGGATTTTGTGTCAGGACGCGAAAAACGGCGACTGGAAATCATTAAACAGAGGCAAAACACAGCTTTTAGGCAGACTTTGTATGGAACACGATATCGTTGCCTCAAACGTTGAATTGCCCGAAAACGCGCAGGTCGGCGACATTCTCGTCTTCTGCGATGCCGGAGCTTACGATAGGAGTATGAGTTATGTATTTGGACGCGGTTAATCAAACAAACGAAACGAATATTATGGAAACGACCAACGGTCTCGGTGTAGCGAAAGCTGCCGCCGAGGTTTTTGAAAAATGGCAGGACTGGTATCCGTCGCAAATCTCGCATCACGGGCAGATGTGCTGCGAAATCTCCCGCGAGTGGATAACGGCGACGGATTATTCCGAGCTGGGCGGCGGCAGCCTTTACGCCGGACCGCGCTGGCTCAGGCAAAAATTTAACTGGGGCGCGTCCTCGTTTCCGATTTACTGGTGCGAAGCCGTCCGGAAGCACACGCTCGATTGCGGCGCGCTCGCCGCGCTGGCGCACGAAGTTTTCACCGTGCGCGGCGTGCAAAGTTATCGCGTGCAGCTGGTGCAGAGATTTTCGCAGGTCGCCACGACTCAATGGTCTTGCAGCTGGAGCGACGGCGACGCGACGGAACTGCGCTGGATTGATAAAGATTTGATTTATCACGAAGGCTGCGCGATTGCCGTCGGCAATGGCGAAATCAAGCTCTGGGACGCCAGCGCGGGCTGGTGGGTTGACCCGAAAACCGGCGACGGCTACGGCTCGCTGGTGGCGCTGCGCCTTTCGGCAAATAATGCCCAGACGCCGTTTATCTGGGGAAGCCGACGCATTACGGCGAACCAGTGGCAAAAGATAAATTAAAGTGAATTGGCGATAAAATAATTTTATCGCCAAGCCGTAAAGATAACAAAACGGAAGATTTCGGACGTGAGAAGATTCTGTCGATAACACTCGCGCCGAATCGGCTCATAGTTTTTTCGTTATCGTTGAAAAGGTTAAAAGCCGAACGGCGCGTATTGCTGTTCGGCTCTTATTAACAAGTAATTTATCTTGTTCGGCTTGGCGGCTAGAACATAAATCCGAGGTCGCGCGCGGCGAAATTCGGCAGCGTCGGGAAAATGGAATCGAGCTGCGCGTCAGCGACGCCGAACCATTTAGCCAGCGTCGCGCCGTATTGCGAAAGCGAAGTCGTCGGAATCAGAATTCCGCGCGAATCGAGAAAATGCTGCGCGCCGAGCGAAATCGCCGGAAAGCTCCCATACATCGCCCCGCCGCGGACTGCGCCGCCGAGCACGAAATGATGACCGCCCCAGCCGTGGTCGGAACCCGAACCGCTCGGCTGCAAGGTGCGCCCGAATTCCGAAGTCGTAAAAGTCGTCACCTGTTGGGCGACCCCCATTTCTTCGGTCGCCGCGTGGAAAGCCGATAAAGCCTGACTCAGTTGTTGCAGCAGATTCCAGTGGCTCCATTCCTGACTGCCGTGCGTGTCGAAGCCGCCCATTCCGCAAAAGAAAACCTGGCGACTGATGCCGACCGTGTTTCGCAAGCCTATAAAACGCGCTATTTCTCTGAGCCTGACGCCAAGCTCGGTCGAAGGAAACTGCGTCGTAAACGGCGGATTGCCGCCGGTATTGCGCAATATCGTGTTTAAGTTAATCGAATCATTCAACGCTTTGTTGGCGCCGTTGACGAAAGCGAAGCCGCTGCCGGTCGTGACGATTTCCTTTTGCGCCAGCGCGCGGGCGTCCGCCGCCGGCTGCGGATAAAAAGTCATCGCCGATTGGCGCAAATCATTGCCCGGCTCAAGGCTCGCCGACTGCACGAGACTACCGGCGCTGAACGCCGCCGCGCCGCTCAGCGAAACCGACGACGGAAAGCTCGAACCGTTGTTGCTCGCCAGCATCGCGTCGGCGGTGCGTCCGCCCCAGCCGGTGCCGAGCGCTCCCGAAGGCGAGCCGCTCTGCATCTGCGTCGTCTGGTCGGCGTGCGAAAACAATTGATTCGGAAGCTGCGACAAATCGTTTCGGGTCGTCGGCTTCACCAGATTTCCGACATTGGCGACAATCGCCAGCTTGCCCTGATTGTAAAGACTTTGCAGCTCCGGCAAACCGTAATGTAAACCGAACGCGATGTTGTTGACGTTAATCGTCAAAATCTCGTTCGGCGCTAAAGCCAAGCCGCCGCGAATATTTTGATAAGAGCTGTATTCACTGTTGGTAAGCGGCACGACCGTGTTGTGCCCGTCATTGCCGCCGAACAAAAACACGCAAACCAGCGCTTTATAGTCGGTCATCGCCGCGGCGGCTTTGACTAAATTAAAACGGCTCAAAGCCGCCAGCGCTCCGAAACCGGCGCTCATTCCTAAAAAATTACGACGAGAAAATTTATGTTTGTCTATCATTATTGCTCCTTGTTGTCAGAACCGACCGCCACCGCCGGCGGTTCTGACTTAACGCTGAATAATAAAGTCGCCGGACGTGGCGACCAGATATAAAACCGTCAAAGCGCGCGACCTGTTGTCGGTCGAAGACAGCAGCGCTTTTGTAATCGAAGCGCGCATTTCGGGCGTCATTTTTCCATCCAGCAGGCGAGTGTCAACCGCGTTAATCAACTGTGTCGAATTTGACGCGACGGCGGTGAACGGCGTTAAATCGACCGGACCTTCGTTCATCATCCAGTAGATGAAATTGGCGCGATTGACCGCTTCGGTCGGCGTGTAAATCTGAAATTCCGGCGCGAACAACTGGTTGTTGCCCGGCATTTTGTAAAGCGGCGAATAATGCCCGAAAACCGTCGGCGCGTTCAAAATCGACTCGCCCATACCGCTGTAAAGATAGGCGAAGGAAAGCGGCTCGTTGATGTTTACGTTCAAAGCCCGAAGAAACGCGATAGTCTGCTGCAAAGGGCTGCGCAGGCGTCCGAATTCCGGCGCGGGATTGTCATTGCGCGCTTCCGGGTCAAGCAAAATAGCGCGAATGACGGATTTTAAATCGCCGCGCACGCCTTGCCCGTTGTCGTTAAAAACGGCGGAAATCCGCGCGATATACGCCGGACTCGGATTACTCGTCACCAGCGCGCGAATCAAGCGAGTCGAAACGAACGGCGCGAGGTTCGGATGCTCGAAAATTATATCAAGCGCGTCGTCGAGGTCTTGCTGAATCATTTGATTGGCGGGCAGATTTTGTCCCAGAATCGTTTTCGCGGTCGTGTCGTGATTGATTTGGCGCGGCTCCATCTGACCGATGTAATAAGAGCCGTTGTTGCCCGTACCCGGCGTTTGTCCGGGCGCGGTCGGGTAAGTCCAGCCGGTCAAAGCCAGCGCGAGCTGGCGCACGTCGGTCTGCGTGTAAGCGGGAATCGGTTGATTATTGCCGTCGAGTTGCAGCGAGCCGTCAGCGTTTAATTTGTAAAGCCCGATGGTGAAAAGCTGCATCAATTCGCGCGCGTAATTTTCGTTGGCGCCGCTGCCGCTGCCCGGTTTGTTGCTGTTGACTAAATCCAGATAATGTCCCATCGAAGCGTCGAGCGTCGCTTCCTGCATCAGGCTGCGGTAATTGCCGAAAGCGTTGCGGCTCAAAATCTGAAGCCACGGAATCACCTGTTCGGGTTCGTTGTTTTTGTGCAGCGAAACGACCCAGAGATGGCGCAAAGCGTAAACGACGCGCTGGCGCAGCTGGTCGTTGCCTTTGAAAGCGTTAATCCAGAAACGGTCAACCAGCTGCGCCCGCGTCGCCGTCAGCGCATTCGGATAAGTCGATTCGGGCAGCGCAAACTGCTCGTCCAGAAAAGCGTTAAAGCCGATTTGCGACGCGTGCGTCATAAGCTGCGGCGTCCCACCGAAAGTCGTCTGTTTCAGAAATCTGCCGATGCTGACGGCTGGCGGCGTCTGGCTTTGCAGCGTCACGGCGGCGTTGGAAAAAGCCGTGCTGTCGACGGCGCTGGTCGCCCTGACCTGCACAATCGGATTTGCCGGAAGAGCTGCCGGCGCGGTATATTTTCCGCCGCTCGTAATGGTGCCGACCTGCGAATTGCCGCCCGCGATGCCGTTCACCGACCAGACGACGATTCGCGTTCCCGCGCCGCCGACTTTCGCCGTAAACTGCTGCGTGCCGCCGGTTGTCACGCTTGCGCCGGTCGGGCTGACCAGCACTTTTATAGCCGTCGGCTGCGCTTTCGCCGGCGCGACGGCGATAAACAGCGCTCCAAAAAACACAAATGCACCGGATACCATTTTAAATCGAGTCCAATTTTTCATTGATTTTTCCCTTACCAGAAAAGTTTTTTGGCGGAGATTAAAACCGCTCGCCGGCAACAGGAGAGAAGGGCGCGATTTGCGCAATCCTCGGCGGCGTCAAAAACCAACTGCTATTTAAAGAAATAGCAAGTAAACGAGCCGCGTGTCACCGCCCGTATGGATAGCAATTTTTTATTAAGAAATTTCAGCCGCAGACGGGACACAGAGAATTAAACGCCGATAGACGCAGGTAAACGCAGATTTAAAACAGGATGAACAGGATTTACAGGATAATATCTTTTTCTTGTCTGTTTTGGTTTTATCCGCGTCCATCCGCGTTAATCTGCGGTTAATTCTCTGCGCGCTCTACGGCTGAAATTTCTTAATTATTTGAACATCCGGTGGCGCATTACTTTGGCGACTGCCGCCGATTTTGAATTTACTTCGAGCTTTTGATAAATGCGGCGCATATGAAACTTAACCGTGTTGTAGCTGACGCTCAGCACTTTCGCGGCGGTCGTGTAGTTGTGTCCTTCGACCAGCAGTTTCAGCAGCCGGGTTTCGTGCGGCGTCAGCTCGAAATCGTCGCGCTCCGTCAGGTGAAAATCACGAAAAAGGCGAATTATACGCGCGGCGACTTCGGGCGAAATCGGCGCGCCGCCGTGAAACGCCTCGCGAATGTTTTCCAGCAGACGCGCGGGCAGCGTGCGCTTGAGCAGATAGCCGTGCGCGCCGGCGCACAGAGCGTCGGTAATTAACTCGTCGTCCTCGTAAATGCTCAGAACGATGATTAACAAATTCGGGTATTTATCTCTTAAAGCGCGGATTCCGACGACTTCGCTCATATGCGCCAAATCGCATAAAACAACGTCCGGAAAGGCGTCTTCGAGCTTTGCCAGCGCATCGTTCGCCGTGATGTAACTGCCCGAGCACAGAAAACCCGGAGCCGAGTTGATAAGAGTGACTAAACCGTCGCGCAGCTCGCGCTGCTGTTCGACAATCGCCGTTTTGATAATTGAATTTACCGCTTCCATTCGCCGATTTCCGCCCGTTTTTAAATGTGTTTTCACGCACATAGTTTTATTTTTCGCCGCCGAAGCAAAAGTAAAAGACGCTCGATTCGGCGTCCGATTGCCCAGCCTCAACATTAAACTAACGCTTTCCGCCGCTTAATTCACCGCCTACTCAGGTAGTTATTTCCTTTAAATTCAGGAAACTTATTTCAAAAATTTTCGTTGCGCGCGTTTAGAAAAAAAATAAATACGGTTAAGATAAACGAACCGTCAGGAGGTCGGGCAAATCTGCAAAAATATCGTCCGGCGGGCGGAAAAGTCGATGTCAGGAATACGCGCGACAACTCGCAACACTAAAATTTACAACGCCGCGCGGCGCGTCATTTGCCGAAGCCTGCGCGCCGTCGCATTTTTAATTTTCGTCTTGGCGGTCGCTCGCGCCGAGCGTCTGCCGGTTAAAATTTACACTTCGGCGGACGGTCTGGGCAGCAGCTTTATCAATTCGATGATGCGCGATTCGCGCGGATTTTTATGGTTTGCGACGCGCGACGGGCTTTCGCGTTTCGACGGGCGCGAGTTTACGACTTATCAAATCGGCGAAAAGGATGCGCCGCCCGGCATCGAGCAGATTCTGGAAACGCGAAAAGGCATTTACTGGATTGCGACGACCGGCGGGCTTTATCGTTTCGACCCGAACGCGAACGAAAACGCGCCGCCGACCGGCGACGGCAGAAATATTCTCAACGCCCGCTTCATCAGCGATAATCGCGGCGCGCTTTACGAGGATTCGCGCGGCAATCTCTGGCTCGGTACGGACGCGCCTTATTTGATTGAGGAAACAAACGGCGAATTCTCTTTGCGAAAAACCGAATTAAAGCTGCCGGATGAAAAATGGCAGGGTTTGGGAATTTCCGGTTTTCAGGAAGCTGCCGACGGCAGCTTCTGGATAACGACGACGCGCGGAATGATTCGCCGCCTGCCGGACGGGCGAACCGTTTTTTACACCATCGACACGCCGACCCAAGACAATCTGAATTCGTCGCTGGCGGAAGCCGACGGCAGAATCTGGCTCGCTTCGGGCAGCGTCGTTTACGTTTTCCAAGCCGAAGCGCCGGAGGAATTTCCCGCCGATGAAAGCGTTTTCGTTCGCCGCGTCGATGTTCAAACGCCGACTTTGCTGGCGGAAAATTTGTCACTGCCGGAAAAAACGGGCGCTGCTATCAAGCTTGCGCCGAATGCCGCCGACAATCGCTTTCGTCGTATTTTTCGCTCGTCGGACGGGCACATCTGGATAACGGCGGTTCATTCTTTAATCGAATTTGACGGGCGGCGCTGGCAGATTTTTGACAAAGCGCACGGCTTGACCGCCGAAATAATTGACATTGTCGAAGACGCGGGCGGAAATTTATGGCTGAGCGGCGGCAGCGGCTTAGCGCGCCTGAATCATTCGGGAATGACGGCTTACGGAACCGAAGACGGTTTAGGCTCGCTTTCGGTACAGTCTTTGTTTTTTAAAAACGACGCTTTTTATGTCGTCACCGGCGGCGGTTTTATAAGTCGCTTCAACGGTAAAAATTTTGATAGCGTGCGCCCGCAAATCGAGCCGAATTCGATTTTTCTCTGGACCTCGCACGCCGGTTTTCTCGATAGCTCGGGGCAATGGTGGATTTTAACGGGCGGAAAGCTTTACCGCTTCGGCGCGGTGAAAAATTTCCCCGACTTCGGCGCGCAAAAGCCGCTCGCCGTTTACGACGGCGGAGGCGAATTAAAGAGCAATTTGTTTTACCGTATGTTCGAGGATTCGGCGGGCAATCTATGGCTTAGCACGCACGACCGCGAGCCGCAGAACGACGTCCTGATTCGACGGAATCCGCGCGAGGAAAAGTTCCGGGTTTTTTCCGAAAACGACGGATTTCCGGCGGGAAAATCGCTGTCGGCTTTTGCCGAAGACGGCGCGGGCAATGCCTGGCTCGGATTTTATCAGGGCGGGCTGGCGCGTTTTCGCGAAGGGCGTTTTGCGGAAATCACGGGCAATTTGCCCCAGGGATTCGTAACTGCGCTGAGCTTTGACCGCAAAGGTCGTTTGTGGCTGGCGACATCGCAGAGCGGCGTCAGCCGGATTGATGACCCGAACTCGGAACAACTTCATTTTTTGCGGTTTACGACGGAAAACGGTCTGTCGAGCAACAACGTCCGCTCGCTCGTCGAAGCCGAAAACGGCGATATTTACATTGGCACGGCGCGCGGCGTCGACCGGATTTCGCCTGATACGGGCAGCGTCCGGCATTTTTCCATCAACGACGGTTTAACGGGCGATTTCGTGACGGCAGCGGCGCGCGACGCCGAAGGCGCGTTATGGTTCGGCACGTCGAACGGCTTGTCGAGACTGAAACCCGAACCGGAAAAACAAAGAAATCCGCCGCCTGTCTGGTTCAGCGGGCTGCGCGTCGCGGGCGAGAGTCGGTTCGTTCCCGCGCTCGGCAAGGCGGAAATCGGAAATCTCGAACTCGCCGCCAATCAGAACAATCTGCAAATCGAATTTTTCGCCGTCGATTTCAGCGCGAGCGGCGCTCTGCGCTATCAACACCAACTCGAAGGCGCGGACGGCGATTGGAGCGCGCCGACCGAAGAACGGACGGTTAATTACGCCAATCTCGCGCCCGGCACGTATCGTTTTCTGGTTCGCGCGGTCAATCCGGAAGGCGCGGTCGGCGAGCAATCGGCGACGGTTTCTTTTAACATTCTCGCGCCTTTCTGGCGGCGCTGGTGGTTTATCACGGCAATCGTTTTATTATTCGCCGCCGCGGTTTTCGCGCTCGACCGTTACCGCGTAAAAAAGACGGAAGAAATCGAAGAGGCGCTGGATGCTTCGCGCAAATCCGAACGAATCGCGCGCGAAAGCGAAACGCGTTACCGCACGTTGGCGCAGACGGCTTCGGACGCGATTATCACGATTGACGCGGAAAGCCGAATCGTCTACGTCAACGAAGCGGTCGAAGCCGTTTTCGGTTATTCGACGGCAGAGTTAATCGGCGAAAATCTGACCAGACTGATGCCCGAAGCGATGCGCCCGCGACGCGAAAGCGGCGTTCAGCGTTATGTAAAGACGCAGCGGAAAAATATCGGCTGGGCGACAATCGAACTGCCCGGACGCCATAAATCGGGACGCGAGATTCCGCTGGAGCTTTCGTTCGGCGAATTCGAGCAGGACGGACAGAAATTTTTCACCGGCATCGCCCGCGACGTGACCGAGCGCAAACGCGCCGAAGCCGCGTTGCAAAAGTCGCGCGAAGAACGTCTCGCCGAGCTTGAGCGCGTCCGCTCGCGCATCGCCCGCGATTTGCACGACGACGTCGGTTCTTCGTTAACGCAGATCGCGCTTTTCAGCGAAGTCGCGCGCCAGAGCGGAAACGGTGCGGGCAGTAGAGAATCGCTGGATTTTATCGCTTCGACGGCAAACGAGCTGGTCGAGTCGATGGCGGACATCGTCTGGGCGATAAATCCGCAAAAAGACCATCTGCACGATTTAACGCAGCGAATGCGCCGCCTTGCCAGCGAAATTTTTACCGCCGCCGACATCGACCTTGAATTCCGCGCGCCCGCCGCCGATTTCGGTGCGCCGCTCGGCGCGAATTTGCGGCGCGAAGTTTTTTTGATTTTTAAGGAATCGGTCAACAACGTCGTCAAACACGCCGCCGCAAAGGCTGTCGAAATCGAATTTACGATTGAAAACGGAGTTTTGATTTTGACTTTGAAAGACGACGGGCGCGGTTTTGACGCTTCGGCGAAAACCGTCGAATACGACTGGCAGGCGAGCAAAGGCGGAAACGGTTTGCCCGGAATGAAAAAACGCGCGGCGGAGCTCGGCGGAGAATTTTTTATCGAATCAAAAACCGGCGGCGGAACGATTGTCGCCTTGCACATTACGCTGGAAAGAAGTGGGGGAATTGGGGAGTGAGGGAGTCGGGGAGAAAGAGAAAACATTTGAATTGCTCAATCTTCTCCCTGACTCGTCCTCTCCCCGACTTCCTCACTCCTTACCCGTTAAGGTAGTGACAGGCGTTGATAGCAGGCATAAAATCGGAAGTGTGAAGCGATTGACGGGAAAGAAAAATGATGATTAATGAAAACGCAGCGCAGGACAAACCAATCAAAACCGCGATTGTCGAAGACCAGCACAGAATCCGCGAAGGTCTGGCGTCGCTTTTAAATTTTACGCCGGGTTTCGAATGCGCGGGCAGTTATAACTCGATGGAGGAGGCGCTGTATCGCATTAAATCGAATATGCCGGACGTGGTTTTGTCCGACATCGGCTTGCCCGGGATGAGCGGCATCGAAGGCATCAGGATTTTGAAAGAGCGTTACCCGGAAATGACGATTTTGATGCTGACGATTTACGACGACGACGAGCGGATTTTCGACGCTTTGTGCGCGGGCGCGAGCGGTTATTTATTAAAAAGAACGCCGCCCGCGAAATTGCTGGAATCCTTGCGCGAAGCCGTTGACGGCGGCTCGCCGATGTCGCCGGAAGTGGCGTCGCGCGTTTTGCGATTGTTTCGCGAGATTCGCCCGCCGGAGCGCGTCGATTACGATTTGACGCCGCACGAAACCAGGCTTTTAAAGCTTCTGGTCGAAGGTCACAACTACAACACCGCCGCCAAAGAAACCAAAAACAGCATCAACACGGTGAAATTTTACATCAAGCGAATCTACGAAAAACTACAGGTGCATTCAAAATCCGAAGCCGTGGCGAAAGCCCTGCGCGAAAGAATCGTGGAATAAGTTAAACGAACAAAGGGAAGTCGAGCGGCGGCGAGTTTTTTACTTGCCGCTTCTTTTTTTTCATAAAAGCGGAAACGCGTCAAAAGCGGTAAGCGGTAAACGGTAGATGAAAGAAACGATACTTACCGTTTACCGCTTTTAAAACTTACCCGAACGGGTGATTACATAGGCTTTTATTTTATTTTTTACTTATAGTGCGAGTGTTGAAGCGGACGAAATGAGTTTATCGGCGAGGAAACGAGTGAATGAAGCGCACCACGTGGTTTTTAAAAACACGACGAGCGGCAAAGCGCAGATGGATTTAGAGCCTTATATCTTTGCGAAACAATCGCAGAATTGAGCTTGAATTTATAACGAAACAAAAGCTGACGCTCGAATTTTTGAGCAAACGAGAAAGGGCGATTCCGGCGAGCAGCCGCTTTAATTTATTAAATTTGCCTGAGACGAATTTACCGCTTCGTCTAATTTTTTTCGTCTGGTGAAAAATTTTCTTGCTTGAAAATTTATCTTTAGGTATAACTTTTCCTAAATCTATGCGTATCTAGTTCGGTCAATAATAAATTCGTCGGTGATTGCCGGAAGTTAAGGTTAAATCTGACGTGGCAGATTGGGAAATTTGAACATTTTCAAAAACTCAAAAAAAGTATTAAAAATCAGGGTCTTCAAGAGTTGAAGTTATCTGCCGAAACTGTGCAGGCATTCTGCTTATCCAAACTAACTAGAAGAACAAACAATCAGAGCGACCGCTAAGCAATCTGCCGTAAGACCAACGGGCGGATTGCGGCTCGCAGGCAAAAATTTTATCGAAAAGTGTAATTACCGGAGAAAATCGAAGTGAAAAAAATCATCCCGAGCATTTTAGTTTTACTGGCTGCTTTCGTTTCGTCTTTTGCGCAAACGAGCCAGACGACGCTGTTTCGCCAGCCGACCGTCAGCCGTACCGACATCGTTTTTTCATACGGCGGCGATTTGTGGATTGTGCCGCGCGCGGGCGGCGACGCGCGCCGGTTGACGGCGGGCATCGGCATCGAAACAAATCCATATTTTTCGCCCGACGGCAGCCGGATTGCTTTTACCGGCGAATACGACGGAAACGCCGATGTCTATATCGTTCCGGCGGCGGGCGGCGTGCCGAAACGCCTGACGTTTCACCCTTCGGTCGACGAAGTTTCCGGCTGGACGCCCGACGGCGGAAGCGTTTTATTCGCTTCGACGCGCGACAGCAGTTCCGGCGCTTCGCGGCTCTACACTTTTCCGGTTGACGGCGGCGGTTTGCCGTCCGCCGTGCCGCTGCCGATGGCTGACCGCGGCTGGCTTTCGCCCGACGGAAACTACGTCGCCTACGAGCCGCTTTCGCAGTGGCAGAGCGATTGGAAACGCTATAAAGGCGGGCAGACGCAGCCGATTTGGATTGCCAGGCTTTCGGATTCGACCATCGAAAAAGTGCCGCGCGTAAACTCTAACGACAAATGCCCGATGTGGCTCGGCAATAAAATTTATTTTCTGTCCGACCGCACGGGCGGCGTTGTTTCGCTTTTCTCGTTCGACACGAAATCGAAGCGTGTCGAACAGGTCGTCGAAAATAAAGGGCTGGATATAAAATACGCTTCGGCAAACGGCGACACGATTGTTTACGAACAATTCGGCACGATTTACACGCTCGACGCCGGCTCGAAAACTCCGAAAAAAGTAAACATCCGCGTCGCGGGAGATTTTCCCGGCGTGCGCCCGCGCTATGAAAAAGTCGGCGGTCGGATTGCAAACGTCGCGCTTTCGCCGACCGGCATCCGCGCCGTTTTCGAATCGCGCGGCGAGATTATTTCCGCGCCCGCCGATAAAGGCGACCCGCGCAATCTGACGAACACGACAAGCGTAATGGAGCGCGACCCGGCGTGGTCGCCCGACGGCAAGTGGATTGCTTATTTCTCGGACGAATCCGGCGAATATATGCTTCATCTGCGCGACCAGACCGGAATGGGCGAGGTGAAAAAAATTGCTCTGGGCGACGGGGCGACGGGATTTTTCTCATCGCCCGTCTGGTCGCCGGACAGCAAGAAAATCGCTTATAACCGACACGACGTGAGTCTCTGGTATGTCGATGTCGAAAAGGGAACGAACGTCAAAGTCGATAACAACACTTTTGCCGATTTGGACGACGTTTTAGAGCCTTCGTGGTCGCCGGACAGCCGTTGGCTGACATACGTCAAACAACTGGACAATCGCCTGCGCGCCGTTTATTTGTATTCGCTGGACAAAAATCAGCGGAATCAAATCACCGACGGCTTGGGCGACGCGCGCCACATCGTTTTCGACAAAAGCGGAAAATACGTCTTTTTTACGGCGAGCACCAACATCGGTCCGACGATAAGCTTCGCCGACCTTTCAGGCATCGCCCATCAAACTTCGCGCAGCGTTTACGCCATCGTTCTGCGCAACGATATTTCGTCGCCGCTCGCGCCGGAAAGCGACGAGGAAAAAATCCAGCCGGAAAAGAAAGACGAGCCGCCGGTCGTCGTGCCGACGGTGACGCCTTCGCCCGCGCCTTCCGCGACGCCGGGCGCCACGCCGGCGGAAAATCCGACGCCAAGTCCAAGCCCGACGCCTGCCGAGCAGCAGCCGAAACCTGCGCCGCCGAAACCGCCCGAACCGACACGCGTCGATTTGGAAGGCATCGACCAGCGCGTGATTTCCGTCACGCAGATTCCGGCGCGCAATTATAACGGGCTTTACGCAGGCAAAGCGGGAATTTTGTATGTCACGGAAATTCCGCAAGCGCCGCCGACCGGTCCTTTCGGTATGACGCTGCATAAATTCGATTTGGAAAAACGCAAATTCGAGGAAGTGAAAACCGGCATCGGCGGCTTCGACATCTCGGCAAACGGCGAAAAAATGCTCTACCAGCAAGGTCCGGCGTGGAATCTGGTTTCGACGACGCTGCCGACGCGACCGGGCGAAGGAATTGTTAAAACGACCGAGATGGAAGTTTACGTTGACCCGCGCGTCGAATGGCGGCAGATGTTCAACGAAATCTGGCGCGGCGAGCGCGATTTCTTTTACGACCCGAACACGCACGGGCTGGACATCGAAAAAGCGAAAAAATTATACGCGCCGTATGTCGAAGCGGTCGTGCATCGCGACGATTTGAATTATCTTTTCCGCGAGATGCTGAACCAAATCGGCGTCGGGCATATGTTTATCGGCGGCGGCGACCAGCAGCGACCGAATTTCGTGCCGGTCGGCTTGCTCGGCGCGGATTATAAAATCGAAAACGGGCGTTATCGCTTCAATCGCGTTTACAACGGCGAAAACTGGAATCCGCAGCTTCGCGCGCCTTTGACCGCGCCGGGCGTCAACGTCCGTCAGGGCGAATATTTATTAGCCGTCAACGGCAGGGAAGTCAAAGCGACGGATAACGTCTATCAATTTTTTGAAAGCACGGCGAATAAGCAAATCGTCATCAGGGTCGGCGCAAGTCCCGACGGAAAAGGCGCGCGCGAGGTGACGGTCGTGCCGACGGCGAGCGAAGGCGGCTTGCGAAATCTGGCGTGGATTGAAGACAACCGGCGCACGGTCGATAGATTGAGCGGCGGCAAGCTCGCCTATGTTTACATTCCGAACACCGGCGGTCCCGGCTACACGAGCTTTAACCGATACTTTTTCGCGCAGACGAATAAAGCGGGCGCGGTCATTGACGAGCGCTTTAACGGCGGCGGCTTGCTGGCTGATTACGTCGTCGAATATCTGAATCGCCAGCAGCTTGCCAAAATCGCTTTCCGCGACGGCAAAGACTGGAACGTTCCGGCGGGCGCGATTTACGGACCGAAAGCGATGCTTATCAACGAGCTTGCCGGTTCGGGCGGCGACGCGATGCCGTGGTTTTTCAAAAAACTGAAAGTCGGTCCGCTTATCGGCAAGCGCACCTGGGGCGGCTTGGTTCGCGCTTCGGGAATCCAGACGCTGATGGACGGCGGCAGCATCCGCGCGCCGAACGGCGCAGTTTACGGGCTCAGCGGCGAGTGGGAAGTCGAAAACGTCGGCGTCGCGCCCGACATCGAGGTCGAATACGACCCGGCACTGTGGCGCGCCGGACGCGACCCGCAACTCGAAAAAGCGGTCGAATATCTGATGGCGGAATTACAGAAAAATCCGCCGAAAGAATACAAGCGACCGGCATATCCCGATTTGCACAAAGATTCAGGCTTGGGCAAACCGTAATTGAAAGGCTGAAGGCAAAAGGCGAAAGGATAAATTCTTTTTTACTTTTGCCTTTCGCCTTTCGCCTTCAGCCTTTCAAAAACCGCTCGCTCCCACAGGCGGTTCTGACTGTAATTAACAGGAGAGATAATGAAAAAAATCGTCTTAATTATTTTAATTTTACTCGTCGCCTCAACCGCAGTATTTGCGCAGGGCGATAAACCGATGTTGTTTCGCCAGCCGACGATGAACAAAACCGATATCGTTTTCGTCTACGGCGGCGATTTATGGAAAGTCGCGCGCGGCGGCGGCAGTGCCGAACGCCTGACGAGCGGCACGGGCAATGAATCGAATCCGTATTTTTCGCCCGACGGCAGCTGGATTGCTTTCACCGGCGAATACGACGGAAACATCGACGCTTTCGTCATTCCGGCGACGGGCGGCGAGCCGAAACGCATCACTTATCATCCGGGCGCGGACAGCGTCGTCGGCTGGACGCCGGACGGCAGCCGCGTCGTTTTTCTTTCGGGGCGCGCCGCCGGAATGCCGCTGCCGAAAATGTATACGATGCCCGTGACGGGCGAAGGCTTGCCGACCGAACTGCCGTTTCCGATGGCGGGCGGCGTCGCTTCGTTTTCACCGGACGGCTCGCGCATCGCTTATATGCCGCTCGGCGCGGCTTTTCAGCAATGGAAAATGTATCGCGGCGGGCGCACGACGAAAATCTGGATTGGCAGCCTGTCGGATTCGAGCGTCGAAGAAATCCCGCATCCGAATTCCAATGACTTTACGCCGCAATGGGTCGGCGACCGTGTTTATTTTCTCTCCGACCGCAACGGGCGCAGCGTTTCGCTTTATTCCTACGACACGAAGACGAAAAAAGTAGCGCCGGCGGTTAATAATACCGGGCTTGATTTGAAAACGTTTTCGGCGGGCGCGGACGGAGTCGTTTACGAGCAATTCGGTTCGATAAACGTTTACGAGCCGTCGTCCGGCAAAACAAATAAAGTCAATATCGCGCTGAGCGGCGACTTGCCGCAGGTTCGCGCGCGTTACGAAAGAGTCGCGCAGCGCGTCCAGAACGTCGCCATTTCGCCTTCGGGCATGCGCGCGGTTTTCGAAGCGCGCGGCGAAATCCTGAGCGTTCCGGTCGAGAAAGGAAACGCGCGCAATCTGACGAACACTTCGGGCGTCGCCGAACGCGACCCGGCGTGGTCGCCCGACGGCAGGTGGATTGCGTATTTTTCTGACGAGGGCGGCGAATACGCTCTGCATCTGCGCGACCAGACGGGAATGGGCGACGTGAAAAAAATCAGTCTCGGCAATCCGTCTTCTTATTTTTATTCGCCGCGGTTTTCGCCCGACAGCAAAAAGATTTTGTTTACCGACAAGCGTCTGAACGTCCTTTATCTGGACATCGAAAAGGGAACAATCGTCAAGGTCGACACGAACACTTATGAAAATCCGTTTCCCGTGCTCGACCCGAACTGGTCGCCCGATAGCCGTTGGATTGTTTACACGAAACAATTGAAAAATCGTCTCTGCGCCGTTCACGTTTATTCGCTGGAAACCGCCAAAGCCGCGCAGGTCACGGACGGCTTGAGTGATGCGCGTTACGCCGCTTTTGATAAAAACGGCAAATACCTTTATTTCACCGCCAGCACCGATAACGGTCCGACGACCGGCTGGCTCGATATGTCGAGCTTCCCGTTCCAGACGACGCGCAGCGTCTACGCGGTCGTTTTGAAAGCGACTGACCCGTCGCCGCTTTCACCCGAAAGCGACGAGGAAAAAATCGAAGAATCCAAACCGCAGACGCCGCGAGCGCCGGGCGCAAAACCCGAGCCTGTCGTGGTGACGATTGATTTGGACAAAATCAACCAGCGCATCGTCGCGCTGCCGCTGCCGGCGCGCAATTATCAGGCAATCGTCACGGGCAGAGCCGGAACGTTTTTTCTGGCGGAAGCCATTCCGGCTTCGGGAACGGCGGCGACTCCGCAAGCCGGTTTGACGGTTCATCGTTTCGATATGGACAAGCGCCGCGCCGAAAAAATTCTCGACGGCGTGACGGCGTTTGACGTGTCGGCAAACGGCGAAAAAATGTTGTTCGGGCAAGCGGGCGGACGTTTTACAATAGCTTCGACCGTTCAGCCTTTAAAGCCGGGCGAAGGCGTTTTGAATGTCGGTGAGATGGAGGTTTACATCGACCCGCGCGCCGAATGGCAGCAGATGTATCGCGAGGCGTGGCGCATCCAGCGGGACTTTTTCTACGACCCGACGTTTCACGGCGTCAACATCAAGCTGATGGAAGAACGTTATCGACCGTTTCTGGAGAGCGTCGCCACGCGCAACGATTTGAATTACCTGTTTCAGGAAATGCTCGGAAATTTAACCGTCGGACACCATAATTCGGGCGGCGGCGACATCCCGCAGCCGACGCGCTACACGGGCGGCTTGCTCGGCGCCGATTACACGATTGAAAACGGGCGCTATCGCTTCGCCAAAATTTACGACGGCGAAAACTGGAATCCGGGCTTAATCGCGCCGCTTACCCAACCGGGCGTCAACGTGCGTGAAGGCGAGTATTTAATCGCCGTCAACGGTCGTGAAGTCCGCGCCAATGACAATATTTATTCCTTCTTCCAGCAAACCGCCGGAAAACAAATCATCATCAAGGTCGGCGCAAATCCCGATGGACGAGACGCGCGGCAGGTGACGGTCGTGCCGGTGGCGAACGAAGGCGGCTTGCGAAATCTGGCGTGGATTGAAGGCAATCGCCGCAAGGTTTACGAGCTGAGCGGCGGGAAAATCGCTTACGTTTATCTGCCGAATACGGGCGGGGCGGGCTACACGAATTTCAACCGCTACTATTTCGCGCAGATTGACCGCGAAGGCGCGGTGATTGACGAGCGTTTTAACGGCGGCGGCAGCGCGGCTGATTATATGATTAGTTATATGAGCCGCCCGCTGATGAATTACTGGTCAACGCGCGAAGGCGAAGACTTTGCCACGCCCGTCGCTTCCATTTTCGGACCGAAGACGATGATTATTAACGAGTATTCCAGCTCGGGCGGCGACCTTCTGCCGTTCCTGTTCCGGCAGAACAAGGTCGGACCGCTGGTCGGCAAGCGCACTTGGGGCGGGCTGGTCGGAATTTACACGTATCCGGTTTTGATTGACGGCGGCGGCGTCACAGCTCCGCGCGTCGCTTTCAGAAATCCGCAGGGCGAGCTGGACGTCGAAAACAAAGGTGTCGCGCCCGACATCGACGTTGACCTCGACCCGAAAATGTGGCGCGCCGGACGAGACGTTCAGCTTGAAAAAGCCGTCGAAGTAACGCTCGCGGAAATCAAAAGAAACCCGCAGCGCAAACCGGCAAAAGGCGCTTTCCCGAATTACGGCAAGCCGTAGTTAACAGTGGTAAACGGTGAACGGTAGTTAGTTTTTGCAACTTACCGTTTACCGTTTACCGTTTAAGGCGTTTTCGCCTTATTTGCCCGTTAATTCCTTCGCTAAATCCTGCGCGTCGTAAAGCTTGCGCAAAACTTCGAGAATCGCCGCGCTGTGGACGCCGACGGCGCGGCTGCCTTCTTCTTCCTCGATATACCAGTAGCGATTTGAAAGTTTTTGCAGGTTGCTGTCGAAATTCAAGCCGACCAGTTCCGCGTTGCGATTGATGACGGGCGAGCCGGACATTCCGCCAATCGTGTCCGCCGAATAGACGAAATTCAGCGGCGTCGAAAGGTCTAATTTGCCGCGCCCTTCCTTGTAACGCGCGGGCAGATTGTAAGGCGGTTTCTCGCCGAAGCTCTGGGCGCGGTCGTATAAGCCGAAAAAGGTCGTTTTAAACGGCACGAGCGTCGTGTCTTCTGAGTAGCCCGCGACTCTGCCGTAAGCGATGCGCAGGTTGAAATTCGCGTCGGGCGGAACCGTTTTGCCGTAAACCGCAAAACGCGCTTTCGCAATTTTTTCGCCCGCGCTCGCCTCGACGTTGGCGATTTTTTCCTCGTTCCACGCGCGAAGCTCGCGAATAACCGGCTCGACGCTGCGCGCCATTACAATCATCGGGTCGTTTGATTTCGCAATCGCGTCCGCGCCGCCGTCCAATAAAGCTTTGCGCGCCGCGACGTCTTTCAACTGCGTTCCCTGAATCGCTCGTTTCGCGGCTTCGGCGGGCGTCAGACCATTGAGCGCGGCTTTGATAAACGGGTCGTTTGCGCCCAGTGTTTTCAAGCCTTCTTCGAGCCAAGCCGTCAGCGCGTATTCTTCGAGTTCGGGATAAATCGGCGCGGGCGAAAGCAAGCCGAATTTGAAGGATTCGAGACGCGAATCGCGAAATTCGTCGTAGCGCTGGTCGTTCGGCTTTTTGATTTCGTTGCCGTAACGCACAATCTGCGTGGCAATTGAACCTAAACGCGAAGGCGAAAGCGTGGAAAACGACAGACGATTCGACATCGCCGGAAGCGCGCTGTAAGCCGTCGCGATTTGCTCCCACGCGGGCGCGTAGATTTTTTGCAGTTCCGCGTTTTTCGCCAGCGCGTCTTTCAGAGCCTTTTCTTCGGCTTCTTTTTTGCCGAACATTCGCGGGTTCTGCAAGCCTTCCTGCTGACCGACCAGGCGTTTGAGCGAATTATTGAAGCCGCGAATTCCCGCGCCCGCCTGCCGCAATTGTTCCGCGCCGCGCTTCCCGTAATTTTCGAGAATGTCGCGCCGCAGCGTCCAGACTTTTTGCTGCAAAGGATTGCCGACGTCGCGCTGGTAAGCGAGCTGCGAAACGGTCAAAAGGCGAGCCGTCGAGCCGGGACTGCCCGAAGCGATGACGAATTCGCCGTCATTCGGTCCGGTTTCCGACCATTTGAAATAATTCGGCGTGCGGGCGGGCTGACCGTTTTCGTAGGCGCGCAGGAAGGTGAAATCCAAATCGTGACGCGGAAAAGTGAAGTTGTCGTAGTCGCCGCCGAAAAAGGCGATTTGTTCTTCGGGCGCGAAGACGAGGCGAATGTCCGTATATTTTTTGTGACGATAGAGCCAGTATTCGCCGCCGCTGTAAAGCGAGACGACATCGCTTTTCAAGCCGGTTTTTTCGGTCGATTCCTTTTCAATCTGCGAGATGACGGCATTGCGCTGCGCGCTCGCTTCCTTGTCCGTCGCGCCCGTTTTAACCGATGATTGAACGCGGTCGGTGACGTTTTCGAAAGAGACGAGCACGTTGACTTCGAGGTCGGGCGCTTTTAATTCTTCCGCGCGGGTTCGCGCATAAAAACCGTCGCGCGTTAAGTTTTTTTCCTTCGTGGAAAGCTTTTGCAGCTGCCCGTCGGCGACGTGCTGATTGGTCACGAGCAAGCCGTCCGGCGAAACGAAACCGCCCGAACCGCCGTCGTTCAATCGAACGGACGCGAAGCGAACTTTTTCCAGCCATTCGGCGGTCGGCTCAAAATTATAACGCTCTTTCCACTGCCGGAGCGGCGGATTGTCAAAAGTCCACATTCCCTCGTCGGCGCGCGCCGCCGCAGGAACGCCGATTAAAAAGCTGAAAAGCAATAAAAGGGCTGATATTTTTTTCATATAATTGTCTCCGTAAAAGAAAACGTTGAGTCCGAGACTGCTCATTCGCGGTTTTCGCATTTGGTTTTTATAAGATTTTACAATTTCTCGCGCGTAAATCAATCATTCATTTCCTCTTCGTTGCGGCGAATGGCTATGATGCAAAAAAGTCCTCAGGATTTGCGGCGGAAATGAGAATTAAGAATCGAGAATTCAGAATTGAGAAGACGGACGAGAGAAGACGGAAGTCCGAAGGCAGAACTGAGAGCGATTTCAGTTCTCAGCTACCCGTTCTCAATTCTCACTTACTTGCGTTTTTGCGCGGCGGTCATTTTCCAGACCGCCAGCGCGATGCACGCCGTTAAAGCGAAAAAATACAAAATAGAAAAATCCGTGAACAGAAAAACCGTGAAATTCACATAAATACCGATAACTCCAATCCACAGCCAGTTCATAATTTTCTCCTTTCAGGAATGAAAACCGACAAATCTTTCGCCGCCTTGTATCCGAAGATGTTTCGCCCGTCGGCACGTTTTAGAAAATCAATGAGCGTGAGTTCGGCATCCGCGCAAATTCCGCTTATTTTTGCCGGTTCTGCAAAATCCTGACGAACGAGCCGGAGCGCAATTCTTCGAGCGTCAGAGTCGTCAAATCCTGCGCTTCCCGTTCGGTCAGGGCGCGGCAATTAATGGCGCGCAGGAAATAATTCAGCAGTCCTTGCCCGGTCGCCGCGTCGTCGAAAACGTCGCCCACCAAAGTCGCCTGCGCCGCTTTCGCCACAAAATTCCGAAGTCGCTCGGAAGCCGCGTCCAAGCCTTCGAGAAAAAAAGTATAAACAGCCGCGTAACGCGTCGGCAATTGCGCCGGGTGTAAATCCCAGCCCTGATAAAAAGCGTTGGCGAGCGAATGCCGCGTATGCTCGTAGTGCAATTTCCAGGCGCGATGAACGACGCCTCGGTTTTCGGCTTCCTGCTGCGCCGTCAGCTCTCCGCGATGCGGCGCGACGGGCATAATATTCGTCGCGCCGTCAGACAGCCAGATGCCCGTTCCGCCGAAGGAAATCTGCATCATATGGCGCGCGAAATCGCACGCCGGATGCAGCATATCCTGATAAGCGGCGGTGATGCTGCAGCTCGCCGTGTAATCGTATGTGCCGAAATGCGCGGCGAGGCAGCGACCGCGCGCGGCTTCCAGAAGCTTCGGCAGATTCGCCTCGCCGCGCTCGTTGATAATCGACTGCGTGGTTTCGACCATCATCTCCATTTTCAGAGAGTTTTTAGGCAGATTCAGACGCGTTTCGAGCAAATCGAAAATCTCGACGAGCGTCGTCACCTGTTCAGCCAGAACGATTTTCGGCAGCGTGACGACGAAGTTTTCCGGCAGTCGCCCGCCGGTTGCTTCGACGAGCGTCGTCAGAAACAAATCGAGCGTGCGAATGCTGCGCGCGTGCAGCTCTTCCGAAAAGGTTTTGATGCGAATGCCGATAAACGGCGGCAGCGTTCCCGCCGCGAAACCTTTCGCCGCTTCCTGCGCGGCGCTCGCGGCGTGACCGTCTTCTTCGGCGTCGGGACGCGTGCCGTAACCGTCTTCAAAGTCGATGCGAAAATCTTCGACCGGCTCGCGCGTGATTTTTTCGCGCACGCGCTCGTAAATCGTGCCAGCCAGTTTATCGGGCAATCCGAGCACCTGCGCGAAGGTCGCCGCGTCGGGCGCGTAAGTTTCAAAAGCGCGCAGCGCCAGCGAGCCGAGCCGCGGCGCGGTGTCGGATTTAAAAAGATGCGCGCCGCCGTAAACGGTGTGCACCGGCTGCCGGCGACCGGATTCGCCCGGATAACGCGCCGAGAAAGAAGCGAGCGAAGATTTCAGCGAGCCTGTAATTTCCTGCAATGATTCCTGCGAAAGTGTTGTTGTCATGATAATTATTAATGATTCTACCCGCCTGACCGGAAAAAACGAAAGAAAATTAAGTCCTGAACCTGATTCTTTAGGTTCGGAACCTAATTCTTTAGGTCAAAAGCCTAATGCATTAGGTCTGGAACCTAAAGAATTAGGTCTGGAACCTATTCGTTTAGGCTCCGAGCCTAATTGATTAGGTTCGAAGCCTAAAGTTTTAGGTTCAGAGGCTAAAACTTTAGGTCTGGAACCTAAAGTTTTAGGTTCCAGACCTAATAGTTTAACCTTTTGACCTAAACGGATGATGATTTGACCTAAACGGATGATGATTCGACCTAAACGAATGATGTTTTGACCTAATCGCATCGCTTTGAAGGCTAAAGCGAGCAGGTTTACCCTTCTTAAGCCTGCCTTTTAGCGGCTCAAACGCGCTTCAATCAAGCCGTGCGGCTCGTCGGTCGGCGTAAAAATCCGGTTGTCGTTCTCCAAGCCGAAGCGCGTAAAATCGACGGGCAGGCAATGGATATTCGGCAGCGAGAACGATATTTCCGCGACGTCCGCGAATTTTTCCAGCACGGCTTCGCCCATCGCGTAGAGCGTGTGCTGAACCGAAAGGCTGTCGTGCCCGGCAAAGGTTTCGATAATCGTCTGCCGCACGCGGCGCCAGTTTTCGCCCGTCGCCGCTTCCGCGCCCGCGTAGCGCCAATCGGCTTTGACCGAGGTGCAGAAAATCCTGTCGGTCGTTTCCGGCAGGGTCGTGTAGCAATCCTTGATAAAACCGACAAAGCCGGATTTGGTCGTTTTCAAAACGATTAAATCTTCGATGCCGGATTCAATCGTCGTCGCCGCGCCGCGCGCGGCATTGACGGTCGTCGTGCGCTTTTCGTCGCTGCCTTTGGTGAAAGAATGTTGATGCGGCGCGCCGCCGACGGCGATTCGCGTCCAGCCGTGTTCGGCAATCTCGATGATAACCCGCGTCACGTGACGGTTGTTCGCCAGAAAATAATCCGCCAGCCTGAGCGCAAACGTTTCGATTTCCTCGATTTCCCGCGTCTGCTGCGACAGCGTGTAGACGGTGTTTTTCATCGTGTCGGTCGGCAGCACTTTGGCGTTGTCGCCGGTCGTGTGAACGTCCGTAAAATCGCCTTCAAACGCAACGCGCACGGTCAGATTCTGTAATTCGTGACGCTCGCCCTCGCGCGCGACTTTCATCAGGCGCACGCGCGCTTTGCCGTAATTGTTTTGCGCTAGTTTGACTGGCATATTTTCAGCTCCCGCGATAAGTCGAATACCCGAACGGACTGAGCAGCAGCGGCACGTGATAGTGCTGCGCCGCGTCGCGCACGGTAAACGTCACCGCCGCCTGCGGATAGAAACCTTCGATTTTTTGTTTGGCAAAATAAGCTCCGGTTTCGAAAGTCAGACGATAATTTCCCGCCTGTAAAACAGCTTCGGAATCGAGCAAATCGCGCAGCCGCCCGTCGTCGTCCGTCGCGCCTTTGCCGATAATTCCCCACGCCCCGTTCGCCGCCTGCCGTTCCAGCGTCACCGCTACGCCGCGCGCCGGAACGCCGGTCGAAACATCCAGAATGTGTGTCGTGATTGCGCTCATTTCAATTTTCCGCGAGCAGCTTCTTTAATCTGATTTCCGTTATCTTTCGCTGTTCTTCAGCCGCAGTCAGCAGTTCTGAACCGGCGTCGTTATGCCGGCGGCGACGGCAGATTTCAAGCATTTGTTCCGCGCTTTTGCCCGTCGCGCACACGATGAATATATACCCGAATTTCTCTTCATACAAACGGTTGGCTTCCGCCAGCGCTTCCAGCACCGAATCGGCTGCCGGGCGCGTGCCGGATTGCTCGCCGTGCGACCATTCGGCAGACTGCGCCTGCTGTTTCGGAGCGGCTTGACGCGCGCCGATTTTCGGATGCGCGGCAAACGCTTCGAGCCAATCCCGCGCGTCGAGACCTCGCCAGATTTGCGCGGCTTTTTCCAGCAGCGCGGCAACCTCCGCAAAAGGACGCGCCGCGGTCATCATCCGCGCCCACTGTCGCGAGCCGCAGCAATCGAGAAACCGGGATTCCGCGATTTCGCGCCGCGCGAGATTTAACCGTTTTAATCCTTCGCTCATTCGGAAATTCTCCCGTAAAGACGCAGGCGACTGATGCCGCCGTCCGGGTAAATATTGAATCGAACGTGCGTCGCCGCGCCGCAGTCGTTCAGTTCATCGACAAAAACGTGGCGCGTGTGCGCCTGAAGTTTTTTATCCGGCAAAAGCTCCTGCCAGTTGATTGAATCGAGGCTCGCGTCATCGTCGGCGCGGCAAACTTCAATCGAACAGCTTTCGGGATAATTGCCTTTAAAGTGCGCCGTATCGACTTCGACGCGCTTGATATTTCCGGCTGCGCCGAGCTTTATAACGCACCAATCGTAGCCCGCGCCGCGCCGCCGTTTGGTTTCCCAGCCGTCGCTCATATCCTGCGCGCGTCCCGGCATAATCAGGTTGTGCTTGTGTCCGAAAAACATATCGCTGGCTTCCAGGACGCTGCCGCCGTGCGCGACCGCCGCCAAATCAATCTCGCTCTCGCGTTTTTTCAGCGCGTCCCAATTCGGCACAACGACGCCGTAAACGCGAAGCCGCGCCACGCCGCCGTCCGGGTAAATTTTCAGCCGTAAATGCGTCGCGCGCCGTTCGTAATTTATGGCGAAACGATTTTGCGAGTCGCCCGCCAATTCCGACTGCGGCAAAATCTCGAACCATTCGGTTTCCGCCTCAAGCAACCGTTCGACGGTCGGATGACCTTCGACGGCGCAGGCTTCCAGCGAGCAATGCGAAGGAAAATTGCCGCGAAAAAAGCTCGTGTCCACGACGACGCCGTGAATAACGCCCGACAATCCCAGACGAACGATGCACCAGTCGAAACTTTCGTTCAAACGCGGGCTCCGGCGGCGGCGCGTTTCCCAGCCGTCCATCCATTTGCCCAAATCCGTATATTTGCCCTCGATAAAAATCGGCGCTTGCGGTTTCAGCAGATTTTCTTTCGGCGCGAAAAAATCGTCGTTGGCGTAAAGAACCGCGCCGCCGAGCTTTTCGGAAGCCAAATCAATCAGTTCAGTAAAATCCATAATAAATTTTGACCATCGTTAATACGTCAGTAATGCGCCACCTGGATTGTTGGCAAACTCTCCATTCTCGTAAACTTTCACGCCGCGCACGTATGTAGATTCGACCACGCCGCGCAGGTTCATTCCCGCATACGGCGTGATTTTGTGTTTAAATTCAATTATTTCCGGCACGATTTTAAATTCTTTTTCGGGATGCCAGACGACAATATCCGCATCATAGCCGCTCGCTAATTTGCCTTTGCGTTTGTCCAGTCCGGCTAATTTTGCGGGCGCGCCCGACATCCACCGGGTCAGTTCGCGCAGACCGAAACCGCGCTTTTCGGCTTGCGTCCAGATTACCGGCAAACTGAACTGCAAAGCCGCGATGCCGCCCCAGGCTTCGAGAAAATCGCCCGTTTCCGCCAGTTTCAGATTCGGCGTGCAGGGCGAATGGTCGGAGACGACCATATCAATCACGCCGTCGGCTAATGCCTGCCAGAGTTTTTCGCGATTTTCGCGCTCGCGCACCGGCGGGCAGCATTTGAAATGTGTCGCACCGTCCGGAATTTCTTCCGCCGCGAAAGTCAGATAATGCGGGCAGGTTTCAACCGTCACCGGCAAGCCTTCCGCGCGCGCCGCCCGCAGCATCGGCAAGGCATCGGAAGAAGAATGATGAACGATGTGAACGCGCGCTCCGGTTTCGCGGCACAAGCGCGTCATCAAGGCGACGGCTTCGTTTTCCGCCGCTCGCGGGCGCGATTTCAGAAAGGTTTGATAATCTTTGGGGCTGCTGTTTTTTAATTCTGCGGCGGCGTTTTCAATCGGCTCGGCGAGCTCGGCGTGGACGAGCAAAACGGAATCGAGCCTTGCCAGTTCCGGCATCGCTTCGAGCAGGTTCGATTCGGTCACGTGCGGAAATTCATCGACGCCCGAATGCACCAGAAAACATTTGAAGCCGCGCACGCCGGCGTTTAAAAGCGGTTCCAATTCGTGCGTGTTGCCCGGTATGACGCCGCCCCAGAAAGCGACGTCGGTTCGGCATTGCCCGCGCGCCGCCGCCAGTTTTTCCTTAAATCCGTCGAGCGTTGTCGTCGGCGGAATGCTGTTGAGCGGCATATCGACCAAAGTCGTCACGCCGCCTGCCGCCGCCGCGCGCGTCGCCGTCGCAAAGCCTTCCCATTCGGTGCGTCCCGGTTCGTTAACGTGAACGTGCGCATCGACCAGACCGGGCATCACCACCGCCTCTCCGGCATCGACAACCGGCGTTTGTTCCGGCACCTCGTCCCATTTTCCGAGAGCCGTAATAACGCCGCCGCGGATATGCACCGAAGCCGGGGCAATCGTCTCCGGCAAAACGACGCGACGGCTGCGGATAATTAGGTCTGAACTGTCCATATCTCGTCTGAAATCAACGCTGTTTGCGGAGTATATAAGCAAATTCGCCAGGTTACAAGCGATTTTTTATTTGATTATGTTAATAGGCAATTATCTATAAATCCAATCCGGAGCGGCTTCAAAGCAGCCCGGACGGATATTTCCCGCGCAGCCTTTATTAAATTTGTTTAGAAACAACGGGCGTTTTATACTAGCTTGCGGATAAACCTTGAATTTATAATTATTTTTAGCCGGTATCTTTTTCTCAGAATGAATCACCAACAGCTTGCCCGAAAATTAATTGAAAATGATTCTGACGGGCGCGCGCTGCTAATCAAAGAATATTCGCACCTTATAAACGCGGAACTCGCCGCATTTTTTCAGCAAATCTGTTACGAAGTCTGGACGCACGAGCCGCAAAAGATTTCCGTGATTGTCGAAATTCTGCGGGAATTAACCGATTTTACCGGCGATTCTGAAATCAGAGCTTATGCGGAATGGACGAGCGCCATCGAAAATCTGGTCAACGGCAGGCTTGAAGACTGTCTGCGCCGGCTCGACGAATCGGAAAAACGATTCGAGGATTTAGAAAAATTTCACGCCGCCGCGACGACGCAAATCAGTAAGCTTTACGCGCTGGCGCTTTTGGGTCGTTATGATGAAGCGGTCGCCTGCGGCTTGCGCGCGCGCGACGTTTTTATCGCCGAAAACGATTTGTATTCCGCCGGCAAAGTCGAGCACAACATCGGGAATTTATACTGGCGGCGCGATTTTTATCGCGAATCCGAGCCTTTCCTGGCTTCGGCTCACCGGCGTTTCGAGCAAATCGGCGACCAGCGGCAGCTGGCGATGGTCGAAAATTGCCAGGCTTTTGTCAAGGCTCTGCAAAATAATTTTCGCGCCGCCGAAACCGTCTACGAGCGCGCGTTAAAACGCTCCGCCGAAAACAATCTGATTGTCACCGAAGCCGAAATCGAAACCGGGATGAGCAATCTTTATTTGTTTCAGGGGCGTTTGGATTTGGCTCTGAAATTTATGGAGCGCTCGCGGCAGAAATACGATTTGCTCTCGATGCCGCATCAATCCGCCAATTGCGAGCTGGAAATCGCGGATATTTATCTGGAGCTGAACCTGCTGCCCGAAGCCGCCGCCTTTTACGAAAAGACGGAAGCGAAATTTGCCGCGCTCGGAATGCAGGCGGAACTCGCCCGCAGCTTGCTGAGCCGCGCGAAAGCCTTGTTTTTACTTGACGAAACCGAGCTTGCCGCAAATCTGCTCGATAAAGCCGAAAAGCTGTTTGCCGCCGAAGGCAATTCGATTGCGGTCGCCCTGACGCGCCTTTCCAAAGCTCAATTTTATTTTCGCGAAAACAAAACTGACGCCGCGCAAACTCAGGCTGACGCGGCTTTGCGCGAATTTATCGCGGGCGGCAATCGGCGGCACGAGCTTTCGGCGCGCTGGCTTTTGGGCGAGATTTCGCACAAGCGCGGCGAAAACGACAAAGCCGCGGCGATTTTTCGCGAAACGCTCAAATTGGCTGCCGCCGATTGCTCGCGGCAAATCGAATATTTGTGTTTAGTCGGCTTGGGCAAAATCAGCGGCGACGAAAAGTTTTTTCTCGAAGCGGTTAATCTGGTCGAAAACTCGCGCTCGGCTCTGTCGGCGGAAGAATTTCGGAGCGCGTTTTTCTCCGACAAGCTTTTTCCTTATAACGAGTTGGTCAAAATCAAGATTGCTCAAAAGAATTTCTCCGAAGCGTTGTCCTGGCACGAGCGCTCGCGTTCGCGAACGCTTTTGGAAACGATGAGCGGCGCGCCGAAATTTTCCGCGCAGAATCCGAAGCGCGCGCGTCTGCGCGAAGAATTAAATTGGTTTTACAGCCGCATTAACCGGCAGACGGCGAGCGGGCTGGAAGCGCGGCGCGGGATTTCCGAATTGCAGAAACTGGCTGCCGACACAGAGCGCGAGCTGGCGGAACTCGAACGCCGCGCGCAGGTAAATGAAGAAACAAATGCGGTTAGGGAAATCGAGAAATTCGATTTGGAAAAGCTGCAAAACATTTTAAACGAAACGACCGTCGTCGAGTTTGCCGGTTTTGACGACGCGCTCTGGGCTTTTGCGATAACGGGAAAAACATTCGAGGTTTTTCGTTACGCCTTTGAGCCGGAAACGCTCCGCCGGGAAACCGAGCAGTTTCTTTTTCAAATCAAGACGGGGCGTTTTTTGGAAAAGCTTTCGACGGAAAACCGGCGGCTCGCGTCGGAAAGATTGGCGCACCACGCGCGGGCGATTTACGACGCATTGCTGCGCCCGCTGGAAAAGTTTTTTTCGGGCAGGCGCCTGGTTATCGTTCCGGCGGATTTTCTGCATCGCCTGCCGTTTCAGGCGCTGCACGACGGTGAAAAGTTTTTGATTGAAATGTCAGAAATCGTCTACGCGCCGAGCCTCGCCGTTTTGCAAAACTGTCTGAGCCGGAAAATCTCCGTGCCGGAAAGCGCCTTGCTCGTCGGCGTCGGCGACGGCGCGACGCCTTTAATCGACGCCGAAATCGAAACGCTCGCGCGGCTTTTCAAAACGTCGGTGCAGCTGAAAAACGAAACGGCGACGCTCGAAAATCTGCGGAAAAATCTCGCCGAAACCAGCGTTCTGCATCTCGCCTGTCACGGAAAATTTCGTCTTGACAATCCCGATTTTTCGGCGCTTAATTTATTTACCGAAAATTTAACGGTCAGAGACGCGCGCGATTTGAATTTGCAGGATAAGCTCGTCGTTTTGAGCGCCTGCGAGACGGGCTTGAACAAAATCGTTTCGGGCGAAGAATTGTTCGGCTTGACGCGCGGATTTCTGCACGCGGGCGCCAGCTCGCTGGTGTCGAGTCTCTGGACGGTCAACGACCAATCGACGGCGGATTTGATGCGAAGGTTTTACGGCGCGCTGCTCAAAGGCACTAATCCGGGCAAAGCGCTGCAAAGCGCCCAAGTTCAATTGCTCGAAAAAAATGCCCACCCGTATTTCTGGTCGCCTTTCATCTTCGTCGGACACTGGTGAAATTTTTTTTTAGCTGATATGTATTTTTTTCGATGTTCGGCGGACTATTGTAAAGGGACTATTTCGTAATTATTCAATCGAAGGTTAATTGGGAGGGTTTCATGCGACGTGAAAGCATTCCGGGCATTGCCGCCGTTTTTCTGTTTTTCCTGGTTTTTTTCGCCGGCAGCGTTTTTGTTTCAGCGCAGCAGGACGCGGGCGTCTTTTTTGAACCGGGCGAGGTGGTTATCAAGCTCAACCGAACTTCGCAGCTTCCGGCGATAGCGGCGCAGTACGGGCTGAATCCGACGCCAATCTGTCAATTGGGAGCCAGCCCGCATTATCGAATGCAGATTCTGGGCGGCAGAGCCGTCGCGGAAGTCGTCAGCCAACTGCGAAACGACGCCAGAGGGCGAGTAGTTTACGCCGAGCCTAATTATCTGATCGGCTCGCCGAGCCAGAGCGCGCTGCCCTGGAGTATGGGCGGCTCGTGGAGTATCGGCGGCTCGTGGAGTATCGGCGGCAGCATCAAAGGTTATTCGAATCAATGGATGACGCAGAAAATCAACCTGCCGGCGTCGCATAAAATCTCGCGCGGGGCAGGAATGAAAATTGCCGTGCTCGACACGGGAATCGATTATCATCATCCGGTTTTTGCGGGCAAATTGCTGCCCGGCTACGATTATGTCGATTATGATTATTACGCCGGCGAAGTAGGAACCTGGGGACAAGGCGCTTACGGGCACGGAACCGCCGTGGCGGGAATCGCGACGGTGGTCGCGCCGGATGCTAAAATCATTCCCGTGCGCGTGCTCGACCAGAATGGAATGGGCAATATCTGGCATCTCGCCGAAGGTTTGCGATACGCGGCAAACCCGGACGGAAATATTTATACCGACGACGGCGCGGACATTATCAATCTGAGTTTAGGAACGACTGAAAAAACTTTTCTCATCAGGGAGCTGCTGGGCGCGATTCTGGACGAAAATCGCTCGTCGGCTGACGACAGTTTCGCCGAATTGCGAAATCTGAAAATAGTGGTGGTCGCCGCCGCCGGAAATACCGGCGACGGAACGCGTATTTTTCCCGCCGCCGAAGAAACCAGTAGCTTGATTGCCGTCGCCGCCAGCACTAATTTCGATTCCCTGGCAGTTTTTTCGACGCGCGGCAATTGGGTCAGCCTGATGGCGCCGGGCGACGGCATCGTCAGCGCCATTCCGAACGGCAGATTTGCCACCTGGCGCGGCACGTCGATGGCGGCTCCGGTCGTTGCGGGAATCGCGGCGCTGGTGATGGTTAAACATCCCGATATGAGTTCGAACCAGGTCGCTGCTCACATCCGCGGCACTTCGACGGATGTCACCGACAGTATGTTTCTGCGCGTGGATGCGGCGCGGGCGGTAACGATAAATCCCGTTCCGTAACGGAACTGATTGAAACAGATGTTTCACACCGACGAAGAACTGGTCGAGCGGGCGCGCGGCGGCGACGAATCGGCGTGGGAAACGATTGTTTACAAATATCAGAACCTGCTGTATTCGATTCCGCTGCGAGCCGGACTTCACAGGGATTTGGCTGCGGACGTTTTGCAGGAAGTTTTCACCACGCTTTTTCAAAAAATCGGGACGCTCGAAAAACCCGAATTTCTGCGGGCGTGGCTCGTCACGACCACGCAGCACAAAACCATTCACCTTATCCATCGCGAAACGCGCGGCAAGCCGAAGTCGATTGACGAGCTGGAAAGCACCGTCGGCTTTGAAGTCGTCGACCCCAGCCTGTCGCCGGACGAGCATTTAATCCAACTCGAAGAGGAAAAACAGATTGAAGACGCGCTCGCCGCCATCGACGTGCGCTGCCGCCGCCTGCTGACGCTGCTTTATCTCAACCGACATCAAGCGCCTTACGCCGAAATCGCCCGAATGCTGGACATTCCGCTCGGCAGCATCGGTCCGACGCGGGCGCGCTGTCTGGAAAAACTAATAAAATTATTGCCTAAATAATCGAAGCGATGTATTTTTTCGCCCTTTCGCGCGACTACACCTTCAGAGAGGGATTTACTGCGGAGAGATTAAATGAAACATCCAGAGTTTGAAAAACTTGTGAAGAGCTTTGAAGGCTTCGAATCGACGGCTGAAGAGCGGGAAGTTTCCGGGCATCTGCGGGCGTGCGCCGAGTGCGCCGCGCGGGCGGCGCAACTGGAAAGCTTTTTCAGATACGTGAAAGCCGACAAAAACCCGGAGGTTTCACAAGCCGACACAGCCGCGCTGCTGAACATTTTCAGACCGAAGAAGAAAGTTTCCGCCGCCGGCGACTCAAAGATAAAAAGGCTGCTTGCCAGTCTCGTTTTCGACGATTGGCAGACGGTTTTGCAGGAACGGCTGGTTTTTTCCGAATCCCGTCAGCTGCTTTATCGCGCCGAACAATTTGAAATCGATTTGCGACTGCATTTTGCCGGCGGCAGCTGTCAGGTCAGCGGACAGGTTTTTCCCGATTGCGCCTCGTCCGCGAGCGCGGAGCTTTTCTCCGCCCGGACAAGCGAAAAGGTTTTCTTAAACGATTGCGGCGAATTTGTTTTTCCGGCTTTGAAAGAAGGAATTTACAATTTCCGCCTCGACTCGGGGGAGACGACTATCGAGATAGAAAACCTTTCGCTTGTCGATTAATTTTCAAACGAGGTTTTTAGTATCGGGCGCGAAAGAAAACAAAAGACATCACTCGCAAGCCGCCTGGCGGCACGCGGCGATTAACGCCGAACCGGAAGAAAAAGATAACGGAAAGATTAGCCTCCTCGGGTTATCGAGCTTCCGGTTTTCAATCGGCGCGCCGCTTTTCACCGCTCGGCTTGCGAGTGCGCCCATTCGGGAAAAAGGAGAGGTAAAAATGAAGCTTCAATCGCTAACGAGAATCAAGCTATTCGTTGTGCTGGTTTCGATTTTGTTTGTTTTGACGATATTGACGGTTAATTCGAGAAACGGCTCGGTCGTCGTTCACGCGCGCGGCGGCGCCGAGATTTACGCCGCGTCCTGTGCCAGATGTCACGGCAGCGACGGGCGCGGGCAGACGCCGAAAGGCAAACAAACCGGAGCGAAGGATTTCACCAACCCGCAATGGCAGGCAATCGAAGCCAGAGGAATCCGGGCGATTACCAGCGGCAAAGGCAAAATGCCCGGTTTTAAAAGCACTCTCAGCCCGGAAGAGATTCGCGCCGTCTGGGAATACGTGCGCGGGTTTAAGCGCTGACGGACGCGTTTAAAAAAATATTGTTTTCTGTCTTACAGCGAAATTGAGGGCGGTCGGCTAGTTTGGGATGAAATAACTATGAAAAAAATAAAAGTTCTGTCTTTGCTGCTTTTTATCGGGTTTGTACTGTTGGTTTTTTCGACAAAAAATAACAGTTTCGTCCATACCGGCGAGGCTTATATTGCCGGACCGCCCGCCGGGGTGACGGGCGCGCCGGGCGAGACGACCTGTTCGAGTTGTCACCTTCTAAATAAGCCGACCGGACAATTTACCATTACCGCGCCGCAAAATTATAATCCCGGACAGACTTATCAAATCGTAGTGCGCCACCAGACCACCGACCAGACGCGCCGCCGCTGGGGTTTTCAACTAACCGCGCTGGCGGGCACGACAATGGCTGGCAGCTTCGGCGTCGGCGGCGGCAGCACTCAAATCATCGGCGCCAACGGGCGCAGTTATATAGAACACACGACCGCCGGAACTTTTCCCAATCAGGGAAACGGAGCGGTCTGGATATTTAACTGGACTGCGCCGGCAACCAACGTCGGACCCGTCACGTTTTATTCCGCGGGCAATCAGGCAAACAACGACGGGCTTCCCGAAGGCGACCAGATTTACACGACGAACGCGACCTCCGAGCCGCCACCGCCGGTGGCGTCGCGCCCGCCCGTGTTTGATTTTGACGGCGACGATAAAAGCGATGTTTCGGTCTTTCGCCCGTCGGACGGCGTCTGGTATCTGCTCAGAAGCACTGCCGGATTTACCGCCACGCAGTTCGGAATTTCGACGGATAAGATTGCCCCCGCCGATTACGACGGCGACGACAAAACCGATTTGGCGGTTTATCGCGACAACACGTGGTATGTGCTGAGAAGCCAGTCGGGATTTACGGCGGTGCAGTTCGGCGCGACCGGCGACATCCCGCAGCCTGCCGATTTTGACGGCGACGGAAAAGCGGAGCTCGGCATTTTCCGCCCGTCCACGGGCACGTGGTTTATGCTGAATTTAGCTAACGGTCAATTCAGCGGCGTGCAGTTCGGCGCGACCGGCGACAAGCCCGTTGTGGCTGATTACGACGGCGACGGCAAAGCCGATCAGGCAGTTTTTCGACCGGCTGACGGCGCGTGGTATATGCTCCGCAGTCAGGCTGGCTTTGCGGCGGTTCAGTTCGGAAATTCGACCGACAAACCCGTCGTCGGCGATTACGACGGCGACGGGAAAGCCGATCAGGCGGTTTTTCGACCGGCTGACGGCGTCTGGTACCAATTGCGAAGCCAAGCCGGATTTACCGCCGTGCAATTCGGAATTTCGACGGATTTGCCCGCGCCCGCCGATTATGACGGCGACGGCAAAACCGATTTGGCGGTTTTCCGCGACGGCACGTGGTATCAGCTAAAAAGCACGCAGGGTTTTACGGGCGTGCAGTTCGGCGCGACCGGCGACAGACCGATTCCCAACGCTTTCGTGCCCTAGCGGCAAAAGCCCGGTTTTATTCGGGCGATTGCCGCTGCCGGCTTTGGCGGCAGCAATAACAATAAAGCCGAAATTGCAGTTTATCGTAATGGACAACAAGAATAATAACGATAACAAAAAGCTGTAATTTCGGAATACGTTTTGCCGCCTGCGTCCTCGACGTCTGATTGCAATCAGACGTCGAGGACGCTAATTAATTCGACTCGAAATCTGAAAGAAATTAAAAAACACGCTTTTTTTTATCTTCGGATTTTGAATATTGACGCACCAAAAAAACAATCTGAGGTTTATTATTTATGACTAAAAAAGTTTTCGGGACGATTGTTATTTTCAGAAACATCGTCTATCTCGGGGCGTTGTTAATCGTTGCCGCCGTTGCCGCCGTCGAGGCGCGCGGTCAAAGTTTGCCTGAAAATGTCGATACGCCTGCCAAAGAGGCGAGCGTCGAAAGCGAAAAAACGAGCAAAACCGTTTCGGCGAAAAGCAATATCAAAGTGGTTTTTGACGAAACCGCGCCGGGCGTTTTGATAATCGAATCGAACGGCGAAAAGATTCGCGTCGATACGACCAAAAAAACCGTCGAGCAACTGGCGACCGCTTCCACTACTACTACTGCTAATGCTCAGGAAAAGCCCGTCGAAACGACGAAACAAGCCGGTACGGCAACGGTCGAAACGCAGGAAACTCAACAGGAAGAAAGCGTCTACGATTTTGACGAGGGCGAGGAGCCATATGATTATCGCCTGATTAATGTTCCGACGCCGAAAAAAGTTCCGAAGGGAAGTTGGAATCTCGGCTTTACGCACCGTTTTTCGCAGCCGATTCATCCTATCAGCGAAAGCGGCAGAACTCTGCTCGGCTTTGACAGTTTTTCCGTTTCCTCTTTTAGCGTGACCTACGGGATTACCGACAAGCTTTACGTCACGGCAAATCGCTCGCCTTTGTGCCAGCGAGGCTTGTGCCGGACAATCGAAATCGGTTTCGGCTATAACTGGCTGGCGCAGAGCGCGAAATCGCCGATTGCTCTGACGACGTATGCCAGCGTCGAAGGCAACGGCAATTTTACCGAAGAATACAACTACAACCTGCAGGCGATGATTTCCAGCCGCATCGGCAAACGCGTGTATCTTTTCTTCTCGCCCGCGCTGCATCTGAACGCGAACGGCGCGCGCCGCTTCAATCCGCGCCCCGAAGAATTTTTTCCGCCCGCGACCATCGCCAATTCTTTTCGCCTGCCGAAGCACGGCGCTTCGTTCGGCTTCGGCGCGAGCGTGTTGATTACGCCGAATCTGCTGGCTTTATTCGATTTCACGCCGCGCATCGGTTTCAAGCTCGGTCAGGTCGAAGCGCTTTTCGACAACAATTTCAACGTCACCGGCTTTCGCAACATCTCGCATCCGTCAATCGGCTTCGGGATTCAAAGAAACATCGGAAAACACGCGTTCGCGCTGACGTTTTCAAACACGCAGACGACCACGACGAGCCGCTACAATTCCAGCAATCTGCTGCTGTCGCCGCGCCGTTTGATAATCGGCTTTAATTTGTTCAGGAGATTTTAGAGAGAATCGGGACGAATCAGAAAAAGAATAAATTTTATTCTATAAAAATGAGAAAAGGGCTACTCGTTGAGTAGCCTTAAATTATTGAAAAATATAGCAGCCAGAGACAAAATCTTTTTTCGCTATTTTTGTGCAAAGCAGCGAATAGTAATTTTTTTCCTGCATCCGGGCTGACGTTGTTTAACGGAAAATAAGCTGGATGATAAAATAGGTATTTTCTGAATTGATAAAAATAAACTTAAATTCAAATAAAATTTATGAGTGAAATATCTACTCCTATCGAGATAATTAATGAAATTTTCGGTAAGGATTACTCTGTCAGCCGCGAGGAAATAAGGAAAAAATACGGGGAGAAAGCCTCCGCGGACGCCGACCAGGTTTATGAAGCGGCAATGGCGATACCGTGGTATGGTTCCGCATCATACGACAACAATAAAAGCTCATTTGCGGCTGATTGCGAACGTCTGTTTCCGGGAATTTCCGAAGAGGCGATTACTAATCTGCATTGGTCTTATGCCAGCGGCTGGATTCCCTGATTTAGATACGCCGATGAAATGCAAAATTTAATTATTAAAGTCTTTAGAAGAGAAAATAAATCGTCAAAAAACGCCTTTTTCGGACGGCGGAAGTTTAGTCCAATCCGCAAAACGAAATAATGTACAATTGTATTCCGGAATTTAATTTATAGCAATTTTCACTTGGTCGTAACCTCGTAGCCGCAATGCCGAAACCAATTCAGGCAATCGCTAATCGTAATCGTTTCCAGAGCCAGAGCAATTGCCTTTTCCAATTCCGATTGAGTTCTCGCTTTTACTTTCTTCAA
>DASVRT010000085.1:0-102623 GCA_036388475.1 Pyrinomonadaceae bacterium | reverse complement strand
TTTCCACGTTTTGCCGCCGCCAAAACGCATTTTGTCGCCGCCAAATTACGTTTTGTTGCCGCCAAATTGCAATTTGGCGGCAACAAAACGTAATTTGGCGGCGACAAAATGCGTTTTGGCGGCGGCAAAACGTGGAAAGTTTTCGGCTGGATGCTTGTCGGCGGGAACAATCTGCAAAAAGTTTCCGCCAAATCGTAAAAAGTTTTCGGTTGAATGCGTTTTGACGGCGATTAAATGCAAAAAGTCTCCGGCAAAACAGATTTAGGCGGCGACGGATTAATCGCGATGGCGGTAAAATTCCACGCCTTCTTTTAATTCGACCGCGATTTTGCCTTCCGATTCGGCGTAGTCGAGATGCGCGACCGCCTCGGAGACGGCTAAGAATCGCTGCGCGTTTTCGTTGGCGGCATCGGGGAAAAGTTTTAAGGCAAGCTCGAAAGCCGTGACGCCGTTTTTCGTCACCAAATCGACGACTTTTCTCTGGCGCTCGTCAATCGAGCGCACATAACGATTGAAAATTTCCTCGAAATCCGTGACCGGCTCGCCGTGCCCGCCATAAGTCAGCGTCGGCGAAAACGAGCGCAGGCGCGCCAGGCTGACCAGGTATTCGCCGAGCGAGCGAAAGCGTTTGCGGGCGTCAATCGGGTCGGGCGAGAGAACCGGATTCGGCGTGATGCGTTTCAAAACGCAGTCGCCGCAGATTAAAGTCCGGTTCGATTCGCGTATAAACGAGCAAGAGCCGGGCGTATGCCCGGGCGTGTGCAGAACTTTTAAAACGCCGTTTGCAAATTCCAGTTCCATCTCGTCGCGCAGCAAATCGAATTCGCCGTCGGCGAGCGAATCGGTCAAAAGCCGCACTTCTTCATAGAAATCGTGCATTTTATGAAAAACTTCGACGGGAACTCCGGCGCGATACAAAAGATTTTCGTGCTCGGCGCGCGCCAGCCGCCCGAAAAGATGCCCGGTTTCCCAACCGTGAACGAGAATCGAGGCGTTTTTCGCTTCGTCGCGCACCTGTTTCGCTAAACCGCAATGGTCTTCGTGCGCGTGCGTCAGAACGATTCTTTCGATGTCGGAAAACCTGACGCCGTTTCGCTGCAAGCCTTCGCGCAGAGCGGCGGCGGCTTCCGCGGTTTTCGGTCCGACGTCAATCAGCGTTAAAGGTTCTTCTTTGATGAGGTAAACGTTAACATCACCGATATAAAAAGGCGTCGGAATGGCGAGCGGAATGATTTTCATAAAATAAAAAGGTTGCCATTATATAATAGCAACCTCCGTTGACATTTTAACAACCGATTAACCATCAACTCGAAATTGATTTAACAACCAAAATCGCAGTGCCGCCAGCAATAATTTGCCTGCTGGTTACACTGGGTCGGCGTTCCTCCGCCGTCGATGCAGTTCTGATAAATCGGTTCGCATTCGCTGCAACAAAACAGCGAAGCGCCGGTCGGCGCGGTTCCGAAATCGGTAAAAGTGACAAAGCCCAAAGCAAAAAGCATTGCGCCTAAGACGAGAAACTTACGACTAAGCTTGAGAATATTTTTCATTGTTGTCTCCTCCGTTTTCAATTTCTTGAAATTAAAGTCTAAGAATGGGCAACTACCAGCGTTTTTATAAAAGACGACTTGCCTACCGGCTTTTACAATTTTATTTGCTGTCGGTCGGAGAAATAAAACCCAAAGAATTTGGAGCGAATAGAAGGCTGCCGGTTCGGAAGAGAAGCCGCGCCGCGCTGCTCGGAAAGAATTTTTCGATTTGAACAACGCCCGCGATTAACTCAATCTTCTTAGTGAAGCCTGCTCTCATATAAACCTCACGCATTGGGCTGGATTTCGTTAGCTCACCTCTCACGATAGTATATGATTAAAGACAAAGTCAAGATTTTCGGGCTGGTTGGCGGCAAACGCCGAATATGAAAACTAAGCGAGAAAAAATAGTAATCGCCGGCGCGGGACCTGCCGGCGCGAGCGCCGCGATTCGGCTGGCGCAAAACGATTTTCGAGTGACGCTCATCGAGCGCGAAAAATTTCCGCGCCGGAAGCTTTGCGGCGAATTCATCTCGCCGGAATGCCTGGCGCATTTCCGCGCGCTCGGAGTGTTTGACGAGATGCTTTCCGCCGGCGGCGAGCGAATCGCGAAAACCGTTTTTTACGAGCCGGACGGAAAATCCGTCGCCGTGCCGAGCGAATGGTTTTTTCAAGGCGGCGCGGGCGCTTTGAGTTTGAGCCGCGCGGAAATGGATTTTCGGCTTCTGGAAAGAGCGCGCGGCGTCGGCGTCGAGGTTTTGGAAGAAACTCAAGCCGTCGGTTTATTAACCGAAGATGAAATCGTCTGCGGCGTGAAAGCTCGCGGCGAAAACGGCGCGATTAAAGAAATTTCCGCCGATTTGACGATTGACGCGACCGGGCGCGCCGGAGTTTTGGGAAAACTGGTCGAGAGAGAATTTCAACGCCGAGACGCGGAAGGAAAATTACGAATTGCGAAAAATCTTCGAAGACCGAAGACCGAAGACCGGAAACCGAAATTAATCGGATTTAAAACGCATCTGAAAAATGCGGAAATCGAAAGCGGCGTTTGCGAGATTTACTTTTTTCGCGGCGGTTACGGCGGTTTGAGCCGCGTCGAAAACAATCTGGCGAATCATTGTTTTTTGATTCAATCGGAAATCGTGAAAAAATTCGGCGGCGACGTTGAAAAAATCGTCCGCGAAATCGTTTTTCAAAACGAACGCGCCGCGCGAATGATGAAAAACGCCGAGTCCGTATACGATTGGCTGGCGGTTTCGGTGGACGGCTTCGGCGCGAAAGATTTAAATCCCGCGCCGCGGCTGCTGGCAATCGGTGACGCGGGCGCGTTTATCGACCCGTTTACCGGAAGCGGAATGCTGATGGCGCTGGAAAGCGGCGAGCTTCTTGCAGAGAGCGTCGGCGAAAATAATTTTTCAACGGAAAAAATCGCGGCAAGTTATAAAATCCGGCACGCCGGAAAATTTCGAAAAAGACTTTTCGTCTGCTCGCTGATGCGGCGCGCGGCTTTTGTTCCGAGCCTTGCCAAATCGGTGATTTCCGTTTTAAGTCGGAGCGAAAAAGCGCGGGAAATTCTGGCGCGCGCAACGCGGGCGGCGGCGCTTCGTTCATAAAAAATACAAATATTTTCCATAACCGTAATTTAATGCGTAAAAATGTGATTTTTTGCTTGCTTTACGATGAAATTTACGTTACAAACCTTAAAGTCATCAATTCTAAGAAATTACTGGTCAGCTTGAAAAACGACACGTATCCCCAATCCGGTTTTGCATCGGGCTGACGGCAATTATAAAAATTTAGTCAAGGAGAAAGAAAGTAATGAGAGCGTTTTCTTTGCGATTTACGACTGTTGTCAGCCGTCTTTTGGCGTTGGCGATGGTCACGCTCGTTTTCGCCGGCGCGGCGTTTGCGCAGGCGCAAGCCAGCTCGGCGGATTTAAACGGAACCGTGACCGATCCGAGCGGCGCGGTGGTGCCGGGCGCCACTGTCACGGCGCGCGATACCGCCACCGGAGTCACGCGCAACACGACGAGCGACGAATCGGGTGAATACAAATTTATCGGCTTGCCGCCGAGCACTTACGAAATTACGGCGGAAGCCACAACCTTTAAAAAGACAATCATCCCGACGGTTAGATTAACCGTCGGTCAGAATGCGGAATTAACCATCCGGCTGGAAGTCGGCGCGGAAGGCGCGACCGTCACGGTTACGGGCGGAGATGTCGAATTAGTGGAGACGACGCGGACGACCGTGTCCAGCACGATTGACCAGCAGAGAATCGAGAATCTGCCGATTAACGAGCGCAGCGCGACCGGCTTTGCGCTGACGATTTCGACCGTCGGACGCGACAACGGTCGCCCGATTGGACCCGCGCCGACTTCCGGCTTGAACATCGGCGGACAGCGCGGGCGCTCGACGCTCGTACAGGTGGACGGTTCGGATTTTACGGATAACTCGATTAACGCCGCGCGGACGACCGTTTCGCAGGAAGCGGTGCAGGAATTTCAGGTGGCGACCAACTCTTACGCGCCGGAATTCGGACGCGCCACGGGCGGCATTATCAACGTCGTCACCAAGCGCGGAACAAACGAATTTACCGGCAATGTTTTCGGCTTTATCCGCGATAAAAGCATCCAGGCGCGCAACCCGTTTGCGCCCTTCAAAACGGCGTTTACGCGCACGCAGTACGGCGCAACCCTGGGCGGACCGCTGCTGAAAGACCGCTCGTTCTTTTTCTTTTCGTTTGAACGCCGCCAGCGCAACGAATCGGGATTTTTTACGAGCAATGTAACGCAGGGTTTGACTTCTTCGGCAACGATTCCCGTGATTGCGGGCGTTAATCCGGTGGCGCGAACCTTTAATAACCTGACCCCGCAGCAAGCCGCCGCCATCAACGGGCTGGTTGCCAGCGGCAATCCGAATAATATCTGCGCGGCGCGCGCGTATGCGTTTTTTGCGTCCAGCGGCGGGCAGACGGCTCTGACCGGCGTTAATCCGTTGAGCAGTCCGAATGACGGCAGCGTTTGCCCGGCGATAACGCCGATTGGTCCCGGCGTTATCGGTCCGCGTTTTTTGCTGACCGGCGCGCCGATTCCGCTCGCCACCGTCAATTCATTCGGTCAGCCGATTGCATTTCGCCCGCTGCTGGGCTTGCAGCCGGTTTTCCCGGTGACGGACAGGACAAATTATTTCTCGCTGCGCGGCGACCATTACATTAATGAAAATCATCAATTGACGATGCGTTTCGGCTACAATCCGAGTAACCTGAGCGGCATTCAGGTCGAATCGCAAAACCAATCGCTCGGACAAAACGATTTTACGCGTACCGGCATCACGAAAATCAAGGATACCGCTTTTACTTTCGGGCTGAATTCGACGCTCGGCGCGAACACCGCAAACGAGTTTCGCTTTCATTTCGGAAAGCGCCAGACGAGTTTCCGCTCGCAAAACAACGAAGCCGTCGCTTTCAATATTTCGGGAACGGCGTTTATCGGGCGCGAGCTTTTCTCGCCGGTCGACCGGACGGAAAACCGTTTTCAGTTAGCCGACAACCTGACTCGCGTTTACGGCGACCACACCTTCAAATTCGGCGCGGACTTCAACTGGGTTGAAATTCCGTCGGCGCTTTTTGAATTAAACTTTGCCGGACTTTTCAATTTCGGACCGTTTGCGGCGGCGAATCTGAATCCCGCTTTTGCCGCGTTGCCGGATTTAACGCCGGTTCAATCATACGGTCTCGGTATGCCGTCGCTCTATATTCAGGGTTTCGGCAACCCGATTAGTAAAATCAAAAACAAACCGATTGCCTTTTACGCGCAGGATACGTGGAAGGCGACCAAGCGTTTGACGTTTAATTACGGCATCCGTTACGACATCGAATTTACGGAAACGATTGCGCCCGTCGCTTTCCGCGACCCGCTGACGGGCATCAATCTTTCGGAATCCGATATTTTAGCGGCGCAGGACGCGCTCGGCGTGCAGCAGGGAATTCCGCGCGACACGAACAACTGGGCACCGCGTTTCGGCGCTGCCCTCGACGTTTTCGGCAACGGCAGAACGGTGCTGCGCGGCGCAATCGGTCTTTTCTACGACCATCCGCTTCTGGCGGTGGCGTTTAACTCGGATATTGCCGACGCCGCGCAGCAGCAGCAGGCGGTTTTGACGGCGGGCAGCCCGACGCCGACGGCGCTTCTGAACGCGTCACAGGTTTTTCAGGGAACGGTTTGCGGCGGCGCGCTGCCGAATCCGGTTTGCCCGCCCGGAGTCATAACGCCCGGTCTGGCGCCGTCGGCGCAGTATCAATTCGGTCGCCAGCGTTTTAACGACCAGACTTTTCCGGGATTCGGTCCGGTTCTGCCGTTTACGCTGCCGATAGCGAAAGATTTCAAATACGCTTCCGCCGTGCAGGCGAATCTGGCGATTGAACAGCAGCTGACGAAAAATATGTCTTTGTCGGTCAGTTACATCTTTGTCGGCGCGCACAATCTGCCGCACCCGACGGATTTGAACACGCCGAACACGGCGCTGCAAATTCAGAATTTTCAGCGCTTTTTCGGCGGCGCTTTGCCGACCACGACGCAGCAAGCCATCGCTTTCTCGATTGCGACGACCGCTCCCGGTACGGCAACCGGCGTCGGCTGTGTCGTCGTCATTCCCGGTATGGTCGCTCAATGCCCGACAGGTCGCGTAATTGCTCCGGCAATCGCCAACTTTTTCCGTCCGAACGCGCCGAATTATTTTCTGGCGCAGGCTTTATCGGGCGGCGCGGTGACTAAAGGCGTGCTCGATTCGCAGCTCGGCGGCAGCCTGAGAACGCCCGGCACGCTTTCGCCGTTCGGCTCGGTCAACGCGCAAATCTCCAACGGTAATTCGGAATACAACGCGCTGAACGTCGAGTTGAAACGACGCTTTGCCAATAACTTAACGTTCCAGGCAAGCTACACGTGGTCGCATTCGATTGACGATTCGAGCGATTTGCAGACTTTGCTTATCGCGCAGGACGTCCGGCGTTTCGACCTCGAACGCGCCGATTCGCTGTTCGACCAGCGTCACCGCTTTGTCTTTAGCGGCGTGCTGGCTTCGCCCGCGGGCTGGCGCGGCGGCAACGGCTGGCAGAGATTTCTGGCGGACTTTACAATCGCGCCGATTATCGAAATCTCTTCGGGACGCCCGTTCAATATCATCACCAACGTCGATACGAACAACGACCAATCAACGCAGACCGACCGTCCGAGCGTTAACCCGGACGGCACTTTGTGCCAGCCCGGAACGCCCGGCTGTATCACGCCGCTGATTACCAACGGCGAATTTTCAATCGGTAATCTCGGACGTAATATGGGACTGACGCACGGTTACGCTTCGTTTGATTTGCGCGTCACACGCGCGATTCGTTTCGGCGAGCGCGTCCGGCTCGATTTGATTGCCGAAGGCTTCAACCTTTTCAATCGTTTCAACGAAGCCAGCGCGACGCCGTTTCTGAGCGACGTCAACGCGGTCGGCGAGCGCTCCGCCAACGGACGCTATTTCAGCCGTTCGACGGCGGCGTACGACCCGCGGCAATTCCAGTTCGGAATCAAGCTTAATTTCTAAACAAAGCTTATCACCGGAAGCATAAGATGTTCATTTCGAGCATCTTATGCTTCCGATTCAAAACAGACCTCTCAGCTTCCGTGTCGTGAAATTATGCCTCGTGCGATTATTTATCCAAGTTGAAATCTTAAAATTATTTCCATTTTAAATGGGTAATAATTTTAGGCATTAATATATTTTTCTCACCTGTCACTGAATTGTTTATCCAAAAATCGCTTTCTAAAAAATGTAAGATTTTGCCGATTTTTATCATAAATAAGTGAAAAGAAAATCAGACAAGGCTGCTAAACTAACACATAAAAAAAACTAAAAATTATGCCGCTAAAACAATTTGATGCGCCCGGATTTGCAAATGATTTGGACAGTGACTTAAAAGCCGGCTGGAGCAAAAAAATAAACAACTGGATCGAGAGAGAACGGAAAAATCTTCCTGCTCCGTACAACAAATTTTTCTTTAATGAACTGCAACATCCCGAAACGGAAAACGGCAGTGTGGCGTCGATCACGTGGGAAGGATTTCCGCGATATTGGATATTGCGGTTTCCGAACGACGAACAACAAAGATGGGAAGCCTCGGAAAAATTGTATACCTCGCAAGGCGAGACGTTTCGCTATCAGGATGAATATCTGGAATGGCGCGGCGTCAAGAAAAACGGGAAACTGGACAAGGTCGTTTTCACCTGCGAAGGTCCTGAATACTGGGAGTTTATAGCCGATGCGGACGAACAGCTTTTATTGTCTTTATATCGAAAATACGTCAGCCCCGCGGTTCAATTAAACGATTTATTCACCGGCACGGGAACAAACCGACAATACAATCGCTCCAATAAATGGAACACGACCGACGGCATTGCACATTTAACGCATCCGGCAAACACATTGGGAGCGGAAATAAATCTGGCGGCAAGAGCTTCCGTATTGAGAAAAAAAGGGAATGTCGATCCCGTTACGGATACGCACGACCTGGTTTGTTGTTCGGGTTTCGGGGTCGAAAGCAGATTTAGCGACCCGACAATCGGCGCCGCCGTGAATTCATTTGTCCGGCAAGGGTTTTCGGTCACGCTTAACAATCCTATCGGCTTGTATATTCGCAAACTGGATACATCGGGCATCGAAGTTCCCGAAGGCTATCAAATCCGGGACTTTTGGAAAGTAATCAGAGGCGATAAAGACAAAGGAATGATTCTCAGAGCGGAATTCGGCGTGCCGGACGGCGCTGATTTTAGTCTCGAAGATGTCATCGTAGGCGGAAATCCGCTGAAGCTCGGCGCGCAGCTGGCGGAGCTGGTTGAAATGGTTATCTACGGAAAGGCATTCAAGCTCGAAAACGCATTGCCGGCGTCGGTGACTTGCGAGAATTTCTGCGACAGCCTCAACGCCTTGAAAGCGAGCGGCAATTTCGAATTCGTGAGCGCGATAATCAATTCCAATAAATCAAACTCTTATATCGGACTGAGAATGACTGCTCCTGAAGCGGAAGAAGTCAAATAGAATGATTAATGAACCCGTTTTAGAGATTGATGAAATTCAGGGCAATATAATTCCCGGATTCAGAATGCCGTTTCAATGTCTTATTGCCTGTCGAATTCAGGACGAAAGTTTATTAAAAGACTTTTTAAGTTACCTGCTTCCCAAAGTTACGACAATGAGAGAAGCTTTGGAATATCAGGCGCAAAGAATAAGAAGGGCAAAGAAAACCGGAATTTTCGGAATACAAAGCTTTTCGCTCCCGGACAGTCAAAATCTGTTTTGGGTCAATATCGGCTTCGGCAATAAACTTCTAAAAAAGTTCAATGCCGACGTCGAAAGTATTGACCCCGCTTATAAAAGAGGGTTAGCTGCCGGTTCCTTTTCATTGGGCGACCCGAAAGACTCCGCCGATGAGGGAAATAAAAACAATTGGGTGGTCGGAAAAAACGGTCGGGAAGCGGATTTATTTTTGATTACCGCTTCCGATAAAAAAGAAATTCTCGAAGAAAATGTCGAAGAATTAAAAAATGCGGCGGCGCGATTCCAGATTCAAATATTATATTCTGAAATCGGGGAACGTCTGGAAGGCGATATCGAGCATTTTGGATTTAACGACGGCGCATCGCAGCCGGAAGCGCGCGGCTACATTGATGAAAACCAAACCCTGCTGACCAAAAGATTAATTGTCAGCGGAAATGAAGGACCCGACAGCGCCGAATTTTCCGCTCCCGGCAAGCTTTTGCTGTGGACCGGACAATTCGTTTTCGGTTATCCCAAACAATCTCCGAGTCATTTTAGAAATCCCATCGAGCCGTCGGAAATCGAAAAAAGCGAGTTTCTGAAAAACGGCTCCTTTTTAGTCTTTAGAAGACTCAAACAAAAAGTCAGGGAATTTTACGACGAAACAAAGATTCTTTATGACGAACTGATTAACGCCGGCAATTTTGAAGATATAACTTATGATGAATTTCTAGCCCGGCTGGTCGGCAGATATAAAGACGGCACGCCCGTAGTTTTTGACGGGCAAAACATTTCTAATAGTTATATCAGCAATTTCAACTTCAAATCCGCCACCGGCGATTTTATTCTCGCCGACGCGACGTTCGTTCCGTCCGTCGAGGCAGACCCGTCGGGATTGAAGTGTCCGATGTTCGCTCACATTAGAAAGGTAAATCCGCGCGACGTGGCGACCGACCAGGGAGCCGAGACCAATACCGCGACTTTCAGAGTTTTAAGAAGAGGTATTCCTTTCGGCAAACCCTATAACCACGAAAATCCCGACGACCCGGTAAATTCAGAGAATAGAGGGTTGTTTTTTATGAGCTACCAGACGTCTATTCTCAATCAATTTGAGCGACTGGTGACCAGATGGATGAATAAGGATAGCCGTCCCGAAGCCCGGACGGGACACGATATCTTAGTCGGACAAAATAATGAAGAGGGCGAGAATAACGTTCGGTGGTGTATGTTTACTAATGCCGCCGGACACGGCAAGCGACTCGAAACGACCAAGCCTTTTGTGATTCCGACCGGCGGCGGATATTTCTTTTGCCCATCGCTGAAAACTCTCAAAAGCATTATAAACACGTAAAATATCTTGAAGCCGGAAACGAGACTGAATTTTCCTGCCTGGCTGTCCGGCGAAGATGATAAAATCGTCGCGGATTTTTAACTTCGACCGCAATCGCGTAGACAAACAATCTGCCGCCCATTCTTTCAAGTGCCGAACGTTCGGCTAAAGCCGGCATAAGTTTCGCATTAACGAGTCTTTTTTTGCCCTGAAAATCTTTATGTTAATCTTTTCGTATGGCTTCCTTCACCGAAAAAATCAAACAGAAAGCCTTTGCCATCGGTTTTCACAAAATCGGCATCGCCCGCGCCGAGCCGCTCGCGCGGGAAACTGAATATCTCAAACAATGGCTCGAAAAAGATTTTCACGGCGAGATGCGCTGGATGGAACGCGAGCCGGAAAAACGCACCGACCCGAGGCTGATTTTCGCGGAAGCAAAATCGGTCGTCGCCGTCGCCTTAAATTACTACACGCCGCACCGGCACGAACAAAACCAATCAACCGGAAAAGTCTCGCGCTACGCCTGGGGCGACGATTATCACGATGTCGTCAAGGACAAATCAAGAGAATTACTAACGTGGATAAAATCTGAAAACGAACAGGTTGAAGGCAAAATCTGCGTCGATACCGCGCCGATTATGGACAAGGCTTGGGCACAGCGCGCCGGTCTCGGCTGGATCGGCAAACACTCGAACCTGATTACGAAAGAATACGGCTCGTGGGTTTTCTTAGGCGAAATTTTATTGAATCTGGAGCTGGAATACGACGCGCAGGTTCAGCCTGACCATTGCGGAAGCTGCACGGCTTGTCTCGACGCCTGCCCGACCGAAGCTATCGTCGCGCCGTATCAGGTTGACTCAAAACGCTGTTTGTCTTACGCTACTATCGAACTTCGTTCCCCTGAACTCCCCGCAGAAATTGAAAAAAATCTAAACGGATGGCTTTACGGCTGCGATATTTGTCAGGACGTCTGCCCCTGGAATCGTTTCGAAAAGCCGACCGGAGAAACGAGATTCGAGCCGCGCGCGGGAAATGTTTCCGCCGATTTGGAAGAAATTTTAAATCTTTCGACGGAAAAATACGCCGAGCGTTTCCGCCGCAGCGCAATGAAGCGGACGAAAATTTCAGGGCTGCAACGCAATGCGCGAGCATTGAAAAACAATTTAGCCGCAGAGTTCACAGAAAACACAGAAGAAAATTAACAGGATGAAGTAGGCTTCGCAGCTTCATATTCAGGATAAAAACGAATATTTAATTTAAGGATTTTCTTTTATCCTGTTCAAATCTTTGTTTGGAGAAAGAAATGTTAAGATTTACCAAAGAATTGCCGCGCCAGTATGTAGTATTACCAATTGCTTTTTTCATCTTTTTCGCCTTATGTTTTACCGATTCGGTCGAAAGCGCGCAGACCGGAAATTCGGCGAAAACAAAAGCGACGCCCGCCAAAAAGAACGCCAAGCCGGCACCGACGCCGACCAAAAAGGCGCAGGCGAAAGCGACACCGACACCGAAAAATTCGAAGGATAAAAAAGGCAAAACGAATTCTTCTTCGAAATCCGAGGCGCGAAACGACGCGAAAAATAAAGCCGCGGACAAATCCAAACAATCTTCGTCGAAATCTTCCCTGAAAACGAATCAGAAAACTTCGGCGAAACAAACGAAAGATTCAAAAACGAGAGACGCAAAACAAAACTCGAATGCCAGACAAAACTCGAAGAATACGAAAACCGATTCCAGACAAAACGCAAAAAATACGAAATACGACAATTCAAAAAATAAATCGGATTTAAACAAATCTTCCGGAACAAGCTCAAGAAACACGCGCGCGAAAACTTCCGACAGAAAAAACGAGCCGACCGGAAACACAAGAAAATCGACGACTTCGACGAGCAGAACGACGCCGAAAACGGAATCTGAAGTTTCGACCGAACTGCCGCAAATCATCGTGACGGACGTTTCGGCGCGCGTCCGAGCCCAGGCGCAGGCGAATGCGCCGGAACTGAGCCGCATCCGGCTCGGAACAATCTTGAAAGTCACGGAAAAAAATCCGGCTTGGTATAAAGTGCAATACACTTCGGGCGGAAAAACCACGAACGGCTGGATTTCCGCCAACTCGGTCAACGATTTAAATTCCGGCGCGCGCGTCGAGCTTTATCGCCAAATCGTCGACCGCAATTATAAAGCCGAGATGGATTTCGCTCCGGCTTCGGAAATGGTCGATTTTCTCACGCAGGTCGGCAGCGAGCTCGGCAATTCAAACTCTTCGGCTGAACTGGAATTGAAACGCCTGCTCGCGCTTCAAACCGCTCTGAAAAAAATTCCGTCCGGTCAGAGCGAGCGCTCGCCGTATCGGGAATTTCTCAAAACGCACGAAAAATCAATCATTTACAGCGACCCGGCGGCTGAGTGGTACGTGGTTTCAAATCTGTTCTGGGATTTGCATAAAAAATACGCGACGACGCCGATTGCCGACCAGATAGCGTGGGAAGGCGCGGAAAATAATTTGCCGGGCGAATGCGAAGGCTACGTTAACTGCTATCTTTTTTCTGAGCGAATGACCAACGGCGAATATCTGCGTCTGCATCCGAACGGCAAAAAAGCGCCCGAAGCGCTCGCCAATCTGACGAGGTTTTTATCAATGGTCGTCGATGATTTGGACAAAAAATCATCTTACACCGGTCCGACCGACGTGACCGACCGCGCCGATTTTAACAATCTGCTCGCCGAGCTGCGCACAATCGTTTCGCGGCTGCCGCTTATCGAAAAGGAAAAAACGCTTCAACAGTTAAAACAAATTGCGGAAGCGTATCGCTAGAGCGCGAAAAGTAAAAAGGCAAAAGGTAAAAGGCAAAAAATTAAATTCATTATTTACTTTTGCCTTTTTACTTTTGCCTTTTCGCGGCTTTCCAATCGGCATTCAAAAATCTAAAATCTAAAATGTGTTAAAAGATTCTTACGACCGAGTTATCCGCGACCTTCGCATCTCGCTGACCGACCGCTGTAATTTTCGCTGTTTTTACTGTCTGCCGGACGGCGAACCGGCACTGGCGCGCAAGGAAACGATTCTGACTTTTGAAGAAATCGCGTATCTCGCGGAAATTTTCGTCGCGCTCGGCATCGAAAAGATTCGCCTGACCGGCGGCGAGCCGCTTTTGCGCCGCGACCTCGAAACATTGGTCGAGAAGCTCGCGCGCCTGAAAATTCCAAATAACGAAAACCGGAAAACGAATCCGCAATCGGCAATCCGCGATTCGAAATTGATTGATTTGGCTCTGACGACCAACGGGCATACATTGACCAGACGCGCCGAAAATCTGAAACGCGCCGGGCTCGACCGCGTGACGATTTCGCTGGACAGCCTGAAGCGCGAGAATTTTCAGAAAATCACGGGCGTCGATAAATTAGAGGAAGTTTTAAAGGCGATTGACGCCGCGCAGCGCGCCGGTTTAAATCCGGTCAAAATCAACGCGGTTATCGTGCGCGGCTATAATGACGACGAAGTGGTCGGGCTGGCAAAATTTGCGCGCGAACGTGCGGTTTCGATGCGCTTTATCGAATATATGCCGCTCGATTCGGCGCACGAATGGAACCGGAACCTGGTTGTTTCGGGTAGGGAAATCCGCGAAAAAATCAATCAGGTTTTTCCGCTCCGGCTGAAAGAAACTTCGCGCGGCGCGGAAACGGCGTGGAAATTCGGTTTCACGGACGGCGCGGCGGGCGAAATCGGCATTATCGCGCCGGTGACGGAAATGTTCTGCGGCGCGTGCTCGCGGATTCGGCTGACGGCTGACGGGCAAATCCGCACTTGTCTTTTTTCGACGACGGAACACAATCTGCGCGACGTTTTGCGCGGCGGCGCAAGTCGTGCCGAGATAATCGAATTTATCGAAGCGGTCGTGATGAAAAAAGAACCGCGCCACTTCATCAACGACAAAAAGTTTTCGCGTGCCTCGCGCTCGATGAGCTTAATCGGCGGCTAAGCTAAAATGCGGATTGCGGATTAGTCGTTAACCAGACTTCAAATCCGCAATCCGCAATCAGCAATCCGCAATTCCGTGGTTTCTTGCTTCGCTTTTCCAAGTTAGTTAGACTTTCATAGATGAAGTTTCAAAGTGTGGCTAAAATTCTGGCGCTCTGCGGGCGCGAATTTTATCATCGCAGTTGGGTTTTGGGGACGAGCGGGAATTTCAGCGCGAAAATTTCCGATAAGCCGCTGCGCCTGTGCATTACGGCGAGCGGCAACGACAAGGGCGCGCTCGACGAAACGCAGTTTCTCGAACTCGACGACAACAGCGACGTTTTGCAGGGCTTCGGCAAGCCTTCCGCCGAAACGCTTCTGCATCTGACGATTTATCGAATGCGCAATCCGGGCGCGATTCTGCACACGCATTCGGTCTGGGGCACCATTCTCTCGGACGTTTTTTTTGAAAACGGCGCGATTGAAATCGAAGGTTACGAGATGCTGAAGGGCTTGACGGGCGTCGCGACGCACGAGCACACGGAAATCGTGCCGATTATCGAAAACTCGCAGGATTACGTTGCGCTGTCGCACGTCGTCGAAAACGTGCTGCGGGAAAACCCCAGTTGTCACGGCATTTACCTGCGCCGTCACGGGCTTTATACTTGGGGAAAAGACGTGACGGAAGCGAAACGGCACGTCGAGATTTTCGAGTTTTTGTTCGAGGTTCTGGGAAGGCGGATTAAATAATTTGAGTTTTAAATAAATTTTTATGGCAGTTTTAAATGTTCCCGATAAAAATTTGATTTTTAGAGAAACGCGGGAAATTGCCGGTTATTTGGCGAAAATCGGCATTGATTACGAGCGCTGGGAAACCGATTCGAGAGTTTCGCCCGACGCCGCGCCCGAGGAAATTCTCGCGGCGTATGCCGGCGAAATCGAAAAATTAAAAGCCGCCGGCGGCTATCAAACGGCGGATGTAATCGACATCAAGCCGGAGACGCCGAATCTGGAAACGATGCTTGAACGCTTTCGTCCCGAACACTGGCACGACGAGGACGAGGTGCGTTTTATCGTCAAAGGTCGCGGCTGTTTTCATATTGCGCCGCCGGCGGCGGACGTCGTTTCAATCACGATGGAAGCGGGCGATTTGATTCGCGTGCCGCGCGGCACCAAACACTGGTTCGATTTGTGCGAAGAACGCACCGTCAGAGCAATCCGCCTTTTTCAGGACGTTTCGGGCTGGACGCCGCATTACACGGAAAGCGGCTTGGAGAAAAATTATCGGGCTTGAGCGACGCAGGATTGGAATTAAAGACCAAACAAAAAAGAAGCAATTGACGGGCGCGCGAGCGTTTTCTTCAGATTGGAAAACAAATGATTAAGGCGATTCTGCTCGACATCGAAGGCACGACCACGCCGATTGATTTTGTTCACCGGACGCTTTTTCCTTTCGCTTTCGAGAGAATCGGCGAATATCTGGAAAGGAATTTCGATTCGATTCAACCCGAGCTTGCCGAGCTTCGCGCAGAACACGCGCGCGATTTTGAAAACGGCTTCGATGTTCCGCCGCTGGCTGAAACGACGCGCAAAAACGCGATTAAAAGCCTGACGAATTACCTGCATTTTTTAATTCGCGCCGACCGCAAATCGACGCCTTTAAAGTCTTTGCAGGGAAAAATCTGGCAGCAGGGTTATGAAGCGGGCGAGCTTGTTTCGCCGGTTTTCGACGACGTTCCGGCGGCGTTCGAGCGTTGGAAAAATCAGGGAAAAACGATTGCGATTTATTCTTCGGGCAGCGTTCTGGCGCAAAAGCTTCTTTTCAAATACACCAATCACGGCGATTTAACGCCTTTTATTTCCGCTTATTTCGATACTCGCGTCGGGCACAAACGGGAAGCGGAAAGTTATCGGAAAATTGCTTCCACATTGAGTTTTCCACAGGTGGAAATCTTGTTTATTTCTGATATTATCGAAGAACTCGACGCGGCGCACTCCGCTGAAATGAAGGTTCTGCTCACGATTAGACCGGGAAATCTACCAATTCAAAAAAATATAATGTATGATTCGGTCGACGCCTTTCAAAACATCTGAAAATTGAGGAAATTTATGCACCGGAAATATCTACAGACTGCTTTTCTGCTGCCGGTCTTTTTGTTTTTACTGGTAGCTGACGCGGCATCGCAGACGCCTTGCCAGCCGCCGCCGATTACGGCAAACGCAAATGCCTTTAACCTTTTCAGCGAACAACAGGATATGGATTTGGGCGATGTCATCGCCGAACGTTTCCGAAAAGATTATCGCGTGATTGACGATGAGCGGGTCAACGCCTACCTGCAAAATATCGGCGAGCGGATTATCAAGCACCTGCCGCCGACCAATACTAAATTTCAGTTTGTAGTCGTCGATTTGCCGACCGCCAATGCCTACGCTTCGGCGGGCGGGCGAATTTATGTGACGCGTAAGCTGATTGCTTTTGTCCGTACCGAAGACGAGCTTGCCGGCGTGCTGGCGCACGAACTCGGACACGGCGTCGTGCGGCACACCGCGATTGATATGTCCAAATGGTTCAAGGAAATCCTCGGCGTCACGCGTGTCGGCGACCGCCGCGACATTTTTGAGAAATACAATCAATTAATCGAAAAACAGCGCACTAAAAAAGTTGCCTTCAGTAATAATCACGAGGACAATCAGCAGCTTGAAGCCGACCGCATCGGTTTATTTGCGGTGACGGCAGCCGGTTATGACCCGAACGGTTTTATCAGTTTTTTAGACCGCCTGACGGAAAGCAAAGGCAAAACCGGAAATTTCTTCACCGATATTTTCGGCGCGACCAAGCCGGCGCAGAAACGCCTGCGCGAAATGGTCGAAGCTCTGAAAACGCTGCCCGCCGGCTGTCTGGAAAAACGCGCCGCCGCGACCGGCGCGGATTTCGAGCAATGGCGAGCCTTCGTTATGGCTTATTCCGGATTGGGCGGAAAAGAACGTCTAAGCGGCGTTATCTCGCGAAAAAACCTCGTTCCGCCGCTGCGTACCGATGTCGAGCATCTGCGGTTCAGCCCGAACGGAGAATTTATTCTCGCGCAGGACGATTCAGGCATCAGCGTTTTAAAACGCGAGCCGTTTTCGCTTTTGTTTCGTATCGAAGCGCCCGAAGGCAAGCCCGCTCAATTTACGCCTGATTCGAAACACGTCATTTTTTACAATACCGCGCTGCGCGTTCAAAAATGGAGCGTCGCGGAAAAAAGTCTGGTTTCGGCTAATGAGCTGGTGATGCGGCGCGGGTGCTGGCAAACGGCGCTTTCGCCCGACGGCAAGATGCTGGTTTGTTATAACTTTGCGGGCGATTTGGGATTGTATGACGTGGCGACGAACGAAAACATTTTTTTGGATAAGGAATTTTATCTGCCGACGCAGTTCGAGTATTTCACCTGGTATTGGGCGCGGGCGTTGGGCGGAAGCGAGGAAATAGAAATTTTCAATATGCAGTTTTCGCCCGACGGACGCTATTTTATCGCCGGGCATCGCACCTCTAGCTCCTTAGCCAATACCATCGGTTATAACCTGAGCAGCTTCGCGACGAAGAAAGAATCCATCGGGATTGAGCTTGCCACGCGAAAAAAGATTGAGCTCAGCGATAATGTCAGAAAACTGATGGCGTCGGTGTTTACTTTTTACGCGCCCGACAAGCTTATCGGGCAATTCGACAACGAAGGCGAGGATTCGGGAATTTTTTCTTTTCCGGCGGGTGAAAGAGTCGATAAAATGGTCTTGCGCGCCAGAAGCTACACGAAAGCCGAACAGGGCGATTACATTCTGGTGCGTCCGGTTTCCAACGCGCCGGTCGGTATTTTCGACGTGAAAGCCAAAAAATATATTCTCGCCAACAAAACTCCGGCGCTCGACCTTTACGGCGATTATTTCGTCTCCGAACGCCGAAACGGCGAACTCGGACTTTATAAATTCAATAAAGGCGAGAAAATCAGCGTCGAAGCCGTAGCGATTCTGGAACTGCCGCCGAATCAGTTCGGCGTTCTGCAAACGGTCGGCATTTCGACCGACGGCAAATGGCTGGCGGCGTCGGAAAAATCGCGCGGCGGCGTGTGGAATCTGGAAACGGGCGAGCGCGTTTTGTATCTGCGCGGTTTTCGCGGCAGCCATTTCGGCGACAACAACCTGATTTACGCGGATTTCCCGAAAAACGAACAGACCGGGCGCTCGCTCGCTTCGATGAATCCGATGACCGGCGCGGTCGTGCCGATAAATACGATTGAAGATAAAAATCTGCGGCAATACGGACAGTTTTTAGTTTCGTTCACATCAAATAAGGCGGACGCGAAAAAGAAAGAAGAGAAACGGGAAAAGGAAAACGAGAAAAAAACGCTTCCGTTTGAAGAAGAGCGCAGCTTTGTCGCGCTTAATGATGTAACGATGGAGGTTCGCGACGCGCAGACAAACGGCGTTTTGTGGACGCGCCGGTTTGATGATGAAAGACCGCGCTACGGTTTTAATCGAAAACACGGCACGCTGACGCTGGCTTGGCAACTGCAAGCGAAAGCCGCGAAAGCCATTATTAAATCGAATCCGGCGCTGAGCGCCAGGCTGGCATCGATGCAGGAGAAAGACGGCGATTATCTGATTCAGATTCTCGACCCGAAAAGCGGGCAGGCGACCGGACAATTTCTGCTCGAAACCGGCGAAGGTTCCTTTGATATTGAACAGGTTTATGCTGCCGGCGACAATCTCGTCATCTCCGATTCGGCAAACCGTATTCTGATTTATTCAATTTCGCAGGGCAATCTGCGGCATCGCTTTTTCGGCGGCTACCCGACGCTAAATCCGGCGGGCAGCTTGATTGCGATTGAAAACGAACCGGGACAACTGGCGATTTACGATTTAGCCTCGGGCGCGCCGCTCGAAAAGCTTTATTTCGGCAAGCCGATTTCGTTCGCCCAATTTAACGCGGACGGAAAACGACTGTTTGTGCTGACGGCGAATCAGACGGCTTTCGTGATTGACGCCGACAAATTAGCTTCTCAAACGACAAATTCGGTAAAATGAAATTCTGGGAATAAAATTTTACGGAATCAGCATTTCGTATTGAGAGGTAATTATATTAATGAATAATAATTTAGAAACCGCGACGCTCGGAGCCGGCTGCTTCTGGTGCGTCGAAGCGGTTTTTGACGATTTGAAGGGCGTCGAAGACGTGGTTTCCGGTTATTCCGGCGGTCACACGGAAAATCCGACTTATCGCGAAGTCTGCTCGGAAACGACCGGACACGCCGAGGTCACGCAGATTAAATTCGACCCGGAAGCGATTTCTTTCAAGGAAATTTTGCAGGTTTTTTTCGCGGTTCACGACCCGACGACTTTAAACCGGCAGGGCAACGACATCGGCAGCTCGTATCGCTCGGCGATTTTTTATCACGACGAAAATCAAAAGCGGATTGCCGAAGAAGTGATTAAAGAAGTGACCGCCGAAGGCGTTTACGACGACCCGATTGTCACGGAAGTAACGGCGTTCGATAAATTTTATCCGGCGGAAGATTATCACCAGGAATATTTTGCGAACAATCCGAACCAGCCGTATTGCGCGGCGGTCGTCGCGCCGAAAGTGTCGAAATTTCGCAAAAAGTTTGTCGATAGATTGAAGAAGTAAATAATTTAAAATAAGAGGTGAAAGGGAAGCGGAAGTTTTTTTGCCACTTTTCGCTTCTCATTTTTCATTCTCGCTTATGAATATAAAAACGTTCAGCCTTCTTCTTGCCATAATCGTTTTTGACTGTTTCTTTGTCGCCGCGCAGTTAAAGCCGGTTCAGAACGGTAAAGTCAAAGGAACCATTTACGATTCGCCCACACAATACATAGTTACGAGCGCAGAGGTTACAATCGAAGGCGAAGGAATAAAACGAACGTTTTTAATAGCGATGGATTTCAATTTGGAATATGAGTTCAATGTGCCAGCCGGCATTTATAATATAACGACGAAACAGGATTGGCTGTACGCGGTAAAGCGCGCGAGTTTTTATGTGGAAGCCGGTAAAACAAAAAATATTAATTTATATCCGTCTCGGCGAATCGAATCAATCGCTTTGACGCTGGACGGTGACCGGATTACTTACTCCGCGCCGCCTAAATATGCTTTTTTAAAAATAGATAATTCAGGTGCGGATTTACTTGTTAAATTTTATGAACAAAAATCCGGTTCTACAACCATTAAATATAAGGGTGCTCAATTTACTTTCGACGCCTTAACCGTTCTGGCTGATAAGATAATCTATAACAAAAAGAGAAAAACATTTAAGTTTATAGGCGATGTCTTAATCGACGACAACGATCAGCGAACAAAAGCGAAAAAGGCTGAAATTCGGTTTAAAAACGGAAAAACGAATTTATCTTTCAATTAAACGGCTTTTAAGAACAAAAAAGAAACCGTTTCAATTCAAGAAACGGTTTCCGCATTATTAAAAATAAAAGTATTGTAAAAGCTTCTCTCAGCCTCTGCCGAGAATATTCACCGAGACGGTGCGGCGACCGAATCGCATTGCTTCCGAGCAGTTCGGAACCCAGATGTCCAATTTGCGTCCTTTGACGCCGCCGCCCGTGTCGGCGACGATGTAACTTCCGCTGTATGCGCCCGCATTCAGATAAATGCGGGTTCCGAGTGGTAAAACGCGCGGGTCGGCGGCGACGATTCCCCGACGGACGCTTCCGCCGTTGGCGGTTCTGCCGCGCAGGCAGTATGCGGTTGCGTTAAATCCACCGGCATTTTTCGAAGCGGAATTAGCGGTCTTATCTTCGATTTTATTACTTGTGTTATTGGTTGTAGTTTGGCTTTCGTTTTCGGTTACCGTAGCTTTGGTAACGCTTTTTTTGTCTTGTTCTTGTTGTAAAAAAACTTGTTGCGAATTACTCGGATCCGCTGAGATGGAAGTTGTGACTGCTTCGACTTGCCGTTGAACGTAAAAAAGACTTACAATCAACGCGACCAAGCTGAAGAGGAACACGCTTCCTCTAGCTAGATTTTTCATTTATCAATTGCTCCTTTTCTATTTTTCCTCAGCCCAAATCCCAAAAAAGCTAAGCGTGTTTTCGTGAGAAAACACATCTGTAACAGCCGACTTGAGATACATAAAACTTAGGCTGAAGGGTTGGTGCGGCGGTTGCCGCGAAAAGTGTCTGCTTAGGACATTTATAAATGTAGCACAGATAAATAAATTTTGTCCAACCCATAAAAGCAATCGCATCTATCACTTACGAAATCGGGACGAAAAAAAAGGGGCAAAACTACTCTTTTTAATAGACTTAAGCGAATGAATTTCGTATATTTCAAAAGCCATTTTTAGTTTGAAAAACGGAGAATTTACCAGTTATGGAAGAACGCCGCCGCGGAGAACGCTACTTGATTTCCTTCCCGATTCGCGTGGAATGGAAAACGGATGAAGGCAATGAAATGGTCGAAGAAGGGCTGACGGAAAACGTCGGGGAAAGCGGCGCGCTGGTACATCTGCCGCGCAAGCTTCCCGCGGTCGGAAGCGAGGTCAATCTGATTGTCACGGAAAATCCGTCCGACCAGGTCGCGGTGACGGCGCAGGTCCTGCGGCTCGAACGCAACGCCGCGCACCCGCAGGCGGCGCTGAAACTGACGGGCGAGACCGACGCCTGGGAAAAAAAGGTTTACCAGTATGCGGCGCAGATAATCGCGGCGCAAAAGCCCGACGAATTAGACGATTGGAACTAAAATCAGACGGCGGTCGCCGGATTTCTTTGTATCATTGTTCGTTTCGAGTTAATAATCTTTCTGACAATATGAAAATTCTGGTTCTCGGCGCGGGTCGGATGGGATACGGCGCGGTTTATGATTTGATTCACAATTCGCCGGCGGTCGAATCGGTCACGGTCGCCGATTTCGATTTGGCGAAAGCGGTCGAGGTCGCGGAAAAAGTCGGCGGCAGTAGAGTTTCGGCGACGCAGATTGACGCTTCGAATTACGATTCGGTCGCCGAATTAATGCAGCCGCACGATTCGGCGATTTCGTGCGTTAATTACTGGTACAACGTCGAGCTTTCCAGAGCGGCGATTGAAACCGGCACGAATTTTTGCGATTTGGGCGGCAACAATTACATCGTTGACGAACAGCTCGCTTTGGACACGGAAGCGAAAAACGCCGGAATCAGCATTATTCCCGATTGCGGTCTCGCGCCCGGAATGGTTTCCGTCCTGGCGATGCACGGCGCAAATCGGCTGGACGAAACCGAAGAAATTCACATTCGCGTCGGCGGTTTGCCGCAGAATCCGCAGCCGCCGCTCGATTATCAACTCGTTTTTTCGGTCGAGGGCTTGATAAACGAATACGTTGAAGTCGCGCGCGTCGTTCGCGGCGGCGAGATAAAAGAAGTCGCGTCGATGACCGAGCTGGAAAGCCTGTCTTTCGACAATTTTCCCGCGCTCGAAGCCTTTCAGACATCGGGCGGAACCTCGACTTTGCCGGAAACTTTTCTCGGCAAAATCCGCGAGCTGGATTACAAAACGATTCGCTACGCCGGACATTGCGAAAAGTTTAAGACGATGATTGATTTGGGCTTGTGTTCGAGCGAGGAAACGCTGGTCGATTACGCGAAACTCACGCCGCGCAAGCTGTTCGCCGACCTTTTGCAAAGACATCTGCCCGCCGACGAGCCCGATTACGTTTTGGTGAGATTAGAATTTGCCGGAACGAAAGACGGCGCAAAGAAAAGCTTTCGCTATGACATCGTCGATAAGTTTGACGAAGCGAGCGGCTTGAGCGCGATGATGCGCACGACGGCTTTTCCCGCTTCAATCATCGCGCAGATGATGGCGCGCGGCGACGTTCTGCAACGCGGCGCAACTCCGCAGGAAAAAGCGATTGACGCGGAAAAATTCGTGGCGGAACTGGCGCGGCGCAATATCAAAGTCGTAGAGAGTTAACAGGAAGTTGCAGATAGTTATCGAAGATTGAAATTTTGAGACTGTTTTCAACTTTCCGCAAACTTTCTGCAGCTTCCCGGAAACTTTTAAGATGAAAACGACAGTTAAAATCTTTCCGTGGTTTGTTTTGGCGATTACGTTTTTGCTTCCGGCTTATTTTTACGATTCAATCGCCGGAGAGATTTTGATTTATCGAAGCTTTAGCGGAAACGATTTGGTTTTTGCGCCGAAATCGCTTTTCACGGTTTTTCGAGTGCCGCTCATTGAAGTCGTCTGCGCCGCGCTTGTCGAAGTAATGCGGCGAAAGTTTTCGCGGTCGGAAAGCGGTTTGGCGGCGGCTTCGATGTGGAATGTCCTGCTTTACACGGTCGTCTTTAAATCGCTTTTTCAAACCTTTGAATTTATCGCGTCTTTCGTTTACAACGCGCAGGCTTACGCCGATATTTTCTTTTACGCGACGATTTCTGCGATTGTCGCCGGAGTATCTTTAGTCGTCGCCAAACGCCGCGCCGTTTTCCGCAATTTTCGCCGCGAAGACTGGAAGGCTTCGACCGGCGAAAAAATTATTTTAGGCGTTTTGCTGATTTCGTATCTGTTTCTGGCGTTTGCGCCGATGTTTATTTATAAATTCGTCTGAAAGTTTTATGAAGCGGTTTTTCAGGATTTTGCTCGGATTGCTGGCGCTCGGCTTGGTCGGGGTTTTGACCGTTTACATTGTTAATCTGCGGGTTAAATCTTACGCGAATCAGAGATTGCAAACTTCAATCACGGAAATTCCGGTGGAAGAGCCGCCGCGCGTGGCAATCGTTTTCGGCGCGGGCGTCCGGAGCGACGGCTCGCCTAAGGACGCGCTCTACGACCGCATTGTTACGGCTGTCGAGCTTTATCGCGCCGGTCGCGTGCGAAAGCTTTTGATGAGCGGCGATAATCCGACGCACCGATACGACGAGCCGACCGCGATGAAGCAGACGGCGATGCGGCTCGGCGTGCCCGAAGCGGATATTGTGCTGGATTTTGCGGGCAGACGGACTTACGATACGTGTTACCGCGCGAAAGAAATTTTCGGAGTTCAAAAAGCGATTCTCGTCACGCAGGAATTTCATCAGGCGCGGGCGCTTTACCTGTGCAGTAATCTGGGCATCGACAGCGTCGGCATCACGGCGAACCGCCGGAAATACGAAGGCGAAAATTATTGGGCGTTTCGTGAATTTTTTTCGGTTTTCAGCGCCTGGTTCGAGATGAATTTTCTTCCTTTCGAGCCGGTAAAAGGCGAGCAAGAACCGATTCAGCCGTCAAGCCGAAAATATTTTCAGAACTTTTCCCGAAGGGCGGCGTATATTCTATTTTGAGGACAACGCTCGGAAGGTTTTATTAGTTAAAAGCGTCCGGCGTTGTTTGAGCTAAAAATGCTCTTCTTCCTTACAATTTTAGTCCTGCTTTCGGCAATCGCCGCCGTTGCTGCGGTTACAGCTTCAATTTTTCTCAGGCGGCAAAAAACTCTGCCGCCGACGGCGAAAACTCCGGCACAATTTCAAACGATTCAATACCAAAGCATTTTTGCGCCGAGCGACGAGGAAATTCGCGCGTTGGAAGCCGAAGAGAACGCCAAACTGCGCGAAATGCGCGGGCAAAAAGTTCTGGCAAAAGCCGAGACCGGCGATTTTAGCGCTTTAATCGAGGCGCAGGATTTTGGTGTCGAGTTTTACGAACGCGTTTTAAAAGAGCTTACTTTTCGCTGCGATGCCGAAAAGTTCGCTGCGCTGTGCTCGTTTGTCGAAGAAAACAAGCTGCGAACCAATGCCGAATTTATCAGGCGTTTTCAAAGTCCCGGAGAAAATTCTTTGAGCAGAAAAGACTTGATTCGGCTTTTGCATTTAGCGGCTCTGAGCGATTCGGCGGAAATTTTTTCCGCGACGGTCGAAGACGCGATTAAAATTTCGCGTAATTCGAAGAATTTTACACAAACGGATTTTATTCAGCTGGCGGAGAGCGAATTTTGGCTTCTGCCGCAGACTGAAAAAGCTTCGGGCGCAGCATTTTTGTTGAAACAAAAACTGGCGAAACTGCGCACGAAAGTTCTGGAAAAGTGAGAAATGCAGCGCGGATTTTTTAAGGAAAATTAAGATTGAATCAATTTTATTAAATCCTGAAAAATCAGCGCTGCATTTAATAGCTAGAGGCTTTTCGCCGGTTTTCTTGAGGAAAACACAATGCAACAATTTATTCCCTTGATTATCTCGGGTGTCGTCGCACTCATTGTTTTAGGCGTGATTTGGTATATCGTAACGCGCTTTCTGGTTAACGTCGGCGCGCAGGAAGTGGCGATTAAAGAACGCCGCTATTGGGGTCGCCGAATGGCGCAGGGACGCGTCGTGGCGACCGAGGGCGAGGTCGGAATCCAGGCGGAAGTCTTAAAGCCCGGACTGCATTTCGTCTGGTATCCGGTCGAGCGCGTGATACAGAAAGTGCCGCTGGTCGAAATCGGCGCGGACGAGCTTGGAATTATCGAAGCGATTGACGGCGAGCCGATGCAGACCGGCTCGATTTTCGCGCCCGACCGCGCGCAGAACGTGCATAACAATTTTCAAGACCCGATTGCTTTTATCAAACAGGGCGGCGTCAAAGGCATCCAGCTGCGCACTCTGCCGCCCGGAAAATGGGCGATTCACCCGTATCTGTTTAATGTTTCGATTGCCAAAGTAACGGCTATCCCGCCGGGGAAAATCGGCGTCGTGACATCCGCCGACGGTTCGCAGCTCGAACCCGGACGCCTGCACGGCAGCGCCATCAAGGGACACAAAAATTTTCAGGACGCCGAAAGCTTTATCTATAACGGCGGTCAGAAAGGTCCGCAGGTCGAAACCTTAACGCCCGGAACTTATCGCATTCACACGCAGTCGCTCGCGATTAACAACGCCAGCGAACAGAAGCCCGGATTGTTTTACGTGCGGCTTTACGACGCGACGGTTATCTCGGAAAACCAAATCGGGCTGGTCGAAGCGCTCGACGGCGCGCAGCTCGACCCGCGCGATTATGTCGCGCAAGCCGTCACCGGACACGATAATTTTCAGGACTCGAACACTTTTATCACCGGCGGCGGTCAGCGCGGACCGCAAAAAGACATCCTGCTGCCCGGAACTTATTACATCAATCCGCTGATGTTCAAGGTGATTATGGAATCGGCGAAGGAAGTAAAACCGGGCGAAGTCGCCGTCATTGTTTCCAACGTCGGCAAAGACCCGGGCGAGGAAATCCGGCAGGCGATGGCGGCGAAAATCCGCGAACGACTGGAACGCGAAGAAGAGGAACAAGTCACGATTGCCGCGGAAAAACTCGACAAAGTGGACGGCGACAACCTTTCGATTGACGAAATCAAAGCCGAACTGGTCAGCGACCCGGCGGACAAACGCCTCGACAGCGGCGCGCACGAAGCTTATGTCGTGCCGGAAGGTTACAGAGGCATTCAGGAAACCGTCGTCGGTCCCGGACGTTATTATGTCAACACGCTGGCGACGACGCCGATTGTAATTCCGACGACGAATATGACGGTCGAATGGACGGCGGAAGAAGTCGGTAATTCCTTTGACCCGTTTGCGGTTATTTCCAAAGACGGTTTTACGATGCAGTTGGAAGTCCGCGTAGTTTTTCGCGTCAAGCCGGAAGACGCGCCGTTTATGGTGGCGAAAATCGGCAGCACCGAAAAGCTGGTGCAAAACGTGATGCATCCTTTAATTGATTCGATTTTCAGAAATCAGGCGTCCGAATCGTCGGCGATGGCTTATCTGCAAAATCGTCACGAAGAACAGGAACGCGCCGAAGCTCGCGTGCGGATGCATCTTTTGAAATATCACGTCGATGTCGTCAACGTTTTGATTTGCCACATTCATCTGCCCGAAGAATTGATGAAAACGCAGACCGAAAAAATTCTGGCGGAACAGAAACAGGCGATGTTCAACGCGCAGCGCGAAGCCGAAATCAAACGCATCGAGCTGGAAAAAACCAGCTCGCAGGCTGACAACCAGCGCAGCTTGATGGAAGCGACGGTCGGCGTGGACATTGCCGGAAAACGCTCCGAGCAGCGCAAAAAAGAAGCCGAAGGCGAAGCCTATTACATCTCTGAAACGGGTAAAGCCGAAGCCGAAAAAGTGCGCCTGATGGGCGAAGCGCAGGGCGTCGCTTATAAAGAACAGGTCAACGCTCTCGGCGCAAACGGCGTCGCGCTGGTCGAAACTTTAAAAGTCATCGGCGAAAAAGGCGTTCGCATCACGCCCGACATTATGGCGACGGGCGGAAACGGAAACGGCGACGGCGGAGGCGGCATCGGAACTTTACTTTTGCTGAATCTTTTCCGCGACCAGATGCAGAAACAACCTCCGGCTCCGGTCGGAACCAACGGCAACGGCGACGGTAAAAGCTAGTCGCTCTGAAACGAAGACGGCTTCCGGTTAATTCGGAAGCCGTTAAATTTTATTTTAAAATAGTCTTTATGAATTCAAATTTAATGTTTTACCGCGAAGTCGCGCCGCCGGACGAAATTTCACGTCTGGTTTTATCTTTCTGGGAGTTTACGGTCGGCGCCGCGGCTTCCGCGCCGATTCAGCACGAGATTTTTCCGGACGGCTGCGTATCTGTGTTTTATCACCGGAACGAAAATTTTAATACTCGGAGAGTTTTTCTGAGCGGTTTGCAGCCCGAGTCGATTAGAGTTCCGGTTTTCGCGAGTGATATTTACTGGGGAATGCGAATTTCGCCTGCTGCCTGCGCGCGGGTTTTAGGCTCGAATCCGTCTAATTTTCAGAAGCAAAACGCTTACGAGGCAAAAGAATTTTCGCATTTAACCGAAAATCTTCTGGAAAAGCTCGATGCCTGCCGCGATTTTGCCGAAGCAGTTGCCGTTTACGAAAAACGTTTGGGAGAATTGGATTTTAAGCCGGAAGATTTTGATGAAAAGATAGCGGAAGCAATCAGGATTATCGAAGAAAACAGCGGCGAAATTAAAATCGCGGAATTAGCAGAAGCCGTGAATTTAAGCCTGCGCCAGTTCGAAAGACGCTTTAAAAACAGTTCGGGTTTGACGCCGAAACAATATGCGCGGGCGCGGCGCCTGCGGGCGACGGCGGTCAGCCTGGTCGAAAATGAAAATTTAAACTGGGCGAACCGCGCCGCCGAGATGGGCTTTACCGACCAGGCGCATTTAACTCACGAATTCGTTTCCGTCACGGGACGCTCGCCGAATTCCTTTGCCGAGAAAGTGAAGCAAATCGAGCACGGCAACCTCGTTTGAGGAGTTTTGAAAGGGTGTCGCAAATTTACAAGACGCCGCCCGGAATTTTCGCCATAATTCTTTCCGTAATTTTACTCGGAGATTTTAAGAAAAATTTATGTTGAAAAAAATTGGTTTAGTTGCGATTTTTATTTGCGCTTTGACTTCATTTGCTTTCGCGCAGGAAACGCCTGACGCGGATGCCTATCGCGTCGAGATGAAAAAGCTGGAAAGCTTAGCCGGGCAGTGGAAAGGTGCGGGCTGGATTCAGCAGGGCGCGAAACGCGAGACTTTTGCGGGCACGGAAACCGTGCAGCGAAAGCTCGACGGATTAGCGCTGCTGGTCGAAGGCAAATTCAGCAATGCGGAAGGGAAAGTCATTCACGAAACGCTCGCCGTGCTTTCGTTTGACCCGAAAGCGAAAGGCTATCGTTTTCGCACTTATCTCGCCAGCGGGATGAGCGGCGAACACGATTTCAAACTGCTCGCGGACGGATTCGAATGGGGCTTTCAGTTTCCGACCGGGACGGTTCGCTATATTATCAAAACGAATAACGACGTCTGGCTTGAGACGGGCGAATTTTCCAAAGACGGGAAAACGTGGATGAAGTTTTTTGAGATGAAGCTGGAAAAAGTTAAGTAAAAACTAAAAAAGCTTCTCGAATCCGAGAAGCTTTTTCGCCAAAATTATTTCGTTAAAATTACCAAGCGCCGATAAGACGCGGATTCGATTTTTTCTGTAAAAGCTTGCGCATTTTCAAGCGCGCTTTGTGTAATTGCGATTTTGACGTCCCGACGGAACAGCCCAAAATCTTTGCGACTTCTTCGTGCTCATAGCCTTCGACGTCGTGCAGGACAAACACGTTTTTGTAGCCTGTGGGAAGCTGCGCAATCGCGTTTTCCAGAGCAATTTTGTCGACAATCGGCATCTTGCCCGAATTTTCCGTTCCGGGCACGATTTGCACCGGAGTTTCGCCTTCTTCGGTCGTCTTTTCGAATTTTACCGTGCGTTTGCGGAAGTGCATCAGAACCTGGTTGACCGTCAGACGGTGCAGCCACGTGGTGAAGGCGGAATCGCCGCGAAAACTTCCAATCTTACGATAAAGCTGGATAAAAACTTCCTGTGTCAAATCTTCGGCTTCCGCCGTATTTTGCAGCATACGCAGACAAAGCGAATAAACTCTGCGATGATGACGATTATAAATTTCCTCAAAGGCTTTCATATCGCCTTTGGCGGCTGATTGAGTGAGAATTAAATCGCTGCTTCCGCTGGCGTCGGCTAGCTCTTCAGTTTCAATTTTTTCTTCGGATTCAACATCAGCCGTCGATAAATTCTGCCAAACCGGATAATTTAAAGTTTCTGTTGTTGTCATTTTTCAAATTCCCCCTACGTTCGTATCTTTAATCAATTCGCGTGCCATAAACTATATTCGTAGGTTTATAATTTCTGGATGCTTATAAATGCCTTTTTATCGCAATATCTCGGGCATCATATCTTACACGCCGAACATCTTAAAAAGTTGCAACCGAAACCGTGTAGACGATAACGCATATGATACACGCCTGTTTGTGTATCTATTCATTACACTTATACGAGCGTTTATTATAAAATGTTTAGTTTTTACCTCAAAAATGCTAGTATCGAAATTCCCGAACAGCGCGAAAAAATTTCAATGCGGAGAAGATTTTTAATGAGTCGGATTGTGTTTGCCTTGAGTTTTCTCTTGATGGTTTCATTCGGCGTTTTTGCCCAAGCGCCGGCGCAGGAACTTTCCGAAGCCGACGGCGTTCCCGTTATCGTCAAGCATCTGCCCGAGTGGGAAAACGTGCAGAGCAAAGCCGCTTTAATAAAAAACGCCGACGATTTGCGCCGCGCGCTCGGCGAGCGACCCGTTTTCGATTTGATTGATTTCGAAGGCGGCACGGAAGCCGTCGCCGCGCCTTATGAAGCGGGCAGGCTTTTGATTGTCGAATACAACACGCCGCAAGGCTCGATTGAAACGGACGAAAAGGTCAAACAGCGATTGAGCGAAACCGAGCCGAATCCGCCGATTTATTATCGCCGCGTCGGAAACTATAACGTCTTTGTCTTTGACGCCGGCGACGAAGCGTCGGCAAACGCTCTGATGGACCAGATTAAATACGAAAAAATCGTGCAATGGCTCGGCGAAGACCCGTTTTTGTATGAACGGCAGCAGCGAAGCTACGCGATAACGCTGACGGAAATATTTTTCGGGACGGTGATGGCAATCGTTTCCGGCATCGGTCTGGCGGTGCTGGCAGGCATCGGCGTCGGCGTGGCGTTTTTCTACATACGGAAAAAACAACGCGACGATATGGAATCTTTTTCCGATGCGGGCGGAATGATGCGCCTGAATCTGGACGATTTGACGCCCGACGTTCCGCTGGAAGAAAAATAAAAGAAATTAGCCGCAGAAGACACGGAGGAAAATTCAAACGGGATTGACAGGCTTGACAGGATAAATCTTTTTCTTGTCTGCGTCCGTCTGCATTTATCTGTGGTTAAATTTTCTCGAAAATCTCTGTGTCCTCCGCGGCTAATTTTTCTTACGGTAAAGCCTCAATCAATCTTTCAATATCTTCACGATTATTAAAAAAATGCGGCGCGATGCGGATTCGCTCGCCGCGCGGGCTGACGATTATGTTTTCGTTTTGCAGATTTTCCGCCAGCTCGCTGGAAGTTTGATTGGCTTTCGGCAAAATGCACACAATCTGCGATTTTTCGCTTTTCCGGCGCGAGCTGACGAGTTCGTAATTTTTCGCCTGCAAAAGCGCGCACAGATAATCCGTCAAATTCTCCAGATGATTCCAGATATTTTCCGCGCCCGCTTCATTCAAAAGTTTCAGGCTTTGTTCCAAGCCGTAAAATAAACTCGAACCGCCCGTTCCCGATTCCCACGCCAGCGCATTCGGTTTCCAAGCCTGCTCCGAATCTTCAAAATTCCACGGCGCTTCGACGCTTATCCAGCCGACAAAAGTCGGCTCGACGCGTTCGCGCGCGCGGTCGGAAAGATATAAAATCCCGCAGCCTTCCGGCGAGCAGAGCCATTTGTGGCTCGCGCCCGCCGCGATGTCGACAAACTGCGCGGGCAAATCAAACGGCAGCGCGCCGAAGCCCTGAATAATATCGACCGCGAAGAGCGCATCTGCCTCGCGCGCAATGCGTCCGATTCTTTCCAAATCGGCGCGAAAGCCCGATGCGTATTGAACCGCGCTGATTGAAACCAGACGCGTGTTTGAATCTATTAAACTTATAAATTCATCCGAATCTATGCGCCCGTCGCGTTCCGGGCAAAGCCGCAATTCGACGCCGAATTTATCTCTAATCATTCGCCACGGATAAAAATTCGCGGGAAATTCGCGCTCGAAAGTGACGATGTTGTCGCCTTCCGCCCAATCCAAGCCGTTGGCGACGGCGGAAAAACCGTCCGAAGTATTGCGCATAAACGCGATTTGCTCGGCGCGCACTTTCAGCATTTCGGCAACCGATTCGCGCGCGCGCTGCTTGGTCTGAATCCAGTCGAGATAGTTGATCGTGCCGTTTTCCGAAGCGTCTTTAAGCTGTGAATAGGCGGCTTCGACCGCTGGGGTCGGCATCGGCGAAACCGCCGCGCTGTTTAAATACGTGTATTTCCGAAGGGCGGGAAATAATTTGCGGATATTTTCATTCATAAACTTTCAAAAGTGAATCGTGAATCGTCAATCGAAGTTGTGTCATCGTCACACGGTTTGAATTTAATCTGAAAAATCGAATTACAAGCAAATAACGATTCACGATTCACGATTCACTCTTTTGACAAACCAGGCTGTTAAAGCTAATTTTGAAATGGTTCGGAAAGAAGTTTTGCGCCAACCGCAAAGGCTTTCCAAACATCGAATCCGCTTGAATTATGTTCGATTTCTCCAAAAAAAGACAGCCTGTGTTCGGCATTGTGGCGGTTGACGACGACCGCGATATCGAAGTTCACCGGCTGAAAAAAGAATCGCGGCACGGTTTGTATTCCGAGGGTTTAAAGCTGGTGCGCGACATCATTCTGGTTTTGACGGTTTTCGTTCTGCTCGGCGTTTTTGTCGCGCAGCCGGTGGTCGTCGAAGGAACTTCGATGCTGCCCGAGCTTCACGACGGCGAGCGGCTGCTGGTCAATAAGCTTGTTTATTATAAATTCAAGGACATTAGCTGGGGACACATCGAGCGCGGCGATATCGTCGTTTTCTGGTATCCGAAAGAGCCGGATAAAAGCTACGTCAAACGCATTATCGGGCTGCCCGGCGAAATGGTCGAAGTCCGCAACGGCGTGGTTTATATTAACGGCGAAGAAATGCGCGAGCCTTACTTAAGCTCCGAACACAATCAGACTCTGGGCAGTTTTCCGCCGAAAAAAGTCGATGAACATTACTATTTCGTGATGGGCGACAATCGCGATAATTCTTCGGACTCGCGCTACTGGGGCTTGGTTCCCGAAAAATACGTTTACGGCAAAGCCTTTTTCCGCTACTGGAAACCGTCGAATATCGGCTTTCTCGAAAAAGGTCATTACGAATTGGACGAAACCGACAAAAACGACACGCGCGCGGCGGGCGAACCGGAAGAATAAATGTGTTTCGACCCGAAAGCGCGGATTTAATCTTCTGTTTCGAAAACCAAATCCGGCGGTTTGTTAAACAGCATTTTACCTGAAATATCAATCAAACGCTCGAAATATGATTCAAACGTCTGAAATACGAACCAAACGCTTGAAATATGCTTCAAACGTCTGAAATATCAATCAAACGTCTGAAATCTGTTCCAAACGTTCGAAATATCAAACTTTCACCTGAAATACGACACTTTCGCTTGAAATACGATACTTTCGCTTGAAATACGATACTTTCGCTTGAAATACGACACTTTCACCTGAAATACGACGCTTTCATTTTAATATTTGACTGAAAAGATTTGATTTTTGTGCAAAGGCTGTCTTTGTGGTAAAAAAATCTTTATGAATTTATCAAAAACGGCGCTGCTCGTGCTGGAAGACGGCAGAACATTTCGCGGTCGCGCTTTCGGCGCGGATGGCGAGGCTTTCGGCGAGATGGTTTTCAATACCTCGATGACGGGCTACCAGGAAATCCTGACCGACCCTTCTTACGCCGGGCAAATCGTCTGTATGACGTATCCGCTGATTGGAAACTACGGCGTCAACGAAGAAGACACCGAATCGCGCCGCCCGTGGGTCGAAGGCTTCGTCGTGCGCGAGGCGAGCCGCATCGCTTCGAACTGGCGCTCGCAGGAAACGCTCGATTCGTATCTCAAACGTTATAAAATCGTCGGCATCGAACACCTCGACACGCGCGCGCTGGTTCGTCACATCCGCGACAAAGGCGTGATGCGCGCCGTTATTTCAACCGTCGATGCGGACGAAACGAGCCTTTTAGAGAAAGTAAAAAATTCGCCGTCGATGCAAAACCGCGAGCTTGCCAGCAGCGTGACGATTGACGAAACATACGATTACCCCGCCGAACGAGAAGAAAAGTTTCACGTCGTCTGCTACGATTTCGGCGTCAAAACGAATTCTCTGCGCGAGTTTTCCAGGTACGGCTGCCGTTTGACGATTGTTCCGGCGGAAACGCCCGCCCGCGAAGTTCTGGAAATGAAGCCCGACGGAATTTTTCTGTCGAACGGTCCCGGCGACCCGGCGTCGATGCAAAAGGTCGTCGAAGAAATCAAAAAGCTCACCGAAGAAGGCGTGCCGATGTTCGGAATCTGTCTCGGACACCAGATTTTAGGTCAGGTTTTCGGCGGCGAAACTTATAAATTAAAATTCGGGCATCGCGGCGGCAACCAGCCGATTAAGGATTTATCGACCGGCAAAATCGAAATCACCTCGCACAATCACGGTTTCGCCGTCGATGCGGCGAGCCTGCCCGCCAATGTCGAAGTCACGCACGTCAATCTTAACGACAACACGGTCGCCGGATTAAAACATAAAACCCTGCCGGTTTTCAGCGTCCAGTATCATCCCGAATCCGCGCCCGGTCCGCACGATTCCGAATATTTATTCGAACGCTTTATCGAGTTGATGGAGAAAAATTAAGACAGAAGACAAAAGTAAAAAGGTAAAAGGCAAAAGTAAGGAATTAATTTTCTTCACTTTTACCTTTTACCTTTTGCCTTTTACCTTTTAAACTGTTCGCGTTATGGAAATCTCCGTCATCATTCCGACCTTTAACGAAGAGCTTTCGATTACAAAAACGCTCGACGCCCTGTCGCGTTTGATAAACGTGGACGAGGTTATCATCGTTGACGGCGGAAGCGCGGATAAAACCATCGAAATTATCGAAGGCTACGACCGCTTAAAAAAAATCCAATTGGTAAAAATCGACGAGCCGAATCGCGGGCGGCAGCTTCACGAAGGCACCAAACACGCGAGCGGCGACATTTTCTGGTTTATTCACGCCGACACGCGACCTGTTCAGGGCGCGGGCAGACAGATTAAAGCCAATATGCGTTACCGCGAGGTGGTCGGCGGAAATTTCGAGATAACTTTCGGCGGCGAAAATAAATGGGCGCGTTTTTTGACGTGGCTTTATCCTTATTTGCGCTCAATCGGGCTGGTTTACGGCGATTCGGCGATTTTCGTGCGCCGCGAAATTTACGAAAAAATCGGCGGCTTTCGCTTTCTGCCTATTTTTGAAGATTTGGATTTATACAAGCGCCTGCAAAAACGCGGGCGATTCGTGCATATCAATCTGGCGGTGACGACTTCATCTCGAAGATTTGAAAATCGCTCGTTTCTGCTGACCTTTCTGCGCTGGTCGTTTTTTCAAGGTCTTTACTGGGTCGGTTTCCCGCCGCGCGTGCTGGCAAAATTTTATCGACCGATTCGTTGAAAGCCGGGCAGCCGAAATTCGGCTGCCGTCTTGAAATCTCGATTCTAAAACTGCTTTTCGCCTTCCGCCAGCCGCAAATTCCTGTCACAAAACGCAATCTTCCGGTGTTTATATGATTAGAACCCGTTTTAAAAGGAGAAAATTTTATGCTTCACGCTTTATTTCTAATCATATTTCTAATCGTCGGGCTGTTTTCGACGTGCGAGACTTTTGCGCAAACGTCCGGCGCGCAGCAAAAAACGCAGGAAATCGCCGCCTCGCTCGATAAGACGAAATATAAACACAAAGTAAAAAAGAATTTTGAGTTTGAACGCTACATCGACGTTAAAAACGAAGCGGTCGTCAAAAACGTCGCCGAATACGCGGGCGTTTACCAGTCTCCCGATGCAAACCATCGCATCGAGCTTCGCACGGGCGGCGGCAAAATCGAAGGAAGCGGTTACGAAACCGATTTTGAAAATTCCGCGCGGGTAAATTTCACCTTGAAAGATGCGCGCATTGAAGGCGCACTGCTGACGGCAAACAGAGTTTACGCCGACGGAACGACCAAGAGACTCGAAGCCGTTTTCGTCAATCGCACCATCGTCGAAGGCGCGAACCCGAATAAAATCGAGAGCCGCGAGACGAGATTCGGTCTGGGATTTGTCGAAGTTTTCAATATGAATTCGCAAAACAGAGTGTTCTGCGAATACAAACCTTGAGAATTTTCAGCCGCCGCAGAGAACACAGAGAAAAGATAGAGATTGCCCGCGAATGACGCGAATCGACACGAATTGTTTTCCTTCCTTTTATTCGTGCGGATTCGCGTCATTCGCGGGTAATTTTCTTTTTGCTCGTGTTCTTTCGCGCCGGCTCGCGGCTGATTCTTCTTTGTGTTCCTTGTGTCTTTGTGTTGAAATTTCTTTTTGCTGATGGAAACTTTAACGCGAATTTTATCGGTGGCAGTCGGCGGCGCGTGCGGCGCGGCGACGCGTTACGGCTTGAATCTGCTGTTTGCCAAAATTCTCGCGCCGTTTCCTTTCGCCACGTTTTTTATCAACGTCACAGGCTCGTTTCTCATCGGCTTTCTGCTGATTCTTTTCGCCGATAAATTGACGGTCGGCGAAAATCTGCGAATTGCCGTTATCGTCGGATTTCTGGGCGCGTACACAACGTTTTCGACTTTTGAAATGGAGATTTTCGAATTGGTGCGCGAGCGCGAATTCGTCACGGCTTTTCTGTATCTTTTTTCCAGCGTGCTGATTGGTTTTACCGGCGTTTGCGGCGGCGTCTGGCTGGCAAAAAGATTTTAAAATGAAACCGCCGACGAACGCGGGTAAAAAGCAATAAAAATCCGCGTTCATCGGCGTTCGTCGGCGGTTCCAGAAATTAACTTTTTTAATTCTTCGACATTCGGTAGAGCCGTCCGCGCGCCGAGCTCGCGGCATTTCAGGGCGGCGACGGCGTTTGCCATTTGCGCCGCCGTTTCGACGCTCTCGCCCGTCAAAAGTCCGTAAAGAAGCCCGACGCGAAAGGCGTCGCCCGCGCCGGTCGTGTCTTTGCAGCCGTTCGGCACGGCAAACCCGCTCGTCTCGATAAATTCGTCTTCGCACAAAAGCAGAGAGCCTTTTTCGCCGAGCGTCATACCGGCGATTTTATAGCCGTAGCGCGATTTTATCTCGCGCAGCGATTCGCGCTTGTCTCGCGCGCCGATAAGTTTGGCGGGAAATTCTTCGGACGAAATAAAAATATCAATCAGCGGCAGAAGCTCTTCGATGCCTTCAAAAAGATTGTCGATGTCAATCGAGACAATCGCGCCCGCATCCCGCGCCGCCCGCGCCAGCCGCGCGCAGGCGAGCGCGTCGTGCGGCGTGGCGTGAAAAACTTTGGCGTTTTTGACAATCCCGGTCGGCGCTTCTTCCGGCGCGTATGAAAGTTTTTTATCGCGTTTCCACAGCACCGTGCGCTCGCCGTTTTGTTCGTCGATTAAGATAAAACCGACCTGTGTCCGCGCGCCTTCGATTTGTTCGGCGTGCGTCGTATCGACGCCTTCCGCGATTAACGTCTGCAAGCCGAAATTGCCGGCTTCGTCGTCGCCGAAACGCCCGGCGTAGGCGGTTTTTAAGCCTAAACGCCGGAGTCCAGCCATTGTCGAAGCGATTTCGCCGCCCGCCATCTGAACGTAGTCGACCAGTTCGATTTTGGAATTGAACTGCGGATATTCGGGCGCGACAATCAAAAAATCGACCGCGTTGGTGCCGAATCCGACGGCGTCGAATTCTTTGTCTGCGGCTGGGCGGAAAGGGAATTTCATTCTGCAAAAGTATAAAACAAAAAGGCTTTTGTTGACAGCAAGCGCGATATTTGGTGACAAAACGAAAAAACTCATTTATACTAGGCGAAGTTTGCTTGGAGTTTCGGTTGAAACGGTTTTGATTGAGGACAGCAAACTTAAAAGGATTGAACAGCAAATTAGCTTGGTTGAAAGAATATAAGCAGGTCAGAGCACTGAAGAATTTGCGATTTCGGATTTGCGCGTTTAGCGATTGAAAAGAGAATAAGATTTTCTTAATAAATTACGGTCAAACCGTTCCTTATCCAATCGAAAGTCGGCAATCAAAAATCTAAAATAATCATTTGCTCCCTGTTCAGGAGAAGCGAAAGGTCGCTTTTGTAAAATACGAGATTCCGGCGTGAAAACTCAAATTCCATTTGTTCCGGCGAAGTCCAAATTCTGCCGGAAACTAGAAAAATCTAAGTTAAAAAACGCGAAATCTGCTTTCTGAAACGAGCGGCGAGTAAAACTGTATCTCCAATCCGAAATTTTCTTCAAAACGAATCTCCAAGCCTGAAAAAGTAGTCAGCGGTCAGTGGTCAGTAGTCAGTAGATTTCTGTTGACTTCGACTCAACTAAAAACAAGCCTCTGACACCTAATCACAATTTTAGGAAAAAATATGTCGAAAGAAATGATTATCAGCGTCAACGGGCGCGAAAAAAGAATTGCCATCGTCGAAAACGGGCAAGTCACGGAATTTTATATCGAGCGCGGCGACGAGGAAAATTCAGGCGTCGTCGGGAATATTTACAAAGGTCGCGTCCAGCGTGTTTTGCCCGGTATGCAGTCGGCTTTTGTCGGAATCGGTCTGGAACGCGACGCGTTTCTATACGTTTCCGATTTCTTTGACGAGGAAGAAGAATTCGAGCGGATTATGGTCGAAAAAACCAAGAAATCTCCGCCCGAAGTCGCCGCTCGCGACGCCGCCGAGCAGATTAAAAAAGCGCGGCTCGAACGCGAGCATCAGATTGAAGAAATTCAGGAAATTGTCGAACCCTTAATCGGCGTCCCCATTGAAACGGACGAACCGGAAGAAGCCGAATTTGAAGCGGTCGAAGATTTGCCGTATGTCGCGGAAGAAGAAAGAACGCAACGCGTCGAAGAATTTGAAGAACCGCGCGGCAGACGCAGCAAACGCGGCAAAGGAAAACGCGGCAGAGAAACCGAAAGGTCTGAACCGGCGGAAGAAACGCCGTGGGCTGAAAAAACCGAAGAAACTTTTGAATCGAGAGAAACGGAATCTCTGCCGTTTTCCGAACCGGAGCGGGAAGAAGAATCGGCGCCGCTTTTTGAAATCGAAGATTCCGGTTTCGAGCGCATCGTCGATGACGAGGAAACGACGGGCGAGATGTTCAAAGACGCTTATATGCAGGAAGCGATTGTCGATAAAGTGCGCGCCGTCGAATTCGATATGGAAAGCACTTCGACGGCGGCGGTCGGCTCGCTTTTAGATTCGGTTTCCGATATGTCGAGCGGTTTTCAGCGCATCGCCGACGAAGACGAAGTCGTTTCCCGGACGGCGACGGAAGAATCGAAGCCGGATAAATCAAGACGCGGTCGCGGCGGTAGAAAATCGAGAAAAGAAGAACAGCCCGTGAGCCGCAGCGAACAGGCAGCGGCAGAAACGGAAACCGCAAATGAAGAACGCGCCGCCGAAGAGCCAAAGAAGGGACGCGGCGGAAAATCGAAAAAAGAAGGTCAAAAATCGAAACAGGAAAAGACCGAAGGAAGGGAAAAAACGACTAAAGGCAGGAAATCTTCAAAGAATAGAAACGAAGGCGAAACGCTCGCCGACGGTCAAGCGAGCCTGACCGAACCGGCGGCAGACATTGCGGAAATGGCGGTTCGGCGCGGCGGTCGCCGGCGCGGCGGCAGCAGCAGCGGCGGTGGCGGCGGCAATCGCAGCAATCGCCCGCAGCAGGCGCGCAGCGGACCGACCGAAGACCGTTACGAAGGCTCGAAAATGGACGAAACCGTTTCCGCCGAAACCGAATTTGCCGGAGCCGAGATGGTCGAAAACGGCACCAGCGGCGGCGGCAGTAGTAATAATAACTATCAGCAAGGCGGCAGGCGCGAAACGCGCCGCGAGCGCGAGCGCAATCAACCGACGATTACGGATTTACTCCGCGAAGGTCAGGAAATCCTCGTCCAGATTGCGAAAGAGCCGATTGCCCGCAAAGGCGCGCGCATCACTTCGCACATCGCTCTGCCCGGGCGCTATCTCGTTTATATGCCGACGATTGAGCACGTCGGCGTTTCGCGCAAAATCGAATCGGGCGGCGAGCGCAATCGCCTGCGGACTCTGATTCAAAAAATCCGCAACGAAGAAGATGTGCCGTCGGGCGGCTTTATCGTTCGCACCGCCGGCATCGGCGTGCCGGAAGAAAATCTGCGCGAAGACGCGCGTTATCTCGTGCGCACGTGGAAAGACGTGAAGAAAACGGCGGAAAAATCGAAATCGCCGGCGATGGTTCATCAGGATTTGGATATTATTCAACGCCTTTTGCGCGACCAGCTTTCCGACGATTTCACGGCGATTCGCGTCGATTCCGAAGAAGAATATCTGCGAATTGTCGAGTTCGTTAATCGCGTCCAGCCGAAAATGGTCAACCGCGTCAAGCTTTACGTGCGCGACGAGCCGATTATGGAAGCCTACAACGTGCAGGAAGAAATCGACAAGGCTCTGAAACCGCGCGTCTGGCTGCGTTCGGGCGGCTATCTGGTCATCAATCAAACCGAAGCTTTGGTGGCGATTGACGTCAACACCGGAAAATTTGTCGGCAAAGGCAATGCGCGGCTCGAAGACACGATTACGAAAACCAATATGGAAGCCGTCGAAGAAATCTCGCGGCAGATTCGCCTGCGCGACCTCGGCGGCATCATCGTTTTGGATTTGATTGATATGGAAGACCGGCGCAATCGTCAGAAGGTTTTGACGGCGCTGCAAGAGCATCTTTCGTATGACAAATCGCCGACGAAAGTTTTGTCGTTTAACGATTTCGGCTTGATTATTATGACCCGCAAACGCGTCAAGCAGTCGCTCGAAAGAACGCTCTGCGCGCCGTGCGGACACTGTCAGGGCGCGGGCTGGGTGAAATCGCCGCAAACGGTCTGTTACAGCATTCTGGAAGAAGCGCGGCGGCTGGCGAAACACGCCGACGACGCGCGCCTGGTGACTTTAAGAGTTCACCCGGACGTGGTAAAGGCTCTGCGCAGCGATGAAAAAGTCGTGATGGAAGAAATCGAAGCCTATCTCGGAGCGATTGACGTGACGAGCGACCCGACGATTCACGAAGAACAATTCGATTTCGCGTTTATTTAAAATAGAAATCCAACGATTTCCGTAAGGGCAGGACTTCGGGCTTGCCCTTATTTTTGTTTAAGCGGAAATGACGAAAATGCAAAACTTAAAATTCAGAATTCAAAATCACATTTTGCGCTTTGCCTTTTGAATTTTGCATCATTTACTTATGCTGCGGCGAAAAATCGTCTTTTTTCTTTTAATCTTTGCCTGCCTGACGCCGTTTGTTTCGCCGCCGATAGCGCTGGCTTTAGGCTTGATTCCGGCGCTGGTCTTCGGCAATCCGTTTCCCGAACAAACCAGAAAAACCACCAAAATTCTTTTGCAGATTTCGGTCGTTCTGCTCGGTTTCGGAATGAATCTGGAATCGGTCGTCAAAGCCGGAAAAGACGGGATTTTGTTTACTCTGGCGACGATTTTCGGAACTCTCGCGCTCGGCTATCTGCTCGGCAGATTTTTAAAGGTCGAAGACAAAACGTCGGCTCTGATTTCGTCGGGCACGGCGATTTGCGGCGGCAGCGCGATTGCGGCGGTCGCGCCCGCCATCGAAGCCGATTCGGACGAAATTTCCGTCTCTTTAGGAACGGTTTTTATCTTAAATTCCATCGGGCTTTTCGTTTTTCCAATCGTCGGACGCGCGCTGAATTTAACCGAAAATCAATTCGGCGTCTGGGCGGCGATTGCGATTCACGATACCAGCTCGGTGGTCGGCGCGGCGTCCAGATACGGCGCGGAAGCCTTGCAGATTGCCACGACCGTCAAGCTTGCCCGCGCGCTCTGGATTGCGCCAATCGCGCTTTTATTCGCCTTTCTCTATCGCCAAAAAAACTCGCAGAAGAAAACGCGAATCGCGATTCCGTGGTTTATCTTTTTCTTTCTGCTGGCGACCGTCGCGAGAACTTACGCGCCGCCTTTCGTTTTGCCGAGCCTTTTCGATTCGCCCGTGATGCTGGCAAAAACCGGCTTGACCGTGACGCTTTTTCTTATCGGCGCGTCGCTTTCGCGCGCCACGCTTCGGAAAGTCGGCGTTAAACCGCTCGTGCAGGGCGTTTTGCTCTGGATTGTGATTTCGCTCGTTTCGCTGTGGGCGGTCATACAAATTTTGTAAAATTATTGAACTTAAACAAATTATCGCTCATAATAAGCATCGAAATATTTAAGATTAAACGTATGAAGCGATTTTGTCCGCGATTTTTAATTCTGATTTTGCCGCTGCTCGTGTGCTTTCACACGGCGACGGCGCAGCAAAACCAGCCCGCGCTCGTTTCTTTCGTTTCGCCTGCCGGCGTTAATTACGACATAGTCAAGTATCACGCCGATAAAACGCGGATTGAGCTGAATCTGGACAATGAAGGAAAGGTAGTTTTCATAAAGCTGCTGGAAGGAAACGCGATTCTCTATGTCAAAATAAAAAACGATCTGGCGAAATGGAAATTTGCCGAATCGAGCGAATCGCAGCGGTCGGTCGTGCTGGAAACTGATTATTCGGATAAAAAAATGATTATTTCACCTTATCGGGTCGAAGTTAAAATCGTCATTCCCGAAGTAATGAGCCTCATACCGCAGAATTGGGAAGAAGGCAGTCACAGCTGCGAAGTTCATCGGGAAGTTTTAATAAAAGATAAAATCAGGATTAATTACGGTTCAGCGGTTTTTCTGTATGATTTTGCCGCCTACCAGTCAGTCGAGCCGAAATTGTTTCCGCACGCGAACAGTCGTTACGGCGGCGGCTGCATCGTCGAGGAAGATTCGCCCAAATACGTCGAAACTCTTTATTGCCACAAATGCCGCGCGGCTGAAAGCGCCTGGCTGAAAGAAAACGTCAAAGAAAATCAAAAGTAGTTTTCATCGAGCAAAATGGAAAAAGACAAATTCGAACAATCACAGAAAATTCCGCCTCCGCCTCCGCCGCCGCGCGAAACAAGGGGCATAATCAATCCGCGAATGCTGCGCAACGTCGCCTTCGGCGTGATTACCTTTTCGCTTGTCGTCTGCACGGTCTTATGCATTCTGGCAATCTGGGAATTTACCAAATCGGACGCCTGGTGGCGGGCGATTGCGACGTTTATGGTCGTCAGCGTCGCCATCGGAATTTTGACTTTCGTCAACGAAAAACTCGGCTAGAAATTTATCAATCAAGTCGAGACGGTTTCTATAATATTTGTTCGATAAAGTTATGAATCCAGCAAAATGCGTTCTGTTGTTTGTCGTCTGTTTGATTCCGTTTTTCGGCGCGTCAGCCTGCCGGTCGCTGCGACAGTCAACGTCTGATCCGAAAAACTCAAATCCCGGAACCGAACCGCATCTTTTAATGTTCGGCGGCTGGCGTGATGCCGACAAAGGTATATTTTTGGCGAAAAGCGAGACCGGCACGCAGGAACGCCTATACTTCGCGCTCGCCAAACCGAATGACGAACCGATCGTTGACGATAACGCGCCAAAAATCGAAATAAATATCGGCTCTAATTTTCCTAATATTGCCGGCGCGAATGTCGGAGGAAAGAGCGCGCAATTTTACACAAAAACCGATGACTCCGGGAAAATCACCAAAGCCGGAATATATATAGCGTATTCGAGCAAATCAAATAAACAGTCGCAGCATTCCGACCTCGAACCTGTTACGCATACTTTACACGGTTGGTCGTCCAACGACGTTTATGCCGTTTTCTCCGCCGAAGGAAAAAAAGTGTTTATGGTTAGCGACAGCTCCAGCGCGGTCTGGGACGTCAAACTGCAAAATATTACTTCTTTTAATCAAGTCGCGCTCGCCAACGACAAAAGGGGTTTCTATATCGTCGGTGACACTGCGCTGCCCGGATTCGGGATCGAATACGTCGATTTCAACAAATACACCGATTACTTCAAACAAAAAACACAAAGTTTCAGCATCTTGAACGTGCCGAAACCGAAAGACGCGCAGGCGACGTTCCGGGCGCTTTTATCGCCCGACCAAAAAACTCTGGCGCTGCTGACAAATACTCACCCGGACGGAGGCGGCGATTTTCATCCCGACGCCGAAAACAAATTGTCGCTGTACGATCTGCAAACCAAACAATTAACGAGAGAATATGAATTACCCCGCGGCGGCGCGGATTTAAGGAATATGCTTTTTCTGTCGGGTCCGTGGTGGCGCGCCGACAACCAGGCTATCGGCTTCGACCTGCGCCTGACGCGCGAACAGAAAACCTTCTACACGATTGACCTTTCAACCGGCGAAATTACAAACTGGTTTACCTCCGGCAATTCGCCAAAATAATTATCTCTTCAAATCAATCGAATACCCGCCCGCCCGCTCTTTGCTTGAAATGCCGAAGATTTGCTAAAATAAAGGTTTCTGCTGTAGGCGATATTTTCATCCGTGAGAAGCAGAAACTTTTATTTAACCGATGAGCATTAATAAAATCACCGTTCGCGGCGCGCGCCAGCATAATCTGAAAAACATCAACGTCGAGATTCCGCGCAACAAATTAACCGTTGTCACCGGCTTGAGCGGTTCGGGAAAATCTTCTCTCGCCTTCGACACGATTTACGCCGAAGGTCAGCGCCGCTACGTCGAATCGCTGTCGGCTTACGCGCGCCAGTTTTTAGACCAATTGGAAAAACCCGATGTCGATTCGGTCGAAGGTCTTTCGCCCGCGATTTCGATTGAGCAGAAAACCGTTTCGCGTTCTCCGCGCTCGACCGTCGGAACGGTGACGGAAATTTACGATTATCTGCGGCTGCTTTTTTCGTCAATCGGGCAGCCGCACTGCCATTTGTGCGGCGCGCCGATTACGCGCCAGTCGGTCGAGCAAATCACGAGCGGAATTTTGAATCTGCCGGAAGGCGAGCGCGTGATGATTCTCGCGCCGCTCGTGCGCGGGCGCAAAGGCGAATTTAAAAAGGAACTCGAAAAACTTAACAAAGACGGATTCCTGCGCGCCCGCATCGACGGCGAGATGCGCCAGCTGGACGAGGAAATCAAGCTCGACAAACGCAAAAATCACACGATTGAAGTCGTCGTCGATCGCCTTTTGATAAAAGAAGGCGTGCGCGAGCGTTTGACCGAATCGGTGAAAACGGCTCTGAAATTGACGGGCGGCGCGGTTTTGATTTCGATTATCGACGGCGAGGAAAAGCTCTATTCGGAGAAAATGGCGTGCGTCAATTGCGGCGTGAATATTCCGACTTTAGAACCGCGCTCGTTTTCGTTTAACTCCAATTACGGCGCGTGCCGAAAATGTCAGGGCTTGGGAACGGTGATGCAGATTGACCCGTCGAAAATCGTGCCGGACGCGAATCAGCCTGCCGGAAAATTGAAATTCCTGGGCGAAGCCGACAAATCCGGCGCGCGATTTTTGCAGGCGGCGCTGAAAGCGATTATCGAAAAATTTACGGGCGAAGATAAATTAACGCCGCCGGATGAAGACGATTCTTTCGCCGGAAAAATCAAATCGAAATTCAAAGGCAAAAAGAAAGACGCGACGGTAAATCTGCTGGAAACTCCGTTTATCGATTTGCCGAAAGAAATTCAGGACGCATTCTTTTACGGCACGAATCGTCGTCTGACTTTCTCGCAGGGCGGCTATAAATACGAATCGGAATGGAAAGGCGCAATCCGCGCGATGCACGAGCGAATGGAAAATCCGCCGTCGGAAAAGGTTCGGCTCGAACTGGAGGAACTCGTCTCGCCCATTACCTGTCCCGAATGTCACGGCAAGCGCCTGCAGCCGGAATCGCTGGCGGTTAAGGTCGGCGGTTTGGGAATTGCCGATTACACAAACCTGACGATTGAAGAATCGATTGAGCGAATCGGAGAAATTTCCCTTAACCAGCGCGAAGAAAAAATCGCCGGGCTGGTTTTGAAAGAAATCAAAGACCGTCTCGGATTTCTGCAAGCTGTCGGTTTAGGATATCTGACTCTGGAAAGACCGTCGGCGACTTTGAGCGGCGGCGAAGGTCAGCGCATCCGGCTGGCGACGCAAATCGGTTCGCAATTGCGCGGCGTTCTTTATGTTCTGGACGAGCCTTCCATCGGTCTGCACCCGCGCGACAATCAAAAACTGCTGGAAACTCTCCACGAATTAAGAGATTTGGGCAACACGGTGCTGGTGGTCGAACACGACGAGGAAACGATTGAAAAAGCCGACTACGTCGTCGATTTAGGACCGGGCGCGGGAACGCACGGCGGCTCTGTCGTCGCCGAAGGAACGCCCGCCGACATCGAAAAAAATCCGGCTTCGATAACCGGGCAATATCTCTCCAAAAAGCTTGCCATCGAAATTCCGGAATTGCGGCGCTTGCCGAACGTCAACGGCATCACCGTCAAAGGCGCGCGGGCGCACAATCTGAAAAACATCGACGTGCGTTTTCCGCTCGGCATTTTCACGGTCGTGACCGGCGTTTCCGGCTCGGGCAAATCCACGCTCGTCGAAGATATTCTCTATCCGGCGCTGGCGCGTCACGTTTACGGCTCGCTGGTCGAACCGCTCGAACACGACGAAATCGAAGGCTTGGAGTTAGTCGATAAAGTCATAGAGATTGACCAGACGCCGATCGGCAGAACGCCGCGCTCGAATCCGGCGACTTACACCGGACTTTTCACGCCGATACGCGAGCTTTACGCGATGCTGCCGGAATCCAGAGAACGCGGCTACAAAGCCGGACGTTTTTCGTTTAACGTCAAAGGCGGACGCTGCGAAGCCTGCGACGGCGACGGAATGAAGCGCATCGAGATGAATTTTCTGCCCGACGTTTACGTGCTCTGCGACGTTTGCCGCGGCGCGCGCTACAACCGCGAAACCTTAGCCGTCAAATACAAAGGTCTTTCGATTGCCGATTTATTGGATACGACGATTGAAGACGCGCTGCCAATCCTGGAAAACATTCCGCAAATCAAACAAAAACTGCAAACTCTGCTCGACGTCGGTCTCGGCTACATCAAAATCGGTCAGTCTTCGACGACCTTGAGCGGCGGCGAAGCGCAGCGCATCAAACTCGCCAAAGAATTATCGAAACGCGCCACCGGAAAAACGATTTATATTCTCGACGAACCCACAACCGGCTTGCATTTCGCCGACGTTCACAAACTGCTCGACGTTTTGCAAAGATTGGTTGACACCGGAAACACGGTCATCGTCATCGAGCATAATCTGGATGTGATAAAATCGGCTGATTACATCATCGATTTAGGACCCGAAGGCGGCGAAGGCGGCGGAAAACTCGTGGCGACCGGAACGCCGGAAGAAGTCGTCGCCGTGCGAAAATCCTATACCGGGAAAGCATTGAAAGCGGTTTTGAATTAAATTCGAAGGTTGCCTGCTGAAGCGCCAGCCTGCGCCTTTCTTGCAGGTCATTATTTTTATTTCAATCTGTTCGTGTGATAACATTTCTTTTTAACTTTCATAAGTGTTAGTTGTCATAAACGATGGATAAATTTTTAATTCGCGGCGGAAAGCCGCTTCGTGGAAAGATTGCGATTAGCGGCGCGAAAAATTCAGCTCTGCCGTGTCTGGCGGCGGCTCTTTTATCGGCGGAAACGGTTACTTTACATAATGTTCCGTATGTTAAAGATTTGATTACGCAGCGTCGTTTGCTGGAAGATTTGGGCGCGACGGTTTTAACGCCCGAGCTGCGCACGCACAAAATTACGGCGCGAAACATCGAAGTTTTCGAAGCGCCGTATCATCTGGTCAAGACGATGCGGGCGAGCGTTCTCGCGCTTGGACCTCTGCTCGCGCGTTTCGGGCAGGCAAAGGTCAGCTTGCCGGGCGGCTGCGCCATCGGCACGCGCCCGATTGATTTGCATCTGAAAGCTTTTGAACAGCTCGGCGCGATTGTTTCGCTGGAAGCCGGCGACGTCGTTGCCCGCGCGCCGAACGGAAGATTAGCGGGCGCTGATGTGACGTTTGAAAAAGTAACCGTCACGGGAACGGAAAACGTGATGATGGCGGCGGTTCTGGCGCGCGGGAAAACGACGATTCACAACGCCGCGCGCGAGCCGGAAATCGAAGATTTAGCCGCGCTTTTAAATAAAATGGGCGCGCGCGTCAACGGCGCGGGAACTTCAATTATCGAGATTGAAGGCGTCGAAGCCTTAAACGGCGCGGAACACACAATCATTCCCGACCGTATCGAAACGGGAACTTTTATTGTTGCCGCCGCGATTACGGGCGGCGAGCTTGAAATCACGAATTGCGAGCCGGAACATCTGCGCGCCGCCATCGGAAAAATGCGCGAGGCGGGCGTCGAAATCGAAGAACTCAATCCGAGCACGCTGCTCGTCAAATGCTGTGCGAAAGGTTTAGCCGCCAGAGAGGTGACGACCGAACCGCACCCGCATTTTCCGACCGATATGCAGGCGCAGTATATGTCGCTGATGACGCAAGCCGAAGGCGTTTCCGTGATACAGGAGACGATTTTTGAAAATCGTTTTATGCACGCTTCGGAGCTGATCCGGATGGGCGCGAAAATCGAAATTTCCGGCAACACGGCAAAAGTTCACGGCAAAACCGCGCTTTCCGGCGCGCCCGTCATCGCTTCGGATTTGCGCGCGTCGGCGTCCCTGGTTCTGGCTGGGCTGGCGGCGCGCGGCGAAACTTTGATTGACCGGGTTTATCACATCGACCGCGGCTATGAAAACATCGTCAAAAAATTGAATTCCGTCGGCGCGGAAATCGAGCGCTTGACGAACGGCGCGTCGATGGCGGCGCAAGAGTAAAAGAAGAAAGACAAAAGTAAAAAGACAAAAGGCAAAATTAAGAAGAGAGAAATAATAAAAGCCGCCGCCGATATACGGTTTTACTTCTTAGTTTTCGATTTTGCCTTTTTACTTTTGCCTTTTTACTTTTGCCTTCTAATGCTTGCATCTTTGCGTCCTTGCGTTAAAATTTCCGTATGAGCGAAAATTGTTTGTTTTGCAGGATTATTGCGGGCGAAATTCCGTCCGCCAAAGTTTATGAAGACGAAGTGTGCTTCGCTTTCAACGACATCAGCCCGCAAGCGCCGACGCACGTTTTAATCGTGCCGCGCGAGCATTTCGATTCACTCGATAAAGCCGGAAAAAATCATCGCGAAACGCTCGGACATCTTCTTTTGACCGGCGCCGAAATCGCGCGTGAAAAAGGCTTTGCCGAAAACGGCTACCGCATCGTTATCAACACGAACGGCGACGGCGGGCAAACCGTTTTTCATCTGCACGTGCATCTGCTCGGCGGTCGCCCGTTTGTGTTTTCGCCGGGTTAGTCTCTGAATTACTGCAAACCTTTTGGAAAAAAATGCTTCTAATCTGAACGATTTAATCCGAACATTTTTAGAGTCTTGAATAATGAAAGCTTTTATAACAATTATATTTTTTGCGACATTGGTATTTTCCCAGCTTGGCTGTTCGGGCGGCGTCAGCTCAAATACCGCTAATTTGACCAACACAAATACGAACGCGGACGCCTCGACTCCGGCGGTCGAAAACTCTCCGGCAGCGGTCGAAAACAAACAACCCGAAGTCGTTCCGACCTTTACGGACGCCGGCGAAGCCTTAGCGGCGGGAAACAAATATCTCGACGAAAACAAAACCGAAAACGCGATTGAGGCTTTGAAACAGGCGACAAAACTCAATCCCGATTTAGCCGACGCGCATTTCCAGCTCGGCATCGCTTACAGCCTGCGGGAAAAGGAAGACGAGATTTTGCAGCGCGACACGACCGAAGCGACGCCGACGCCCGCGCCGCAGAGAAAAGCCAAAAAAGGCACCAAGGAAGTGGCGACGATTCTGACCAATTCCGATAAATCTTTTGAAAATGCGGCGAAAGCCTACGAAAAAATCATCAAGAAAAACGCGAAAGACGACGCGGCGTTTTTCAATCTCGGACGCGCTTACAACAAAATCAATCTTGACAAAGAAGCCGAAAAAGCCCTGCGCCAAGCCGTCAAATTAAAACCCGAAGACAGCGAATATCAAACCGAACTCGGTAAAATCCTGATAAAGCTCGCCAGTTATGACGAAGCCGTGACCGTTTTGAAAAAAGCGGTCGAGCTTGACGAAAACAACACGCAGGCGATTGATTCGCTGGAAAAAGCCGAAGCCGGAAAAAAACGCACCAATTTCGGCATCAAGCCGAAAATACCGGAAGACCTCCAGAACCAGAGGGAAGCCAGACCGACCAGAAAGGCGACCAAACCGAAAGCGGAAGAAACAAAACCGAGCGGAGAAACTCCGCCGCCGCCGGTAGTTAAACCGAATAATCAATAACTTTTAGAAAAAGTCCGCCGGTTGAGCAGGCTTTTTCTAATCAGCGGTTTTACTCGATTGATGTATGCGACTTTAACCGGCGTTATTTGAAAAACTGAATTTAATCGCTGAATGCGACCAGTTTGAAAGAGTCGATTGAGTATTCTTTAGAAAATAATACCGCAAAAACCAAAGGCGATTTTTGCGGTATTATTTTCCGATTTTTATTGAGTAAATACTCGGTTTATTATGTCCGTTTTGTCGTTTCAAACTCCAAAGCGGTTACTCGCATTGGTCTATTCCGCTGGCACCTCTGCACTCCATTTGCGCCGTATTTATAACTCCCGGCTCATACGGATACATTATCGCGCATTGACTGGCTCTATCTCTCGCCGCCGCGCAAAAATCCGGCTCTTCATAGCAACTGTAATTAATAGTTCCGCCGACGCAGCTGCCGTATGTGTTATAGCGGTCGCCGTAATTATTGACGGCGGTGTTGTAGCAATTGTTATAAGAGTTATTGTAACAGGTCGTATTGCTGCCGCAATCATTTTGCGCTTGATTGTTACATTGGTTGGGCGAGAAATTAGTGACGTTGTTATAACTGCCGATAGTTCCCGACAAGCTGTCGTCACAGGCTGATTGAGCGGCGAACATACTGTCGGCGCAACCCCATTTTTTGGCTTTCGTGTCGGTGCCGAACCAGAAAGTCGCAATTACCAGCAGCGCGAGAGCCGCCATACGCGTAAGAATTCTTTTCATTTTTACTCCTCGTTTTTTCTTTATTTTATTTTGGAAATTCGTGTTTGGTGGATTGTTCCTCGACATAAGCGATAGTGAAATTTCGCCGACATCCCGTGAGGGTTTCCATTGAGTTTTCTACGGTAATGTAGATTTTCACGCTTTCCAATAATTATTGGTAAAAATTCGAAAAAGTTTCATACTATTTTTAGAATCTTCAGAGATTTGTATTTGCATCTAAAAAACACACCGGAAAACTTTCCTGTATCAGCCTGACATAAATTCTGCAAAACGGTGATAAACTTATATTTGAATTAATCGCTTTTAAATTAAAAGTTTAGTTCAAAACCCGCGTATGAAAATCGAACTGGAAATTCCGCAATCGCTTTCGCTTGAGCGAAAAATCAAAATGCACGAGGCGCGCGAAGGCATTATCGACCGCCTCGCGCGCGATTTGCCGACCAACATCGACCTCGAAAGATTTTTGAACGTGGTCGTTTCGGAAATCGGGCGAATGATGGATGCCGACCGCTGCGACCTTTTGCAATTGACGGAAGGCAACGAGCTTCGCATCAGCCACGAATGGCGCAGGGACGAAACCGTTCCGTCGTCCGAAGGCACGATGATTCCGTTCGACGCGCAGAAGCTCACCGAAAAATTCGATTTGTCGCAGCCGGTTCGCATCAACGATACGACGAAGACGAAAGACGCGACCGTCCGCTTTTTCACCAAAGCGCTGGAAACGCAATCGCTGCTCGTCGTGCCGATTACGCTGAACGAAAAAGTCATCGGGCTTTTGGGTTTGCACGACACGCACGCGCCGCGCGAATGGCTCGACGAAGAAGTCGCTTTTCTCGAATCGGTCGGTCGCCAGCTCGCCATCGGCTATCAATACACGCGGCTTTACGTCGCGCAGGAACAGGAAACGAAGCGCACGAACGCGCTTCTGGAAATCGCCAACACGCTCAATTCGCATTCGGATTTTAACGAGGTTTCGGCGCGCGTGCTGGAACGCGCCGTCGAACTGGTCGGCGCAAATTACGGCGCGCTCGGCGTGCTCGACCAGACGGGAAAAAAAATAAGCTTAGCTTCGTTTAAATCCGCGCCGAACGTCGAGCCGAACGCGGTTTTGCAGATGATTGAGGAACACAATCAATCGCTCGACATCGAGCCGTTCCCGGTTTTAAGCGACATTTTGCGCGAGGGAAAAACCTTGCGTCTGGTCGATAAGGATTTGCCGTTCGCGATTCGCCTGATTTTCAATTCGCAGCTTGACGGGCGCGCCGCGCTGGTCGCGCCGGTGCGCGTCGGCGGGCAGGCGTTCGGGCTTCTGGGTTTTGTGTGGAGCGAGGAGCGCGACGGCGGTTTTGAAAATCACGAAGTCGCGCTGGTCGAAGGAATTTCCGACCAAATCGGCACGGCGCTCGAACGCGACCAGCTTTCGGCGGAAGTGATGCGTCTTAAATCCGAGCTTCACCAGAAACATCAAAGCGAAATTATCGGGCAGGCTCCGGCGATTCGACGCGCCATCGAACTGGCTTTAAACGTCGCCGATACGCAGACGACCGTTTTGATTCAGGGCGAATCGGGAACGGGAAAAGAGCTTCTGGCGAATCTGATACATTATAATTCGGGGCGCGAAAACAAGCCGTATGTAAAATTAAACTGCGGCGCGATTCCCGAAACTCTGCTCGAATCCGAGCTTTTCGGACACGAAAAAGGCTCGTTTACCGACGCGCGCAATCAGCGCAAAGGACGTTTTGAAGAAGCCGACCGCGGCACTTTATTCCTGGACGAAATCGGCGAAATGTCTCTGCCCGCGCAGGTGAATTTGCTGAGAGTTTTGCAGGACGGCGAATTTACACGCGTCGGCGGCAACGAAACGGTCAAAACCGACGTGCGCGTTATCGCCGCGTCGAATGTTAATCTCGAAAAAGCCGTCGAAGAAGGGAAGTTTCGCAAAGATTTGTTTTATCGGCTCTCGGTTTTTCCGATTACGCTGCCGCCTCTGCGCGAGCGCCCGGAAGACATACACATTCTGGTTTTTCATTTTCTCGAACAATACAAGCAGAAAACCGGGCGTTTCGTGTCGGGAATTTCAAAGGAAGCTTTGCTCGCGCTGGTTAATTACGAATGGTCGGGCAACGTGCGCGAGCTTGAAAACGCGATTGAACGCGCCGTGATTATCGCTTCGGGACGACAAATCGAGCTTGACGATTTGCCGGAAGCCATCAGCAAAAAAGCGTTTGAATCATTCGCGCAGGCGCGCCAGGAACGCGCCAAAGCGGCGAGCGAAGGTCGGGCGATAAATCTGGAAGTCGAGTTTCCGGCGACAATGGAAGAAATAGAAAAACAGGCGATCGAGCTGGCGCTGGACTACACGAGCGGCGACAAATCGCGCGCGTCGAGATTATTAAATATCGGCAGGAAAACGCTTTATCGAAAGCTGGAACAATACCAGACCGGAAAAGCCTCTGATTGAATCCCCGAATCGGTCTAAAGCACCGGAACGAATCTTTCATTGACTTTTTCCCAGAGCCTCTGCGCTAGCTCCTTGCGATTCGGGCTTTGGATAGGTTCGTCGCCGAACGTGACAATCGCTTCAAATTCGGGAATCTGAAACAGTTTCCAGAGATGTTCGATAAATGTGTCGTCAACTTCCCACCAGCAGATTAAATGAGCGGGCGGCGTGTTGTTCGGCGTGCGATAAGTGATTGAAACGTAATGAACGGGCAAATCGGTCTGCGCGGGAAATTCCAGGAAAGAAGAATTGAATTTGAGGATTTTTTCGCCTCTCGTGCTGGTGCCTTCGGGAAAAACTATCACGCCTTCGCCTTCGTTTAATCTTTCCAGAACCTCGGCGCCGGCGCGCGGAATATCGCGGCGTTTCTGGCGATTGACGAAAACGTTTCCCATATCGCCGACGATTCGGTTGCCCAGAAACCAGCTTTGAATTTCGCCTTTGGCGACGAAAACGCCTTCCGTCACGGCACGAAGGAGCGGAATGTCAACGTAGCTCAGATGATTGGAAACCAGAAAAAACGGCGCGGCGGGCGGCGTTCCGACCACTTCGACTTTCATTCCCGAAATTCTGACGAAGGCTCGCGCCCACAAATTAAAAATCAACTGCCGCCAGTAAAGCTTGTTCGGAATAAAAAAAACCGCGACGAACCACGCGCCGTAAAGTCCGAAAGTAGCGACGAGAAAAGCGGCGAGACGAATTGCGGAAAGTAGATACTTCATAAAAAGTGGTCAGTGGTTGGCGGTCGGCGGTCAGTCGTTCGTTGAGATAAATTCAGGAGCGCAATTTTCACTCAAACGGCAACCGACCACCGACCACTGACTGCCGATTACTGTTTCAAGTGTTCGAACTGGCTGAAAAACATTTGATAATAACGCGGCTCAATCGTCGTCGCGTCGAAAATTACGAAAAAGTCGATTGTTTTAAAATGACGGTCGATGACCGGCTCGCCGCAGATTTTCGCGCCGATGCGCAGATATGTGAAAAAAAGCTTCGGCAATTCGATTTCTTCGATTGAATCTGCGGTCAGAAAATCTTCGGGCTTGCAGGCGCATTCCTCGCGCGGCGCGACGCGGAAAGCTTCGTGAAAAAAACCGTCGCGGACGAGCTGCCGCAGAGCCTTTTTGCCATCCGTGCAGTCGAGCGTAAACAGCGAGCAGCAGCCGAAAAGATAGCGCTTGTTTTTCAAAATCGAGTATAAAGCCAAGCCTTTCCAGAGCAGAAAAAGCACGCGCGAGTTGCGATGCTCGCGGGCGATGCAGGCGCGCCCGATTTCCAGCGATTGATTCAGAATTTCCGGCGGCAAATCTTCGATTTTAAATTCGTTGGCGGAATAAAATCCGCGCGCGCTTTTCGCCTGTTCGACGGTGCGCAGCCGGTATGTGCCGACGAGCGTGTGCGTCGCTTTTTCAATCACAATCAGGTGATGACAGCTCTGGTCGAATTCGTCTTCGTCGCGCTCGGTCAGAAACGACGATTCCAGACCTTCGTTCAATTCCAGATTAAAAACCGTGAAGCGCAGCCGCAGCGCCGCGTCGATTTCTTCCGGCGTGCGGGCAAAGCGCGTGATATAGCGACCTTCGTGGATTTCTTCGGCGGGCACGTCGCGGATGCAAAACGGGTAATCAAACGCCTTCTGGATTTCGGGCGCGATTGATTCGTGAATTTCCGATGCTTGCGTTTTATGAATTGGCATTGATAAAAGTTTATAGCTTCGGACAATTTCCGGCGGTTACGGAACCATTAAAATTTTCCTGAACCTGCCGTCACGTTTCGCCGGTATCCGAGACTTTCAACTTTTCTGGAATTGTAGCTCAATAATATATAAATCGCCAGAGTTTTTCCAAAACGTTTCGCCCGCCATATAAAAGATGCAACATTGAATCTTATCGCCGCAGCCCGGAATCTCACGGATTCCGGATGGAATTTGTCAGCCGCAAAGTTATTTTTCAGCCGTGCGCGTCAGCCGCCGCGTCGGCGTAGCCGTGATAAAGTCTGGAAATTTCCTCGTTCAATTCGTGCGGGAAACAGACGCGGTGAATGACGTAGCCTTTTTGAAGCCCGCGCACCGCCGCGCTGACTTCGGAAATCTCGCGCAATGTCGAACGCGCGTAGCCTTCCTGCACATAGATAAGATTTTTCGGTTTGTCCGTATCTTTGGTGTAGAAATAATACGGAACGTCGCCGGTTTTGTCCTCGACAAAATAATAGCTGGCGTCATAGCCCGCTTTTTCCACCGCTTTTCGCGCTTTTTCCAGAAAATCCTGCCGCTCTTCATTCGGCATATCGACGTCGAAGGCTTTAAAAAGGCGACGATGGATAAAGCGTTTCGACAAATCCGATAAAATCGCGTCCGCGCTGCGCTGCCATTGCTTGATGTGAAACATCACGTCGGAATCGTCCATTTCCAGATGCTCGGCGAGCGACAATTTTTCGCCGCGCAGAATTTTCTCGAACGGCGTGCCGTGTGCGAACCAAACAGATTTTCCGGCTTGAAAAAGCTCCAGCGCGCGCCGTAACAGAGAGCGCAGGACGACTTCCGCCGAGCGCAGAGAGCGGTGAAAATAAACCTGCCGAAACATATAATAACGCGCCTGCAAATAATCTTCGACGGCGTAGATTCCTTCCGCCGAGATATAAAGACGGTCGTTTTCCTCGTCGATTTCCAGCGATTTGATAATCCATTCGAGATCGTAGATTCCGTATTTCGCGCCGGTCATCAAAGAATCGCGTAAGAGATAATCCATCCGGTCGACGTCGAGCTGCGAGGAAACGAGCTGCGCCAGCGCCAGCGGGCGATATTTTCCGCTGATAACGTCGGCGACCGATTCGGGCAGCGCGGCGGAAAACCGGCGCAATGCCTGCCCGACTTCGGTTTCATCGCTTAAAACCGCCTGAATCGTAAAATCTTCGTGATGAAAATTTAAGATTCCTTCAATCACGTGCGAGAAAGCGCCGTGCCCGATGTCGTGCAGCAGCGCGGCGCAGCGCACGGCAATCCGCGCTTCATCCGAAATTTTGTATTTCGCGCCTAATTTTTCCAGAATCCGCGTCGCCAGGTGCAGCACGCCGAGGCTGTGCGTAAAGCGCGAATGCTCCGCGCCCTGATAGGTGAACAGCGCCAGCCCGAGCTGCTTGATGCGCCGCAGGCGCTGAAATTCCGCCGTATCGACCAGCCGAATCATCAATCTGCCTTCGTCCGTGTCGGTTTTCAGGCGAATAATATTGTGAACCGAATCGCGGTAAATTTTTTCCATTGTTCCCGATAAAATTCTAGCAGGAATTCAAACTTATGGATATAAATCAATTTTTTCAGTTCTGCGCCGCGCGCCCGATTTTTATTTTACATCGTTAAATATTAATAATTACAAGGTTTTATGACGTTTTTGCCGCAAGGCATAATAGTTGCTAGATAAACGACAGAAACATAACAGTTTCTCCCCAATTATTCGCAAATTACCTAATTATTTGTAAATTTTTAGGCTACATTAAAGATTAGGCTACATTAAAGAAAGGAAAGAAAATATGAAAACAATCCTGCAAATTTTAACTGTTTTCGTCTTTGCGTTGGGATTAGTGATAATCCCGGTTACGGCGCAAACTTCGACGACAGGAAACATTGAAGGTACTGTTACCGACCCGTCGGGCGCGGTCGTTCCCGGCGCATCTGTGACGGTTTCGGGCGGCAACCTCGTTCGCGCGATAACGGTAACAGCCAATGACGAAGGATTTTTCCGCGTCGGCAACGTGCCGCCGGGCAGATATTCCGTGAAAGTGGAAGCTGCCGGAAAAGGCTTTGCGACATACGAAAACCAAAACATCGAAGTCAATCTGTCCAGAACGACTACCGTTGACACGCAGTTGACGCCCGCCAGCACGGGCGCGACCGTCGACGTGGTCGCCGGTTCTGAGATTGACACTACCCAGAACACTTCGGGCACGAACGTTTCGACCGAACAGTTCAGCAACTTCCCGACGCAGCGCACCGTGCAGTCGCTTTATACGATTGCGCCGACCGTGACGCGTTCGGGCTTGCGCGATGCTTCGGGACGTGACCGCGACCCGTCGGTTGCCGGTTCGTCCGGTCCTGAAAACAACTACATTCTCGACGGCGTCAACACGACCGACCCCGCTTTCGGCGGTTCGGGCGCGAACCTGCCCTTCGAGTTCGTTCAGGAAGTTGAAGTTAAAACCGGTTCATACGGCGCCGAATACGGATTGTCGACCGGCGGTATTTTCAACGTTATCACCAAGAGCGGAACCAACGAATTCCGCGGCGAAGTTTACGGCTATTTTACGCACAAAAGCTTCGTCCGTGAAACGAGAAACTTCTCGTTCACGGGTCTTTCGCCGAGCGGATTCTCGGAAGTTGATGCCGGTTTCGGTATCGGCGGTCCGATTATCAAGGATAAACTGACCTTCTACGGTTCGTTCAATCCGCAGCGTCGCGACAATGAATACCTGACGCAGACCTTCCGCACAACGGTCGAAAACAAAATCACGACTCCGTTCTACGCGGGCAAATTAACCTGGAGCATCAACGACACCAACACATTTAACTTTTCCACCTTCGGTGACTTCACCAAGGAAGAAGGTCACTTGTTTGCCGGTTCGGGCTTCGGCAACAACCTGAACAGTTTTGAAGGTCTCCGCGAAACCGGCGGCTCAAACTATGCTTTCCGCTTGAATTCAACCTTTAACCAAAACTTTATCGGTGAATTTTCATTCGGTATGCACTTCCAGCGCAACAACGTTATTCCGGGCGGCGACGTTCTCGACGTTCCGTTAGTGACGGACAACTTCGCGATTCTTCGCGCCAACGGAACGGTTGCTCCGGTGACGCAGACCGGACAATTGGCGACTTCGACCAACATCGGTTTCGTTGATTACGTTTTTGCTCCGGGCGGCACGCTCCAGCGCAACTTTATTCAACAGGGTTTCGGACTTTATCAAGACCAGACCCGCAACCGTTATGAAGCGGCGGCGAGACTGCAGAATATTTGGGGCAAACATACCTTCAAATATGGTTTCGAATTCTACCGCAACATTTACGACATCAATCAGGTTTCGACCGGACCGAGCAATACCTTTGCTAATCCGCTGAATGTCGGCGCCAACAACGGCAGCGATGCAGACAACAGAACCGTTTCCGGTTTCCGCGTCACCAATAACTTCGGCGTTTGCACGACGAGAGTCATCAGCGGCGTCGGCACGGTGGTTTGCCCGGATACTTCGGGAACCGGCGCTTTGACCAACGCGGCGGCGACGGCATTCAACGCTTTGCCGGTTGCCAATCGTCCGGTCGGCTTTACCGCTAATGCGGTTGTCGTGTCTTCGATTACGGCGACTGAAGCTCTGAACAATCCGTTTTTGGTTCGCCTGAGCACACGTGTTCGCGACTTCAAACTGATTGCCGATACCAGAACCGACGTCGAAAGCTTTTATCTCCAAGACGATATTAAGCTGAGCAACACGGTTCAGTTAAACATCGGCGCGCGCTGGGATTTCCAGCAGGCGTACGGAAACGAAAACGTCAAGTATTTGAGCTTGAACAATTTCTGGCATAACTTGCAGCCGCGTATCGGTTTCATCTGGGATTTCACGGGTCAAGGTAAAGGTAAAGTCTTTGCCAACTACGCGCGCTATCTGGAAACGCCGATTCCGCTCGATCTGAACGTTCGCGCCGGCAGCGAAAACGCGCAAACCGACAAGAACTTTAACGTTAACCGCTACGGCGCTCCTTTAAATGCGACTGTCGCGACCGGCTTCAATACCCGTAATCTCGGTTCTGAACCGACTCCGATTGACGCGGATTTGAAACCGCAGACGGTTAACGAATGGAACGTCGGTATTGAATATGAAGCGATGAAAGACCTCGTTCTCGGAGTCCGCGGCATTTACCGCCCGCAAGGCACGGTAATTGAAGACGGTTCGTTCGACGACGGCGACCACTACTTCATTTTCAACCCGGGCGAAAGCACGACGGAACAACTGGCTTGCGATTTCGGACAATGCTTCGGACGCGCGCGCCGCTTCTATCGCGCTCTCGAATTCACGGCGACTCGCCGTTTCAACAATAACTTCTCGTTCATCGCTTCGTATGTGTTCTCCAGCTTGACCGGCAACTACGAAGGCTTGTTCCGTAACGATAACGGACAATCCGACCCGAACATCACTTCGTTGTTCGACTTGACCAGCTTGCTCAACAACACCTACGGACGTCTGCCGAACGACCGTCCGCATCAATTCAAGTTTAACGGCACTTACGTGACACCGTGGAAATTAGTCGTTTCGGGTAATTTCTACGCTCAGTCCGGCGCGCCGTTCAACGCTTTGATTCCGCACCCGGTTTACGGCAATAACGAAGGTTTTCTGAATCCGCGCGGCACGAGCATCGTTCCGACGCCTATTGCAGGCGGCGAAGGCGGCATCCGCAGCGCTATCGGCAGCAACAGAACGCCGACCACGTTCAATCTTGATTTGGGTGTTTATTTCCCGATTAAGTTTGGCGAAAAACGTGAGCTGCGTTTCACTGCCGACTTCTTCAACGTCACGAACGTGCAGCGTGCTGTTAAGCTGGATGAAACATTCCTGATTACCAGCGGTGTTGCGGGCGTTCCGGCGGTTCCGAATCCGTTCTTCGGTACTGGACAAATCTTCCAGTATCCGTCATCTCTGCGCTTAGGCGCGAAATTCCGCTTCTAATAACGGAATTTTCGAGCCAATTTGAAAAGGGAAAGTGTTCTTCACTTTCCCTTTTTTTGTGTTAATATAAGAAAAATTCAAAACAACTTTTTCCCTGTCAGGTAAAGGAGGCGGCTGTGTCGGCAAATAATCGTTTCTGGCGTGTAACGGTAATTGAATCGGTAGTGGCGTTTATCGCCCTTTTATTAATTTTCGGCGCTGTCATCGCCGACGGGCAGGGCAGAGGAATTATCATCGGCGGCGGCGTTAATAAAATTCAGGGACGCGTCCGTTTTCCTTCAAATAATCCGGCGACTTCGGTTCGCGTCAGATTGGAAAATCCGAGCATCTCCAGCGTGATAACCGTTACCGATTCGGAAGGAATGTTTTATTTCAGCGGTCTGGGAGCGGGACAATACACGATTATCGTCGAAGCCGGCGAAGATTATGAAATTTTCCGCGAAGTCGTCGAAATCGACTCGCCGGTGTCCGTCGACCGAACCATATATATTCCGCCATCTCCGCGAACCTTTAATATAATGGCTGATCTGCGACCGAAGGGGACGATAAGAAACCGACCCGGCGTGATTAACGCCGCGCTCGCCGCCGTTCCGAAAACGGCGCTGAAAGAATTTAAAAAAGCCCTCGAAGCTCAAAATAAAGGCGACACGAATCTGGCAATCGAAAAATTTAACGAAGCCATCAAACTGCATCCGCAATTTTTTGAAGCTCACGCCGAACTCGGCTTTTTATACCTGAAGACGAATCAGCTCGATAAAGCCATCGAATCGCTGCGCGCGGCAATCGAACTGAACGATAAAAATCCGAATATACGGCTCAATTACGCCGTCGCTTTACTGAACAAAAAAGAAATGGCGGAGGCGGAAAAAGAATTTCGCGAAGTGATTAAAGCCGACAAAACGGCGGCAATCGCGCATATGTACCTCGGCATCGCTTTATTGGGACTCAGGCGGGTTGACGAAGCGGAAACCCTGTTTTTGCAAGCCATCAGCATTAAAGATGATGAGAAACTGGCGCAGGCGCACCGCTACCTGGGCGGCATCTACTGGGGAAAAGGAAATTACGTGCAGGCGGCTGACGAATTGGAAAAATATCTGAAGCTCGCGCCGAAGGCGACGGACGCCGCGAAAATTCGTGAAACCATTAAGAATCTGCGTGAAAAGACAAAATAGCCGCGCTCGGTTGCGGGCGTGCGCCGCGCCGGATTTTTCGATTAAAACAAGGCATCCGAAATTCCGGGATTTAATATATTGAATAAAATCCAAAATCTTGAAGTAAAATTTTTCTTCGGATTATAATTTTTACCGTTGAAAAATCACCTAACTCTATTTTTTTCAAGAGATTATTCGATTAAGCCCGCCCTCCGAATCTTTGGCACTTAAATTGTTATCAATCCATATAGTTGAGTAGTTTATTCAAAAAAATCTCTCAGGCAAGAGGCTGAGTCGACTACTTAGAGTAATAATTTCAAGAGGAGTAAATTATGATTAAAAGAATAGCTTCTTTGTTTTCTGTTCTGTCAATGCTGTTCGTATTGGGCTCATTTGCCTTCGGACAGGAAACGACAGGAAACTTGGAAATCACCGTTAAAGACCCTAGCGGCGCGGTTGTCCCGAATGTGACTCTAACAATCGCCAGCGCGGGCAACACAACGGGATTCAGAAGAACTGTTACAACCGATGAAAACGGATTTCAGCGCGTTATGAATGTGCCGCCGGGAAGTTATACGGTGGTTGCGGGCGCGACTGCCGGTTTTCAGGAAAGAACCGTTACTGATATCCAGGTTGCGCTTGGACAAACGTCGCCGGTTCTGATCGAAATCAGCACGACCGTCGGTGGAACGGTAACGATTACCGAAACCGACACGCCGCCGATTGATCCGACCAGCAGCAAAATTCAAACGACTATTTCGGCTCAGACTGCTGAACTTCTTCCGAAAGGAACGAACTTCTCCAGCATTCTGAAAGTCTCTCCGGCGACGCGCCCCGAACCGCGTTCCGGTCAATTTCAGGTGGACGGAGCTTCGGGTTCGGAAAACACCTTTATTGTTGACGGACAGGAAGTAACCAACGTCCGCACCGGTGTTTTGAACACGAACAGCAACCTGCCGTTCCAGCTCATTCAGGAAGTTCAGATTAAATCTTCCGGTTTTGAAGCCGAGTTCGGCGGTGCGACCGGCGGCGTGATTTCCGTCGTTACAAAGGGCGGCAGCAATCAGTGGCGCGGCGAATTCGGTTCGCAATTTGAACCGGGCAAACTGCAAGCCAGAGGTCGCAACCTTTTAATTACCCGCAACAATGCGCCGTTTTATATCGCACAGGGTAAAGACAACTATATGGGATTCTACCCGACGATGAACTTGGGTGGTCCGATTCTCAAAGATCGCATCTGGTTTTTCGGCAGCTATACGCCCCAGATTTTCACCAGAGACCGCACGATTAACTACGCCCAGCTTACAAATGCGGCGGGCGCAGTTACTCGTCTGGCAACGTCGGAAACGTATCGCGGGAAACAGACCAACGAATATGCTTTCCTTCGTCTGGATGCACAGCCGTTCAGCAGACTGCGCTTAAACGGAACTTATACCTACAATCCGATTTCGGTGCGAGGAACGATTCCGTCCTACAACACGGTTTTTGACGCTATTCCTTCGAGCGAAGCGGTAGGATTGTCAGGCTCAAACTTTTATAATCAGACCGGCGGTCGTCAAAATTCCCAGAGCGTTACCGGACAGATGACGTGGGTACCGACTAATTCATTTACTCTCAGTGCGCGCGGCGGACACTATTTCTTAAATGAAAAGCTGGGCACCTATGGCTTCGGCGACCCGACCCGTCCCCGCGTTCTTTGCAGTGCGTCGAGCCCGATAGAGTTTCCTACCGGATTCGGATGTACGAGAGGCGTCTCGAACGGACAGCCCTTCTTCAGCGGCACCGTTTACGATGCGACGACCCGCAACACCTTTGATGCGGACGCTACTTACATCGCCAACTTTGCCGGCAGAAACGAGTTCAAAGGCGGTTACCAATACAATGGAATCGCGAATCAGTTGCTGAGCCAGGACGTAGACCAAATCGTCTTACGTTTCGGTCAGACGATTGCTTCCTATTCAACCCGTAATATTCCTTCGTCGCCTGGGGCTTTAGGCGCCGGAACGCTGATCAGATATCGTGAATCAGGCGATGTCAGCAGCAAAAACGAAGGCATCTACATCCAGGATAAATGGCAGCCGTTTAACCGTCTGACGTTAAACTTGGGTGTTCGCGCGGAACGCGAAAACGTTCCCAGCTTTACCGAAGGAAGACCCGGTCTGAAATTTGATTTCATGGACAAAATCGCTCCGCGTCTCGGCGCAGCGTTTGATTTGACCGGCGACGGCAAAACGAAAATCACCGCCTTCTACGGCTGGTTCTATGACCGTTTCAAATATGAACTGCCCCGCGGTTCATTCGGTGGTGCTTTCTATCACCAGTTCTTCTTTGAAATCCTTCCGGGAACTAATCTTTCCAACTACGATACTCCGGAAGATATTCTGGGCGGCGGAACTCCCATCATCGGCGGTAACTGCCCGACGGGAGCGACTGCACCGACAACCCCGATTTACGGACGCGTTCGCTGCGATCTCGACTTCCGCGTTCCGTCCAACTCGGGTCTGGACATCAACTCCTTTGGTGGTATCGACCCTGATTTGAAGGCATTCCGTCAAAGTGAGATGACGGTCACCTTTGAGCGCGATTTAGGAAGAGACTTTGTTTTCAGCAGCCGCTTTACGCGTAAAAACGTCGACAGAACTGTTGAAGACGCCGGTTTCATTACTCCGGGCGGCAGCGAATCATACGTTATCGGTAATCCGGGAACCGGACTGCACGGTCAGCTTCTGTCATCGCAGGGATTGCTTCCGGCAGTTCCGCAGCGTTTGTATCGCGCTTTAGAATTCCGTCTCGACAAGCGTTTTGCTAACAACTACTACTTCAACCTGAACTACACCTTTAGCCGTCTGGAAGGAAACTACTCCGGCTTGGCTAGCTCGGATGAAGACGGACGTTTAAGCCCGAACGTTAACCGCTATTTCGACTTGCCGCACGCCGGATTTACGGTTGCCGGCGGACCTGATAACGGTATTTTGTCGACCGACCGTCCGCACGTGTTGAAGTTTGCCGGTGCTTACAGCCTGGATTGGAATGACAGATTTGGTTTCGGAAGCAATAACACGACCGAATTCCAGGTCTTCACGACTGCTCAGAGCGGTACGCCGATAACCTCGACGGTTAATATCTTGGGTATCGATACGATTGTTTTATCCCAGCGCGGCGACCAGGGACGCACGGAACTGTATACCAATACTGACTTTGCGATTCGTCACCGCTATCGTTTCGGACGCGATAATCGTTTCACCTTGGTCGGTGAAGTTGATATTCTCAACATCTTCAACCAGGCAAACGTTTTAAATCGTGAGAACCTGATTGACACGGCAACGTTTGATATTACCAACCCGTTGCTCGGTCTTATTACGGAAGCTGAGTCGCATCAGACTAACGCCTATGCATTGGCTCTCGGACGTTTCCAAAGAAACGGAGCGCCGATTCTGCTGGGTCTGGCTGGTTCGGGAAATACGCTCGGTGCTGGAACGCCGAATGCTATTACCAGTGCACCGGCACCGCTCTATAACTTACCGACGACGGTTCAGGGACCGCGCGAATTCCGTTTCGGATTCCGTCTGCTGTTCTAAAAACTGAGTAACTTTTCGTTACATTGAAAAACCCTCCTGAATTCAGGAGGGTTTTTTTTTATCCGGCGGCGGATTATCGAAAGAGGCAGGCAGGCTATCGAATCGCTTTGCGCAAAAATCAAGAGAAAGAGGATTAAGCCGCGCGAAAATTTTACCGCTTTCTGTTGATTTTTGCGCAAAGCCTATCGAATCTCTAAACAGTCAATTTAAGTTTGCTGCCGAACAATTGGCGGAAGCCCGCCTTTCGATTCAAACTATTCGGGAGAAAGCGCCCGGATAATACACTGAAAGATGGAAAACTCTTCTTTGCCGATTAATCTCCCGCCCGGACGGATAAGCTTTTATGAAATGCTGAAATAAGGCTTGGCACCAAAAGTCAAAAAGTTTAAGCAGTTTTGGTGCGGAATAAATTAAGGCGGAAGCCTCGGCGCACAAGGTTAGCAATTCTGCGCGGAGGCTTCCGCCTTTTCAATACTTTTAGTGCGAGAAGCCAAAATTAAGCAGCTTTCTTGCAAAGCTCCTGAAATAAATAAGGGAACTACCTGTATTACAATTATTCAGGCAATTCCCTTATTTATTTCACGGAGTCGCAAAAGGAATCCGGTTCGGGTTTAATTTTACAAGCTAGCCAGCCGTTTGCGCTTTGCCCTCGAACTCTTTAATAAGAGCTTTAATTTTTTCGCTGTCTTTAGCATCCGGTTGCGCTTTGAGAAAAAGCTTCAACTCGCGCGCGGCATCACGATAACGCTTTAAATCATAACCGTAGAGTAAGGCTAGATGCCAGTTAACCAGCGCCAGCGTTCCTTTAGACAATTCTTTAGCCTTAACCAATTGCTTTTCGGCTTCGTTAAACTGCTTATTTTGTCTCTTTAAAACGCCGGATAATAAAAGTGCCTCCGCCGAATATTGATTCATCTCAATTGCCTTTTGAATTGCGGCGGCAGCTTCTGTGCTTTTTTTAAGCGAATACTGTGAGTAGGCGAGCCCGTACCAGCTCTTATAGCTGCGCGGGTTGACGTCCACCGCTAAAGTCAGAAGAATTTCAGCGGCTTCGTAATGTCCCAGCCGGACGTATTCCGTTCCCAGTTTTTCAAGCGCGGCATAATATTTCGGGAAAGCCTCAATCGCCGATTTCAGATTCGCTAAACCTTCTTTTTCTTTCTTGTCATTTAATTCCGTGATGCCTTTTTCATAAAGCTTTTTGGCATTCTCGGGAACGTCCTGCGCAAATATCGTGCCGGTTATTCCTAATTCGCCTCTTCGGCGCGGGCGCAGATAGAAATCCTTCTGTTCATTGCTGAAGCCGGATGGTCTCGTTTCGCCTCCGGACGAGCGAATAGCGAAATTAACAATCTCGACTTCCTGTTCCTGTTCTTCATAGTCCGTGCCGGAGGACATAACGCGGACGACAAAACGCCCCGAACCCAGCCCCGAAAATACATAGCGACCCGAACCGTTGGTTCTTGCGCGCCCGACAAAACGAGAATAGTTGTCGAGCAATTCGACATTGATATCGCCTAAAGGCTCGCGCTGCGCGCCGAAAACATGCCCGCTGATGGAGTTTCCAAGCTGCGCGTAAATATTAACGGAAAAGACCGGAATCAGCGCCGCTAAGCTGATAAATAAAAATACCCGGCGACGTGCTGCAAGTAAATTTTGCATTTTCATTACTACTCTCCTTTATTACTTCGGCTTAAGTTTTGTTTCTTAAGTTGACGGTTACTACCGACGTATATGTTTATTCATCGACATTCAAAAAATGTCCCAGTTTTTCTCTTTTAACTTTCAGATAATGTGCCGCCGGCTCTTCCGATTCCACTTCAATCGGGACGCGTTCCAGAACCTGAAGCCCGGCTTCTTCCAAAGCGCGAATTTTATCCGGATTGTTTGACATCACACGCACTTTACAAAGCCCCAAATCGAAAAGAATCTCCGCGCATTGCTGATATTCGCGCGCATCGACCGCAAAGCCGAGTTTTTCGTTGGCTTCGACCGTGTCGGCGCCCTCGTCTTGCAGCGCGTAGGCGCGAATCTTGTTGATAATGCCGATTCCGCGACCTTCCTGCTGCTGGTAGACGAGCGCGCCGCGACCTTCGGCTTCAATCATTTCCATCGCGCGATGCAGCTGCGGTCCGCAATCGCATTTGATTGAACCGAAAACATCGCCCGTCAGGCATTGCGAATGAATTCGCACGAGCGTCGGAACGTCCGCGTTCATCTCGCCTTTGACCAGCACGACAAATTCTTCGGAGCTGGTCAGCGAGCGATAGCCGACAATTTTAAATTTTCCGTTTTGTGTCGGCAGATTTGCCGCCGCCACTCTTTCGACCGAAAGCTGCCGGATTTTCGGCAAACAAGTTTCAATGTTTCCTGTCACGTAGATTTGCCAACCTCGCAAATAAAAATTAGAAGGTTTTGTTAAATTATAACTCTACAGTGACGGAAATTATAGGCTTAAAATGAATCGGCAGGATATTTTACACAATAAATAAGCGAAATCGTAAAAAAGGTCAGCCGCCGGCTCTTTAACAAAGCCGGCGGCTGACCTTTTTCAATTTAAAGAAAATCTAGGATTTCTTTTCGTCTTCTTCCGCCTCATCTTCTTTTTCTTCCGGCTGCTGGTGAGCGAGCACCGCGCCGCTGTCGGAAGTTCCGAAAATGCGTGATAGAAGATTATTCAAAACATCCGAAACGCTGGTCGGCGCGTCCTGCGCGACCGGCATCGTCAGTGTTTCTTCACCGGCAAATGCAAAATCGAGTTTGACCAGCTCAGCCGTGACGTGACGGCAAAACGAGCAGTCAATCAGATGACTGAGAATCGGCGTCGATTCGCGCTCGCTTAAATTACCTTCGACAAAGGCGCTTAATGAATCGTCATCCAAATGTTTATCATTATTTAAATTCTGGTTTGCTGACCTAAACCGCAAATAATTGCCGAGTAATCCCTGAATCATTAAATCTTCTGTTGTCGTTGTCCCCTTGTTTATCATAATTTTCCAGCCTCCCAATGAGATAGACGCAAGTTTTCGTAACATTTGCGTAAGTTTCTCAATTAGAGGCTAATAGGATAATTTAGACGCCGATATTCGGCGTTTCGGTTGTCATTAAATTGCGATACAGATTCGGACTCGCCAAATCCTGCGTGGCAATTTTCATACAAAGCTCGATTTCCTCGCTCTTCAAACTGAGCGTCGAGCCGAGCTCGTCGCGAAAAAGCTTTAAGATTTTCGCGTAAGTTTTTTCCAGCCAGCGCATAATGGTCGATTCGTGAATCCGCGTCGCCGGATTCTCGTCGCGCTTGCCGGATTTTCTTTGAAACCAGAACCTGAGCGGCGAAGTCGGAACTTCGACCAGTCGCGCAATCTCGCGCAGCTTTAAATTTTCGACGTGATAATAAAGCAGAAGCAGTTTTTCGTGCGCGTCGAGCGTCGCAAAAGCATTTTCAATCGCCGAAACCGTCGCCTTGCGGTAACGCTCGCGCGTCAGATGGTCGAGCATTTCCGTCTCGCCGCCGCGCGACGGCTCGGCAAAAGTCGAGTGCGCGTAGCCTTCGCCCACTTTTTCCGTCATTTCGTCAAGCGAAACTTCGTCGTGACTCGTCCGGTGAAGGTCGACCAGCGAATGCCAGACGACCGTGCGCAGCCACCCGCGCAGGCTTCCGCGCCCGCTGTAGGTCGCAAATTTTGAAACTCTTTCGCCGTCGACGACGCGCGTGCCGTAAAGCTCGACGTAAACCGTGTCGATAACTTCCTGCGCGTTCAGTTCCGAGCTTGCCAGATGCCGCGCGACTCTCTCCAGATAAGCGCGATGCTGCTGGTCGAATTCCCACCAGGCGCGCTCGCTGCCGTTGGCGCAGGCAATCGCCATAAACAAATCGGCGGCTTGAATTTCGCGGAAAAAAGCGCAGATTTCTTCGATGGTCGGCGCGTTTGCGGCATCGGCGAAAAGATATTTGCGGGCGGTTTTCTTCAGCGATTCCTTAAAGCATTCGAGCCGGACGCCGAAATTCGGCGCATTTTCCGCGCAGCGCGCGAAAACTTCTTCGATAACAGGCTCGCACTGATTCAGCAGTTCTTCGGTTTGATTTGTTTCAGGTGACATTTTGCAGAAACTATGACGGAAATTATAAACGAAATTTGCGATTTATCATAGCAATCTACGTTTGGCTCAAAGCCGGATTTGCCAAGCCGGACGTTTCCAGCGTCCGGTCGGCGTATTGCAGTTGGTAAAGCCGCCAGTAAAGACCGCGCATCGCGAGCAGCTCGTGATGCGTTCCGCTCTCGCGCAATTCGCCGTGATGAAATACTAAAATCCGGTCGCAGGTTTGAATCGTCGAAAGCCTGTGCGCGACGACAAACGACGTGCGCTCGCGCATCACGCGCTCGACCGCCGCTTGAATCAACTGCTCGGTTTCCGTGTCAATCGAGCTGGTCGCTTCGTCCAAAACAAGAATTTTCGGGTCGAAAGCCAGCGCGCGGGCAAAGCTGATTAATTGTTTCTGCCCGACCGACAGCCCTGCGCCGCGTTCTTTCAACTCGGTTTGGTAGCCGTTTTCCAGCCGTTCGACAAATTCCGCAGCGTGAACTTCGCGCGCCGCCCAGACGGTTCGCTCATCCTTGATTTCTTTTTTTCCGAGCCGGATATTGTCTTCAATCGTGCCGCTGAAAAGAAAAACGTCCTGCAAAACGACCGCGAAATTTTCGCGCAAGGATTGCAAATCCCAATCGCGCAAATCCACGCCGTCCAGCAAAATTCTGCCTTTCTGCACATCGTAAAAACGCATCAAAAGATTCGTCACCGTCGTTTTGCCCGAGCCGGTCGCGCCGACCAGCGCGATGGATTCGCCCGCTTTGACCGTAAAGGAAACGTCTTTTAAAACCCAATCTTCTTTTTTATAAGCGAACCAGACGTTTTGAAATTCGATGTCGCCGACGGCTTTGCCCTGCTTTTTCGGCTTTCGGGGCGTTTCGATTTGAACCGGCAAATCGAACAAAATAAAAATCCGGTGCGAGGCGACAATCGCCGACTGAAAGATGTTGAATTTATCCGAAAGGTCGCGAATCGGCTGGAACAGCATTCCCGAATATTGTATGAAAGCCGCCAGCACGCCGATGGTCAGCGGTTCGCCGCCCGCCGCAATTATCGACAAAGATTCATAACCGAAAGCGAAAATCACCGCCGCGATGCCGACCGCGCTGATAAAATCCACGAGCGGATAAAAAATCGCGTAGTAATAAATCGTTTCGATATTCGCGTTGCGATAATCGTCGTTGATGTCGTGAAACCGTTTTTGCGCTTTCGATTCGGCGTTGAAAAGCTGGACGGTCTGCGCGCCGGAAATATGTTCCTGCAAAAACGCGTTGAGCTTTGCCGTGCGCGTGCGCACGCGGTCGAAGCCGCGCCGCGCGTGTTTGCGAAACCAGTTCGTCGCCGTAAAAAGAAGCGGAACGGTAATAAGCGTCACCAGCGCCAGTCGCCAATCCGTCCAGAACATCACGCCGACGATGGCGAAAATAATCACCAAATCGCCCAGAACATCAATCACGCCGGAAGTGAAAAGCTCGTTCAGCGCATCGACGTCCGACGTGATGCGCGTGATAATGCGCCCGACCGGATGTTTGTCGTAATAAGCGACTTCCTGATGTTGCAGCTTGGTAAAAATCTCGGTGCGCAAATCGAACATCACGCGCTGACCGACATTGTTAACCAGAATTTCCTGAAAATAGCTGAAAATAAACCGGAAAAAAAACAAACCGAAAAAGGCTAAGGCAAACAGCCAGATGCCGTCCGCCTGCTTCGGCACGATAAAATCGTCGACGGCGGATTGCGTAAAACGCGGCTGAAGACTCAGCAGAATATTACTCAAAAGCGTCAGGACCAGCGCGACGGCGGCAATGTGCCAATACGGCTTCAGATAACGCAAAAGCCGGCGAATGACGCGCAAATCGTAAGTTTTTCCGATTTCCTCTTCTTCGTGAAAATTTTTCGCTTCTTCCGACATAAAATATTGTTTTTAGATTATCTTAAATCGGGCGATAATCAAATTTTCAATTGCCAATCCGGAATCTAAAATCTAAAATCAAAATCAAAATGAGCCGCTTTATCGACGAACGCAAAAACAACTGGCAGAAACTGGAAGGCTTGTTGGAAATTCTGGAAACTTCGCCTTTGCGCGGTTTGCCGCGCGCGCAGGTGCGCGAGCTGGGCGAGCTTTACCGGCGCGCCGCTGCGGATTTGGCGATTGCCCGCGCCGAATCGCGCGACCCGAAACTCGTTAATTACCTGAACAGCCTCGTCATTCGCGCGCACGGCAGGATTTATCGCGCCGACGCGAAGGGCGCGAATCTCGTCTGGCAGTTTTTCGCCAAAGATTTTCCGCGGGCGTTTCGCCGCACCTGGCGCTATACGGCGCTGGCTTTTGCGACTTTTGCGATTTTCGGCATCGCTTCTTTTCTTTTGTGTTATTACGATTTAACTTTCGCCGACGAGCTGGGATTAGGCTCGCTGCGCTACGCCGTGCAGACGAACTTCAAATGGTGGGAAGGCTTGAACGACGCCAATCAAATCGGCGCGAGCCAGATTTTGACCAACAATATCCTGGTCGCCATCAGAGCCTTCGCCTTCGGCGCGTTTTTCGGCATCGGAACGCTGTATGTTTTAATCTACAACGGGCTTCATATCGGCGGCGTTCTGGGCGTTTGCTACGCGATAAATCCGGCGTTCGGCAATGCGCTCGTGACCTTTATGGTCGGGCACGGCGTGATTGAGCTTTCCTGCATTTTCATCGCGGGCGGCGCGGGAATGCTTATCGGTTATTCGATGATTAATCCGGGAGATTTATCGCGCGCCCAGGCTCTCAAGAAAAACGGGATGGAAGCGGCGCGACTGGCAATCGGCTGCGCGTGTCTGCTCTTCGTCGCCGGAATTATCGAAGGCTTTCTCTCGCCGTCGCTGCTGCCGGCGTGGGTCAAATTCGGAACGGGAATTTTAACCGGCATTGCGATGTACTCGTATCTGCTTCTGGTCGGACGCGGGAAGGAAGAAAAAAATGAAACCACAGATTTACACAGATAAACGCTGATTTTTAACCGGATAAGCAGGAGAAAATCTTTTTCTTATCTCGTATTTATTTGTGTAAATCTGTGGTTTCATTCTCTTTTTTCTGTAGTAAAAACTTTTGGAAAGGACTAAAAATGACGAAAACCGAACAAGCAAGTGAAAAAAATCCTGCCGAACAACATTCCGCGCCGTGCGTGATGATAATCTTCGGCGCGACCGGCGATTTGACGAAACGCAAGCTTTTTCCGGCGCTTTACAACCTGGCGAAAGACGGCTATCTGCCCGAAAGCTTTGCCATCGTCGGCGTCGGGCGGCAGGAAATGCTGAGCGACGATTTTCGCAAAAAAATCATCAGCGAATTGCAGGAATTCGTCGGCGGCGCGCCGGATAAAAAACTGCTCAACTGGTTTAAGGAAAGAACCTATTACACGGGCGGCGATTTCGACGACGATAAAAAACTGTTCAAGGATTTAAAGGATTTGCTGGCGGAAGTCTGCAAAAGCCATCAGATTCCCGAAAACTTTTTTTATTACCTCGCCACGCCGCCGTCGCTTTTCGCCAACGTCACGCAGAAAATTCATAAAAACGGTCTGGCGCAGGAAAAAGACGGACATTGGCGGCGCTTTATTTACGAAAAACCTTTCGGGCACGACCTGGAATCCGCCAAAACTTTAAACGCCGAGCTTTTAAAAATCCTCGACGAGCGGCAGATTTACCGCATCGACCATTATCTCGGCAAGGAAACCGTTCAGAATATTTTGGTTTTTCGCTTCGGCAACAGCATTTTCGAGCCGATTTGGAATCGCAATTACATCGACCACGTGCAGATAACCGTCGCCGAAAAGCTCGGCGTCGAATCGCGCGGAAATTATTACGAAACGGCGGGCGCGCTGCGCGATATGGTTCCGAATCATATTTTTCAGCTCATCACTTTGACCGCGATGGAGCCGCCCGTTTCGTTTGAAGCCGACGCCGTGCGCGACGAGCAGGCGAAAATTTTGCAGGCGATTCAGCCTTTTACGGAAGAAGACGTTTTGCGCAAAGCCGTGCGCGGGCAATACGACGCCGGAAGCCTCGACGAAAAAGAAGTTTCCGCCTATCGCACCGAGCCGAACGTCGCGCCCGAATCGAACACCGAAACCTACGCCGCGCTGAAAATCTCGATTGACAACTGGCGCTGGGCTGACGTTCCGTTCTACGTCCGCACCGGCAAACGCCTGCCCGCCAAACATTCCGACATCGTCATTCAATTTAAAAAAGCGCCGTTCATCCTTTTCCGCGATACTTCGATTGAGCGCCTGACGACGAATCGAATCGTCGTCCACATCCAGCCGGACGAAGGCATCACGCTGCATTTCGGCGCGAAAATTCCGGGTCCGGTCGTCAATATGGGCGCGGTCGATATGGATTTCAATTATCTCGAACACTTCGGCGAAACCGGCAGCACCGGCTACGAACGCCTATTGTTCGATTGTATGATTGGCGACGCCACGCTTTTTCAGCGCGCCGATATGGTCGAGGCAAGCTGGCAAATCGTCACGCCCGTCCTGGACGTCTGGCACGCCATTCCGGCGCGCTCCTTTCCGAATTACAAAGCCGGCACGTGGGGACCGAAAGAAGCCGACGAACTGCTCACGCACGACGGCAGAAGTTGGCGCAATGTCGTGACCTAAGGATTGGTTTAACGCGGGCGCAGATTTCGTAAAGTTTAGCGGAAGCCGTATTGGTGCCTCCAATAACGGGATTGGTTTGGCGGATGATGTTGACGATTATAAAGTAATCTCCATCGCCGACCGGCACTTTTTCGACACCATTTTCGATTGAGCAGCAAGACTCCATATTTTTGAAAATACGCTTAGTTACAAAGACTGATGTCGGGGCGTGTATTTAAAACACGCCCCGACATAAATTGTTTTCGAATGACTCAATTTGCCGGATTAAATTTTTGTGTTGAGCCTGCCGAAGCCGACGGGGTTTCGTTTGCTCCGACAATATAGCTGTCGCGCGAGCGAATCACCAGTTTCGGACGATTGACGCGCACTCTGATTTGTTTGCGCTGACCGCGTTCGCCTTCGATTTTCGGATAATAGCCGATGTTGTATTGACGGCGGAGTTCTTCGGCGATGCCTTCAAAAGCGGCGTTTAATCCGCCGGGAGTCGAATCGGGACGGAAAACTCTGCCGCCGGTTGCCGATGCCAGCTCCGTTAAATAAACTCTGCCGCGCGTGTATTCGGCGCTCGACGCGCCGCGGTTGCCTTGCCCGCCTAAAATCGGCGGAATGCCCAAAGTCGGCGGAACGCTCATCACGCCGCCGGTTCCGATGCCGTTATTGCTGAGAAAAGTATTGAAATAAATCGGGAAAATCATCGCTTCGGATTCTTCGGCGTCGCGCAGCGTGCTTTCATAGCTCGCCCGGGTGGAAGTCGTATCGACGCCGTCGGTGAACAGGACAATCGCTTTGCGCCCTTCGATTTTATCGAGCCGTTTGCCGAGCGATAAACCAACGGCATCATACAGCGAGGTTCCGCCGCCGAAACCCGTTTTACGAATGGCTTTGTAAATTTTCTGGCGGTCGTCGGTCGTTTCGGCTAAAACGCTCACGCGCTCGTCAAATTGAATGACCATAACGCTGTCCTGCGGTTTGAGCTGGTCAACGAAAGCGATTGCCGCTGCTTGAATTTCTTCAATCTTATACTCGGTCGAAGGGCTGACATCAATCAGCAGAATCACGGTGAAAGGTTTTTCGCTGGTTCCGAAATAAGCGATTTCCTGCTCCGCGCCGTCTTCGAAAATCTTGAAATCCGATTGGCGCAGGTTAGGAATATAAAGCCCGTTGCGGTCGTAGACGGAGACGGGAAGCGAAACCAGATTGGTTTCGACCTTGACTACTTCCTCGTCGGGATTTTCCGAATCCGACGGTGTTTTCACGGTTTCAGTTGTTTGGACTGGAGATTTTACTTCCTTTTTTACTTCCGGTTTTGCTTTTTTGTTACTGCGCGTTCGGGCGGAAATTGAACGCGGCGCGTTCGGCGAGGATTCCGAATAGCCGACAGTTTCTTCCGTTTCCGGCACTTCTTGCGTTAACTGGACTTGCGGCGTCGAAGCCGGCGCGGGCTGCGAATTTTTAATTCTTCTTCCCGACTGCGCCAAACCGCTGGTCAAAAGCGCCAGCATAATCAGCGAAATAATTGATAAGATTTTCATTTTTATTACTACTTTCCCTTTACTTGAAAATATTTGACGGTTTGATGCACGAACCGGACTTTGCAGTACGCTTGAGGTTATGCTTTTATCACAAATTACGTCAAGGTTTCGGTAAAAAACTGAGAAATTTTCAAAACCGAAGAAGACGCGATAAAAGTCGGTTATCGAATCTCGGGCGCGTGTGAAGCCAGTATTCGGAAAGAAAGCCAGCCGAAAAGGGAATCGACCACTTCGACGACAGGCGGCGACGGCAGCAATAGTAAACCGTCATCAGAGGGCTTGTTTATCCGGCACGTTTGTGAAAGTTTTGGAGAGGTTTCGTGTTATTCAAACCTTTCCAAAATGCCGACATTTGTCAATGATTAAATTGCCGGCAAAACTTTATTTTCCCCAAACCGGATCGTTAGAGATGAAAACCAGGCGATTTTCCTGAAAACCGAAAGAAACATTCGGATAATTGATGTATTCGTAATCCTTGTCTATCTGAGGGTTGTAACGCGTGGAAACTTTGGCGGGTTCGCCGTAAGCTTTAATGACTTCAGCGGGCGAAGCGCCCCAGCGGATTCCTTTGTCGGTCGCGCCCGGAAAAAGCTTGTATTTTTTGAAAACGCCGATTTTAGAAGTGTCGCCGTAAAACGAAACGTTTGTCGCAGCTTTTGTGGTCGAGTTATATTCGATATTGATGCCTTTCGAAAAGTAATGAGCTTCATAGACGCCAAGTATATCTGCGTCTTCATCTTCGAATTCGTCCGGCGCGCCTAAAACCGCTTCGATTTGCGCGCGGGTCGCGCCCAAGACAATTTTGCCCGAACCTTTTCCGGCGATAATTATTTGCCCGGCGTTGTAAACAAGCGGCTTGCTTTCAATGATTTGGCTCGACGACTTTTCCTCGACGGATTTTTTCTGCGCGGCTAGATAACGGTCGTTGTCGGCGGAAACGGTGATGTAATAAAGCTTATCCGATTTCAGCGTAAAGGTGATTTGGTCGTAAGTCAGAGTCGTCGCTTCCGCGCCGTTTCTCCGTTCAACCAATTTGTGTTTCGGCGCGCCGTAAGCGCGGATAATTTGCGCCGAATTTGCGCCCCACGAAATATTTTTGTCGGGTCTCGCGCTGGCGGCGCGAAAAACGCCTTCAAACGAAGCGGCGTCGAGAAACGCCGGATTTCCGACAAAATCAACTGACTTAACCCTTTCCGAACCTGCATCGTAAACGACTATAATCCCGCGCGAAAAATACTGCGCCGAAGAATCGGGAAGCAGATAATTGCCTTCGTAAAACTTTTCCGGTTTCCCGAGCGCGGATTCAATTTCCGAACGCGTTGCGCCGATAACAATTTTCTCCCAGCCGCGACCCGAGACAATCAGGTTTGCGCCGCCTTTTTCTTTATTTCTTTCCAGCCGTTCGGTCGGCTCCGGAAAAGTGAATTCGCCGGATTTTGAATCGTTCCCGGATGGCGGTTCCTGCGCGAGGCGTTTGCTGCCGGGCATTTTCTCGACTAAAAATTCGATGCGCTCGTTTTTCGTGCTTTCGGCGTTGGGTTTGCTGACGTCAATCGGTTTGTTGACTCCGTAGCCTTTCGCGGTCAGGCTGGCGGCGTTGACGCCGCGCCGAATCAGCTCGCGCCGCACCGATTGAGCTCGCTGGTCAGTCGGCTGTAAGGCTAACGCATCCTGCAGGAAAATGTCGTAATAACCGTTGCTGTGAGCACCGATTTCAACGATTGTTCCCTGAGGGAGCTGTTTTAGAAGCACGGCTTGTTTTTGCAAATTCGACGAGCTGCGCGGCAGGATTTCCGCCGAATTTGGTTTGAACTCAATCGGTAAAGCATTGACCTGTTCGATAATGCCGGTAATTTCCTTGAGCCGCCGGATGTTTTCGTCCGTATTTGAGGGCAGAACGGGAACTTGCGCTTTCAAATCAATGTTTGAAACAAACAAAACGGCAAGAAAAAGAGCGAAATTCAAAACAGTTTTCATAAATTTTTATAAATCCAATGGCGAAAAACCTTCTCTATTGACAAAACGCAGAAATTACCGGCTATTCGGGTCACGGCGTGCCGAGAAATTTTTGGAAGCTTCTTTTGAGAACCAGCATTTATATAAATATTCCGTGAACTTCATTCGGTTTTTCAACACCGGATTAAACATCGTTCTTCTAGTTAACCCAGGTTGCCGGTTGTTAATGAGAGCTTTATCAATTTGAAAAGCTAACAGAAACAACCGAATTTTCAATAAAAAGCCTTTCGGAGAAGTGAAACGAATTTACACATAGTTAAGTCGTGCGAAACAGATACCATCCCGCCGCGAGCTTTTCGACCCAGATGCAGCGCCAGCCGTCTATCTGCGGCGGCGTTCCCGACGGCGAATAGATGAAGCCGACGGAATTATCCGTTATGCCGCCGATAGTGATTTCGACGTTGCCGTTCGATTTTGTTTCCAGCGCGCTGAGGTGCAAATTTTTAAGCGCGGCGGCGGACTTCGGAAATTTTTGAGTATTAGCGGTGATATTCTCGATTGTGCGCGGTTCGTTTTCTTCGCCTTCTTCTGCCGTATTAGCCGTCGCCACATTTCGTCCGACAGTTCCAACTGTAATTTTACGGCGCGGCGCGGCGCGGGCTTTGACGGGCTTCTTTTTTGTTTCGAGCGTGGCGAAAGCTGTTAGCTTATCAAGTGCCAAACGATTTTTGTAAAACCATTCGCTCAACGTCTTATCGGAAGCGAGAACAAGCTCGGTGTTTGCTAAAGTATCTTTTTCCGCGGCTGTCAAAACGGCTTTACTTTTAAGCGCGGCATTTATTGATTCCAAAAAGCCAATTTGAGCCATAGCGCGCATCGAACGGATTTTCCAGCCGCCGTCGTCGAACTTCAAATAAAAATATAAATCAACCACGCGCGAGTCTTTCCCGATTGTCTGAACTCTGGCGACCGCGTAATTTTTCTCGACCCGGACGATTTTATCCGGCTGACTCGAAATTTGACCGAACCGGGCGTTGCTCCATTCGGACGCTTCGCCGGTAAACAAAGAACGCGCTTCAGCAGTTTGCAGCAGTTGTTTATTATTTAACGCGACGAATTTCAGCATCGCTTCCCGCGCGCCCGCAGGAGAAGATTCATCAGGTTTCTGAGCGAATGTGAAAGCGGTCAGCGAGAGAATTGTTAAAAACAGTAATTTAATCTTATTCATATTTTATGCGGTAGATGTCTTTTTCAAAATCAATTAATACTCGTATTTTTCGTAATCAATCTTTCCGGCGCGATACGCTTTCAGCCAATTTCGTCTGCCGATTTTCTCGTCATAATAGCCGTCGGCGACACATCGGTCTTCAGGCGCACCTTCATCAATACATTTCAAATCAAACATCGGTTCGTTTCGCTGAACAATTATCGTCAGAATATCTAAAGCGACTTCGCCGACCGTGACCTTTCGCGGCTTATGCTGATTTGCCAGACAGCAAAAGGTCAGGCGTTTGAAAAAACGCTTGTCGTCGAGATGACTGATTAACAACGGAATCGCTTTTTCGCCCAATTCGAGAATCCGAATGACATCGGGCGATAATCCGTCCGAGCCTTCAAAAAAAACTCCGTCATCGCCGAAATTTCCGGGCAAAGTTTTTGAGTTCATCAAAGCTGTCACCAGCCGTTCGCCTCTCGATATTCTTTTCGTCCTTTTCTTTTGCGCGAAAAATGCCGGCGCGCAAAGCAGAATCAGCAAAATTACGCCGAGCGATTTTGAAAACGTTCGATTCATTGAATTTCTCCCGTCACGACCATATATCGCATATCGGGACCTTCAAAACCCTGACCGAAAACATTCAGGAAAACCGCGATTTTGCCTTCGTAAATATAGACTTGTTCGATTTTGTAGCCGTAAGGACACTGCCGCGACTTCGGCAAAACGTCCGCGTCTTTTTGCAGAGTTTGCAAATCGTGGGCGCGGTGTCCGGTGTTGTCCCGGAGCGTTAACTCGATTTTATAGCCGCCGGAGCAGCCTTCGTGTTCTTTGGCGATTGTCGGAATCAGCGTTAATTCGTAAAATTCTTCGGTGTTTTGATTGTAAGAATCAATACCCGCACTAAAAATAACTTTCTCGATTTCGAGCGAGTCGCGCCGGATAAACGCGCCTTCGTAGTCCGTGACCAATTTATCAACCGATTCATTTTTTCCGTCTTCGTAAAAATAATGCTCGCGTTTGATTGGTTTGACAAAGCTCATATCGCTTAAAAGATGCGCGACGGTTTGCTGTCCGGTGTTGCCTTTGGCAATTCCAAATTTTCGCAAATTTGCGGCGACGCTTTTTTTGTAGCGCGAAAGAATCGCCGAATTTGATTTCTCCGATTTATCCATATCCCATTCAAAAACAGTCGGCGCGGCGGCGAACGTATTTTTGACGACATCAATGTAATAAGTCGTTTCATATTCGCCGCCCGTGCTGTCGAACGCGCCGTATTCTTCAAACGCCAAAAATTTGCCGTCTTTGGAAAAACCTAAAATTTTCAACCCGGCGTAATCGCCCGCGAGCGCGTTTGCCGACATTACCGCCGTCAGCAAAAACGCGAAAATTAACAATCGTATTTGTTTCATAAAATTATTTGCTCAGTAATTCATCTAATCTTTTCGATAAATCGGACAATTTTTCCGGCTGCTGACCGAAGTCGTCTTCGCGGCTGACGGAAATGAACCGGACACTGGGTTTGTCCGGCGTAATGCCGCGTTTGAACGTGCCGAATTGGATATTAACGCCGACCGAAACATCCGAGCCGAGCGCGGCAGAGGCTTTGACGCACATCGAAAAATCTCTGCCTTTATCTTCGGACGTGCCTGTCTGCTCGCCGCAGTCGTTTATTTCCCAATAAATTTTCGCGGGTTTGCCGACGGTTTCCCGAAACCAAACGGCGAAACTTTGGCGCGGCAGATTCGGTTCGATGTCGGAAACCAAATATCTTTTCGCGTAATCAATCGTTTCCGTTTGATGTTTTTTCCAGTTCCAGCGCGAATGTTTACGTTTTTTTGTTTGCGCCTGCGAGCCGGCGGATAGAGACAAAACCAAACCTGCAAAAAGAATCGAATGAATAATAGTCCTGGTGTAAATTTTCATAAATTTTCTTGTTTATCATTAGCGTCAAGCGCGCGAATCAACGATTTAATTTTTCTCATAAGTTTTAATTCTGTAGGAACACGCGATAATTTCTCCGGTCCTTTCAATCGTTTCGGAAGCGCCGGGCTTTTCGTTTAATCGCGCCTTCCAATCATTGCCGGGTCAAAATCATTGATGTCGATTTTGCCGAAGTTTTTCGGCAGGAGGATTCTGGTTTTAACTTTTTTCGGCTTCAGCGCGTTAAAAGTTTCTGTCGTTGCGCGAACGAGCTGCCACGTCGCGGCGCGGCGCGAATAATTGAATTCGTAACTTTCGCTCCAGCGCCAACTGCTGCCGCCGTAGTTGTTGACCGTAAAACCGCCCCGCCGCATCTCGACGCCCGCGAACGGGTCGCCCATCACGCCGCCGCACGAGCGGCAGTAGACAACTTTTTCGTTTCGCTTTGCCAAAGTTAATTTGCCCGCGCGGTCGCGCACCAGTATCAGCAGCGAGCGTTCGTCTTCCGCATTATCCGAGCCGCCCGTTTCGGTTTTCGTCTTTTCCGTGACGAGTATAAAATCCATTGCGCCGTCGCCGTTCAAATCACCCGTTTCGAGCGCGATTGCCGCCGCGCCTTTTTCGACGAACGGTTTTACTTCCGCAGGAATTTTCACTCTCGAATCCTGCGCGACGGTTATCACCGGCGCCAAGCACAAAGCTAATAAAATTGCGATTTTATTGAGTTTTTTCATGATTTAAGTTTTCAGCGTAAGCGGCTTTTTCGATTTTTTTATCCAAATTGACGACTTTTTCGACGCGCATAATACGAAATTGAAAGCGGCAGCAATTCATATGACCGAATCTGTTCGGCGCGCTCGCGTCGTTTCGCTCGTCGGTGCTGTAGAATCTGCCGACGACCGTTACGTCTCGGCGCCCGAAACCTTTGATTTCACGGTTCAGCTTTGCCTGAATCGAATCGCCTTCGGTCGCAAACGATTTGTCCCATTCCGCCCACGTCTCGCCCGGAACATTTTTCGGCGCATCAGGCGATTCGCCTTTTTCGCAGCGGGAATCGTAGAAATAACTCCTTTCAAATCCGTTCAAATAAATTGCCCGCACGCGGACGATTTTTTTGTCGTAAGCGCCGGCATCTTTAACGAGTTCACAGTAAGTCAGCGTCGGAATTTTCGACGAATCAGCCGGTATGTTTTCGGAGTTATTGCCGTTTTGAACCGGCGTTTTACCGGGCGACGGCAAATTGTTTGCGACTTTTTCGTTCATATTGCTCGTTTCGATAGAGCCGACGGCTTTTGAGGCGCAATTTATCAGCGTGCCGGACATCGGCAGAAAGACTAATAGCGCGATGATTATTTTAGAAATCGAAGTGTTTTTATACATAAATAGATGGTCAAATTAAACGCTCGCCGCGATTACCGAAATCAAAAAGTATTTATTTCACGCAAAATAACTTTTATAATTTTTCACGACTAAAAGGTATAGAAGGAATTATCAGATTATTTTGCTTAACAGACACTACTCACACGGGCAGTTAATTTATTGCCGGAACAAAAAAAGATAATTCGGTTAAAAGATAATTCGGTTTTTAGATTTAAAGCCGGAATCCGCCGCGCCGCGAGAAAATATAAGTGAAGCGAAAGAATTATTAGATAAAAGACCTAATAATTATTTGGATAAATAACAAATTTCACCGTCTCAAAAATACCCGTCTCTGAGACAACAAACAGTGCTACAATAGTCTCAAAAACAGCCGTGCCCGAGTAAAAATACCAGATTGCGTACGGCTTCGAGCTGATGATACTAACGAAGCGGCGGGCATTACGAAAGTAATGCCGATGGTGCTGCGATTCATAATTTCCAATAAGTATCCGGTTTAGAAATCAATAACTCGTATTATGCTTAGACATATTATCTGTTTACTCATCGCGCTTTCTTTTCTGATCTCCGGTTCAGCTTTCAGCCAGCAGTCAACAACGGCGCCGACATCAGATACAATCTCGATTGAAGAGCTTATTAAAAAGGCAATGCTCCGGCGAAGCGAGTATATTCAGGCATTTAAAGACCTCAGCGCTGAGGAAGCCCAAAAGATAGAAGAATACGATTATAAAGGGGTGAAACGGCGGCGCGAAATTGTCTCGGATTTGATTATTTACCAATCGCCGCTGGATAACTCTTCCAGGTTTGAGTATCGCAATGTGCGTCTTGTCGACGGCAAGGCAGTCGCCGGGCGTGACCAGAGGGCGGAGCAGTTATTCGCACGCTTAGCTAAATCGAAATCCATAAAAAAGGAGCTTGAGCGCCTCAATCGCGAAAGCAGCAGGTACGATCTCGACACTAAGGTTTCTGGATATACGCTTAATCAGGGATTGCCGCTTGATGAACGTTTTAGCCGGTCCTTCCGTTTTACCGATGCCGGGGTTGAGAAAATCGACGGGCACGAAGTCATAGTTATTCAATATCAGCAAGTTTCACAAAATCCGGAGCTAATTATAAAGCTCTCCTCTCTACCCAAGAAATTGCAGGGCGCCGAGTCGTTGTATCGGGGGCGGTTGTGGCTAGACCGGGAAACACTCCGACTGCGGCGCGAGGTGCAGGAATGGACAATAAATCACCCTTCGCTACAGAGTCCGTTAACTTTCATGAAATTCGAGTTTAAATACGCAAACAGCCGATTCGAGATTCTCACGCCGACGCAGATTACTATTTCCACCTTCGATAGAGGACGCGACAAAGCAGACGGTTCCGCAGAATTATTGCTCGGTGGTAAAACCACATTCGAGTACGGCGTGTTTAGCCGTTTTGAAGTAACGCCTGATTTTCAATCTAACCAGTAAGCTCTTTGCTTTTGCAGGGGCGGGCGCGTGAATTAGCAACACTAAAGCCTCAAAAACGCCGATTTACGAGACGGCAAATACTGATAAAATCCGTCTCAGAAATGACCCTTTTTGAGAACGTCCATTAGTTCCCGAACCGCGCCCGCCGATTTATGCGTCGTTCGTGGTGGATTTGGAATGATTTACTATTCGGCGAGCTGATGACAATCGCCCCATTCGACTGCGCTGCCGAATTCGGCGATGATGACCGGCACGGCTTTTTGGGCTTTCGGATGAATATCGTGAAACAATAAAACGCCGCGACGTTTGATAAGCATTAAAATTTCCATCCGGTTGATGATGTCTTCGATTTGAATTCTGGCATTCCAATCCTGAGAATCCATATTCCAGAGCGCGACCCGTAAGCCTTCTTTTTGAAAAAACGCGCCGCTGTCGGATTTGCGCTGTCCGTAAGGCGGACGAAACAACGGCAGGAAAATCGAGGTGCCGTCGAAACTATTTTTGAGCAGCGCGATCGTGTCCGTGACGGAAGATTGCCAACGGCTTTCGACCGCATACTTCGAGCGTTTTTCGTGTGAAAGATGTTCCCAACCGTGCGCGCCGACACATTGTCCTTTATAAAGCTCAGCGAGCGCGGCAGCGCCGTTCGTTTTTTGGCGATTGGCGAAGCTCCGACCGAGAACGAAAAAAACTGCCGATTTTTTCTGCGCGGCTAATATTTCGAGAACCTTATCGGTGTTTCCGCCGGAAGCGGTCGGTCCGTCGTCGAAAGTGAGAAAAAATTTACGGTCGCCGGTCCGGTCGCCGTTCCATTCGTTGTCGTTGAACATATCGATTTCACTGCTGGTGGTCGGGAAAACTTGAGCCAGATGAATTTGCTCGGCGACGTAAATTCCCATAAATTCAGCGATATTTTCCTGCCACGAATCAAAGTCGGCAGGAATCCGCGATGAGCGCGCTTTGGCAACGAAATCGTCGGAATCGGTTGTCGGGTTTGTGCAGGTCCAATCGTTTGACCGGCAGGTTTTGGCGGCAAATTGATAATTTTGTTGTGCCAGATTTAATTCCTTGTTGAGCCATTTATTGACCGAAGGACGATTAAAAGTTTTATTTTCAGCCGTTTTTTGCGCATCGAGTTCGAGCGCGTAAAAAAGAATCGCTGCCCGCGAAGCGCGGTCGAAACCAATCTGCGTATTGACGCTTTCAGTCCAAAGCCGACGCTTACCAACCGCCACGCCGGAATATTTTTTGGTAACTTTACGCGGTGTCGAAACCGGCAGGGTTTCCGGTGTCTTTGTATTTACCTGTTCCGTTACCGGCTCACGAGCCTCATCGGTGACAGCCGTTTCCGGCAACGGACAGCCGGACATTCCCAAAACAAATAGCCCTATTATTAGCCAAAGCTTTCTTCGCATATCATTTACGTCTTTTCATCTCGGCAAAAGAAATTCTTAATTCGTACTGAATATTTTTTAAGACAGATTAGAGAATAAGCATAGTTTTTGAGGTTTGCAATAAGAATTGTAGGGGCGCGGGACAAGTCCCGCGCCCGCTCAAGGCATTGTATGATTGAAACAATTCTCCTTTCTCCTAAAAATTCAGCCTGAATCCGAATTGAATCTGCCGCGGATCAAACGCTACCGTTGCTCGCCCGAACGCAGGCGAAGTAATCGTATTGTTCGGCACGGAATAATTGGCGCGATTAAATAGATTGAAGCCCTCGGCAAGCAATTCCAGATTAAAGCGCTCCGTCAATTGAAACCGGCGAGAGAGTCGCATATCCAACGATGCGTAATCAAATCCTCGTCCGGTATTGCGCCCGACTCCCAAAGGTCGGTCGTTGTTGTTTGAATCACCGTTCAAATCGCTGCCTGCCAGAATATTAAACGGAAGACGCGAAGCATAAGTAAAAATATAACTGACTTGAAAACCGCCGAACGCTCGTCTGACGAAAGCGTTTTCAAGCGTTTTCGGCGTGTTAAAAGTTCCGCTGATAGTCAAACGATGGCGCTGGTCATTGTCGGAAAGCCCGCGCTCGCCGCGCAGATTAAAATTGTCCTGCGGGGTCGAGAAAAAGAAATTGCCGGCATTGTCGATTGATTTCGAGAGCGTGTAAGAAAGTCTGACGCTTGACCAATCTCCCTGACGCTTATTAAACGACACAATCATTCCATTGTAGGAAGAATCGCCTGAACCTTCGTAACGCGAGATATTGCCGAAATTCGGGTCTGGACGGCAAAGATTCGGATCAACCGCCGCCGTGCAGCGCGGTGCATTGACATTTCTCGACAAAATAATGTGAAGCCCGCGTAGATACAAATACCCGACCGAAACGGAAGCATCGAACGGCAATTCCCGTTCTATTTGTAAATTTGCCTGATAGCTCGAATTATTTTCGATATTCGGATCAATCCGCGTAATGCTTGGCTTAACAGTCAAAACTGAAGGTTGAGAAGTTAAGACATTCGGAAAAACGGGAGCGCCCGGCGATATGCGCGAAAGAATTGCCACAATATATTTCGCGCCGTCGCGCTGCAAAGCATTCGATGTCGCGCGGGTCGGAATGCGGTCATAATAAATGCCGAAGCTGCCGCGAATAACCGTTTTTTCATTGGGCGAGTAGGCGATGCCGACACGCGGCGCGAGATTGTCGGTATCCGTTTTTACCGGGTCGGGCAAAAACTGTAAATCGTAACGCAAGCCGAGATTGAAGGTTAAATTCCGGCGCGGCTTCCACTCGTCCTGCGCGAATAAACCGAAATTCGGGTTTTTCTGTTTTTGCGACGGCTCGCCGAAAGCCTGCTGAAACTGGCTGTAATTGCCCGTGAGAAAATTCGCCAGATTAGTAAAAGTGTAAACGCCCTGAATCGCGCCGGGAAAACCGATGTTCAAATCGTTATAAAGAAGCTCGACGCCGCCTTTGAGCGAATGCTTTCCGAGTATCGTGCTGAAACTGTCGGTTAATTGATAAAGCTCAATATCCCTTTCGGTCGGCGAAATGGTCGCCGTGCCGAAGCTTGCCGCGCCGTTGATATTTACCGCCGGACCGATTCGGTCGATTGCCGGCGCGGAAAGAATACTGCGGCGAAACTGGAAACGAAATTCATTGAGCGAGCGCGAACCGATGGTCGTGATATTTTGCGTATTTATCGTGCTGTCCTGGTTGTCGAGATTAGTGCCGCGGCTGACTGCATTTAGTCCGCCGACCGTGCGCGCATTCACCGCATTGATGTCGTAAAAGTTATAGGTCGCGGTAAATGTATTTCGGGAGTTGATCTGGTGGTCAACTCTGCCGAAGAAATTGGTCGTATCGTAACCGCCCGGCACCAGACCCGTTTGAATAAGACCGCCTTGATAACCGATTGCCGTGAGTCGGTTATTGATTGCCGCGACATTCGCCGGTGAAATCGTAATCACGTTCGAGTCGTTGCGGCGAGTCTGCTCGAAGTTTCCGAAGAAAAACGTGCGGTTTCTGATAATCGGCGTGCCGAAACTTCCGCCGTATTGCGTCTGCGTTAAAGGATCTTTCGTCGGCGCGAGCGGGTTTCCGGCGTCGAATTTGTCGTCGCGCAAAAATCCGTAAATCTTTCCGCGAATCTCGTTTGTGCCGGATTGAGTGAGTATATTGACGAAACCGCCCGAAGCGCGCCCGAACTCGGCGACCGCGCCGTTCGTGACGACCTGAAATTCTCTGATGACTTCCTGGCTGTAATACGTTCCGGCAAGCTCGACCGAATCGTCGTTTGCCGACGAGCCGTCCACGATAAAGCTGTTGGCTAAATTTCGCTGTCCGGCAACCGATATTCCCGTTCCCGGCACGGCTGAAGTTTCCGCGAATCTTTGCACGCTGCCGGTATTCGTGCGCGAAACGCCGGGAATTAATAACGCTAAATCAACGTAGTTTCGTCCGTTCAGCGGCAAATCTTCAATGTCTTTCGGCAAAATCGTTTCGGTAACCTGCGTCCGGTTGAGTTCGACAATTGGCGCGTCCGTCCTGACTTCGACCTGTGCGGAAACGTTTTTGATTCTCAGTTCAATAGTAATTTCCAGAGCCTGCCCGACCGTCGCCGTCAAATTTTGGCTCACGGGATTAAAACCGCCGGCTTCGGCTCTAACTTCATAACTGCCGACCGGCAAATAAGAGAAGCGAAAGCGCCCGTCTTCATCGCTGACGCTTGTTTGGTTCTGACCTGTTTCCAGATTTCTGGTCGTGACCGATGCCCCTTTGATAAAAGCTCCATTTGTGTCTTCGACTGTGCCGCTGAGGGTCGCGCCGGTAACGTTTTGCTGAGCTTGCGCGTGCTGCGCGCTCAAAGTAAATACTGCAAATAGAATAATGGCTTGTAATTTAGTTTTTCGTTTCATAAATAACCTTTGATGCGGCTCATTTTTGAATAAACCATTCAATTGAAAAGACGGAAAATGTACATCGTTTAGGAAATGACGAATTTTCGAGTCGGTTTTAGTTTATTAAGAATCAAAGCTCTCTGTCGGTCATTATGAAAACAAAGGCGGGGCGCGGGGTGCCATACGACGGGAAATTTCCGGGGATTGGTAAATCGGTTTTGCTGAAAAAGAAGGGCTTTCAGAATTAGTCGGCGGTCGCGGCGATAAATTCGGCGAAGCCAGAGCGGCGAGGTTCTTCCAGACTAATTTATGTTCGCTGCGGTTGTTGACGGCAACGGTCGAGAAAACCCGTTTGGATAAGTTCTCAAACGGCGCTTTCGGCACTTCGGGAAATCCTTCGAGCGCTGCCTCGCCGTATGATAGATACTCGAAAACGAGATTTTCGATGCTCGCGGCGTTGAGCGTAAAAACTCGCCAGGGATTTTTGAGAACGATTTCCTGAAAAAGATAATCTTTCGTTTTAGTGCTGGCGCAAAGGTAATCGAACGCCTTTCGCTCTTTTTTTACTTCAAGCGAACGGATCGGCTGAAGCTTTCGGGAAAGCGGGCAGTAAACCAATCCTTCGCGCGCTTGCTTTCTATCAGCCGAAAAGGATGCTGCCGGAAAAGCAACAAATAACAGCGCCGCTAAAAGAAGCCCCGTAATTAATTGTCGTCCAATCGAATTTCTTCGATATTCCGAATCTGTCGAGCTGAATAGCATTTATATTTCTCAGCTTACCAAAGTAATAAAGAAATTGAAAAATCTATCAGGTTAAGTTTTCTTTTTTGCTTAATTGAGTATGTCCAAAAACTGTAGTGATACTGTTGCCGAATTCAAAAAAGCTTGAAGATAAGAAATAAGGCTTTTAATGATTTACGTTTTCATTGAAGATAGAAGTTATGCAGTTGGATAGATATTTGATAAAACAAAAGAAAGAATCCGCCGAGATGTAACGAAGAAGATTATATCAATTTTGTGATAGCGACTCCACGAGTTGTGACGGCGACCGAAGCTGAACGAGTGCAGCCTGTGAGCACAAACGCTCGGGCACACGGCAAGATTTATTCCTTTCGTACTCTCCAAACCTTTCCGCGCCGCCTGTTTTGCATTACAATGAGACAGGAATTTTCATTTTCCCGAGAAATCGCTATGAACAATACTATTAAAATTTGCCGTTTTCAAAATTCGAGGAGAACGTTTTGCCAGATTCGGACAGTAGTAGTTTTGGCAGTTCTCCTGCTCTCGAATCAGATTTTCGCCGCCGGCATTCTCGACACGACTTTCGGCACCGGCGGAAGAGTGGTTTTTCGTTATCAACCCACGTCCAACGATATGGTGGGAGCCGCTGCGCTGCAGCCCGACGGGAAAATCGTTTTAGCCGGAAAAACCACTTATAACCAAAATTTCACTATTCTGACAGACCTCTCGATTACCCGACTCAACCCGGACGGTTCGCTCGATACCACTTTTGGCACGGGCGGGTGGGTCCTTACTTCTTTCGGCGGCGCTTCGATAGAAACCAACCTAGCCTCGGCGGTCGTTATTCTGCCGGGCGGGAAAATCCTTGCCGGCGGAGCCGGGGGCGTCTTTATGGCGCTGGCTCGCTACAACCCTGACGGTTCGCTCGACACGACATTCGACGGCGACGGGAAAGTCACGACGGCTTTTGACGGCGGCTCAGGTGAAAGCGCTGAATTTCTGCTGCCGCAGGCGGACGGCAAGGTGATCGCCGCCGGAAGTATGTTCGGAAATTCCGGCGGACCTCAGCGGCTAATCATCCTTGCCCGTTATAACGTTGATGGAAGTTTGGACCCGACCTTCGGCGACGGCGGGAAATATACGCTTTCCTTCTCCGGCATCATTAACAATTTACACGGCGCGGCGATACAGCCGGACGGCAAAATTCTGCTTTCCGGCAGCTACGTGACGACTCGACCGAACTGCACCCCGACGAAAACAAACAATTGCAGCGAAACCCGTCATTTTTTGAATCGCTATGACCAGCAAATGAGACAGGACAAAAAATTCGGCTGGCACGGGAAAATATTAAACAGCCGCGACTATTTTACCGATTTGTCGATTACGCCGGACGGACGCATTCTGGTCGGAGGGAAGCCTCGCGCCAGACGCTACGGCTTTAGCGGCTGGGTGGAAACTTTATACGAGCCGATTCCCAGACCTCCGAATACGTTTTCGATCGACGGTGCGTTCCAGTTAAAGCAGCGACCAAACGGCACGGTTGCCGGCTGCGATTACGGAGGACTCGGCGGCGATTTCGCCGTCGCTCTTTTCGGCGCTGACGGTCGATACATAGGCTCGGACGAGCGCGACTTTGCCGGCACCAATGACGCCTGCTGGTTCACCCTGATTCAGGCTGACGGCAAGATTCTAGCCGTCGGGAGATCCTCGCAGCAAGGGTCTTTGATGAGTTTTGCCGTGACGCGGTATCTGGACATAATCCCCTGATTCATTGCGGGTCAAATTACGAATTACAAAAGGCTTCGATTTAATTGGTCGAAGCCTTTTGTAATTCGTAATTTGAAATCTGTAATTTCAGAATTCCGCCTTCCGGCATAGTTTGATAAAAGGGAGAAAGTAAATAGCGGGAAAATTTGGCTTGAAAAAACAACGAATACGGCGTTTGTCTCGAAAAGGGTCGTTTGCGTTATTTACTCTTCGTGCCGACGAAAAGAACCGTCTGATTCGGTCTTTGGCATACCGGAGAAAATCGACCGGAATTAAATAAAGCTTTGATTCAGAGATATGTGAAATCCTTGCGCGCGCTGAAACTCTCGTCCGCCGCGATTAATTAAAAACTTTCAGCCTCGTTCGGCAATGTCGAGCCCCGACCATCTCGCCTCGAATGCGACCTGCATACGTCGCATTGCCGCCTGTAATCCAGGCTACTTTTCCTTTTAATATTTGTGATGAAATAATTTTTGATTAATATTTGTGATGAAATAATTTTTGATTTTAATTTTTAGACGACAGCTTCATCTTCATTCAAATTAACAACGAATTATCTGTTTATCTTCACGCAAATGAAATGCCTGTAATCTCTTTGCACAAGTCTAAAAATCTCTCCTGCAACAGCACATCGTCAGCTTCAGGGTTATAATCTGTTTCTTTTTGATGATAAAAAAAACGTCCGCTTACCTTCTTGAAGCCGGCGCATCTCGCTCCAATCCGCGCTCATTTGATAGAGCGCGTCAGAACTCGCCATAACCAGAGCGCGAAAACGCTCGTCCGACTCGCGTTTGGCGGCTTCGGCGCGTTTGCGAAGACGATTATTCATTATTTGGTTTTGACTCTTAAACGCCCAAAAACCGTAGCTTTTGCACAGGTATAATTTTTTAGACTGCGGGGCAATCCCAGTTTTTGCACATTTCGGTTTATTAAAGAATTAGCGAGTTTTCTAAATATTCAAAAGTTTCTCAAAACTCATTGAAAAGCATCGATTTTGTAACTTTGATGAACTGGCGGGTTTATTTGCTTTCAGCAATTAATATATGGGAAATTCTTGAAATTGCTGAGAAATGTAAAGAAACGGACGTTTTTGAAATGCGGTAGTTGAATGAATTAGTTAAAAAAAGACCTGAGATTAATATCTCAGGTCTTTAAGTTTTTAGTTCAATTTACGATGCTACCGCACGAATGCGTTAGGAACGGGTTTATCTCCCGCCGCGCCGAACTGCACGCCGGCAAATCCGGCGGTTGATTGCAGCAGATACCAGGTGTTGTCACGGTAAACGGCGATGTCGGTTTTCCCGTCTCCGTCGTAATCCGCCGGCACGGGTTTATCGGTCGAAAGACCGAATTGAACTCCGGTAAAGCCCTGCGTGCTTCTGAGCATATACCAGGTTCCCTCGGACGGACGGTAAACGGCTTGGTCAACTTTACCGTCTCCATCGTAATCGCCCGGAACTGCAAGGTCGCCGTTCGCTCCGAAATGAACGGTGTCAAAGTTTTGCGCCGCGACGCCCGTCGGTCTGGCAATATACCAATCGCCGGTTGACGGGCGAAAAACCGCGAAATTAGCCTTTCCGTCGCCGTCATAGTCCGCGGCGACGGGTTTGTCGCCGTTCTGACCGAATTGGGCGGCGCTAAATTGACTGCTCGCCAGATTCAAGACATACCACGTTCCGTCTGACGGACGGAATACAGCCAGCTCAGCCCTGCCGTCGCCGTCAAAATCAGCCGGTTGCGGAATATCTCCCGCAGCCCCGAATTGAACCCCGGTGAATCCGAATGACGAGCGCTGGATATACCAGAAACCGTTGCGAAAGACGGCTATATCCGTCTGACCGTCGCCGTCGTAATCCGCCGGTGCGATTTGGTCGGTCGAGAGTCCGAATTGAACTCCGGCAAATCCCGCCTGCGATTGATTCAGATACCAGACGCCTTCGCTCGGTCGGAAGACGGAAATATCAGCCTTGCCGTCGCCGTCAAAATCGAAAGCGCGGTTGCGCTGCGGCGCGTAAATTTCCTGCGGCAGCCAGCCGCCGAGAACGTTCGCCGGATTTCTCCAGAACGCGGCTTCTTCTGCCGTCAATTGGCGCGACAGCGGGTGACGCTGGCTCACATCAATCGGCAAACCCGTGTTGATGTCGCGTGTGTTGTATTCCCAGAATTTGATGTTCGGGTAATTCGCGGGCGTCGGGTCGAGGCTCGGGTTATTGAACAGCCAGCCTTCCGGTCTGATGTGCCTGTCCATCAAAGTGTCAATCCAAACCACCTGACTATACGGAAAATCGTCAGGGTCGATGCGCGAAAGGTACGCGGAATTGTCGGGCGTGCCCGCCGCGCGCGTCAGACGGCAATTGACGTAGACGTTTCCGTTTTTGCCCTGCGGATTGCGGATTTGCGAATAATAAGCCTGCGGGCGCGTCGCGGGCGCAACGTCTTTCAATTCGGTGTTCAGGAAATAAACGGTGCCCGCTCCCCAGGTGAAATCGACGTCGCCTTCGATGTAGCTTTCATTTACGAAGTCGCCCTGCGCGCCCTGACTTTGCAGCAAAAGCGTGTCCTGAAAACTCAGGAGATTCACGCGATTAATCAGAATACGGTCGTTGTTGCCGCGAAAAGCCTCGGCTTGCCGGGTATTTCCCTGCGCGTTGAGCTTCGAGGTCGTGTTATGCAGCGTGATGTTTTCCAAAGTAAAATCGGGAGCATCGACGCCGAACATCGTGCGAGCCGTAGTTCCGGTGTTGAGATTTTCGTTGTTGGCGTACTGAATAATCGTTCCGTTGCGGCTTTCTCCGCGCACGGTGACGAAGCGTTTGTTCGAGCGCACGTAGACGATTTCGTTGTAAACTCCGTTGCGGACATTTATGAAAACGCGCTGCGCGTTGTTCGCCGGAACAAAATCAATCGCGCCCTGAACCGTACAGAAATCGGCGTCGCCGCGTTCGGCAACCGTTAATCTGCTCGTCCCAGCCGCGGGCGCGCTGGTTTTCGTCGTAAAGCGCCAGACGCTCGGGTCGGAAATTCCGGCAAAAGGCGCGCCGTCGGCGTCGGTAAATGCATTCGACTCAATCGTTACGTAATAAGTCTGGTTATATTCCAGTTTCTGATGCAGATAGATTGACGCCGTATTGCCCTGAACCAGCACCGGATAATAATTAAAATTAACCGACGCGCCGCCGATGCTGCGCTGCTGTTGATTGCCCGGAACATTTACGCCGGGAACGGTATCGACGGACAAATCTATCGTATCAACTAAAGTGTTATCGGCGCGAAAAACGCGTATCAGCCCGCTCGTTCCGAGCGACGGCGCTTCGTTAAAAGTGATGCGCAACGGCGTGTCGATGCAAACGTTTGTCGAGCCGTCAATCGGCTGAAATCCTGTCACCGCCAAAGTCGGCGACACGACCGTTAATCGAGTCGGACTGCTGGTCACGCTGCCGCCGGAATTGCTGACGACGACCGTGTAAACGCCCGCGTCGCTCAACTGCGCGCTCGGGAAATTTAAAGTCGAAGAATTTGCGCCGCTTATCAAAACGCCGTTTCGATACCATTGATAAAACAGATTGTTGCCCGTCGCCGTCACCGATAAAGTCGCGGGCGAACCGACCGGAACAGTGGTGTTTTGCGGCTGCTGCGTAATCACCGGCGGCGGGTCGACGGGACCGCCCGTGACGGTCAAACTCACGTCGTCGCTATCGACGCTGCCGCCCTCATTGCTCACCACAACGTCGTAAACGCCCGTGTCGGACGGCTGAACGTTGGTCAACTGAAGCGTGGCGGTCGCGGCGCTCGGATTACGCGTCGTATCAATGGCGACTCCGTTTTTTCGCCATTGATAAGTTAAATTGCTGCCGGTCGCCGCGACCGAATAAGTAACATTCGCGCCAGCCTGCACGGTTTGATTGGAAGGCGTCGGCTGAGTCGTAATGACGGGCGCGGCAGGAGTATATTCAGCGCGCCACTGCGTGAATGTGATAGACGAAAACAGCCCGTTCGGCACGCGGAATCCGAACCAGTCAAACGTCTTGTTCGGCGTAATGCTGGATTCAGTCGCCGTCGAATTAATATTGAAGCCTCCGTCCACGATTGAAACGGTCAAACGCGTATCGGTCGCCGACAAACGCTCAACTGTAAAGGTAAAAGTGTAAAGCGTGTTGTTCGCCAGCGGCGCGCGCGGCGAGCCGGTCACGGGCGTAATAGCCGTGTATTCCGCAGCTAAAACGTTCAGCAAAGGGTCGCTCGCGCCGGGAACGGTTGTCCGCCGGTGGAACGTAAAAGGCGGCGTGTTGCTGGCGGTGGTTCCCGCCAGACGCGTCGCGTAGCCCGTGTCGTCAGTAAACGTCGGACTGTTTAAGCCGCCCGTCGTGTTTGCCGTGTTTCTCGTTCCTTTAGAATCGAAAATGCCGAAGCGCAAATCGGCGGCGTTGTTCGTCGGGTTAATATTCTGGACGGAAAATTTTACCGTCGCCGCGAGCCGGTCGCCGACGCCGAGCGTGACGGGCGCGCCGTCGGTAAAAAAGCCCCAAAAGCCTTCCGAGCCGCCCGAGTTGGTCGTGTCAAACGTGACCGAGCCGGCGGCGTCAGTCCTGACCGTTCCGGCGCGCCCGTTAAAAATCCTGATTGAGTCCGGAAGAGCCTGATTCTGGCTGTTTGCGTCCTGAAACGTGTCGTTGACGAGAACTGCCGCGTTAATGACAATGGAAAAGATGAGCAGGCAGCTGAGCGCCGCCGCCAGAGATTTTTTTAAATTTTTCATAACCACCCCTGATTCGTTATAAGAAAAGACTAAGCTTGGTCGTTGACACAGTCATAGTCCGGTCGTAATTAAATAATTGCTTTCAGAACGACAAATAACCTGTTTTTCGGATTTTGCACTGCACGATCGGGGAAGAGTATTGAGTGCGTAAACGACAGAGACAAAAATAAACCGTTCGTCCGACAAATGTGAGCCGTTATTTTGCCAGTTCTATAAAATAAATATTATCAAAACATTCTCGCCGTTAAAGCGAAAAAAATTTCATCTCGCGATGATTATTGCCGGAAAATACAAGAATATTTTCCTTCATAATTCATTGCTATAAATATATTCGGAACTTATCAAAAATAATTTACTGAAGTCTGTCAGGTTTCTGACAAAAGAAAAAAAAATTCTTGACAATGGTCTTACCAATTCATTAGACTTATCATATCAAAAGTTCTTTGGCAGTTGTTATCGATAACACTCTCGCCAAAAATTTTGACACATCCTTTGAAGTAAAAAACACAATAGAAAAGCATAAATTTCCCGCTGATTATTTATTGTTTTAAGTAATCGTGTAAGTAAATCTGTGCGCGTAAACAGGATCTAAGACTATGCAACACAACAGTATACAAGTTACAAATGCTAAAACACACAGGAACCTAATTATTCTGGCGCTAATCTTCGGGGGAACGCTTTTCGCTCTCCTTCTGAATTTCACGTCTGCCGCGCAAACTCAAAAACTTTTTACCGACAACTTCGAAGACGGAGATTCCAATGGTTGGACCAAATCCGGCGGCACGTGGTCCGTAGTCGCCGACGGCTCGCAGGTGTTCAAACAATCCGGATTAAGCAGTGATGCGCGCTCGCTGGCAGGCTCGCCTTCGTGGACTGACTACGCAGTCGAAGCGCGAATCAAGCCGCTGCAATTCAACGGCAGCAATCGTTTTGTGGCGCTTATCGCGCGTGCCCAAAGCAATACCAGTTACTATTATCTGGCTCTGCGAAGCAACAACACTCTGGAATTGAAAAAGCTGGTTTCCGGCTCTTCGACCACGCTGGCGACAAAATCTTTTCCGGTAACAACTCAATCCTGGTATTCGGTTAAGCTCGAAGTAGCCGGAACATCGCTTAAAGCTTATGTCAATGGAACGCTGCAATTGTCGGCGACAGACAGCCAATTCCGTGCAGGCAATATCGGCGGCGCAACCTATTACGCGAGCGCCGAATTTGATGATTTTGCCGTCACAAGCGTATCGACAACTACGCCGACACCAACAGCGACACCAACAGCCAGCCCGACCGCGACGCCCACACCGACCGCGTCGCCGACGCCGACAGTAACGCCGACTCCCGTTCCGACGCCGTCCGCCGGTCCGGTCGGTTTCGCCTCAGTCAACGCGCTCGGTCAAAACGGAACGAGCGGCGGCGCGGGCGGTGCGACCGTAACGGTGACGACTGCTACTCAATTTCTCGATTATATCCGGCGAGCCGAACCGTATGTGATTAGAGTTGACGGTCTTTTAACTCTGCCTGCCGCGATGCATAATATCGCCTCTAATAAAACCATCGTCGGTGTGGGAAATTATTCGGGCATTTCCGGCGCGGGTCTGCAAGTGACCAACGCGTCAAAGAATATTATCGTTCGCAATATGATATTCACTAACGCGCCGGACGATTCTTTCAACGTCCAGAACTCGTCGCATCACATCTGGATTGACCACTGCACATTTACGAATGGTTACGACGGTCTGCTTGACATAAAGCGCGGCTCTGATTTTGTGACGGTTTCGTGGAATAGATTTCTCAACCACGGAAAAACGATGCTGCTCGGTCACAGCGACTCGAACGGCGCTGAGGACATCGGGCATCTGCGCGTCACTTATCACCACAATTGGTTTGACGGAACCGCGACACGTCATCCCAGAGTCCGCTTCGGCGAGTCGGTTCACGTTTACAACAATTACTATTACGGCAATGAATACGGCGTCGCCTCGACGATGAACGCGGGCGTGGTCGTGGAAGGCAACTACTTTGAAAACGTGGATAATCCGACTTACACTTTTTACGGAGACAGCGACGAACCTGGCAGATTGATTGAACGCAACAACTTTTTCGTCAATTCCGGTCCGGTCGAAACCCGCGGCACCGTGACCGAACCCGGCACATACTATAATTACACGCTTGACCCGGCTCAGAACGTTAAGCAAATCGTTACACAAGGCGCCGGTGTCGGACATTTACAATTTCTGCTTTCCAATGAATGATTTCATTCATTCTAAACCGGAAGAAGGAGGGCTAAGTGTTACTCAGCCCTCCTTCTTTGTTTAAACCCTCGCCAAGATTCTGCGAATAAACTAACTTCGCGTTAAATTACCCTATTTGGGATTATTGAATATTTAACTTTTCCAGAAATGGACCTGTCGGCGGGAACAGGATCGATTTGAAAGCCCCGACATCGTAATCAATTCGCCCGCTGACGGAGCGGTTTTACGATAACCAATCTCGACGGCGTGCAGTCAGCCGCGTTCGATCCCAAGACCAATAACAACACTGCTGACATCCGAACTAAAGCAAACCGCGTTCTTTGACTCTTAGATAAGTTTCCAGAAGGCGCGGCGCGAGGGAATTGGTCGTCACGTCGAGCGCAAGACCGCCCAGGCTTTCGACCATTCTCAAAGCGGCTTCGCGCTGGTGGATGATTTCTTCCGCCGCCGACTGGACGAAGACTTCTTTTAATTCTTTCGGAATTTGGCTGACCGTGGCGTTTAAGTCGCGGTCGCCGATGGTGACGACTAAAGGCAGATGGCGCGGGCGCAGAAGCTTCAGCGAATTCAGGAGTTCTTTGGAACTGTCCTTATCGACCAAATCGGTCAGAATGACGACGAAAGTCCGTTTTTTCAGGTTCGCGGCGATGAATTGAAACGCGCGGGCGTATGAAGGCTCAATCAATTCGGGTTCGAGGTCGTGCAGGGCTTCGAGAACGCCGTCGAGGTGTTCGACGCCTTTTTTCGGCGGCAGATATTTTTTGATGCGGCGTCCGAAAACCATCAAGCCGCAGTTGTCGCCGCCGCGCGCCGCCGCGCTCATTAAGGCGAGGCTGGCGTGAATCGCCGTGTCGAATTTCGTTTCGTCGCCGATGCGCCCCGTCATTAAACGTCCGGCGTCGAGCGCGATGATAATCGTCTGGTCGCGCTCGATTTGATATTGGCGCGTCGTTATTTTCCCGCGCCGCGCCGTCGCCGTCCACGAAATATGCCGCAGCTCATCGCCGCGCACGTAATCGCGCAGCGATTCGAACTCGCGTCCTTCGCCGCGCCTGACGGCTTTGCGCTGAATCGCCAGAAACGAACGAGCGCCGAGCGCTTTAAGTTCCATTTCGCGGGCGCGCCGCATATTCGGATAAACCTTGACGGCTTCCGCCGCGTTCAGATTTTTTTGACACCAGACCAGACCGAGCTTTGATAAAAACCGGACTGCCGTGCGACCGAATTCGTAACGCCCGCGGCGCGGCGGAACGAGGGCGTAATCAACCGGAACGAAAGTTTGACCTTCGATTTTGAGTTTCGCGTCGCGCTCGCCGACGAGCCGCATTGCGGGCGGAAACTCGTCTTTGATTTGAAGGGTAAACGTGTGCGGCGAGAGATTTTCGATAATCAAGCGCACCCGGGTTTCGTCGCCGATGGCGAAACGCCTGGAAAATTCGCGCCTGATAGTGAAATCTTCAGGCAATTTGCGGCTGGCGAAATAATCGATTATCGCCGCCAGGACAAGCAAAGCATCGGCGACAAAAACGGCTGTTCGCAGCGCGGGCAGATTCCACGAAAGCGAGAGCGGAATTAAACCGATCGCCAGCAGAATGTAAAATCTACGGGAAAAGACGAAGCGCATAACTTGCGCTTGATTATACAGAAAAAGAAAGTCGGAGAATAGAGAAGTCGGAAAGTGAAGGAGCGAGGGAACTGACTGAATCTACTCAATCTTTTTCCCGACGCCCTTTCTCACTGACTCGCCGACTTCCTTTGGTTTATAATCTAAAAAATCGTCGAGGTGAACGAAATTATGAAAAGCGTCGGCAAACTTGTGCAGGAAGCGGTTGATTTTATGAACGCCGGTTCGTATGACGCGGCTTTTGTCCCGACCTGCGCGGCGATTAACGAAACGGCGAAAAAGACTTTCGAGGCGGAAAATTACCAGCGATTTATCAGGGAAAACTGGCAGCTGGTTTCGTTTATGGGCTTGCCGCGCGCTTTGCCGCTGCCGCTTAATATTCCGTTTGCTTTGAAAAGAATCGTGCCGGCTTTTAACTCGCATCACGGCGCGAAAGAGATTATTTTTTACCTCATTCAGCAGACGCTGGCGACCGGCAAAATGCCCGCGCAATTTGCTTTTGCTTCGACCGACGTTTTTGAAATTAAAAAAAACAAGCTTCTGCTTCCGCTCAGCCTGCTCGGCGGTCTGCTCGGCGTCGTGATTGTTCAGAGCGTTAACAAGGACGAGCTTATCGACGAAAAATACTGGATGAACATTGCCGATTTTAAAATGTTTATCTCCGAGCTTTGGGGCAGAAGCGATTTGGCTCAGCGGATTATGAAGTTTTATCTCGAATAAAATTATTGCGAAACGCCGTTTTTAAATTAAAATTTAAGCGATGCGAAAAATCTATTATTTGTTAGTCGCTCCGGCGCTGATTTTCGGCGTTTTGTTCGGCTTGTGGGAATTAAGCAAGTCGCGCACCTTTCAGGTTTTCGGCGAAATCGTGCCGCGCGTCGAAACCGCTCAAAAATTAATCGCGCTGACCTTTGACGACGGACCGACGCCCGCGCACACCGACGAAATTCTGCGCGTTTTAAAGGAAGAAAACGTCAAAGCGACTTTCTTTTTAATCGGCGGCGAACTGGAAAAAAATCTCGCCGAAGGAAAAAAGATTGTCGCCGACGGACACGAAATCGGCAATCATTCGTATTCGCACGTGCGGATGGTGCTCGTCTCGCCTTCGTTCGTCAAAGACGAAATCGAGCGCACCGACGCGCTGATTCGCGCCGCCGGTTACGAGACGCCGACGCATTTTCGTCCGCCGTACGGCAAAAAGCTTTTTACGCTGCCCTTTTACCTTTCGCAGACCGGCAGAAAAAGCATCACGTGGGACGTCGAGCCGGAAACTTTTCCGGAAATTGCGTCGAAAACCGACGAGATTGTGAAATATATTCTTGCCAACACGCGCGGCGGCTCAATCATCTTACTTCACGTAATGTATGACCCGAAGCGAAAGTCGCTGAACGCCGTCAAGCCGGTTATCGAAGGCTTACGCGAAAAAGGTTTTCAGTTTGCGACCGTTTCGGAATTGATAGCTCAATCAAAAAAGCTGTAACCGGTAAGTTCGTTCTTTTCAATTGCAACTTACAATTTACCCTTTACCGCTTACAATTTTCAAAAACTTTTCAATTTAAAATTTCGTTACCATATTAAAGAGAAAGAAGTTTTATGTCCTTAGGAAAATTTATCGACGAACAAATCAGGAACTCTATCGAAGCGGGCGATTTCGACAACCTCGAAGGCGCGGGTCGCCCGATAGATTTGGATTCTTACTTTAACACGCCGGAAGATTTGCGAATGGGTTATTCGGTTTTAAAAAGCAGTAAGTTCGTGCCCGAAGAAATAGAACGCCTGAAAGAAATCGGCGAATTGAAGGAAAAAGTAAAAACCTGCGCCGACGAAGAAGAAAGAAAAAAACTCAACAAAATTTTGCAGGAAAGACAACTCGCTTTTTCGCTTTTGATGGAAAGAAACAAGCGCAGCCGAAGATGATTCGCTTATGCGCGCTCAAACAAGAAGTCTCCGGCGGCATCGGGATTTTCTGAAATTGCGGGGCGCGCAGGCGACTTCGAGTTTCGGGAAGCGCAGAGAAAACACGCAGAGATTCGCACGGAAAATCTCTGCGGTAATCGGCGAAAACTCTGCGCCTCGACGGTGAATTTTGTTTAATTCAGCGAGCTGACGGCGGAAGTCAAATTACATTTCCTTCTGCTTATCAGTCAGCGCAATTCCCATTTTTTCAAGTGTTTCGCGGTTCAGCGTGCCGGTCACTTTGACGCCGTTTGCCGCTTGATATTTTTTCAAGCCGTCGCGCGTTGCGTCGTCGAGTTTTCCGGTTTGCTCGCCCGCATACATTCCTTTATCTTTCAACATTTTCTGCGCCTGCATTATCTGGTCTTTGCCGGCGCGGAAAACGGGCGCGCGCTTTTTCGTTTCCGTCGTTTTGTTTCCGTCGCCGGTCGCGAAAGAATTGGGCGAAACCGGATTTTCCTTTTGTTTATCGGTCAGCGCGATGTTCATTTTTTCGAGCGTCGCCCGATTCAGCGTGCCCGTCGCTTTCAAGCCGTTTTCGGATTGATATTTTTTCAGCGCGGCGCGAAAACCGTCGTCCATTTTTCCGCTTTCGGTCACCTTCAACATCTTTTGCGCCTGCATTATCTGGTCTTTGGCGGCGCGGAAAATCGGCGGTTTCTTTTTCGTTTCGCCGGTTGTGTCAGTTGTGCTGGTCGTGTTGGTCGTAGGATTGGTTTGAGCCGATACTGCAAAGCTCAAAAAAAGCATTACGACAAAAAGAACGAATGATTTTTTCATTTTTGGGCTCCCTTTGTTTTATTTAAAATACCGTCTGAAACGGCTTTATTCACGTCCGGTTTAATCGGACGAAAAATTACTGCCTTGACATTAAATGTTAATAGACGCTTTGTCGAAAAGTATCCGCCCGTTTGAAAAATAAGTCAAGATTTTTTTTCGCAAAAATTTGGAAAAAAATTGGAAAAGAATACAGGCGAGTAGTTAAATCTCTAAAAATAGATTTCATAGCAGAAGCTCCGCGCGCTTTTATATTCCGTGAATCTTACATTAAAATCGCGATAAATTAAAGAAAATTCCTTGCTTCGGCTTGCTGAATGAACGCTCATTCAGTATGATATACGCAATTTAATTTCTACCGTTATAAGGAAACAATCTATCTATGCTGAGAATCGGAAAAGCCGCCGTTTTAGGGGCGGGAACAATGGGCGCGGGCATTGCCGCGCATCTGGCGAACGCCGGAATCCCGACTTTGCTTTTGGACATCGCGCCGCGCGAGCTGACGCCGGAAGAAGAAGCCAAAGGAGCGACGCTCGAATCGCGAGCCGTCCGCAACCGCGTCGTTAACTCGTTGTTTGAAGCGGCGAAAAAATTAAAGCCCGCGCCGTTTATGCTTTCGGACAACGCGGCGCTGATTTCGACTGGAAATTTCGAAGACGATTTGCCGAAAATAAAAGACTGCGATTTTGTGATTGAAGCCGTCGTCGAAAATCTGGAAATCAAGCACAAGATTTTCGCGGAAGTCGAAAAATATCGCAAACCCGGCGCAGTCGTCGCTTCGAACACCAGCGGAATTCCGATTTCTTCCATCGCCGAGCCTTTCTCGGACGCTTTTAAAGCGCATTTCTTAGGCATACATTTTTTCAACCCGCCGCGTTATATGAAGCTGGTCGAAGCGATTCCGACCGAATGGACGAAACCGGAAATCGCGTGCGCGGTTTTCGGATTTCTCGACGAACGCTTGGGCAAAGGCGTCGTGGCGGCGAAAGACCGACCGAATTTTATCGCCAATCGTATCGGCGTTTTCTCGATGATGGCGACGATTCACGAAATGATTCGGATGAATTTCACGCCGACCGAGGTTGACCAGATTACGGGAAAGGCAATCGGTCACGCTTCGAGCGCGACGTTTCGCACTTCGGATCTGGTCGGTTTGGACGTCACGGCGCACGTCGTCAACAATCTTTATCCGGCGATTCCCGACGACGAAGACCGCGAAGTTTTCGTTCTGCCCGATTTAATCAAAACACTGCTTGAAAAGAAACTTCTGGGCGACAAAACAAAGGGCGGCTTTTTCAAAAAATCAACTGACGCCGCAGGCAAGCGCGAGATTCTCGAACTCGATTTGCAGACGTTTGATTACAAGCCGCAGGCGAAAACGAAATTCGCGTCGCTCGACGCCGCCAAACAAATCGAGGATTTGCCGGCGCGCGTCAAAACTCTCGTCTGGGGCAAAGACAAAGTCGGCGAGTTTTTG
>DASVRT010000084.1:0-4427 GCA_036388475.1 Pyrinomonadaceae bacterium | reverse complement strand
GAACGCGATTTTGAGAGACCAGAACATAATCCTTCAACGGTTTCAGCCTGTAATAATCTTCGGCTTTATCTCCGCGGTCTCGCCTTTCTGTCGATTTTGACAAAACTTCAAATACAACTATCGGATTCAGAAGAGTCGTGTCGTTTCCTTCCGTCAGTATATCGTCACAAGCGACCGCAACATCAGGATAAACGTTATGTCCGGCGCGGATTTTCACACGAAAATCGCTGGCGTAAACTTCGCAATCGGTTTCACGAAGCTGAAGATTCAATTCGGTCGAAATGTTATTCGTCGCAAGATTATGTCTTCTTGTTGCGCCCGCCATCGAAAATATTTCGCCGTCCATATATTCGTGCTTAATTTTCGATTTTTTTTCCAAAGCTAAATATTCATCTTCGGATAACATTTTTTTTGCACCGGCGAATTGATTCATTTTCCCTTTCTCAAATCCTCCGCAATTATCGCAAAGCGCTCGTGGTCGCGCCAGCGCCCGCCGATTTTCAGGTATTTCGGCGAAAAACCTTCGCGCGTAAAGCCGCATCTTTGCAAAACCGCGATTGAAGCCTTGTTTTCCGGCTGCACGTTGGCTTCGATGCGGTGCAGCTTTAATTCTTTGAAAGCGAAACGCAAAACCAGCGCGACCGCTTCGGTCATATAACCTTTGCCCGTATATTTTTCGGCTAAATAATAACCGAGATAAGCGTTTTGAAAAGCTTTGCGAAAAATCTGCGAAAGCGCCATACCGCCGACAATCGCGCCGTCTTCGTTGCGGCAGATGAGAAAACAACAATCGGTTTCCAGCTCATTGCGCTTTACAAAATCGGCAAAGCTTTTCGCGTCCGTCGGCGGATTGACCAGGTTGCGGTGAAATTTGCGGCTCGATTTGTTCAAAGCCGTAAATTCCGCGAAATCATCGCTGTTCGGAAACCGCAAAGACACTTTTTTCCCTTTGGGCATTTTTGACGTTTTCATCGTATAAGACGCAGCGGGCTTTTACCTCTTCGTTAATTTGATAAAGCGGAATCTCGCCCGTCGTGCAGACGCCTTCGATACGATATTCGCAGCGCGGCGCGAAATGACAGCCTTCGGGCAGATTGGTCGGACTCGGCACGGTGCCCTGAATCGTCGAAAGCCGCGTGATTTTTTCATCGCCGAATTCGCGCAGCTTCGGAACCGAACGCAAAAGTCCCTGCGTATAAGGATGTTTCGGCTGGCGAAAAATTTCCTCGACGCCGGATTCCTCGACGATTTTCCCCGTATACATAACGGCGACTCTATCCGCCACTTCCGCGACGACGCCCAAATCGTGCGTGATAAGCAAAACGGCGAGCTTGCGGGTCTTTCTCAGATTGTCCAGAAGTTCCAGAATCTGCGCCTGAATCGTCACGTCGAGCGCGGTCGTCGGCTCGTCGGCAATCAACAGTTCCGGGTCGCAGGCGAGCGCCATCGCAATCATCACGCGCTGGCGCATCCCGCCGGAAAGCTGGTGCGGATAATCGTTGACGCGCCGCGCCGGGTCTGGAATCGACACTTCCTTCATCGACGCGATTGCCGCTTCCCAAGCCTGTTTTTTATCCAGTTTGCGGTGCAGGCGCAAGGCTTCGGCAATTTGCTCGCCGACCGTGTAGACCGGATTGAGCGAGGTCATCGGGTCCTGGAAAATCATCGCGATGTCGTTGCCGCGAATCTGGCGCAATCTTTCCACCGAGGCGGCGGTAAGTTCTTCGCCTTTAAACTTTATCGAGCCGCCGACAATTTTTCCCGGCGGCGCAATCAGGCGCATTACCGACAGCGCGGTGATTGATTTTCCGCAGCCGGATTCGCCGACCAAGCCGAGCAGCTCGCCTTCGTCGATGTAAAAACTGACGTCGTTGACGGCTTTGACCAGACCGGCGCGCGTCGGGAAATGAGTTTGTAAATTCTGGACTTCCAATAAATGAGACATTTTTTATAAATTAATACCCGTCAACGTCTTTCCTTCTCGCCAAATCCATTTAATCGCGAGCAGCGATGACAAAACCGCAAGATGCTTTGACGAAAAATCCGCCGTTTACGTTTGTTAGATTTTTGAGCGAACGCGCCGAAATCGGATAAAAACAGAAAAGCGTTGATAAAAATAATTTTCGGCACGGTTTTTCTCCTAAAACCTGTTTATAAATTTAAAAAAGCGTAAATTTGTATTCGACAATCCCCGAAGCTTCAACGGGCTTTCCATTTTTCGCGGCGGGCTCGAATTTAATCTTTTTTGCCGCTTTCATCGCGACTTTGACGAGCCCAAATTTTCTCAAGTCCTCGTGATTTTCGCGGACGTCGCCGACCTTTCCGATTCTTCCGTTCGCCGGAAACGTGACTCTGACCTGCACCGTGCCCCGAATATTGTTCATTCCGGCTGGGTCCGTGTATTCGGGGCTCGGCTGCGACAGAATTTTCAAGCCTTTCAGGATTTCGGTCTGTGCTTGAGCGGTAGCGCAAAAACCGAATAAACAAAGCAAAAACGGAATCGAAATATGCTTAATCATTTTAAATTTTCCTTTCGCAGAAAAGTTTCCGTCCGGTGAGTATCGCGTGCAACTCTTTTCATCGCTTTTACTTCAAAGAAATGTTATCATTTTTTCGCATTTCTTGTGCTTAACCGCGAGCCCTTATTAAGGAGATTTTGTCCGTGAGAAAAAGTTTTACCCTTTTCTGCAATCTTTTATTAATTATTTCGATAGCGACCACGTCTTTTGCGCAAACCGCGACCACTTCCAGAGTCATTACGGGCGCGCCGAAAGAAAAAATCGTCGTTCCCGGCAAGTCAAACCCGGTGACGGTCGAAAAAATCGAACAGGATATGGCTGAGGCTTTAACCGTTATCCAGGACTCTTATGTCGGCGGCAAAAAGCTCAATTACAACGACCTTATCAAATCTTCGATTGATTCGATGCTGCACACGCTCGACCCGCACTCGAATTATTTCGACGCCAAAGAGTTCGAGCAGTTTCGCACCGACCAGCAATCGCAGTATTTCGGCATCGGCGCGACCATCGGCGATTTGCGCGACGGTAAAGGCAACTTGATTGCGACGTATATCAAAGCGACGTTTGACGGCGCGCCGGCACATCGCGCGGGCTTGCGTTACGGCGACAAAATCGTCGATGTCAACGGTACTTCGATGCTCGGCAAGCCGTTTTCCGATGTTCGCTCTTTCCTGCGCGGACCGCGCGGCACGCCCGCGAAAATCACGGTCGAGCGTTACGGCACGGGCAAGCGCGAGACGGTGGAAATCACGCGCGACGCCGTTCCGCAGCCTTCGATTCCCGAAGCTTATATGATTCGTCCGGGCGTCGGGTATATCGCGATGACCGGCGGTTTTAACCAGACGACTTTTAACGAATTTCGCCAGGCGATGGTTGAATTAAAACGCCAGGGAATGGAAAATCTCGTCCTCGATTTGCGCAACAACGGCGGCGGTCTGGTCAATCAGGCTTATCGCGTCGCCAGCACATTCCTGGGACGCGGGCAGACGGTTTTCACACAGAAAGGACGCGTCGAAGACAGCTTCGGCTCGTATCCTTCGGATAACGGAACGCCCGACCAGACGCCGATAGTGATTATGGTCAACCGCAACACGGCTTCGGCTTCGGAAATTCTCGCCGGCGCGCTGCAAGACCACGACCGCGCTTTGATTGTCGGCGAAAACACGTTCGGCAAAGGCTTGGTGCAGAATCCGTTTATCCTCGAATACGGCTCGATGCTGCTGCTGACGATTGCCAAATATGAAACGCCTTCCGGGCGTCTGATTCAGCGCGATTATTCCAACGGCAATCTTTACGATTATTACACCGGCGGCGGAACTCTGCGCGACGAAAAACCGGCGGACAAGCCGAAAGGCGCGGAAACCAAAACCGACACGGGACGCACGGTTTACGGCGGCGGCGGAATTCAGCCGGACGAAGCCGTCAAACCGCAGACGATTCCGGCGGAGCGCGCGCAGCTGCAAAGCAAGCTGATTGACCCGATTTTCGCCTTCTCGCTCGACGTGGTTTACGGCAAACTGCCGGGATTTGAAACCTATAAAGCCGACAGAGCGATTACCTTCGACTACGATTTGAAAGCAACCGATTTTCCGATTAACGAGACGGTTTACCAGGCTTTCAAAAAATATGCGATGGACAAATACAAACTGACGACAGCGCAGGTTGACCGCGAGCGCGAATTTGTCGAAAGAACCCTGCGCACGGAATTCGTCACGGCGGCTTACGGCTCGACGACTTCTTTCCAGGTTTTCAACGAATACGACACGCAGCTGAAACGCGCCATCGAAGTTCTCCCGAAAGCCAAACAACTGGCGACCGAAAGCGCGCGCGTCAACGCGCAGAAAGCGATTTCAAATAACAACAATCGCTAATCAGCGCCAATTAATCAGCCAAAGCCGGAGCGAAGTA
>DASVRT010000083.1:0-9487 GCA_036388475.1 Pyrinomonadaceae bacterium | reverse complement strand
AAGCCGGACAACTCTTTAGCGACGCGCGATGTTCGACGACGGACGGTGCGCCGTCCTCGATCTCAAAGACCTGCCTTTTGTGAAAATTGTTTGCTGAAACAGCGACGAGCGCTGCCCCGCAATGTCGGCACTCATCCGCCTGATGAATAATAGTCCGGTTTGGCTCGGCAACCTGATGTAAAGTTACGCCCTGATGACCGAGCTGTCCGCCGACTTTGAGACCCGATTGCTTTCTCAAGCTTCTGGTGCGTTTGGGCTTTTTCCATGGGAGATCGAGCGACGGCGGCTGGTTAGAGTTATGAGAATCGCGTCCGATAACGACTTGGATCTGCGGATTGACCTCAAGGGTCTTTTCGAGTTCACGAATCCGCGTTTGCAGCTGCCGGTTGAGTTGATGCGCTTGCGTTAGCGCGGCATCTTTATTCTCGATGGTTTGTTTGAGACGTTTGATCTCGGCTTGTTGCGCGCGAATCGTCCGTTGCGGTTTGCCGACGTGCAATGCGCTTAAATCTTCGATGCGGTCGGTGAGAGCGGTAACGAGTCGAATGATCGAATCAAGCCCTTGATCGTAACGACGGGTAATCAACGCAGGAGTTATATGCAAATCGGAACGCATCTCTTAAAAAAACCACAAACTATAAACTTGACGAGTGCCGAATAACATACAGAACTTCGCAGAAAAACGCAAGAACAGTTGAAAACGTAAGCGGGGAGCGGTAGTCTTAAACTATTGATAGGACTGGACTTAATGCCATACCTGAATAGTTACCAGTTACCCATTGCGTCCGATAATAAAGATTATGTATTAATATATTATTTGTTCTGAAGTTTGTCGAGAGCTTCCTGCAAGGCATTTTTGATATCGGTATCTCCGAAAGATTTATTTTTAGAAAATATTTCAAGCGAAAAGCTTCCGCCGTCTGAAATATATCGAAACACCTTCCGTTTCTCCGTATTCGAGGATTTATTCGCCGCCGCCGGATCGGCGTTCGGGAAAGCGTCGGATTTTGGCGAGAGATGCGGGCGCGCCGTCTGTCTTATTTCCTCACGGGTTTTATTCTGGATGCGTTCGAGAAACTGATGCATCGCATTCTCGTCGAATTGTCTGGCGATTTCGAGCAGCGTCGATTTGGCGTTTATTTTGGCGGCGAGGCATTTACGGCGAATATCTTCCGGCAATCCGGCAATCGCCATCGCCTCGGTTACGGTCGTGCGGCTTTTGCCGATTTTTTTGGCGATTTCGTCGTGCGTATACCCGAAACGAGAGCCGAGCGCGGCAAGTCCGTCGGCTTCTTCCCAGACGTTTAAATCCTTTCTTTGCAGGTTTTCGATGAGGGCAATCTCGGCGATTTCTTTTTCGTCGATGTCCAGTTCGATACACGGAACTTCCCTTAAACCCGCCAGATTCGACGCTCGCCAGCGGCGCTCGCCGGCAATAATCATCCAGGTTCCGGTCTGACGATTGGGTTTTACCAGAAGAGGCTCCAGAACGCCTTTTTCCTTGATGGAACTGGTTAACTCGGTTAAATCGCCGATTTCGACGCGCGGCTGTTCGGGGTTCGGCTCGATTTTATCAATCGGCAGAAGCCGCCCGACCGTGCGATTCGTGCGGGCTAGTTCTTCGACGTAGTGTGAATCGTGTCGCAAGCCGACACCGTTGGGCAGACCTCTCTTAGCCACGTTTCAGGACCTCCTTACAAAGCTTGGCGTATTCGCCGGCGCCGCTGGAGTTTGGCGCGTATGTAAAAATGGTTTCTTTGTGAGCGGGCGATTCTTCGAGCCGGACACTCCTCGTAATAATGGTTTTAAAGGCTTTCTCCCCAAAAACTTTTCGGATGTGCGCTTCGACGTCCTTGGAAAGCGAAGTTCTTCGGTCAAAAAGCGTTACCAGTACGCCTAAAAGCTGCAAATCCGGATTCGGACGCGAGCGGACCTTTTCGATGGTTTCCAGAAGGTCGTCGGTGCCTTCCAAAGCGAAATAGGACGATTGGATCGGAATTAAGACGTGAGTCGCGGCGACCAGCGCGTTGACTGTAATTAGTCCGAGCGTCGGCGGCGTATCAAAAAAGATAACGTCGTACTGTGAACGAATCTCTTCGATGCGGTCGCGGAGGCGAAAAATGGCGTCGAAATCGCCGACGAGCTTAGCCTCCAGTTTAGCGAGGTTTATCCGCGCCGGGACAATATCCAGTTTGTTTACCGCCGTGTGGTAGATGAAGCGTTCCCAGGGCTCTTTCAACTCAGTGAACAATTCATACGCGCCGCCGTCGACGCTGCCTAAATCGACAAAAGACAGAGAGCTATTAGCCTGCGGGTCGAGGTCGATGAGCAAGACTCGCTTTTTTTGCAGGGCGCAGGCGGCGGCGAGATTGATTGCCGTGGTAGTTTTTCCGACTCCGCCTTTCTGGTTGGCGATAGCGATAATCATTTTAATTTGTGTCTAAATTAACCGATGACATCCGGCCATTCTTCAGCCGGGGTCGTGGATTCTTCTACATCAGTTCCGGGTTCGGATGAGATATTCGAAGCCGCCGAAGCATCTAAGACCTTCTGGGCGATAAAAATCGGACAATCGGCACGCAGAGCCAGCGCGATGGCATCTGACGGGCGGGCGTCCATCGCGATTTTTTCGCCCGCTTGGCTGACCAGTTCGATGGAAGCGTAGAAAGTGTTGTCGTGCAGGTCGGTGACGATTACCCTTTCGACCGTATAACCGGTTTCGGCAATAATATTTCGCAGCAAATCATGCGTCATCGGACGCTGAGGAACCATTTTCTCGATTTCCAGCGCGATGGCGTTAGCTTCATAAGCTCCGACCCAAATCGGCAGAATAGTTTCCCCTTCGACCCCTTTGAGAACCACAATCGGGGTGTTGCTGTTTGGATCCATGATTAAGGCGCCGACTTTTACTTCGATTAACATGCTCGTAAGATTTTAACTTTTTTTTCGAAACTTGAAAACTTCCAGAAGCGAAACGTCAAATAATTTCTCCGTACAGCGAATTGCTTTTCACCTCGGTAATTTTTATCGGTAGAATTTGCCCGAGCAAATCTTCCGCGCCTCTGAAATTGACGACCCGGTGACAGGTCGTGTGTCCGGACATTTGATTATCGTGCCTGGCGCTCTTGTTTTCAACCAGCGCACTGACGATTTTTCCAATGTAATTTTCCGAGGATTTTCGCTGTAACTCTTTCTGGTTGCGTTCCAGATAAAGAAAGCGGCGCGTTTTCTCTTCGGGCGGAACATCATCCGGCATCATCGCGGCGGGAGTTCCGGGGCGCGGCGAGTATTTAAAAATGTATGCGCCGTCGAACCGGCAGTATTCGAAAAGCTTTGCAGTGTCCAGAAAATCTTCCTCGGTTTCGCCCGGAAAGCCGACGATTATGTCCGTGGTTAAAGAAATCCTCCGCGGCGAGGCTTTGACGGCGTCGATTCTCCGGCGATAATTTTCGACCGTATGTCCGCGGCGCATCGCCCGCAGAATTTTGTCGCTGCCGGATTGGACGGGCAGATGTACCCAATTGCACAAATTTTCGTTTTCGTTAATCGCCTCGACGATGTCGGGATGAAAATCTCTGGGAAAAGAAGTGGTGAATTTTATTCTTTCCATACCGGTCGCGGCGACGGCGCGGAGCAGCTTTGAAAAGGGCGTCGCGCCGACGAATTTTTCCAGCCCGTTTTCGTTTTTCGGGCGATAACTGTTCACGTTCTGACCGATCAGGTGAACTTCCCTGACGCCAGCGCGCTTTAACTCAACCATGCGTCCGATAATGTAACTGGCTTCCAGACTCTTTTCTCTGCCTCTTGAAAACGGAACTATACAGTAGGTACAAAATTTATTGCAGCCCTCGATAATCGGGACGAAGGCGACGAATTTCGAATGACTCCGCGAAGTCGAAAAAGACCAGTCATAGTCGTCTTCTCTTTCGCCTAAATCCAAAACCTTCCGTTCATTTGCCTGAACTTTGGCAATTGCCTGCGGGATGCGCCCGACGGCTTTCGTGCCGATGACAAAGTCGATTCCCGCCGCGCGCTCGAAAAGGGTTTCTCCTTCCAGCTGAGCGACGCAGCCCATTACTCCGACCAAAGGCTTTCGGTCGGCTCTTTGACGAATCTCTCCAACTCTCGTATAAAGTTTATGTTCGGCTTTTTCTCTGACCGAGCAAGTGTTGATGAGAACAATGTCGGCTGAATTTTCATTCTGAGTGATTTCAAACCCGTCGGCTTCCAGCCTCGTCGCCGCTCTTTCCGAGTCGGAGACGTTCATTTGACAGCCGAAAGTTTCCAGATAAATTTTTTTCATATTTTCATATAAGACTATGACTAAGGAATTCGTTCACCTGCACCTGCATACCGACTACAGTCTGCTCGAAAGCGCCATCCAGCTGAAACCTCTCGCCAAGCGCCTGAAAGAGCTGAATATGAAAGCCTGCGCGATAACCGATTACGGCAATATGTACGGCGCGGTTAATTTTTACAATACCATGAAAGCCAATGAAATTCATCCGATCATCGGCTATGAGGCGCATCTTACTTTCGGCAGTCGTTTCGACCGCGGCACTTCCCTGGAGTCCGGCGAGCGCCCTTATTACAATCTGGTTCTGCTGGCGAAAGACCTGGAGGGATATTATAACCTCGCGTATCTGGCGTCGAAGGCTTTTACAGAAGGGATGCATTACAAGCCGAGGATTGATTTGGAGATTCTAGCCGGGAAAAGCAAGGGACTGGTCGCTCTCTCTTCCGGGTTTAAGGGGTTTGCCTGGCACCATCTGAGACACGGCGATACCGGAAAGGCTGAGCAAAAATTTCTCCGGATGCGTGAGATTTTTGGAAAGGACGATTTCTTTCTGGAAATTCAGCAGCACGATCTGGAAGAAGAAAGGAAAGTATTCGGCGAGCTCGTTAAATTCTCGAAAAATAACGATATTTCGCTTGTCGCGACAAATGATGCGCATTACCTGAATGCCGATGACGCGAGGGCTCACGAGCTTTTGCTGTGTATCGGCGAGGGTAAGACGGTTAATGATTCGAGCCGGACGACTTTCGGGAGCGACAGCTTTTATGTTAAGTCGTCTGAAGAGATGTGGGAGGCGTTCGGCGATGAGTTTCCGCATTCCTTGACCAATACTCTTAAGATTGCGGAAATGTGCCGGATGAAATTGCCGAGCGGCGACAATCTGGCTCTCCCGCTCTATCCGATTCCCCCGGATTCCGGTTGCCGGTCTGTAGATGAATATTTTGAGAAAGTAACTTTCCAAGGTTTCGAGACGAGAAAGCGGTTGGTTCTGAACAAGATGGAAAGCGAGCGAATGCTGAAGTATCCGTTCGCGGACTATCAAGAGAGACTGAGAAAGGAAATTAACATTATCGGACGCATGGGTTTTCCCGGTTATTTTCTCATCGTCTGGGATTTTATACAGTATGCCAAACGCAAAGGCATCCCGGTCGGTCCCGGTCGCGGTTCCGCCGCCGGTTCGCTGGTCGCCTACTGTCTGGAAATTACGGACGTCGACCCGCTGCAATATGATTTGTTGTTTGAGCGCTTTCTGAATCCCGAAAGAGTCTCGATGCCGGATATCGATATCGACTTCTGCGTGCGCGGTCGCGCCGAAGTAATAAATCACGTGACCGAGGTTTACGGGCGAGATTCGGTTTGTCAAATCGCCACTTTCGGAACGATGGCTTCGAAGGCGGCGATTAAAGACGTCGGGCGCGCCCTGAATATGCCTTACTCGGACGTGGAAAAAATCGCCAAACTGATACCGCCGCCCGTGCGCGGTCGCAATATCAGTATCACGCAGGCGCTGGAACAGGTCGGCGAATTAAGAAACGCGATTGAAACCAACGAAAAGGTCAAAGAACTGGTCGACCTGGCGCGCCGGTTGGAAGGCTGCGCGCGCCACACCTCGGTTCACGCCGCCGGCGTAGTTATCTCGCCCAAGCCTCTGCACGAGTTAGTGCCGACCGCCATCTCCGCCAAAAACGAGTTGACCAGCCAATACACCATGACCGACCTCGAAAAAGTCGGAATGCTTAAGATGGATTTTCTTGCTTTAACTACTTTAACAATCATTAACGATTGCTTAAAAAGCATTAAGCAGAGAGTCGGCGCCGAAATCGACTGGACGACCGTGCCTTTGAGCGACGAAAAAACGATGGCTCTTTTTGGCGAAGGCAGAACCGAAGCCATCTTCCAATTCGAATCATCCGGCATGCAGGAAATTTGCCGTCGTTTAAAGCCCCGAGAACTGGAAGATTTAGCCGCCCTGAATGCCCTCTATCGCCCGGGACCGCTGGACGGCGGGATGGTCGACGATTTTATTCTCCGGCATCGCGGCGAAAAGCGCGTCAGCTATATCGTTCCGGAAATGAAAGACATTCTTTCGAACACTTACGGCATTCTCGTCTATCAGGAACAGATTATGCAGCTGGCGCAGAAACTGGCTGGTTACACGCTCGGCGAAGCCGATATGATGCGCCGGGCGATGGGCAAAAAGAAGCGCGAGGAAATGGCTGTCCACGAAGAAAAATTTATACAGGGCGCCGTCGACCGTCATATCAAACGCGAAAAAGCCGAGGAAATCTTTAAACTGATGGCGCAGTTTGCCGACTACGGATTTAACCGCAGTCACAGCGTCGCCTATGCTTTATTGGCGTTTCAAACTGCTTATCTTAAAGCGCATTATTCAACATACTTTTATGCAGCCGTTTTATCGAACGAATCGCAGGACACGGCAAAAATTTATAAATACTCGACCGAGCTGCGTCATGCCGGCTTACAGCTTCTGCCGCCGGACGTCAATGAAAGCGACTCGGGATTTACGCCGACCGAAGACGCCGTTCGGTTCGGCTTGAATGCGATTAAGGGAATCGGCGCGACCAGCGTCCAGGCTATTATGGAAGCGCGCAAAACGGGTCGCTTCACTTCCCTCTACGACTTTACGGCAAGAATCGAAGCGGGAGCCATCAACCGGCGCGGTCTGGAAAGCCTGATTACCGCCGGCGCGTTCGATTCGCTTATACCGCCCGAGCAATCAATCAATCTCTGGCGCGCCTGCCTGTTTGCCGCCATCGACAGTTCCCTCTCGATAGCTCAGAAACAATGGAATGATAAAATTAAAGGTCAGAATATTCTTTTCGGGGCGGAAGAGACGACCGTCGGCACGATGGAGGTCGCCTTGCCCGTCGTGCCGGCTTGGTCGCAGCACAAGCTTTCGCAGGAAGAAAAAAACGCCGTCGGCTTTTATCTCTCGAATCACCCGCTGGACGATTACAAGGAAACTCTCGCGCATCTGAAAATCAAAAACATCGTCGATTTTCAAGGGCTGAAACCCGGCGAAAAAATTACGATGGCGGGCATCGTCTCCGGCGCGCAGGTTCGCCACAGCAAAAAAGGAAATCGTTTCTGTATCTTCAAGCTCGAAGACCAATCGACCGGCGCCAAATGTCTCGCCTGGTCGGAAACTTTCTCGAAATATTCGGAATGCCTCCAGGAAAATGAACTTTTGATTATTAATGGTAAAATCGAGTCGAACGAAGGACAGGAAATGACCGTCATCATCGAAGACGCGCAAAAGCTGGCGGACGCGCTGCCGACCCGCGCGCAGAAGATTCTGGTGACGCTGCCTTCGAGCGAGGAGCGCTTTTCCGAAGAATTCCTGGACGAACTGTTTGCCATGTTCAGTCGAAATCGCGGCTCGTGTGATGTATATTTCAATCTGGAACTGGACAAGACGGTTTCCGTCAATCTGCTTTCGCAGCCGATACGAATTTCCGGCACGAAGTTTCTGGAAAATGAGCTTCTGCAAAAAGGCTGTAAAGTCGAATGGCAGTTTACATAAAATTTTTATGGCTAAAACAGCAATAGAGCGTGTCGCCACGGCGCGACATCCCGAGCGACCTTATACGCTGGATTTACTTGCCAAAGTTTTTACGGACTTTGTCGAAATTCACGGTGACCGGCGCTTTTCCAACGACCCGGCGATGATTTGCGGATTTGCAAAGCTGGACGACGTTGAAGTCGCCGTCATCGGGCAGCAAAAAGGGCGCGATACAAACTCCCGGAGACACAGAAATTTCGGGATGCCGAAACCCGAAGGCTATCGCAAGGCTCTGCGCCTGATGCATCTCGCGGAGAAATTCGGCAGACCCGTTATCACTTTTATCGACACGCCCGGCGCTTATCCCGGCATCGACGCCGAAGAACGGGGGCAAGCCGAAGCCATCGCCCTCAATCTGCGTGAAATGGCTGGGCTGAAGGTTCCGATTATCGTGGTTATCATCGGCGAAGGCGGCTCCGGCGGCGCGCTGGCGATCGGCGTGGGCGACCGTGTCTTAATGATGGAAAATGCCATCTACTCCGTAATTTCGCCCGAAGGCTGCGCGGCGATTCTTTGGAAGGATGCCGCGCAGTCTCCGCGCGCGGCTGATTGTCTCAGATTGACTGCCGAAGATTTGAAGCGGCTCGCGGTGATCGATGAAATTATTTCCGAGCCGTTCGAATGGCGCATAACGGACGATGCCGAAAGCGGTGAATCAGTCGATGAAGTAACCGGAAACCTCAAGAATTCCCTTTTAAGACATCTGCAAGAGCTTTTAAAATTTCCTGCTTCGCAACGCCTGCGCCGGCGCTACGAAAAATTCAGGAAAATGGGCGACTTTTTGTAAATTTATAAATAATAGAATTGTAATGTTGAAATTTGTGTCGTTATCGGACGCGTTTGTTTATAAATAGTAAGGGTCTAGGGTAGTTAAGCAGATTATAGCGGATGATTCCGCAATGTTCTTAACAAGACTTGATACAAATCATCGCGACGATGATTAAATCGAAATTCAGACTCTTTCAAATGCAGCAAAAACTTCTCGGTTCGTAAGCCGTTAAACTTCTGCATTCGACGCTTGGCAAATGACCAGAAGCTTTCTATTCCGTTGATGTGATTGGTACCAATCGCAAACTGATTACTACTGTGATTAACACGAAAATGTTTCGAGAAACCGACATCGACAAGCCCGTCGTAGCCACGCCATTTGTCAGAATGAATAACTACTTCGGCAGCGACTTTGCCGCGAATAATGGCTTGCAGCGTTCGTTTCTGGCAATCGGGAACGATCTCGGTGTAAACCCAGCCATTGCGTTTGAAGATACCAAAGACGATCGTTTTCCCGCTCGCGCCGCGACCGCGTTTGCCTCTCACGCGTCGAGCTCCGAAATAGCTTTCGTCAACTTCGATTTCACCCGTTTGAATCGGAGCGTGCCTGGCGCATTCGGCGACGAGCTGAAAGCGTATTTTTTGAAAGATCGAGTTAACAGTTTTCCGATTTAATTTTGTCAATTCAGCGGTTTTGCTGGCGGTTAAATCCAGTGCAAAATAGCGCAGTAATTGACGAAATTTCTTCTCGGAGATTCGGGAACGGCGATAATAACGGTTTTGCTGTTCCATTTCAGTAGTTTAGCACTCCTTAAAAGTTGCTTAACTACTCTAGAGCC
>DASVRT010000082.1:0-50186 GCA_036388475.1 Pyrinomonadaceae bacterium | reverse complement strand
AAGTCGCCGGCGGAGCGTCCGCAGAACGCGTTGCAGGTGGCGCTGATGCTGCCGGGCGGAAACCCGTTGGAAGCGGCGATTGCGGCGGGCGAGACGCCGAGTCCGGAGATGGTCGCCGCCGCTCCCCAAAAAGGCGCTCTCCCTCCCCTCGTCGCCCTTTCCCTGTTAGCCTGCGTGTTTGTTTGCATCGGTCTTTTGATGCTGATGTCGAAACAAACTTCACTGCATCGGTTTGTGCCGCTCGAAAAATCACCCGAAGTTTTGCGCGAGCGCAGCCGCGAGCTGGCGGAAAAATTCGGCTATCCGGCGTTTGATTCGTATCACGGCTTTATCAGGGAAACGGCTTACCTCGATTACCTCAAAAAAAACGACGACGCCCCGTCGCGCTGGCGGAAACTGGCGAGCGGGCAACCGGCGGTGGTTAAATTCTGGTACAGTCAAAGCCCCGAGCCGCTCGTGCCTTTCGGCTACGGCACGATAGTCGTTAAAGACCCGCCGAACAATATTGCCGGGATGGCGCAGGTATATCTCGACACCAAAGGGCGTCTGATTTTTTTTGAAGGAGTTCCGTCGCGGACGGGCGAGGCGGGCGGCGGCGCGACAAAAAATGTCGATTGGGCGGATGTTTTTAAAGAAGCCGGTTTTAATCTCGCCGATTTCAAGGAAGCCGAACCCGAATGGACACCGATGCACGCCTTTGACGAACGACGCGCCTGGACCGGCAAATACCCGGAACAACCGGACGTGGCGATTCGCATCGAGGCGGCGGCTTATCGCGGCAAGCTCGTCAGCTTTGAAATCGTCGAGCCGTGGACGAACCCCGCCCGGCAGACTCCGTATCAGGGCGGCGTCGGCACGGATATTTCCGCCGTGATTCTGCTGGCGATTTTTTTTACGGTTTTATTTGTCAGTACGTGGCTGGCGATTAAAAACGTGCGCGGCGGGCGCAGCGACGTGCGCGGCGCGTTTCGACTCGCGGTTTTTTTATTCGCGGTGCGAATGCTCGGCTGGGCGTTTCAGACGCATCATATCGCTTCGCCCGAAGAAGTGTGGCTTTTTCTTTCGGGCTTGCAGAGCGGGCTTTTCTGGTCGTGCTTTGTCGGGCTGATGTATTTATCGTTCGAGCCTTATCTCAGAAAATACACGCCCGAACGCGTTATCTCGTGGAATCGGCTGCTGGCGGGCGACTGGCGCAACCCGCTCGTCGGGCGCGATATTTTAATCGGCGGCGCAGCCGGTTTAGCCGTGATAGTTTTGGGCAGTCTGCGCTATTTCATTCCCGTCTGGCTTTTCGGCGAGCCGCCGCTCATTCCGCACGGCATCTCGAATCCCGGCGGCGCGGCTCTGCTGGGCATTCGCGGCTTTCCGGTTCTGTTTTTGAATCAAATCACCTCGTCGCTCATTTTCGCTTTTATGGTTTCGTTTTTGATTTTGTTTTTTACGATGCTTTTGCGGCGCAAATGGCTCGGCTACGCGGCGTTCTGGCTGTTGCTTTCCGCCTTTGCCGTAACCAACGACATCGGCGCCGGCAGACCTTTGAGCGGGATGCTCTGGTCGGTGCTGTTCCCGACCTTTCTGGTTCTGACGGCGTCGCGTTTCGGCGTTCTGGCGATGGCTTCCGGTTTCGTTTTTTATCACCTCATTGTTTTCTATCCGGTGACGACCGAGCTTTCGGCGTGGTACGCGGGCGATTTCGTTTTGAGCGTCATTGCGCTGGCGGCATTGGCGATTTACGGATTTTACACGTCGCTTGCCGGACAGCCGATTTTTCAGGGAAATCTGCTGGCGGAAGGCGATTAAAAGGATAAGGGATAAAGCATAAAAAGTTTTAAGTTTTGCGTGTTAAGTTTTGAGTTTATCTAAATCTTTCGCGCAACACTTTCTTTCTTTATCCTTCATCCTTCCGCCCTCATCCTTTTTGAGATTTCACCTCGGCTTGTTATGCTTAAAACAAGCAGTGTTAAATCTTTCGATGCCAGATAGCCAAATTCGTCTGCGCGCCGTTTTGTTAATCGGCGTGCTGGCGGGGCTTTTGTTTTCGTGCGGCGAAGGCATCCGGCTTTTCCCGTTTCCGCCCGAAACCACCGCGGATAAACATTCCGGCTGGAAAAGCGGCGACAAAGTCGGCTATCAGAAAAACGCTCATCGCTTCGAGCAAAGGCAAGACAGCCGGCAATCGAAATTTCAGCGCGACAACCAGCCGCATTATTGGACGGGCGTTTATAATACGCTGAATAATGCGCTGCCTCCAACCGTTTCGACGGTTGGCGAAACCGGCGTTTTATTCAATTCCGAAATTTTCAAATCGCATCTTTTTTCCGTCTCCGGCGCGAGCCGCGCGCCTCCGTCGAGCTTTTCTTAAATTTTTATAAATCATCGACAGTTTTTTGAAAAGCAGAGCCTTTTTTCTTAATCGAAGGCTTGAATCGCTCGATTTGTATTCATTTAAAAACACGCAAAGCGCGCGCAGGAGGAACATCAGATGCACACGCCGCCTTTATTTGCCGATTTATTGATTATTTTGCTGGTTTCCGTGCCGGTCGCCTTTCTTTGCCTGCGGCTGAAGCTGCCGCTGCTGGTCGGTTTGATGTTGACCGGAATCGTCATCGGACCTTACGGTTTAGGGCTTATCAAAGAGTTGGAAGCAATCGAAATTCTCGCCGAAATCGGCGTGATGCTGCTTCTTTTCACCATCGGGCTGGAATTTTCGCTGCGCCGCCTGCGCGAGATGCAGCGGCTGGTTTTAATCGGTGGCGGCTTGCAGGTCGGCTTGACGATTGCGGCGACCGCCGTCGTCGCCGTGCTTTTCGGGCGCGAGCTGAATCAGGCGATTTTTTTCGGCTTTCTGGTGGCGCTGTCGAGCACGGCGATTGTGCTGAAAAGCTATGCCGAGCGCAACGAAATCGACTCGCCGCACGGTCGCGCGGGCGTCGGGATTTTGCTTTTTCAGGACATCAGCATCGTTTTGATGATGCTTTTAGTTCCGATTTTAGGCGGAAAAGACCCGGCGGCTTTCGGCGCGATTGCCAAAACGCTCGGCTCATCGCTGCTGGCTCTGATTCTGATTGTGCTCGGCGCGTGGTTTCTGGCTCCGAAGCTGATTCGGCAGGTCGTCCGGCTGCGCAGCCCGGAAGTTTTAATTTTGACGGTCGTTTTGCTGGCGCTGGGAATGTCGTGGGTGACTTCGCATTTCGGACTTTCGCTGGCGCTCGGCGCGTTTATCGCCGGAATGGTCATCGCCGATTCGGATTACAGCCACCAGGTGACGGCTGATATTCTGCCTTTTCGCGACGTTTTCAACAGCCTGTTTTTCGTTTCCATCGGACTGCTGCTCTCGCTCGGCGCGCTGGTCGAAAATTTTACGACGGTTCTGCTCTGGATAATTCTGCTCATCGCCGGCAAAAGCTTAATCATCTGGTCGGTCGTCCAGCTAATGGGATTTCCGCAGCGGGTCGCGGCGATGACGGCTCTCGGTTTGGCGCAAATCGGTGAATTTTCATTCGTGCTGGCGAAATCGGGTCGAAACGTCGATTTACTGCCCGACGTCGATTATCAGAGCTTTCTGGCGGCTTCGATAATCTCGATGATTGCGACGCCGTTTATGATTTCCGCCGCGCCGCGCTTCGGCTATTTCGTCCAGTCGATTTTCAAAGACCGGAAATCGGATGAAACATCTGACGAGAGCGAGGAAGACATTCACCTGACTTCCAGCGGCGGCTTAAACAACCACGTGATTATCGTCGGCTACGGCTTAAACGGGCGCAATCTGGCGCGAGTCCTGCGCGCCGTGCTCGTGCCTTACACGATTCTTGAACTCAACGCCGACGTCGTGCGTGACGCCAAAGAAAAAGGCGAGAAAATCAATTTCGGTGACGCCACGCGCCGCGAAGTCCTGCACCACGCGCATATCGAAAACGCCAACGCGCTCGTGCTGGCGATGAGCGACCCGCACGCCGCGCGCCGCACCGTCAAACAGGCGCGCGAGCTGAACGAAAACATTTACATCGTCGTCCGCACTCGCTACACGTCCGAGATTACCGAGCTTTTGGAACTCGGCGCGGACGAGGTGATACCGGAAGAATTCGAGACGAGCATCGAGATATTTTCGCGCGTCCTGCTGCGCTACGGCGTAGACCGCCACACCATCGAGAGCCAGATTGAAAGAATCCGCCGCCAGGGCTACGAGATGCTCCGCTCGCCGTCGCTCCAACGCGTCCAGATGTCGAATCTGAACGCCGCTCTCCAATCGGCGACGACCGAAAACATCAAACTAAACGAAAATTCGCCCGTCGTCGGAAAAACCCTGGGCGAGCTGAACCTGCGCGGTCAGACCGGCGCGACCCTCATCGCCGTCGTGCGCGGCGAAGAAACGAAAATCGGTCCCGGCGCAAATTACCGGCTTCAGACCGGCGACATCCTGATTTTATTCGGCAAAGCCGAAAGCATCGAGCGCGCAATCAAGATTTTACAGGCGGACGAGATGACGGGCGGCTTTAATCCCTAAAGAGAGGTTTCGATACTTTATCCGTTTCCCGCCGGTGTTTGTTCAGATTTTCAGGGTATTGAGATTTAAAACCTTTACGGAACGGTCAATGCCTTGAAAATCATCCCAATCGTCGCTCGGCAAATCGGCGTCGAGATGTTTGGCGGCTGCCGGAATTATCGCGTCGGGCAGTTTAATCTTTTTGCTTTTGTTCTTGCGGTAGATAATCGCCTGGTCGGCAATGGCGCGGTCTATCTCGACGATTTCCAATGATGAAAAGTTTAAATTGGGAATATACACATTATATATTCCCAATCTCTTTTGGCTAAGGTGAATTTAATTACTCACCAACTCCACATTCAAGCTGTTAACCTGCCCTAATTTAACCTCAACGCCGGTAATTTGGAAGTTGTTGAAGCCCGTTTTGGTCACGGTGACTGTATATGTGCCGATTTCGAGCGGTTTTATTATGTAGTCGCCGTTTGTGCCGGTTTGGGTCGTTTGGGCGGCTTCGACGACTGTTATTGTTGCGCCTGTGACGGGCGTGTTGTCGGATTGGTTTGTTACTGTGCCTTTTAGTTGAGTGGCGGTGGTCGGGGCGTCTACTATGAGGCGGGCGGATTGATAGACGGCGATGAAATCGGGGTTCGTTTCGGCGAAAAGTCCGATGAGAGTGTCCATTCGCTCGGCGAGAATTCGGTCGGCTTCGGCGAAAAGCTGTTTCAGGCTGAGTTTGAGCGCCGAGCGGGTGTTGATGGCGGCGCGCGGTTTCGGGGCGGCTTCGGCGAAGTCGTCGATAGCGGTTTGCAGCGCGGTCAGCTTGACGGCGGTGACGCCGTAATCAGCCAGCGCGGCGAGATTTGCCGCGCCCAAATCGTGGATATTCTGAGCGCGCGGCGCGAGCAGCTCGTCTTTCGTTCGCAGTAAAATGTTGGACGTGAAATTTACCTGTTCTTTGAGCGTGTTATCGCCCGTGGCGGCGGCGAAAGCATAAATCGCCCGCGCTAGCAAGCCCGCCGTTTGACTCAGATTTTTCTTTCGCGCCTTTTTGTCCTGTGCCGCGCCGGTCGTCGCCAGGTCTTTTTGCTGCGCGACTTCTTTGATGGCGACGATTTTGTCTTTGAATTCGTCAAAAGCCGTTTTAAAGGCGTTAATCGTCGCGACCGTCGCCGCGTTAGCTTGGCAGGCGGTTTTAACCGCGTCATACATATTCAGTTTCGCTCCTGATTTAGCGTCCATATCGAAAATCCTCCTTTATGTTTTGGTTTTTATTGTCGTTTCCCGCTGGTAAGAGTTGTGGAAGTAAATAAAGATAATGGCGATTTTTATACTATTTTTATACTAAATGTAAGAAACATAGGCTTTTGAACGATTTTCCCGCTGTCTTGCGCGATTGACGAAGCCGGTTGCGCGCCCGACACGCCGCATTGCGGGACTGACGAGTCTCGTTGCAGGCTTTACCGTCGTCGTTGCGGGGCTGGCGAACCTCGTTGCAGCACTGACCAAGTCCGTTGCGGCACTGACCAAGTCCGTTGCAGCGACGACGAAGTTCGTCGCAGCACCGACGAAGTCCGTTGCGCGGGTTACTGATGCCGTTGCGCGACCGCCGAGGTCTGTTGCGCAACCGGCGAAGTGCTTTGCACGACCGGCGAAGTGCTTTGCAGAAATTGAAACGTGTGTTGAATAACCGGAATAAAAGGTTTGTTCGGATGTCAAAGACCGTGGGCTGGACTTTGTCAGCGGTCGGCGGGCGCGCGTTTCGAAAAGCGTTTATCCGCTTCGGAAACGCCCGCCGCGATTTTGTGATGCGAGATTAGCACCGAATAAAACAAATTTCAAGAATATTTTCGAACGCTTCTGTATCCTGACGCGGCTGGCGAGAGTCGAAATTAATTTCCCGCCAATTTCCTTTGCCGCTCGAAATGCTCGAAAATCATCTGCGCGGTTTTCTCACCGACAAACGGCGAAAGCTGTTCGACGGTTGCCTGCGCGACTTTTTCGAGCGAGCCGAAGTTTCTGAGAAGCTTCAGCTTTCTTTTATCGCCGACGCCGGGAATCGCGGTCAGCTCCGAGGTGAAATCGCGCATCTCGCGGCGTTTGCGGTGATATTGGAGCGCCGTTTTATGCGTTTCGTCGCGGATTTGCTGGACGAGGCGAAACGCCGGCACGCCCATTTCGAAGTAAATCGGATTATCCTCGCGCCCGAAAATCAAAAGATGCGAGATTTCATTGTGACGCTTCGGCGGTTTGACCAAGCCGACGAGCGTTATCGCTTCCAAATCGAGCGCCTGCATCGCCGCCGAAGCCGCCGTTAACTGTCCTTTGCCGCCGTCGATGAAAACCAGCTGCGGCAGCGGCTTGTCTTCATTCAAAAGGCGCTTGTAGCGGCGAAAAACGGCTTCGTTCATCGAGGCGAAATCGTTCGCGCCTTCGACGGTCTTGATTATCAGGCGGCGAAACTCGGCGCGGTTCGGCTTCCCGTTTTCGTAGACGACGATGCCCGCGACGTTTTCCGCGCCGGAGATGTTCGAGATGTCGAAAGATTCGATACGTTCGGGAAAATGCGGCAGTTCGAGAATTTCCATCAAATCTTCCAGAACCTTCTGCGCGGCGGGCTGAAGCACGCGGAAACGCTGCTCGAAAGCGATTTTCGCGTTGTTTTCGACCAGCGCAATCATCTCGCGCTTTTGCCCGCGCTTCGGGTCGAGAATCCGGACTCTGCGCCCGCGCCGCTCGGTCAAAGCCTTTTCTAAAATCTCGCGGTCTTCGAAATCGGCGGGCACGTTGATTTCCTGCGGCACGTAATCGGTCGAATAATACTGCGACAGAACCTCGCTCAGAAAATCGGAAACGCTGAAATGCTCGGCGTCCAAATCTTCCCAAAAAAACTCGCGCCGCCCGACGATTTTACCCTCGCGCATCGTGAAAAGCTGGAGCGCGAGCCGCGCGCCCTCGCGATAAAAGCCGAAAATATCGACGTCGCGCTCGGCGGTCGTCGCCATTTTCTGCTGCTCGCCGAGCGCCAGCACCGTTTTGTGCAAATCGCGGTATTTCGCCGCCAGCTCGTAGTTTTCGGTTTCGGCGAAATGCCACATTCGCTGTTGCAGCGCGTCGGCAAGCTCCTTGTTTTTGCCTTCGAGCAGAAGCTTGACGTCGCTCGCCGCCTGCGCGTATTCGGCTGGCTTGCAAAGCTCTTTGACGCACGGCGCGAGACAGCGTTTCAGATGATATTCCAGACACGGGCGCGGGAGTTTGCCGTCAATCTCGATTTCGCAGGTGCGCAGCTGAAACGTGCGATTGATTAAATCCAGCGTCTTGCGCGCCAGGTTCGCGGGCAGAAAAGGTCCGTAATAACTTGCGCCGTCGCGCAGGATTTTTCTGGTAATGACGACTTTCGGAAACGGCTCGTTCGTCATTTTCAGATGCGGATATTGCTTGTCGTCTTTTAATAAAACGTTAAAACGCGGCTTGTGTTTTTTGATGAGATTCGATTCCAGAACGAGCGCTTCGACCTCGCTATCGACGACGATAAACTCGAAATCGCCGATGCGTTTGACTAATTCACGCGTTTTGCGGTCCTGATTGCGCGAGGATTGAAAATACTGCCGGACGCGGTTGCGCAGGTTTTTCGCCTTGCCGACGTAGATGATTTTCCCGTCCGCGTTCTTGTGCAGGTAAACGCCCGCGGCGACGGGCAGATTTTTCAGTTTTTCTTCCAGCGTCATCGGTTAAATTCTAACGCGAAGCACTCCCAGGTGGAAAGCGAAAAATGTATTGACTTTTTCCGGCTTTTTGAAAAAATAACTCAAACGCGTTTTACATTTTAAATTAACCGGAGAAAATTATGGCAAAAGAAACGACTCGAATGATTTTGCAGTCGATGATCGCGCTTTCGTCAGCCGCGCTCGGGCTGGTCGCGGCGCTGGCTTGGAACGACGCCATCAAAGAGACAATCAAACAAATCCTCGGCGAAGACGACAGCCTCGCTTCAAAATACACTTACGCTATTCTGGCGACGGCGATTGCCGTGATTGTCGTGCTCATCCTGGCGCGGCTGGCGGCAAAAGTCGGCGGCGAAGCGGCGATTGCGCGCGAAGCCGAAGGGTAAAGCGATTTTAGATTTGCGATTTGCGATTTGCGATTTTAGATTAAAGACATAATCTAAAATCGCAGATATGCAAACGCTTCTCACAAAATCGCCGATGGAAGCCGCCGGATTTATCAGGCGCGGCGGTCTGGCGGCGTTTCCGACCGAGACGGTTTACGGTCTGGGCGCAGCTGTTTTTGACGAGCGCGCGGTCGCGAAGATTTTCGTCGCCAAAGGTCGCCCGCCGGATAATCCTCTTATCGCGCACGTCGGAAATCTCGAACAAATTAAATTGCTCGCCCGAGAAATCACGCCCGCCGCGCAGAAATTTATCGAAGCGTTTTTTCCTTCGCCTCTAACGCTGATTTTGCCGAAAGCGGAAAAAGTTCCGCTCGTGGCGACGGCAAATTTGCTGACCGTCGGCGTGCGGATGCCGAGCAGCGAACTGGCTCTGGAATTTCTAAAAGCGTGCGAAACGCCGGTCGTCGCGCCGTCGGCGAATCTTTCCGGCAAGCCGAGCCCGACGACCTGGCAGGCGGTTTTTGAAGATTTAAGCGGGCGGATTGATTGCATTCTGCAAGGCGAAATGACCGAAATCGGTCTCGAATCGACGGTTGTCGATTGCACTTCCGGCGTTCCGCTCGTCCTGCGCGCGGGCGCGGTCACGCTCGAAGATTTGCAAAAAATAGTTCCCGAAACCCGCGCTTATCAGCTGAAGGAAAATGAAGCGATAAGAAGTCCGGGCTTGAGGCACAGGCATTATTCGCCGCGCGCCAGAGTGATTTTAATTTCAGATTCAGGATTTCAAATTTCGGATTTCAAATTTCAGATTTCAAGTCCGCGTGCGTTTATTGGTTTGAATAAACCGCAGCCCAAGTTTGATTTGATGAAAATCTGCCGCTCAATCGAAGAATACGCGCACGAGGTTTTTAATTTTTTTCGCGAGTGCGACCGTCGCGGCATCGACACGATTTATTGCCAGACGGTCGAAGAAAAGGGAATCGGTTTGGCGTTAATGGACAGGCTGAAAAGAAGCAGTCAGTAATCAGTGGTCAGTTGTTAGTTGTCAGTGGTCGTCTTTACGGCTAAAATCAAATTCTTGTGACAAAATGTGGCGATAACCAGAAGTCTTCCACTGACTGCTGACCACTGATCACTGACCACTGATTTTATGCACATCACACGAGTCGAACTGGAAAACATCAAATCTCACGCGCATTTCGTCAAAGATTTTCAGCGCGGCACGACCGCGATTACCGGCGCAAACGGCGCGGGCAAAACGACGATTATCGAAGCCATCGCGTGGACGCTGTTCGACCTTCTGGATTATAAAAAGGATGATTTCGCGCGGCGCGGCGCCAAGACGAAAGGCATCGCGCGCGTTACTTTTGAAAGCTCGCTCGACGAGCGCGAATACGTCATTTATCGCGACACCGCCAACGGTTATTACGTTTTCGACCCGCAGTTAAAGACGCGCATCGCCGAGAAAAAAGAAGAAGTTTCGCGCTTTTTATGGCAGCATCTCGGCGTCGAAGCCGGCACGGATTTGGAGACGCTTTTTCGGCGCGCCATCGGCGTTCCGCAGGGCACGTTTACGGCGATTTTTATGGAGACGGCGACCGAGCGGAAAAAGGCTTTCGACAAGCTTTTAAAGGTCGAAGAATATCGTCAGGGCGCGGAAAAGCTGCGCGAAACCGTTAATTTTGTCCGCAACAAAATCACCGACGCGCGCGAGAAAATCGCCCGCGCCGAAGGCGAGTTGATGCGGCTCGAAACGGTCGAAAACGAGCATCGCGCAGTCGCCGAACAAATCGAAAATCTTTCCGGCAGCGTAGAAAAATTTAGCGCGGAAGTCGCGGAAAAGCGCGAAACCGTCAAAAGTCTTGACGAAATCGAAACAAAAGTTAATGAGCTGAAAACAAGGCGCGACCGTTTGCAATCGGAACTCGCGACCGCCGACTTTATGCGCGGGCAAAAGGAAATTGAAACGAATCAGGCGCGCGAAGCTTCGGAAAAACTCAAGCTCGTCGAAGCCGATTACAAAATTCACGTTTCCGCGCTGTCAGAACTGAAAAATCTGGAAACGCTGCGCGTCGAGCGCGATAAGATTCGCAATCAACTGGCGAAAATCGAAAACGAGATTATCAAAACGCAAGGCGAGCGTAAAAATTTGAATGAAAATCTGGCAAAGATTGTCGAAGCGAAAGAAAAGATTGTTTCGCTTCAGCCGCAAACCGTTGAACAAACTGAGCTTGAAGCCCGCCGCGAGCAATTAATAAAAGAAAAAGCCGGAGCCGCCGCATTTGAAAAAACGATTGCCAGCCTCGAAGAAAAAATCTCGCGGCTGCGCGAAAGTTTTCGGGAAAACAACGCCAAACTCAAGGAAGCGGAAACGAAAACCGACGACGCTCGTCAAGTTGAAATTCTGCAAAAGCGCGACACCGATTTGATGAACCGGCTCGCCGAATTTCGCGCCGACCTCGCCCGCGACGAAAAATTTCAGAGCGAAATCCGCAACGGCTTGTGCCCGATTCTGTCGCAAAAATGCCTGAATCTAAAGCCGGGCGAAACGCTCGAAGGCTTTATCAAAACGCAGTTTTCCGAGACGAAAAAACAAATCATCACTTTGGAAGTCCAGCAGAAAGAAGTTTTTGAAGCCCTGCAAACGGCGCGCGAGGCGGAAAAATTTCTCGGCGGTCTGGAAGCTTATCGCCAGCGTGAAAAAGAAATTAAAGAAGAAGGCATCCGCTTGAAAAACGAGCAGGACACGCTGAAAGCGCACGTCGAAAATTTGCCGGCGCTGGAAAAACAGATTGCCGAAACGGAGAGCCGTCTGAAATCTTTGGACAATCCGAAAGCGCGCGTGCTGGCGTTTGAGCGCGACGCGCGACGCGAAACGGAATTTACGGAAAATTTATCGAAAATCGAAAAAAATCTGGCGCGGCTGGAAACGGAAAAATCCGGTTTCGGCGTCGAGTTGTCGAAGTTTGAAGCGCTCGACGCCGAGTGGAAACGTTTTTCCGATGAACGCGACCGCACGGCGACGGCGCATCGCGAATTTTTGACGAACGAAGCGCCGGCGAAAACGCTCGCCGCGCGCGAAACCGAATTTGCCAAAGCGACCGAAAAAGCCGCCCAATTGAAAACCGAGCTTGAAAACGCGTCCGGCGAATTTGAACGTGCGAGCCAAACTTATGACCGCGACCGGCATCTGAGCGAGAAAGCCGCGCTGCTCGAAGCCGAAAAACGCCTCGCGGAAACGCGCGCGACTTTTGAAGCGGCAAAACGGCGCGAAAGCGAATTGAGCGCGGAGTTGCGGCGTCTGAAAGAAATCCGCATCACGATGCAGGCTGAATTTCAGGAAAAAGAACGCCTTGAAAAAATCGGCGAGGCGACGGATTTTATTCGCGAAACCTTAAAGGAAGCCGCGCCGCGTGTCGCGCGAAATTACGTTTATCACGTTTCGCTCGAAGCCAATCAGATGTATCGCGAAGTGACCGGAAACGCCGAGCGGACGCTGAAATGGACGGAAGATTACGGCATCGTGCTGGAAGAAAACGGCTACGACCGACCGTTTGTCAATCTGTCGGGCGGCGAGCAGATGGCGGCGGCTTTAAGCGTCCGGCTCGCGCTTTTGAAACAGCTTTCCGACGTGCGGCTGGCGTTTTTTGACGAGCCGACGACGAATATGGACGCGGCGCGGCGCGAAAATCTGGCGACGCAAATCGGCAACATCAAACACTTCGACCAGCTTTTCGTGATTTCGCACGACGACACGTTTGAAGGTTATGTGGATAACGTTATTTCGATTGGCGCGGAGCCGGTGAGTGAAAATGAATAATTCGGTAGAAAACAAAGGATTTAAACGCGGGTTCAAGACAGGAATTATTTTGTCTTTATTTGCCCAGTTATTCAGTTTTCTCAACTACTTATTCTCTTTAATTAACTCTGAAAATCATCCGGGCGTAGTCGTTCATGGTTTTTGGGGTATTGGATTTCCATTTTCAATGTATTACGGAATGTATGATATTTTTCACGGCGATTTAAATTTTACAGGATTGGTTGGGAATATAGCGGTTGCAATCATTTTTAGTTTCATATTAGGTTTAATTTTTAAATTCGTTTGGTCAAAATCGGCGTCGCGGCATTTAAATTTAAAATAGTTTTATGAAAGAAGTCACCATCGTCTGCGACGGCTCAAGCCTGGGCAACGGCAAGGGAACGACGCGCGCGGCGGCGGTCGCGGTGCTCGGTTATCGCGGATTCTGGCGGGCGTTTGGCGAATATCTGGGAAACGCGACGAATCAGCAGGCGGAAATCGCGGCGGCGTGGGTCGGCTTGAAAACGCTGCGCGAGCCTTGTAAGGTAAAGGTTTTGACCGATTCGCGTTACGTCGTCGAAACAATGACCGGAAATTTTCGTAAAAAAACGAATCTCGAATGGTGGGCGAAATTAGACAAGGAAGCGAGCCGGCATCAAATCAAATGGGAATGGGTCAAGGGACACGCCGGACACGAAGTTCAGGAAGTCGCCGATTCGATGGCGCGGCGCATAGCGGAACTCGGACGCGTTGACGAAACGATTTTAGACGAAGCCGCCGCGGAAATCGAGGTAAAAGAAATTTAAATAGCCGCAAAAAGGCACAAAAGACGCAAAAATGAGAACACAAATCAACACAAATAAACGCAGATTTCGGTATGCCTTTTTTGTGCTTTTTGTGCTTCTTTGCGGTTATTTTCCTGTTTTCGCGCAGAAGCAAAACGCGCTCGGCTGGGTCTGGCAGAATCCTCTGCCGCAGGGAAATCCGCTTTATTCCATCGGTTTTGCCAAAGACCGCGAAACCGGCTTTGCCGTCGGCGCGGACGGCACGATTCTTTCGACGCTGGACGGCGGTTTTAACTGGAAATCGCAGATTCCGCCTATCAATACGATTTTTTTCGGCGTGCACGTGAAAGACAAGCTGCGCGCCGTCGCGGTCGGCGCGCGCGGCGTGATTTTGCTGACCGACAACGGCGGAAAAGACTGGCGGGAAATTAAGTCTCTGACCAAAGACCATCTTTACAGCGTGACTTTTGCCGGCGAGACGCAGCAAAACGGTTGGGCGGTCGGGACTTACGGGCGAATTTTGCGGACCTCGAACGGCGGTCTGACCTGGCAGGAACAGATTTCCAACACGAGTGAACATCTCGTCAAAGTTTCGTTTTTTAATCAGACCGACGGCGCGGCAGTCGGAGCGAACGGCGTGATTTTGACGACGAAAAACGGCGGTTTTACGTGGAAGGTAAACATTCCGTGCCCCGAATTGGCAATGACCAACGTCGTTTTTCTCAGCAAAGAAAAACTCGTCGCCGTCGGTTACGGCGGCTGCCTCGTGCGCAGCGACGACGCGGGCGAAACGTGGTCGAAAATCAACGTCTTTACGCGCGCCGATTTTCTGGCGCTCGCTTTTACCGATGAAAAAAACGGCTGGATGACCGACTCGAACGGAATGGTCTGGCTGACCGGCGACGGCGGCTCGACGTGGCTGCCGTTTAATGTGCGCACGCGCCCGAAGCTGGTTTCGCTTCATTTCAGCGATAATTTTACCGGCTGGTCGGTCGGCGAAAACGGTTTGATTATCCGCACCGACGACGGCGGCTACAGTTGGCAGAGGCTTTCGGAAGGCGGGCGCGACGACGTCAACGATTTGACTTTTTACAACGAAAATCTCGGCTGGTCGGTCGGCTCGCGCGGCAGAATCTGGCTGACGAATGACGGCGGACAAAACTGGCTGCCGGTTTTTTCGGACGTGGAAACTAATCTGAACGCCGTGTATTTTCTGAACGACGAGCGCGGTTTTATCGTCGGCGACAAAGGCACGGTTTTGCGCACCATCAACGGCGGTGCAAGCTGGGGCAAAGGCATTTCCGCCGCGCCGGAAGATTTGTCGGGCGTGGCTTTTATCAATGAAAAAAGCGGTTTTGCCGTCGGAGCAAACGGCACGATTTTGCGTTCCGATTCGGCGGGCGCGTATTGGGAATATGTCGATTCGGGCGTCAAAGTCTGGCTCGAAGACATAAAATTTACCGACGCCAAACACGGCTTTATCGTCGGCGATAAAGGCACGGTTCTGCGCACCGAAGACGGCGGTTTGACGTGGCAGAAAGTCAAAACGAATCTGCGGGAAAATCTTTACGCCATCAGTTTTTTTGACGAGAAAATCGGTTTTACCGTCGGCGCGCGCGGCACGATTTTGTCCACTATCGACGGCGGCGCGACCTGGATTGACCAGGAAACGAATTTGCAGATGAATCTTTACGCCGTATCGGTTTTGCGAAAAACCGAAGCGATTGCCGTCGGCGAGCAGGGCGCGGTTTTGCGGACGCTGGACGGCGGAAAAACGTGGGAGATTCAGCCGAATATTACCTCCAAATCCTTGCAGGCGGTGTTTTATCGCGGCGGCACAGACCTCTGGGTGGCAGGGCGCGGCGGCGCAATCCTGAAACGCTCGGAAACGCTTTCGACGATTAAAACCGCTTCGCCGCCGAAAGCGCCGCCGATTTTAAGAGGCTCGACCCGCCCGAAACCGAAACTGAAAATCCCGATTTTGACTATCACCGACGACGGCGATATTCCGCCTGCCGTGCCGCCGAGAAAAGAAAATCAGTGAAAACGAATAACGGAAAATTAAATTTTTTCTTCATTTTCCGCTTTCCGTTTGCCCTTTTCCATTAGAACCGAAATCCATTCGCCGTCGGTTTCGATTTTGAAATTTGAAATCTGGAATTTTTTTAATTCGGAGACGATTGAATTTTCCTGTTCCTTCAGAATTCCCGACAAAAACAGAAGGCATCTCGTTTTTTCAACTAACAATGGCAAAAGCGGAATGATAACGTCGGCGGTCAGATTGGCGCAGACGAAATCAAACGCGGGAGTTTTTTCCGAAATCGAGCCGACGTAAAACTCGATTTCTTCGTCTGCGCCGTTGAACTCGGCGTTTTCGCGGGCGATTTTTATCGAATCTTCATCCGTATCGCAGCCGGTAATTTTGAATTTTGAATTTTGAATTTTGAATTTCGCGGCAGCAATCGCCAGAATGCCGGTTCCCGTACCGACGTCGAGAAAGCTCATTTCGCCCGCAAGATTTTCTTCAATCGCTTTCAGGCACAAACGCGTCGTTTCGTGCGTGCCGGTGCCGAAAGCCATCGAAGGCTCGATGTAAATCACGAATTTATCAGGGTTTTCCGGCTTTTCCCAGGTCGGCGCAATAATGAATTTCGCGGTTTCGGTCGGTCGCCAGTGTTTTTTCCATTCGGAAAGCCAGTCGGTATTTTCGATTTCGCGCGTCTCGATGTTCCGAATTACGTCCGGCGAAAATCCGAAAATCCGCAAAGCTTCGTTTAATCGCGCCCGAACGATTTCAGCCGCCGGTTTTTCGTTGAAATAACCGGCGACGCAGACGGGCGCATCGCTCATTTTACGCAGATTATTGATTTCCGTTCCGGCGGAATCCAGTTCGTTAAAGGCAAATTCGACGGCTTCCGCCGCTTCTGCATTAACCGTGATTTCGACCGCAAACCAGTTTTGATTTTTCATTACGCGCTGATAATTCGTTTCCTTCCGCAACATCAAAAAACTATTTTCTTCTCGAACTGCTCGAAGTGCTGCGGCTGCTCGAAGGTCGCGAAGATGACGATGACGATGGACTGCTCAAAGAGCGCGACGACGAATACGACGGCGACGTGGTGGAGCGCGTGCTCGAACTGCCGGAAGTCGGTGAAGTTGCGCTTCGCGTGGCGACGGCGCGCGACGGATTTGTTTTTTGAAAGCTCTGCTGCGCGACGGTCGGTTTGGAAAGCGGCGCTTTGATATTGGCGGCGACTTTTCCGGCGTTTGGCGAAGTCAGTTTGGCTTTCGTCAAAACCGAGGCGACTGCCTTAAACGGCGACGCCGCGCGGTAGCTTTGCATTTTTGTTCGATAACCGCTCAAGCCGACGACCGCGAACGCCGAATAATACGACGGGTAATAGCCGCGCCGATACGTCGAAGAATAATAAGGACGCGAGCCGAACGACCACGCCGCGAACGACGAATCGGAATAATCCCAGCTTCCGGCGTAATTATCGTCCGCGCCGTAAATTTCCTGGTTTCCGGCAACGTATACGTCGATTGTTTTATCGCCCGGGTTGTCGCGTTCGAGTTGAATGGTCGCGATTTCCTGTATGTTTTCCTCGCCCAAATCGACCGCCAGCGAATAGCCTTTCGCGTTTTTCGTGCCGTCTTTAAATTCGGCGACGCTGATGTAATCGACCTTGCCGTCTTCGTCCAAATCCAGATTATTGACGCCGTCCGGCTGATTCAAAAGCCGCTCGAAATCTTCGGCGTTTTTCGCTTTTTTAGCTAATTCGGCGACCGCCTGCAAATCCAGACCGCTTTCCGCCGTCGCCACGTTTGAAACGGTGGAAGCGGTTGTATTTGTCGTGGTATCGGTTGATGGCTTGGTGACGTAACCGCTGCCGTTGGTCGCCGTGGAAGAATCTGATGCGGAAGAACTGCTACTGCTGCTACTGCTGCTGTTGCTGCCGCACGCCGCACAGAAAATCGACAGAATGATTCCGAGAAGTTTAAAAGTTTTCATTTTTGAAGCTCCGAATTGATTTTTTGCGCTCAATCTTAGCAGTTTGTTTGAACGGCGACAATTTTTTTTCAGATTATTCCTCGATGCCGATTTCATTCAGCTCGCGTTCGCTGTTGCGCCAGTCTTCGACAACTTTGACAAACAGTTGCAGGTAAACGCGGTTGCCGAGCAGTTTTTCCATATCAATCCGCGCGCGCGTGCCGATTTGCCGCAATTTTGCGCCTTGTTTGCCGATGATAATCGCTTTTTGCGACGAGCGCTCGACGTAAATCGCGCAGTAGATTCTGGTTAAAGCCGGGTCGGTTTCGTCAAATCTTTCGGTTACGACCGCCGTCACATACGGAATTTCTTCGCCGGTCGTTTCCAGAATTTTTTCGCGCACCATTTCGGCGACGATTGTTCTGACGGATTGGTCGGTCAATTCCTCCTCGCCGAAAATCGGTTCGCCTTCGGGCAGATGTTTCGTGATTTGTCGCAATAAGTTATCAATCGCCTCGCCTTTGAGCGCGGAAATCGGCACGATTTCGGCAAAATCGAATTCGTTGGCGTAAGATTCGATGAGCGGCAGAAGCGCGCTTTTTTCTTTGATTTTGTCGATTTTGTTCAGCACGAGAATGCTCGGCTTATCCGCCTGTTTGACCAAATCCAGCACGAATTTATCGCCGTTTCCGGTCGAAACGGAAGCGTCGCGCAAAAGCACGACGACATCGACCGAGAGAATCGCGTCGTGAACCGCCGCCATCATCCGGCGGTTTAATAAATATCCGGGTTTGTGGACGCCGGGCGTATCGACAAAAACGATTTGTCCTTCTTCGCCGGTGACGATGCCTTGAATTTTATGCCGCGTCGTTTGCGGTTTGTTCGAGACGGCGGCGATTTTCTCGCCGACCAGATGATTTAAAAGCGTGGATTTTCCGGCATTCGGGCGACCGATTAAACCGACATAGCCGCTCCGGTAATTGTCATTTAACATTTATCATTTACCATTTAACAGTTTGATTTAATGATAAATGATAAATGTTAAATGTTAAATGTTCAGCGCACTTTTACCTGAATTTCCTTTTTGCCGCACGGCGAATTGAAAGTCACGGTAAAAATTCCGGTTTTCGGGCTGATTGATTTAATGACGAAAAACGCGCGGCGAGATTGTTTGCCGATTTCCGGTTCGACCGCCACGTCGATGTCGTCGGGACTGCTGGAAGTCGCGGTGATTTTTGAAATATCGCCGCTGTTGTCATCGTAACCGACCAGCACGCCCAGATTTCCGCCGTTGTTTAAAAGCGAAATGCTGGTTTGACCGACCATCAGCGAGCACGAAGGATTTTCGCCCGTCAGATTATCCGTCACGATAACCCGCACGCGCTGTTCGCCCGAAGCGAGCGAATCGTCCGTCTTCGGCTTTTCTTCCGTTAATTTCGGTTGTGTTTCGGGTTTAGGTTCTTCGGTTTTGGGCGTTTCAGACGGAGTTTCTTCCACCGATTCGGACTTCGGTTTCGGCGTTTCGCTTTTCGGAACGTTTATCACAATCGGGTCGAACAGAGGTTTGTTGATATTAGCCTGAGTCTTTGTTTCAGCCGGTTTCTTTTCCAGCGGGTCGGTGACTTCGACCACGGTTTTTTCCGATTTTGCATTGCCCGGCGTCGAGCCGGGAGCCGGCTCTGTTTTTGTTTCAGCAGTCGTTTTTTTCAAAGGGTCGGTGACTTCGACAATAATTTTTTCGGGTTTTGTTTCGGTCGGCGGATTTGGCGTCGGTTCAACTTTCGACACTGTTTCCGGCGCAGGCTCGACGGTAGTTTCAGGCGTCGTTTTAACTTCGGGCGACGGTGTCGTTTTTATTTCGGGAGCGACTTCCGTTTTTATTTCCGGCGTGGGCGAAGCTTCCGGCGTCGGCTCAACCGTCGGAGACGGACTCGGCGTCGGTTTAGTTTCCGGCGTCGGCGTCGTTTCGGGAATTGGTGTTTCTTCCGGTTTCGGCGACGGCGCGGCTTCGGGCTGCGGCAAAGTTGACGTGACGAGGACGCGCATTGAAGACGGGCTCGGCTCGACTTTCGCCTGCGTTGTTTCCTCAACCTTCGGCGAAGTTTCGATTGCCGGCGAAGCCGTCGGGCGCGGCAAAGTTTCAACTGCCGGAATCGGCGACGGCGACGTTTCGACCTTAGCTTGCGTTTCGGTCGTTTCCGGCTGCTTGATTAAAAAACTGGCGGAAGGCTTCGGCTTAGCGCCGATTTTCTGGTCCAGTCCTTCAGTTGTGCCGTTGATTTTTTGATAAAGCGCTTCGATAACGGCGCGTTTCGACGCATCCGGCTCGCCGTTGACGTAACTTCTGATATAAGCGTCGAGCGCTTCGGTCGGCTTTCCGCCGGCTTCGAGCGATGCGCCCAGCCGCCACAGGCTCGAACGCCACCAGGCGCTTTTTTCCGGCAGAATTCCGACGGCGCGTTTCAGTCGGATTCCGGCTTCCTGCGGTTTTTCCTGTTGATAAAGCGTCCAGCCCGCGATTTCCTCGATGCGCCCGCGCAGAATGTTCAAAAGCGTCTGGCGCGGCAGATTCGGCACGATAACCAGCTGACCGCGCTGCATAGCGAGATTTCGAGTGTCGAAAAGCTCGTCCGCCAGCACCGACGACGAAGGCGAATCGACGTCGAGCGAAGAATCGACGCCTTTGACCGCGCCCTGCGTCAGTTCCAGAACTTTCGGCAGCGCGATTTTTTTCTGCAAAAGACGGCTCGCGACGTAAATCTGCCGGTAGGTTTTCGCGTTGTCTTCGCCTTTGACGAATTCGTCGGCGGCTTCGGAAACCTGCGTTTCGCTCGGTTCCTTGTCATTGAGTTTCTGGTAAAGATACAAAAGGCTTTTCAGCTTTTCGGCGGTTTCGGGATTGTCGGCATTGGCGGATTCGAAAATACTGGCGCGGCGTTCGGGCGCGAGCAGGTCGATAAAATTTCTCGATTCTTTTAAAACCCTGTTTCCCAGACGCGTGTAAATCACGCCTTCATCGACGATAAATCTTTTTCGAATTCCGGCGGCGGCTTCCTCGTAAAATCCCGCCGCGAGCCGCACGGAAGCCAGCTCATAATCGAGCGTCGGAAAATTTCCGTATTGTTGGGCGTTAAGCAGCGCTTTTTCCGCTTCGAGCGGTTTCTTTTGCAGCATCAGGGCGCGGGCGAGCGCGATTTGTCCCCAGGTGTAGCGCGGCTCGACCTCGACGGCTTTCTGCGCGTAATCGACCGCTTTTCCCGCCTGCCCGTGCGCGGCATACCAGTAAGCCGCGCCGACCAGCAGAAACAGATTTTTCGGATTCGCTTCGAGCGATTTGGCGAGCTCGGCTTCGGCTTCCGGCTGTTTTCCGGCGTCGAAAAGCGATAAAACCAAGCCGGTTTGCGCGGTATTATCGGCGACGTCTTTTTCCAGAATTTCGCGGTAGAGCGCGGCGGCTTCGTCGGTTTTACCGATGGCGCGTTTCATTTCCGCCAGCGAGCGTTTCGAGACAATCGAGTTCGGATTCAGCTCCAGCGCTTTGGCGTAAGCGTTTGCCGAAACTTCCAAATCGAAATTCAGGCGATTCGCCATACCGAGCATCTGATAGGCGGAGATTTGCGATTCGACCGGCAGGGTTGCGGCATCGACCGCCAGAACTTTTTCCGCTAATCGTTTGGCATCATCGGCGCTTTCGACGCCGAGATAAAATGCTCCGAGAGCGAGCAGCTGCCTGGAATTCCCATCGGCTTTTTCCTCGATGATTTTAGCGACTTCAAACGCGGCTTTCGGCTGACTGCGATAAAAAAGATTGGTCGGAAGCTGCATCATCACCGTCGCGAAAAGTTGTTCGGACATCGGTTTCGGCGCTTCGGTCGCGGCGAGGATGAAAAGTTTGACGCCGTCTTCGGTTTCGCTCAAAGTCAGTTTTTGCTCGGCGATTTCGGCTCGCGCGCCGACGATTAATTCCAGCGCGCGATTTTTTTGTTCGGATTGCGGAAAATCTTTGAGAAATTTTTGCAGCGCTTCGATTCTTTCCGTCGCGCCGGCGATGGCTTTGGCTTTGTCAAATTCTTCCGCGTCGTTGCCTGATTTTACAACCGGCGTTTTTTTGACCGGCGTCCGCGCGGGCTTCGGTTTCTGGGCAAAAGCCGTCAGTGATAATAAAATAATGATTGATAAGAGCAGACAAAATCTTTTCATGCTAAACCTATATTTCTTATTCGCGTCCGATTTGCGGTTTTGGATAATTTAACCACGAAACGAGGAGAAAAGACACGCGCAATTTAATCTACAGTTTACCATTTAACAAACTTAGGCGATAAATGTTAAATGTTAAATGATGAACGAACTCAACGAATTCTGGGCAAACTCAATCAATGAAGCCGTCAATCAAGCCCGCGCCGAGGGGCGCAACGACGTTGCCGATTATCTGTCGCTGAAGGCGACGAACGACGAAATTCGCGCCGCTTCGTGCCGTTGGCTTTTCGAATCTCTGCTCGAAATCGCTCACGAAACGATGCGCAAAGGGTTGAATCTGCAAATCGAAAACGAAAATCCGTATCGTTTCGAAATGAACAAGGCGACGATGGTCGGCTCGCTTCTCGAATTCAAATTCGGCATTCGCCGCCTGACCGCCGAAGCCGGCTGGACGCGGACGCCGCAGGACGGTTTTATGCGCGGCGGCGCGCTCGCCTTTGCCCGCCTCGTGCACTTCGGGCAGGCGAAATACAACGCCGAGCTGCTGCTCGTCCGCAATAATGATTTCGCGCCGCAGTGGTTCGCCGTTGACCGTGCGGGCAGCCGCACACCTTTCGATTCAAACAACTTACGCGAGCATTTCAGGATTTTTCTGGGCTGAATTTGAGACGCGCCGGATTATTAAGGCGTTGCTTCGGCATTGCAAGCAAATTAATAATATGTGAAAATTTTCTATTGAACTTGTTTTATCAGGAGATTTTTAATAGTGAAGTCAGAACTGGAAAAGTTGGTTGAGCTGCAAAAAACCGATACTAATATCAGAAAACTAAAAAAAGCCATCGAAACAGCAGACGAGAGGCGTGCCGCGATTGAACAAGAGTTTGAACAGCACGCCTCTTCTATTCGCGAAATTCAAACGCGAAGCGAGACCGCCAAAGCGGAGCGCGACCGTCTGGAAGCGCAAATCGCCGAAAATAAAACTTATCTCGAACGCGCCGACCGCAACTTAAAAAACGCGCAAAACCAGAAGGAATACGAAACCGCCATGCGCGAAACCGACGCTTTGCAAAAACAGATTGCCGCGCTCGAAACGCAGGTCGTGGAAAAAATGACGACGCTTGAGGAAGTGGAAAAAGTTTTAGCCGAGCGCTCGGAAGAAATTTCCAGCCTCGAATCCAACCGCCAGAGCGAACTGGAAACTTTTGAGACCGAGCTTAACGCCAATCAAGCCGAACTCGACAGCGAATTGAAAAAGCGCCACGAAGTTTTCGTTACGCTGCCGGCGAATCTGGCAAGCGTCTACAACCGGATGGCGCAGCGCAGCCGCGACGGAATCGCCGTCGCTGAAGTAAAAAACGGCTCGTGCAGCGCGTGTTTTATGAAGCTGCGCCCGCAGATGCAGGTCGAAATCAAAAAAGGCGACCGCATTATCACCTGCGAAAGCTGTGCGCGAATTTTATATATCGTGCCGACCGAACCGACCGAATCAAAAGCCGCGACGCAGGAAAGTTAATTTGAATTTTCAGAAACGAAATCATCAAACGGGCGCGCAATTAAGCGCGTCCGTTTTCGTTTTCGGCTAAAACCCGGCGGAAAAAGCGGAAAAGGTGAAAAGCGGAAAAGGTGAAAAAGCCGGCTTATCGAGAAACGACAACGTCTTTTTTACCTTTTCCGCTTTCAAATCTTTTGCGGTATGAAAAATAATCAGGACGCCTGCGGGCAGCAATTGCCGGCGCAATACGACAATCAAACGGCGACGGCGGAAATCATCGAGCGCGACGATAAATCCGGAAGTGCAAACTATTTTGTCGTTATTGCCAAGAAATCTTGGCGCTGAATTATGGAGTTATTGATAAATGCCGAATCTGTATTTTTATCTAAACAAAATTCGCCGACTCAACCAAAACCGGAATTTCGGAAAACCCGCGCCGCATAAACCGCTTTTGCTTCTCGCCGTTATTGACCTAATCGAGCGGGGAAGATTCCTGAATAACCAAATCACGCCTTCGACTGAATTTGCCGAAGCGTTTTTGAAATACTGGAATTTGATACGAAGCGACCGCCCGCGAATTTTTCTTCCGTTCTATTATTTGAAATCAGATGGTTTCTGGCATCTTCACGCCAAACCGAATAAAACGATTTACGAATTTCGCTCAATGTCACAAATTGCCCGAAACGTTGCACACGCGGCTTTTGATGATGATTTATTTATTTTACTGGCAAAGCCCGAGACGAGAGAAATAATCCGGCAAACAATAATTGAAGCTTACTTTAATGACGAAGCGGAAATCTTCCGAGCGGCAATCAGCGAAAACCAGGGAAATTTTTCTCTCAAAAATTTGCTCGGTCAGCAAGCGGATTTAGAGAGCGAAACGAGTTTTGATAAACCAAAACGAAGCCCTTTATTTCGCGGTGTAATTATGCGTCTTTACAACTACACCTGTGCGGCTTGCCGATACCGACTCCTGACGCTCGACGGAATGACGGCGGTTGACGCGGCACATATCATTCCATTTTCCGTTTCGCACGATGACGGCATAGGTAACGGGCTAGCTTTATGCAAACTGCATCACTGGGCTTTTGACAATGGTTTAATTTCTATTGACGATAAGTTTCGTCTGCTTGTATCGTCAGCATTCGAAGAAAGCGCTGACGAAGCACTGCTGCTTCGCCGCTTGCAGGCGCAAAAGATTTTTCTACCGAAGCAGAAACCATTTTTCCCATCGCTTCGGACTATTCAGTGGCATCGCAGTAATAAATTTCAAGACTAAATTTTTCTAGTTTCATTATTTTATTTTGCCCATTCGTCCGCGATTTTCGAATCGACTTTGACGGGAACTTTTTTGATGTATTCCTCGCCCGCCGCGCACATTGCGTCTTCTAAATTCTTTTGCGTCATTTCGGCTTCCGCCGCGTCGCATTCGACGATTACTTCGTCGTGAACGATATTGACCAGACGCGCGGAAGTGCCGGTGAATTTATCTTGCAGAAGGCGCAGGGCGCGTTTGAGAATGTCGCTCGACGTGCCCTGAATCGGCATATTTTTGCCGTTGCGCTGGGCGGCGGCGATTTGCGCGCGGTCGTTTTCGTCAAAGCGGAAACGCATCATTCTGCCGGTTGCCGTTCGCGCCAGACGTTCGGCGGTTACTTTTCGCGCGGCGTCTCTGAGCCACGCGTCGAGACCGCGATAGGTGGCGAAATAGCGGCGCATAATATTTTCGGCTTCGGTTTGCGGCAAGCCGGTCATCAGCGCGAAACGTGACGCGCCGATGCCGTAAACGACGCCGAAATTCAGGCGTTTGGCAAACGAACGCTGGTCGGGCGTGACCTGTTCGGCAGGGACGTTGAAAACCTGCGCGCCGGTTATCGTATGAAAATCCGCGCCTGAATGAAAAGCCTTGATAAAATTTTCGTCGTTCGAAAAATCAGCCAGGATTCGCAGCTCGACCTGCGAATAATCGGCGATGACGAGCTTTTTGCCTTCGGGCGCGCGGAAGCAGCGGCGATATTCTTCGGCGTGCGGGATTTGCTGGAGATTCGGGTTGTTGCACGAAAATCTGCCGGTCGGCGCGCCGATTTGGCGAAAATCGGCGTGGATTCTGCCCGTCTGCGGCTTGATAAATTCCAGAATGTTTTCGCCGAAGCTGGTCAGCGATTTCGCCACGCTTCGATATTCCAGCAATTTCGCCACGACCGGATAAGCGGCGGCGAGCGGCTGCAATTGCCAGCCGCGCGTGGTCGCCGGAACCGGAACGCCCAGGTTTTTCAGCGCGTCCGTGACCTGCGTCTGCGAATCGAGATTGATTTCCGCCGCGCCGAACAGCGACGCCTGCGCGACGCCCGCCGAGAGCATCTGCTGCAATTCCAGCGCGACGATTGCCTGTTCCTTTTTTACTTTTTCGAGCTGTTCGCGCCAGCGCGCGGCGTCCAGATAAAAGCCGTTCAGCTCCATCGCGGCGACCGGCATCACGCAGTCGAATTCGAGCTTGGCGACTTTTATCAAATCGTCGGTTTTTAGTCTTTCGACGATTTTTTCGCGCAGCGGAACCATCGTCGCGGCGTCGCGGGCGGCGTATTCGATTTGCGCCTGCGAAAGCTCCGGCGCGTTCCAGTCGCTGACCTGCTCGCTTTTGTCCAGCTCGACGCCGAGAAAATACGACGTGACCTCCGCCAGATTATGTCGCCGGTCCTGGTCGCCCGCCGCGATTAATTGGCTGGCGAGCAAGGTATCGAAGATTCCGTTGACCTCGACGCCGAGATAATGTTTTATCCATTTGGCGTCGAATTTCGCGTTGTGCGCGACTTTTATCGGTTTCGGCGCGGACAGGAGCTTTCGCAGCGGCTCAAGCTCGGGCATCGTTTTCACGTCGCCGCGGTCGGCGAACGGTTTGAGGTCGATGACGCTCGTGTCTTTGCCGTCGCTTAATTGAACGAGGCGCACGATGCCCTGATATGGGTCGAGTTCGGTCGTTTCGGTGTCGAAGCCGAGATAATCGGCGGCGGATAATTTTTCGCACGCTTCGCGCAAGGCTTCGCCGTCGGTGATAACTTGAAAATAAATTTCCATACCGCTTAATCGTAAAACGTAAATCGTAAATAGTGAAGCCGCTTCAGGGTTTTTCGGAGGCGGAAAATTTTTATCGAAAATTCGTCAAATTATTCTTGCCAAAATGGATTTTTAATCCATATCATATCTCTACCGACAGTTTTGAAAAGCAATTTTTTATAAAATTTTTGGAGGTGAAAGCTGTGCCTACGGCAAGTTGTCCCGAATGTAGCGAAAAAGTTTATGTCGATGCCGATTCCGAGCAGGGCGACGTCGTGACCTGCGACGAATGCGGTTCGGATTTGGAAGTGGTCGGGCTTGACCCGATTGAGCTGGACCTTTATGTAGACAAAGGCGAGAAAGACGATTACGACGAGGTGGATTTTGACAGTCTCGATTATGAATGACGACATATATTAAGGCAAAAGTAAAAAGGTAAAAGACAAAATTTATTCGTTTTGCCTTTTGCCTTTTGCCTTTTTACTTTTCGTTTTTCATCTGGTACCCCGCGCGATTTTGTTTGACCTGATAGCCTTTCGTGGATTCGATTCTGATTTCGCGGAATTTTCCGTTTGTCTTATCTTCTTCCGGCGGATAAAAAGCCAGCACGTATGAAGCCGTGATTTCTTCGGCGAGCGCTTTAAACAGCGGCTCGAAATCGGTCTGCGTCGCGTAGAAGGTTTTGCCGCCGGTTCTTTCAATCAAACCGCTCGCTTCGAGCGGCGTGAGCAGTGGTTTTTTTGTTCCCTGAAGGCGCGAATACGACGGCAGAATCACCGAATAAACGCTGGTTTCCGCATTGTTGGCGCGCTCGATGACGGTTTTCGGCGAAACCGTATCGCCGACCGGAAAGCCGTCGGTTATCAAAATGACGGCGCGCTTCATTAATTTACTGTTGCGCGTTTCGGGCGCTTTTTTTCGCAGCAGGCGAATGGCGTCGTCGGTCGCGTCATAAGCGTGCGTCGAAAGCCCGTCCTGGTCTTTTAAAAGCTTGTCGAAAGTTTTTTCCAGCTTCTCGCGTTTGTTGGTAAATGATTGCAGGGTTTTGACTTCCATTCCGAAAGTCATCACGGCAAAATACGATTGATAATCGGCGAGGCGCTCGACAAATTTCTGCATCGCGTCGCGCAGGCGAATCAGCTCGTCGCGCGTCATACTGCCGGAAACGTCGAGCGCGAAAACGATGGAAAGCGGGCGGCTTTCGTCGGTTTTCCGGAGCGGTTCAAAAAAATCGACTTTCCTTTCCACGCCGTTCTCGAAAACCTTGAAATCTCCGGCTTCCAGCCCGCGCACGGGATTGCCTTGCTTGTCCGTCACGCTCACTTCAAACGCGACGACGTCCGTTTCGACGCGGATTACATCGTCCTGTGCCTGAACGTTCGGCAGCGAGCCGCAAGCAGCAAGCAGCAAGAGGATGACGGCGCGCGAAACCGGCGCAAGGGCGAGCCGTCCGAATCTCGAATTTTGAATTCTGAATAACACTATCCGCATTTTATAAGTCTTTTTCCGGCGAAGCAAAAGCTTTTGCTTCGTTTGAGAGATTTCGCGGGCGCTTCCCGTTGTCCGCAACTTTCCAAGGCGGCGGAGAATCGTTCATTCTGACGCGATTATATCAATTTGAACGGTCAATTTGAACGGAAATTATTTATCCGGGATTGAGCGCCCTTTTTTAATCAATAATTATCTGACATATTTCAGATGCGCCGCTGCGGCACGAAATTTGTTATATATTCGAGCGGCATTATGCCGTAAGTTGAGAATTTTTGAGAAGAAGTATTTGAGACGCCCGCAAATTTTTCCACAACGATTCTATTCAGTTTCCAAACAAATGCATAAAAAATCAGATTTGGAAGTAAAACCAGTGAAACAATTTGACCTCTCAGAATACAGTAGTCCGACGAAATTTCTGGGCGGCGTTCTGCTCTCGCTCAGCGCGGCGGCGCTCGCCTATACGATTTACGGCTGTTTCTCTTTTTCGTTTCTGCAATTCGTCATTTTAGGCGTCTCGATGATAGTCGCGGCGCTCGCCAACCAATACCAGTTTAAGATTCCGAAAACGCGTCTGAGCATTTCGCCGCGCAAGGTTTTTGTTTTCTGGGGCACGATTTGGCTCGGCGTGTCGGGCGGCGTTTTATTGAGTTTGATTTCGTCCGTCGTTCGTTATCGCACGACGAAAAACAAAATCAAATGGGTTTACGGAATCTTTATTCACACGGTTTCGACATTTGCGGCGGCACAGGTTTTTTATCTCTTTCTGCGCCAGTTTGCGAATTTTGACGGCTGGAACGTCGCCGACCGCCCGATTAATGTCGGCTGGTTTCTGGTCGCCGCCGCGCTGATGATGTTCGCGCATTATCTGCTGACGACTTTGCTCAGCTCGGTGCTGCTGGCGTTTGACAGCGAAGACGCTTTCAGAAATATCTGGAAGAAAAGATATGCGCGGACGATAATCAATTATTTTGTGGCTTTTGCGGCGATGCTGGCGCTGCATTTTTCCTTCCGTCATTTCGGCATCGATTTCGGGCTGGTCGTGCTGCCGACGGCGATTCTCGGTCATCTCGCGTATAAAATTCATTTGCAGAGACTCGCGCAGAAAACCAGAGAAATCACCGAAGCGAGCCGCATTCATCTGGCGACGGTCGAAGCGCTGGCGACGGCGATTGACGCGCGCGACCAGGTCGGCATCGGGCACGTGCGCCGGACGCAGATTTACGCCGTCGGCATCGGCGAGCATTTAGGCTTGTCGGAAAAGGAAATAAACGCTCTGCGCACCGGCGCGCTGCTGCACGACATCGGCAAGCTCGCCGTGCCCGACCATATTTTAAACAAGCCCGGTCGCCTGACGCCCGCCGAAATGGAAAAAATGAAGATTCACGCTTCGGTCGGCGCGTCGATTCTGGAAGACGTCAAGTTTGACTGTCCGGTCGTGCCGACGGTCAAATATCATCACGAGGCGTGGGACGGAAGCGGTTACCCGGAAGGCTTGAAAAAGGAAAACATTCCGCTGACGGCGCGGATTCTGTCCATCGCCGACGCTTACGATTCGCTGCGCGGCGCGCGCCCTTTCCGCGCGGCGATTTCGCGCGACGAAGCGCGCAAGTCTCTTTTGAACGCGGCGGGAACGCGTTTCGACCCGAAACTGGTCGATATTTTTCTCAGAAATTTGCAGCATTTTGAAGCGGAAATCGAAGCACAAGGGTTTTCCTACCGTTTCGACGCGGCGGAAACCAATATTTTCGGCATCGAAGCGGGCGAAACCAACGAAAACTACGTCGAGCAAATCAAACGCGCCAACCGCGAGGTCTTTACGCTGTACGAACTGGCAAAAGTTTTTAGCTCGTCGCTGAATCTGCCCGACACGCTTTCGCGCTTTACGGCAAAAATCGGCGAGCTTGTCCCGTTTGATACGTGCGTCGTTTACCTGCTCGACGAAACGAAAGAAGCGGCAACCGCCATCTATGCCGAGGGAAAAAACAGCGCGGCGCTCAAAGGCAAGCGCGTCAAAAGCGGTGAAGGCGCGACCGGCTACTCTTTAAAGAAACGCCAGCCCGTTTACAATATCAATCCGGCGCTGGATTTTTCGTTCGAGATGCACGATTTTATTCTCGATTACACGTCGATGGCTTCGTTGCCGCTGATGGCGGAAGAGCGTTTAATCGGCGCGGTTTCTTTGTATTCGTGTGATTTGGAAAATTACGAAGACGAGCATATGCGCCTGCTGGAGACGATTTCGCGCATCGCGGCGGACGCGATTTCCAAATCGCTTCATCTTGCCGAAACCGAATCGCGCGCGCTGACCGACCCGATGACCGGACTGCCGAATGCGCGCAGCCTGCAAATGCAGTTTGAACAGGAAATCGCCCGCGCCCGCCGCAACGGCAGCGAGTTTCAGGTTTTGATGCTCGACCTCGACGGCTTTAAAGCGGTCAACGACACTTTCGGGCACAAAGCCGGCGATGCGCTGCTGCGCGAAGTTTCCAAAGTGATGCGCGGACAGCTTCGCGATTACGATTTTCTGTCGCGTTACGCGGGCGACGAGTTTGTCGTCATCGTGCCGGAAATGAATAACGAAGGCGTCCGCGAGCTTTGCCAGCGAATGGAAAAAGCCGTCTGCGATTTTGTTTTGCCGATTGGCGACGGCAGATTTGCGCAGGTCGGCGTCAGTTTAGGCGCGGCGGCGTACCCGCAGGCGGGCGAAACGCTCGACCAGATTATCGTCGCGGCAGACCAGGCGATGTATGCCGTCAAGGCGGCGCGCAAGCGAAAGCAGAATCAGCAGAAAATCGAGTCGGAGTCAAAGGTGCGGGAACTGCCGAAGACCGCCGAAGGATTTCCACATATGTTGATTGCCGAAGAAGCCTTAATTGTGGAACTGGACGAAAGCCACATCGTTTCGGCGGCAATCAACTAAAAATAAGGCAAAAGTAAAAAGGCAAAAGGCAAAAGGCAAAAGTAAGGAAAGAATCTGTTTTTTCTTTCACTTTTACCTTTTACCTTTTGCCTTTTACCTTTTGCCTTTTGCCTTCAAATTCTCTGTGGTGAATTTTTTCTAAACTATGCGACCGTAATTTCTTCGGTCAGATAAACGTCCTGAATCGCGTTTAAAAGCTCGACGCCTTCCGTCATCGGGCGCTGAAACGCTTTGCGACCGGAAATCAAGCCCGTGCCGCCGCCGCGTTTGTTGACGACCGCCGTGCGCACCGCGTCCGCCAAATCGCCCGTGCCTTTCGATTCGCCGCCCGAATTAATCAAGCCGCAGCGCCCCATATAACAGTTCGCCACCTGATAGCGCACGAGGTCAATCGGATTGTCGGAGGTCAGCTCGGTGTAGATTTTCGGATTCGATTTGCCGTAGCTGCTTTCCAGACCGAGAACGTTGTAGCCGCCGTTGCGTTCAGGCAGTTTCTGCTTGATGATGTCGGCTTGAATCGTCACGCCCAGATGATTTGCCTGTCCGGTCAAATCGGCGGCGGTGTGCATATCGCCTTCCTTGGTTTTGAATTTGTTGTTGCGCAGGTAGCACCACAAAATCGTCGCCATTCCGAGTTCGTGCGCGTAGGCAAACGCTTCGGCGACTTCGCCGAGCTGGCGCGTCGATTCGTCCGAGCCGAAATAAATCGTCGCGCCGACGGCGACCGCGCCCATATCGCGGCACTGGTCAATCGCGCCGAACATCACCTGGTCGAATTTGTTCGGGTAAGTCAAAAGCTCGTTGTGATTGATTTTGACGATGAACGGAATTTTGTGCGCGTATTTGCGGGCGACCGAGCCGAGCACGCCGAAGGTCGAAGCGACGGCGTTGCAGCCGCCTTCGATTGCCAGTTTCACGATATTTTCCGGGTCGAAATACTGCGGGTTCGGCGCAAAACTCGCTCCGGCGGAATGCTCGATGCCCTGGTCAACCGGCAAAATCGAAAGATAACCCGTTTTTCGCAAACGCCCGTTGTCGTAGAGCGTCTGCATCGCGCGCAGGGTGGCGGGCGTTCGGTCCGACAAAGCCCAGACGCGATCGACGAAGTCGCCGCCCGGCAGATTCAAGGTTTCTTTGGGAATCGTCTTCGAAGTATGCTTTAAAAGCGTTTCGGCGTCCGCGCCTAAAAGCTCCTGTATTTTACTGTAATCAACAGCCATCAAATGTTCTCCTGTTAATAAAAAGATTTAAAATTTTGATATGAAACTGCAATAGTAATCGAGCAAATTATAGCATAAATAATTCTCGCGTTTTTGAAAAACAATGCTTGCGCATTTGAAAAATGCGGCGATATTATGCATTATAATATGTTTGCTTCTATTTCCGGCGCTGCTCCCGCTTGCGGCAGCCGGCTTCCGAAGAGTTTCCAGCCCGCGCCCGCAAGCGCGGTGAAATTTTACTCATAAGTCGAGATAGTTTTATGCTCCGCTTCGCTCAGAAGTCCACGCTTTTGCTTATATTGATGTCTTTGGTTTGCCTGTTTGCCGAATCCGCTCGGGCACAGGCGGATGATGAATGGCGACCGATTTCACCGGCGGAGCTGGCGATGAAAACGCCGCAGGTCGAGCCGGACGCCGACGCCGAAGCCATCTTCTGGGAAGTTCATCTCGACGACAAAAAAAGAAAAAAACTCTCGTATAACCATTATGTCCGCGTCAAAATCTTTACCGAGCGCGGGCGCGAAAAATTCAGCAAATTCGATATTCCTTTTTATAAGGGAAGAAAAGTCGAAGACGTCGCGGCGCGCGTTATCAAGCCGGACGGCACGACAATCGAGCTGCGCCCCGAAGATATTTTCGAGCGCGAGATTATCAAAGCGGGAAAAATCAGAATTCTGGCAAAATCCTTCGCCGTTCCGGGCATCGAGCCGGGCGTTATCGTCGAATATCGCTACAAGGAAGTCATCAAAAACGATTCGATAAACAACGAGCGCCTGCTTTTCCAGCGCGATATACCGATGCAGAAAGCCGTCTATTATATCCGACCGTATGAGGGAACGACCGTCAGATTCGATTTTCGCAATATGCCGCCGATGCGGTTTATCGGAAGCACGGACGGTTTTTATATCGGGACGATGACGGATGTTCCGGCGCTGAAAGAAGAGCCGTATATGCCGCCGGACGACGAAGTTCGCCGCTGGGTGCGTCTCGCCTACGGCAACGCCAGCTCGCTGTCGTGGACTGTCTACAGCTATCAGGTCGGTCTGGTGTTCAATAAAATAATTGAGCCGAGCAAGGAAATCACGCAAAAGGCAACCGAACTGACGGCGGGCGCGCAGACGGACGAAGAAAAGCTGAGACGAATTTACGACTTCACGCAAAAGAACATTAAAAATATTAATTTTGATTCTTCATACACGGAAGAACAATTGGAATCAATCAAAATCAAAGACGCCGCCGACGTTCTGAAACGCGGCATCGGCAATTCGATTTTTGTTAACTGGCTTTTCGCCGCGCTGGCAAAAGCCGCCGGGTTTGAAGTAAACGTCGTGATGGCGAGCGACCGCAGCGAAAATTTCTTTAATCCCAACGATAGTATAAATCCGTCATATCTGCATCCGGCAGCCGTCGCCGTGCGGCTGAAAGACCAGGAAAAGCCGGTCGTCGGGCAAAACCCCGTCGAGCAAAAACTCAACGAGGACAAACCCAAAGCGCCCACAACCGCACACGCCTCGTCAGGGCGCTCGACGGCAGCGCAGACGTGGAAGTATTTTGACCCGGGAACGCTTTACCTGCCTTTCGGCAGATTGGTCTGGAACGAAGAAGACGTCTACGCGATGCTGGTCGGCGAAAGCGGTCACCAGTGGAGAAAAATTCCGCTTTCCGGCGTCGCGCAATCGCCGGCGCGCCGCAGCGGTAAATTCAAACTGCTCGAAGACGGAACGCTCGAAGGCGCGGTCAGGCTCGAATACGAAGGTCACCAGGCGATTTCGCGCCGCCGCGCCGAATTTAAGGATTCGCCCAATAAACGCGAAGAAAATATTAAGGAAGAAATCAAAAAACGCCTCAGCGCGGCGGAAATTTCCGATTTGACGATTGAAAATTTTGACGATGCCGCCCAGCCTCTGACTTATACTTTCAAGATTCGCGTGCCGAATTACGCGCAGAAAACCGGCAAAAGACTCTTTTTTCAGCCCGGATTTTTTGAATACGGAACGGCTCCCGTATTTTCGTCGGCAACCCGCACGCATAGTGTTTACTTCCAATACCCCTGGTCCGAGCAGGATGACCTCGAATTCGAGCTGCCGAAAGATTATTCGCTCGATAACGCCGAAGCGCCCGTCGACGTCGCCGACGCACAACAAATCGGCAAACTGAAAATCAATGTCGGTCTCGATAAAGTCAATAATAAAGTTTTTTACAAGCGGAATTTTTATTTCGGCAACACCGGACTTTTATTATTTCCGGTTTCCAAATACGAGTCGCTCAAGGGTTTGTTTGACGCTTTTCATAAATCGGACGCTCACACGATAACGCTGAAGCAAAAATAATGATTAATGAATTGATTTTTCTTGCATCTAAGAAATTTTCCGAGATACAATTCTGCGATAAACGACAAATAAAAGGTTTTCCGCCCGCGAGTCTTAAGCCGTAGAAATACGGCGAATCTGTTAAAAATGAGGTTGGTAAATATGTTTTGCTCTAGTCGGAAGTATTTTGTTCTGCTTCCCGTTTTCTGTCTGTTATTTCTTTTTTCACAAACGGTTTCCGCCCAGGATAAGGAGTGGCGCCCGGTTTCTGCGCAGGAACTGGCGATGAAAGCGCCGCAGGTCGAGCCGGGCGCCGACGCCGAAGCCATCTTCTGGGAGACCAGAATCGACGACAGCTCGGAGAGTAATTTAAAGAGAATCAGCTATGTGCGCGTCAAAATCTTCACTGAGCGCGGTCGCGAAAAGTTCAGCAAAGTCGATATTCCTTTCGTCAAGGGAATGAAGGTCAAAGACGTCGCCGCCCGCGTCGTCCGTCCGGACGGAACAATTGTCGAGCTACAGGAAAAAGACATTTTCGAGCGCGAAATCATCAAGACCGACGGTTTGAAAGTCAAAGCGAAATCTTTCGCCGTGCCGAATATCGAGCCGGGCGTGATTATCGAATATCGCTACCGCGAAGTTATTGCCGACGCTTCGGCAAAAGGTATGCGGCTTAATTTCCAACGCGATATTCCGGTGCAGAATCTGTCCTTTTATTACAAGCCGTATAACGAGAAAACGCCGAACTACCAGACTTTTAACACGGACGTTCGATTCAACAAGGACAAAAACGGATACTGGCTCGCTTCGCAGAGCAACGTCGTCTCGAAAAAAGAAGAGCCGAGAATGCCGCCCGAAGACGAGGTGACGCCGTGGCTGCTGATTCAGGGCGTCAGCCTGAACGTCATCGACGCCAGCATCGGTTCGATTTCCTTCACCATCAAAGACCCGAGCAGCCCGCAGAGATATTGGGGAGCGGTCAGCGCCGAAAAAGCCGGACTGATTAAATTGATGAACAAGCCGAACGGCGATATTAAAAAAACGGCGGAACAAGTTACCGCCTCGGCTTCGACGCCCGAAGATAAACTGCGAAAGCTTTACGAATTCGCTCAGACGCAAATCAAAAATACCTCATTTGACCCCGCGCTGACCGACGAAATGCGCGAGAAGCTGCCGGCGAATAAATCGGTAGCCGACATCTTAAAACGCAAATCGGGCAGCAGCGGCGAGGTCGATATGCTGTTCGGAGCGATGGCAAACGCGCTCGGATTAGATGCCCGCATCGCCTTTTCGGGAAACCGCAGCGAAAAGTTTTTTGAGCCGGAAATGACCAACGACTTTTTTATTCATCCGGCGGCGATAACCGTCAATGTCGATGGAGACTGGAAATTCTTTAATCCCGGCGTGCCTTTTCTGCCTTACGGAACTTTGGTTTGGTATGAAGAAGGAGTTTGGGCGATGGTCGTCAGCGAGAAAGGTTACGCGTGGCTGAAAACGCCGATGTCCGACCACAGTCAGAGCCTTGCCAGACGAACGGGTAAATTTAAACTGGCGGAAGACGGAACGCTGGAAGGCGACGTTCGCATCGAATATTCGGGACAGCCCGGAATTCTTCGTAAACTCGAAAACTACGACGATTCGGCTGACAAGCGGGTCGAAAACCTGAAAGAGGAAATGAAACGACAGATGAGCACGGCGGAGATTTCCGACGTGACGATTGAAAATATTACCGACCCGGTCAAACCCGTCGTTTACGCCTTTAAAGTTCGCGTGCCGAATTACGCGCAGAAAACCGGCAAAAGAATTTTCTTTCAGCCCGGATTTTTTGAATACGGCGCAAATCCTTTGTTTGCGAGCGCGGCGCGTAAATACGACATTTATTTTCGATATCCGTGGTCGGAACAGGACAGCGTCGAAATCGAGTATCCGAAAACTTTCGATTTGGACAACGCCGACTCGCCCGGCGCTATCGCCGACCCGCAGAAAATCGGGATGCTCGACATCAGTATCAAGGCTGACCGCAGCAAAGCCGTGCTGATTTACGACCGCAAATTCCATTTCGGCGGCGGCGGCAATATATTGTTTCCGTCGGCGCAGTATCAGCCGCTGAAAAATATGTTTGACGCGTTTCACAAAGCGGATTCGCATACGATTACGCTCAGACAAAAGTAGTTTTTAACGGGACAGCCCCGAAGCGGCTGTCCTTATTCCCGGAGTTAATATGAAACAATTTGCTCGTTTATTTAGTTTCTTTTTCTTTCTTTTAGCGGTGATAAATGTCGCGGCGGCAACCGCCGCGGGCGACGAGGTGCCTGCGTGGTTTACGCAGTTCCGCACTATGCAGACGCCGGCTTACGAGAAAGACGTGAAAGCCGTCGTGCTGCAAAAAGATTCGGTCGTTACGGTCGGCTCGGACGGCAAAGCCGTGACGACGATGACCTACGTCGTGCGCATCCTCTCGCGCGAAGGACGCCGCGAAGCCGTCGCCGTCGAGCCGTATCTGGTCAGCTCGGGCAAAATCCGCGAAATCAAAGGCTGGCTGATTCGCGCCGACGGCACGACGAAAGTCTACGGCAAAGACCAGGTTCTGGACAGAATCTCCGACCCGGACGATATTTACAATGAGCTTCGCCTGAAAATCATCGACGCTTCGGACGAAGCGGACGCGGGCGCGATTTTCGGCTACCAGGTGACGAGCGAGGAAATGCCGCTTTTCGACCAGGACAGCTGGCTTTTTCAGGACAATCTGCCGACGCTTCTTTCGCGCTATACGCTGAGCCTGCCGAACGGCTGGAAAGCGGAAAGCAATACTTTCAATTACACAAAGATTCAGCCGAGCGTGAGCGGCTCGACCTACGTCTGGGAACTGCGCAATTTACAGCCGATTGCCGAAGAGCCGGAAAGCCCGAGCATTCAGAATCTCGTGCCGCGTCTCGCCGTCAGCTATTCGCCGTCGGCGACGACCACAAATTTCCGCACTTTCAAAGACTGGACGGAAGTTTCGCGCTGGAACACGGAAATCAGCGACCCGTCGGTGATTATCGACGACAACATCGCCAACAAAGCGCGCGAGCTGACCGCCAGCGCGAAAACCGAATTCGAGAAAATCCGCGCCGTCGGCAGCTTCGTGCAGAATCTGCAATACATCTCGATTGACATCGGCGTCGGCAGAGGCAACGGTTATCGCCCGCGTCCTTCGACGCTGGTTTTGCAGCGCGGCTACGGCGATTGCAAAGACAAAGCGAATCTGATGCGCGCGCTGCTCAAAGTCCTCAAAATCGAAGCTTATCCGGTGGCGATTTATTCGGGCGACCCGAATTTCGTCCGCGAAGAATGGGCTTCGCCGCGCCAGTTCAATCACTGTATCATCGCCGTCAAAGTCGGCAACGAGACAAACGCGCCGACCGTTATCACGCATCCGACGCTCGGACGCCTGATGATTTTCGACGCTACGGACGCTTACACGCCGGTCGGCGATTTGCCCGATTATTTGCAGGGAAGTTTTGCTTTAATCGTCGCCGGAAATGACGGCAAGCTGATGAAAATGCCGGTCACCTCGCCCGAAGCCAATAAAATGGTGCGGAACGTGGAAATGACCATCGCCGACAACGGCGACATCAGCGGCGTGATTCGCGAACGCGCGCAGGGACAGCAGGCGGCATATGCCAGAAGACTTCTGCGGGCAATTTCGGTCAGCGATTACAACAAGATGATTGAAGGCTGGGTCGTGCGCGGCATCTCGACGGCGCGCGTCGGCAAAATCGCGCCGGTCGATAAAAACAGCGGCGAAAACCAGTTTGACCTCGACGTCGAGCTGAAAGCGCCGGTTTACGGTCAATTGATGCAAAATCGCCTGCTGGTCTTTAAGCCGGTCGTGGTTGACCGCCTGAACGCGCTCCGCCTGACCGATTCTAAACGCACGCATCCGGTGATTATGGAAGCCAACGCTTTCAGCGAAACCGCCGTTTTCACTCTGCCGACCGGCTTTATAGTTGACGAAACGCCCGACGCGGTCAATCTGGAAACGCCTTTCGGTAAATATTCGACGAGTTATGAAGTCAAGGACAACAGCCTGATTTTCAAACGCTCGCTCACCCTGAACTCGGCGACCATTCCCGTTGACAAATACGCTTCGGTCAAGGATTTCTTCGTCAAAATCCGCTCCGCCGAGCAGTCGCCGGTCGTGCTGATGAGAAAATAACACTAAGAAAATAGCAGTGAGCGGTAAGTTCATTATTGCAACTTACCGCTCACCGCTTTCCCGCTTATTTACCTTCCCGAAACATCTTAATTAAAGCTTTCTCTTCAGGTTCGTAATCCGCTTGGATTCGATTGATACTGCGCTTTTTTCGCGGGCGGAATTCATCTATCGTGATGCCCGATTCGTAAGATTTTATGATGGTCGGATGAATATACGAGCCGCGGCAGACGGTCGGCGTGTTGCCGAGCTGCTCGGCGACTTTTTTTACCGCTTTACAGATATTTTGCTTGATTTGCCGCTCTCCTTCGGCAGTTCCGATTTCCGCCAGCTCGACCGCCGTCAGAAGGCTTCCGCCCCACGTGCGAAAATCTTTCGCCGAAAATTCCGGCGCGGTCGCCGTTTTCAGATAATCGTTGACGTCTTTCGGTTTAATCGGTTTCGGCTTGCCGTTCGCATCCAGATAATGAAAAAGCTTGCGCGCCGAGCCGAGCGCTTTTAAATCGCGCATAACGCCCGACAGTTCTTCGTCAACCAAAACTTTCCGGTGCTGGATGTGATGTTTGCCGACGAAGCTGAAAACAAGCTCCCCGTTTTTGCCGATTTCGAGATGACGATTTTGCAGCGTCGTGATGCCGTAAGTTTTGTAATGCTTGACGCTCTGTTCCGTGCCGACGCGAATATAGAGCGAATTTATCAGGCGCATCACGACCGCTAAAACCTTCTCGCGCGGAAAGCCTTCGAGCGCGATGTGCGCATTCGTCAGTTTTCTCAATCGCGGCAGATGTTCGCCGAATCTTTCGATTTTCTCAAACTTTTTCTTTTGCTGTCTTTCGGCAAATTTCGAGTGGTAAAGATATTGGATTCTGCCGGAAGTGTCCATCCCGAGCGCCTGGATTTTGCTGCTCGCGGCGGGCGCCACGCGCACATATTTCCAGGCGGGCGGAATCACCAGAGATTTGATTCTTGCCATTTGAGATTCTTCCGTAATCCGCTTTCCGCCGGCGTCCAGATACGCGAAACCTTTCGATTTTCCGCCGATTCTGCGCCACCATTTGGCGCGCCTGCCCTGTTCGATTTTCCGCTTCGCAAGGACTGTATCAAATATCGCTTTCGTCTTCTTGTTTCCCATCAAACCCGACCCTTTTTCGTTCTTTTTAATGAGTATAGCTTATTATTTCGGTTATTGGAAAAATAATTTCAGCGTGACCGCAAATGAAGCGATAGTTGGGTTTAGCTCAGCAAGTTTATCTCATAAAAATACTTGGAAAGGCAACTTGTTTCATAGATGAAACATCAAATATAATGTTAAATGGAGGATAGAAAAATGACTTTAGAAACGACGAATAATATTGTTGAATTTGAAAACGTGGAGGCTGTGCAAAGCAAAAAAGATATGATTTTATCGCTTTTCAAAGCCGGCACGACCGATATTGAATCAATCGCCGTTTTAAGCGGCGCAAAGCCGAGCTATGTCGGTTCGGTTTTGCAGAAAGAAGGTCTGATTGACAATTATTTCGACCTTTACACTTCGACCGCGCATCCGATGAACATTTATTCCAAGTATTTTCGCGGAAAGCTCGGTTTTAAGGATGTCAAAGCGGCGCAAAACGGCGTCGTGAACCTGGAACAGGCGTATCGCTTGTTTTCCAACACGCAGGACCGCGCCGGACAACATCACACGCTGGAAATGGCGCTGACGATGCTGAACCGCGCGCGCTGGACTGGCAAACTGGAAGAAGCCGAAGTTTATCGCCGCTGGCTGGTCGGCAAATTGAGCCAGCCGCTGGTCGAAGAAAAGGAAAACACGCAGCAGGTTTTAAAGCTCGTGGCATAGTTTGTGGCTTGTGGTTAAATTTGCAAGCCACAATTTTTTCCATCTCTTGTTTCACAGTTGAAACAATCTTGCATAAAGAGTAAAATACATAGGTAATAAAAAACAAAAAAGAGGTTTCTCAAATGGCATTGGAATTAGTGGAAAGTCCGCTCAGACAGAACGGATTGATTGTCGGCGAGGCAACCATCGAAGACGTTTCGGCGGAGTCGTCTCTGCGTCCGAAAAAGCTCGACGAATACATCGGGCAGACGAAAATCGTCAATAATCTCAGGATTTTTTTGAAAGCCGCCCTGCGCCGCAGCGAGGCGCTCGACCACGTTCTTCTTTTCGGTCCTCCGGGATTGGGTAAAACGAGCCTGGCGATAATCCTGGCGAACGAGCTGGGCGCGAGCCTGAAAACGGTTCACGCGCCGTCGGTCGATAAATCGGGCGATTTGGCGGCAATACTGACGAATCTGGAAGAAGGCGACGTTTTGTTTATCGACGAGATTCACCGCCTGCGCCCGCAAATCGAAGAAATTCTCTATCCGGCGATGGAAGATTACAGCCTGGATTTGATGATCGGACAGGGAACGGCGGCGCGCTCGATAAAAATCGATTTGCCGAAATTTACATTAGTCGGCGCGACGACGCGCGCGGGAATGATTTCCGCGCCGCTGCGCGGGCGTTTCGGAATCGTGAATCACCTGGATTTTTATCCGAAGAAAGATTTGGAAATCATCATTCACCGCTCGGCGGAAATTCTAAACGTCGAAATCGAAGCGACCGGCGCGAGCGAGCTGGCAAAACGTTCGCGCGGAACGCCGCGTATCGCTAACCGTCTGCTGCGCCGCGTGCGCGATTACGCGCAGGTTTTAGGCGACGGGCGGATTACGGGCGCGCTGGCGCAGAAAGGCTTGGACGCAATGGAAGTCGACCGTTTCGGTTTGGACGAAGTCGACAGAAAACTGCTTTTGACGATTATCGAAAAATTTGAAGGCGGTCCGGTCGGCGTCGGCACGATTGCCGCTTCAATCAGCGAAGACCGCGAGTCGATCGAAGAAGTCATCGAGCCTTATCTGATTCAAATCGGCTTTTTGAATCGCACGCCGCGCGGGCGCGTGGCAACGGGCGCGGCTTATAAACATTTCGGTTATAAACTGCCCGTGATGCAGGAAATACAGGCAATCGCAAGCTAAGAGTAAGGCAAAAGTAAAAAGGTAAAAGGCAAGAGTAAGGAAGTAATTTTCTTCACTTTTGCCTTTTACCTTTTACTTTTGCCTTATTTTTACTGTGCTTTCGGTCGATTGGCTTCGATTTGCAGATTAATCTTCACGTCGTCGGAAAGCACTGCCGTGCCGTTCGGCATATTCGTGCCGTAGTTGACGCCGTAATCGCGACGATTAATCGAAGTTTCCGCCGTCACGCCCATTTTGCCGCCGCCGCGTTCGTCGGGCGGCAGAAAACCGGCAATCTGAACCGGAAACGTAATCTGTTTGGTCACGCCGCGCAGCGTAAAATCGCCTGTTACTTGCAGATTTTTGCCTTTCTTTTCGACTTTCGTGCTTTTGAAAGTCAAATCGGGATATTTTTCGACTTCGAAAAAATCAGCCGTGCGCAGATGCTTGTCGCGCCCGGCAACGCCCGTATCGACGCTCGTCACTTTCGCCGTAAACTCGACCGAAGATTTCGTCACGTCTTTCGCGTCGTAATTGACCGCGCCGGTAAAATCACGGAAAAAGCCGGGAACTTCAATCAAGCCCATATGCTTGACTTTAAAGCCGATAAAACTGTGTGCCTTGTCGAAACCGTAGGTTCCGCTGTAATCGATATCCTGTTTTTTCTTGTCGTCGAAAGAAGCGAATCTTTCGGCGAAGGAATTATTGACGGCTTGCGTGCCCGCGTTTGAAAAAACAAACAGCGCGGCAAACGCAAAAGCCAGTAAGAACATTGTTCTTTTCATTTTTTAAGTTCTCTCCTTGGTTGAATCCTTGATGAATGAATTGCGCGATAAAAGTCGTTTGATGCAAGTTTATAAAAAATAGTTAATCGATAATTGATAATTCAGTAAAAGATTTATCAATTATCGATTATCAATCGAAATTACTCTTTGCCTTTTAAAAACTGCGCGGTTACTTCCGCCACGCGCCTGCCCTGAAAACGTGCGGCATTGAGCGCGGTTTCGTCGGGCGAAACTTCGCCGTTTTGCGACGTGAACGAAACGCCGTAAGGATTGCCGGACTGAAATTGAATCGGGTCGGCATACGACGGCGAGACGATAATCGCGCCCCAGTGATAAAAAGCCGTATTCAGTGAAAGAATCGTCGATTCCTGCCCGCCGTGCGAGGTTGCCGTCGAGGTAAACGACGAGCCGATTTTGTTGACCAGCGCGCCGCTCGCCCAGAGTCCGCCCGTCTGGTCGATAAAGGCTCGAAGCTGCGAGGTCGCGCCGCCGTAGCGCGTCGGCGTGCCGAAAATTACGGCGTCCGCCCATTTCAGGTCGTCCATCGTCGCCTCTGCGATGTCGCGCGTTTCCTCGGCGTGATTTTTCCATTTTTCATTGGAATTTATCGCCGCTTCCGGCGCGGTTTCCCGCACTTTCAGAAGCCGCGTCTCCGCTCCCGTCGCGCGCGCGCCTTCTTCGACGGCTTTCGCCAGCTGATAAGTTGTTCCGGTCGAGCTGTAATAAATTATTGCTACTTTCGCCATTCCGATTTTTCTCCTTTTTGTTTAAATGATAATTGTGATAACGACTATTTTAATAAAATTAATCGACCTGGCTGCGCGCCAGAACAAGCAAGGCATTAAGCTGTTCCAAAAGATTTTCGCCGAGGTGTCCGAGCTGCTGCCGGTGCAGATTGATGACCGGCTCGTCAAGCTCGGATAAAAGCTTTAAGCCCGCGCCGGTAATTTTCGTAATCACGTGACGACGGTCTTTCGCGCTGCGCTCGCGCGAGATAAGACCGCGATTTTCCAATCGTTCGAGCAATCTCGTAATGTCGGAATCTTTTGTAATCAGGCGCTCGCTGATTTCGCTGCAAATCAATCCTTCTTCCCCGGCGCCGCGCAAAATTCTCAGCGCGTTATACTGAACGCCGCTCAGCTCAAAGCTTTTCAGCAGCTCAACCACCTTCCAGCCTAAAGACTCGGTCGTTCGCGCCAGATTCAAATAAAGCTCTTCTTCCCTGCTTTTGAAGGGCTTCGTCTGCTTGAGCTCTTTTTGCAATTCACTCATAACAATTAAAAGAATAGTCGTTATAACGACTATTGTCAAACTATTTTTCATTAAAAGAGAATAAATCGCTTGAGCCGGCTCGGCGCTTCGTCTTTAATCAGCCGTTTGCCGGCGGTGCATTGTCCGCGAAACGCAACGCCTTCGACGGCGCGCTTCCGACAGCGAACCTTATTTTTATTGCAAATTCCAAATCGCCGCTTATTTATATTTGCACTTTGCAAAGTTTATTTCTTAATATGCTATGCGCTTTACCGAACTATTTGAAGTTTAGTTCGGAGAAACTCAATTAAAAGTAATAATTTCTTCGCTGGCACGAAGTTTGATATGGTTTCCGGCGGGAAGATGAATATTTACTGCCGTTTTATAACAAACAGCGAATAACGATGACAATGTCGCCATTAAATTTTTCCTCTGATAATTCCGAACGCCGTCTCCGGCAGCGTTTAATCGAAGCGGCGGCGGCGCGGCTGGCTTGCGGAGAATTAAGCCGCGATTTTCTGCAAGAGGTGATAGCGGAAGTTAATTGTTCGGCGGAACGCGCCGGGGCTTTTTTCCGAAACAGCGCTGATTTAATCTTCGCGCTTTACGCACGGTTCGCCGGAGATTTGGAAGCTCGCGTGGCGGAATTACCGGATGATATTTTGTCCGAGCGATTTTACGCCTTGATGAAAATTAAATTCGCCTTGATGAAGCCCTATGAAAAAGCGCTCGGAGGTCTTGCCGAAACATTGGCGCATCGACAGGGCGAGCTTGGAATACTCAGCCCGCAAACGGAAATTATTCGACTTCGCGTGCAGGCTGTTTTATCGGCGACCGTACAGGGCGCAACCGATTATCGCGGCTCATCCGCCGATTCCATCTCGCGCAATCTTTATACGACTTACCTGGGGCTGATGTGGTTGTGGTATAAGGACAATTCCGAAAAAAAGCAAAAAGCTCACGCCGCGCTAAAGCTCGTTCGCAAAACTTTATCTTTTGCCGCCCCGGTTTTAAATCTTTCGCAATTCGAGCTGCCGCTCAAAGCTTTCGACAAAATTCAGCAATCATTGCTGCTGCCGAAAGAAGATTCGGTCGTCGCCGAGCGGGCGACCGGCATCCTGCTCTCTCTTTTCAAACACCGTCGATTGCTGCCGGATTTTGATTCGTGCGAAAAAACGCCGTGCGCGCAATGCCGGGCGCTGCACCTGCCCAAAATAAAATATTTCATCGCCGCTAATCGTCCCATTCATCTGATTTTGCCCGCCTTTCCCGCGAAATCGCCGAATCCGCGAAAAACTCTCGGAATATTACCGGACAAAGCCGAAGAACAAGCTCTGCTTTATCTCGAAAAAGTCTGCGCCGAGCTTTGCCGCCGACACGCGCCGGGCGTGCGGCTGACAATTTGTTCCGACGGGCACGTTTTTAGCGATTTGGTCGGGGTCAGCGATAATGACGTCACGCTTTACGGGCAAAAAATCAGGGAAATGCTCGCGCGCCTGAATGATGCGCGCGTCATAGACACTTTCGGTTTAACCGACTTGTACGAAAATATTGATTACCCGGCAATGCGGCGGCATTTAGTTAAAGAGTATGCCCAGCCGATTGAAGAAATTCGTCAAAAAGCCTCCGAATTTATGCAGACCGGAGCTTTGGTTAATGGAATTCACCGATTTCTTTTTGAAGACGAAGTTGTGCGGCAACCTGAGCGCAGCCGGACAAAAATCCGGCAGGACTGTCGTGAACTTGCCTACTGCGTCGTGCAGCGAAGCGATGCCTGGGGAAGACTTTTGGCGGATTGTTTCCCGTTCGCGCTGCGGCTTTCGATTCATCCGCAACATCCGCATTCGGATAAAATCGGGATTCTTTTAGGTCCGGCGAATGATGTCTGGCTGACGCCGTGGCACGCCGTCGCCGTTGAACAAAATGGGCGTTTCAAGCTTATGCGGCGACACGAAGCCGAATCGCTGGGCGCGTATCGGGTTGAAGAAAACGGACGCCCGAGTCATTATCGGTTGGACACAGATGAATGAAGAAACTGTAAAAAACAGCCGCGACCGTTATCTAGCCGAAAACTCGCTTAGTGTAGAAAGTTACGAGGCGAAAAACTTTCCGCTTTACTTTTGGAAATCGACGGTTTATATACCGAATCCCGGATTTCTTCACTTTCACGATTTGCACCACGTCGTGACGGGTTACGGAACTGGTCTCATCGGCGAGGCGGAGATTAGCGCCTACGAGCTTCGCGGCGGATATTATTCAACGATGATACTGGTTCTTTGTATCGGCGCTATACTCATCGGAATATTTATCTCGCCGAAAAGAGTCTGGCGCGCCTGGAAACGGGCAAAAGGCGCAAAAACGCTTTATTACACCGAGATTCCATACGAAAAATTACTGGAAATGCGCCTTGCGGATTTACGACGGCATCTGGGAATCGAGCGCAGCGGATACAAATAATTACGGAGCATTTATGATGGAAGAACTTATTTCAAGCCGGACAATCGAGCCTCTTGCTCCGTTCGGCGCCGTTATCCGGTCAAATCGCCGCGGAATTGAATTGTCTGAAATTTCCGCGCCGGTTTTGAAGCAGTTAATTAATGAACACCGCCTTATCGCTCTGCGCGGATTCGCGCCTTTACCCGGAGCTGGTTTGCCGGAGTTTTGTTCGAGCTTGGGGGAAATTCTGGAATGGGAATTCGGAGCGGTAAATACACTGGTTACAAAGGACGACGCTCAAAATTATTTATATACCAACCGGGCGGTTCCGTTTCATTGGGACGGCGCGTTTATCAATAAGATTCCGCGTTACATCTTCTTTCACTGCGATATTGCGCCGTCGCCTAATCAAGGCGGCGAGACTCTTTTTTGCAATACCGTTCGCCTGCTCGAACTCGCGCCGCCGGAAAAATATGAAAAATGGGAACGAATTACCATCACCTATACGACCGAAAAAATTGTCCACTACGGCGGCGCTTTTTCCTCGCCGATGATTTCGCGGCATCCGCTCGGCGGCGAAAAGATACTTCGCTATGCCGAGCCGGTGACGGACTTAAATCCGGTCGAGCTTGAGATAGAAGGAATTGCAGAAGAAGCCCGCGAAGAATTTCTTCAGGATATGCAGCGGCGATTGCGGGATAAAAACGTCTGTTATCGCCATCAATGGCGGGATGGAGATATTGTCATCGCCGATAATTTTGCGCTGCTGCACGGTCGGCGCGCCTTTGAGCAAAATGCCGGGCGGCGTATCCGGCGCGTTAATATTCTTTGAAAGATTATTAGCTTTATCGAAGAATTTATGTTTAAACAATTAGGGCGCTATCTTCTTTATATGCTCCGCATCCGCCGCGTCGAATTTCGGGTGGCGGAAATTCCGATCCTGCTTATTCCTATTCTTTTGTTAGTCCGCGACACGTCAATCTTGAAAACTTTCGCTTTCTGGGAAGGAGTTTTTATATTTTTTCTTCTGTTCGCTTTCGGCGATATGATAAATTGCCTGGCTGACCGCGATTTGGACGCGGTTTATAAACCGCATTTATCCGAAGCGGTTTACGGGCTGGGCGTTCCGTTTGTCACCTTTCAGGTTGCCGCAACCGCCTTTGCCGCCATTGGTCTGGCGATTCACCTGTCATTTACGCTCGACCGTTGGCTGATTCCGGTTTTAGTAGTTTTCGGGCTGATATTGGGCGCGGCTTATTCGGTCAAGCCGGTTCAATTAAAGGGGCGCGGGCTGTGGCAGCTAATCTGCTTATGGCTCATCATCTTCGTCGGTCCGATGCTTTTTGTCGGGCTTTTGGTGAACGCCGCTTTTTCGGCTGAAATTATCGTCTTCGCGGCTGCTTTCGGCACGCTTCAAATGGGAATTATTCTGGTTAACACAGCCGAAGATTATCCGGAAGATTCGGCTGCCGGTATTAAAACGACTATCGTCACGCTCGGATTGCAGAAAGGAATTACGCTGGCTTTCGGGCTCGTCGCCGGCGGAGCGCTTGGCGTCGTGATTACATTGGCTATGCTTTTTTGGCAAAGAAACATCGAATTTCGGGGGACGTTAAGCCTCCTGCCCGCAATCGCCGCCTGCGTTTATGTGATAAAAAGCCTTTGGAAATTAAAACTTCTGGTGACGGATGCAAAACTCGCCGAAAGTATTCAAACAGTTAAACAGGCAGCTAAAAAAGTCCCGCTCTGGATAACGCTCGCCGCTTGGTCAGTCCTTCTGGCAACATACTCGCTTTTTTATTTTAGCCGTTGAATTTGACGAAGTTTGCGAATAAAAACACAATGCAGATTTTCGCCGACGGAAACTTTATCTCGTCACGACATTGGCTGCTTCGCCGGTCGCGGATTGTTGAAATTCAGGATTGCCAGTAAATGAAGAATAAGAATTACTGCGGCGATTGCAATCGTCAGCCAGTTCAGGTTTCTCCACAAACCAATCGTATTCATCAACTCCGGCTGAAAATTGCCGTCGAGTGTTTCCCGAACCACTCCTCCGATAGTCATAATCATCCAGATTTTGAGCGGCAGCATAATCCAGGCGATGAGCGTCGCGCGCCCGAGCCAGACTCGGGCTCCGGTGTCGAGTTTAATCGTGAGAAGCCAGGCAACCAGAGACGCCAGAAAAACCCAGGGATTTACCACCGCAAAAAAGTACAGCGAAAAATGCGGTGTTTTAAAGTAACTGACAAGCGAATCGGGAGGGTTATAACTCCACAGGGGAACCAGCATCAGAGCATTGAAGATATAGCCGCCGAGCCAAATCCCCCAATAAACGGTCGCTACGAAAAGGAACAAACGAGCTAAATCTTTACGGATTTTCATATTTTCTGTCTCCTGCGTGCGGCGTCTGCGCTTGCTTGAGTTATTCGCGCCGCCGCTGCGCGTTCTCATAATTTCATTCAAAGTTTATCGCCAAATCGTTTCGCCGAGCGCCGCGCCTAAAGAAATGTTTGGCGAAATTAACAATTGCAGCGACCAGACAATTCCGACGACGGCGGCAAGAATTAAAAAGTTAAGCACCAAGACGGCAACGGCGAACGCCGCTTCGCTTCCCTGAAGAATATTTTCATTATTTTCGCGCATTTCACTTTCCTCCAAAACTAACTGATTTAAACTGCCTTCAATTATTAACGCGACAGTTTTTGGCGGAAACGCTCATAAAAATTTTGAAATTTGAATTATTATCGAAAAGTATCGGGCGCGGGACTTCGGGCTTGAAGCGAAAATTATGAAAGATGCCGCCGCGAATCCGCTTGAAGCAAGACAAATGCCCGATGAACGCGCAGCGGGCGGCAACGAAGAGATTTCAAACCGCCGTTTTAACTCTCGACATCATTTAGAAATTTGGCTTCAAAAATCTTTTGTCCGGCGAGCGAAGTGTAAAAGCCGTAAACGGCAAAGCTCATAATCACGACGAAGGGAAATAAAGTGCTTCTGGCATACCAGCTCGAAAAATCGGAAGTGATTGGATTGCCAAGACTTATGGCGACAAAAAGAGAATAAGAGTAAAACGCCAGCAGTCCGAAACGCGCGACGGTTATGGTCACGAGAGTGACCAGCAAAACGTCTCCGACCAACGTAACCGGCGAACCGTTAATCGCATTAATTAAATCGGGAGCTAAAAAAATTATCCACAGGGCGGCTATCGCCAGCCATTTTTTTCGTAAAACGGTTAGCAGAAGTAAAAGCAGAAATGAAACAAGAACGGTCGCAAAAACAGGTTCGGAAAATTGGTGCAGAAAATGAACCGCCATTCCGTCGATTCCCGACAGCGATTCGGTGGTGTAATTTCCCATACTCGGCGTTCTGACAATGCCTAACCATTGATGCAGGAGCACATTTAAATACTCCACAGACGTATGGGTGAGACCCAAAAGCCCGCCGACCAGAATATCGCGTCCGACGAGCGGGTCTCGAAAATTACCCGTTATCAAACGGCTCCACGAAATCATCAGCTCCGACCAGCGCCGCCGGACAAAAGGTTCGAGCGCGATGTAGAAAATCCACGTAAAAGCAGCAAAGAAAAGCGCGAGACTGGCGCTTTGGAAAAAAATCCAAAGTTCGCCGCCAAGCTCAGGAACATGATAGGCATCTATAAGCCGTGCGAGCATAATCGCCGAAAAGATAAACACGCCGAGTTTCAAAGCGCCTCTGGTGTCGCCTCGCCCGACTTTCAAATTGTGACGGGCAACTACCAGAGCGGCTAACAAAGCACTAAAAAATAAAACGGCGAAAAAAATGTTTATGACATTGCCTGAAACGGTCGCGCTCGATTCGATTTGTCTCAGAGGCTTATCCCAGGGCAGAATGACGGCGAAATAAACCGCTCTGCCGTGAAAGGCGGCGCCTTCGATGCGGGCGGGTATTTCCGGGTGGTCAACGTGCGCGCCTTCCCAAGCCCTTCTTTCGTCGGCAAAAAAGGGCGGTGTCCATTGCGATTCGATTTCTTTGTAATTAAGAATGTCCAAACCTGCTTCCGCGAAAAGAGTTGACCAGTCGGCGCTCCTGTTCAGCGCTGTTTTTTCTTCAACCTGCGGCGGGACGGCTTGAAATTCGAGCAGGCGACCTCTGACATCCAGAGCGAGGCGCGTCATTCCCGAAATATCATTCGGCGGGTCAAAATAATTTACTTCATTGCCTGAATTCGGAACGAGATACCGCGGGCTGGTTCGATACCAGAAATAAAGCGTGACGGGCTGCCCGGTGCGAATTTTTTCGAAAGCGCCGATTGTCGCGTCTTCGCGCATCGCGTAATTCAAATAGCTTGAGTCGTTATCGTAAGAGTAAACCGTGTCCCTCGGCGCGCCGCTGTAGCCGAGTTTATTGAGGATTTGATGAGCGCGTTCCGCCATAGCTTCGGGCGGCTTATCGAGCGGAACCCATTCGTGCAGCTTTACTCTGCCCGAAAATAAAACGATGAAAGCGAAAAGCACCACAACCGACGCCAGACAAGCAACCGCCAAGGCAGGCTTGAGAGCGCCTTTTTGGGGAGCGGCGGCGACCATCTCCGGACTCGGCGTCTCGCCCGCCGCAATCGCCGCTTCCAACGGGTTTCCGCCCGGCAGCATCAGCGCCACCTGCAACGCGTTCTGCGGACGCTCCGCCGGCGACTT
>DASVRT010000081.1:0-33163 GCA_036388475.1 Pyrinomonadaceae bacterium | reverse complement strand
CAAATATCTTTTTGTTGTTATACTGAAATTTGCGGCAATCACAGGCATTTGACTATTATCCTAGCCTCCATTGTTTGTTATCAGACCCGATTTTTGTTGCTCTACTCTGTTATCTCTTTTACTTTAGATTCCCTGCTCTTTTAGCCTTTAATAAACTAGATAGGTCCGCTGCTTCCGTGCCCTCGTAGCCGGTCGTGTAAATTCTTTGCTGAGAAACAAGACTCGGGTCAGCTTCTAATAAATTTGCTGTTAAATCCATTTATTCGTCTTCACGCTTATTTCCCTTTTGAACTTTTTAGCCTCTTTTAGCCTTTTGTATTGATTGGTTAACTCTGCGAGTTCCGTTTGCAGCTCTTCTTCGGTAGTGTCTGTCCGGTCAACATTCTCTTTCACTCATTGATTTCACTGTCTTTTGTTTAAAATCAGTTCCTTGCTTAAATTGCTTTCCTAAACCAGCTTCTCTTGTGCCTCTATTTCTTCAATAAATCAATTGAGAGTTTCTTTCTTTGGTTTTAAGACTAAAGGATCAAGATTACCGGGTTCAGCCGCTGAGACGCCTTTTATTTGGATTATTCTCGATTTTCAGCGTTAGTTTCCAATTTGGCTACCATCTGCCGGATTAATTTGATCTCATTCTAAATCGCAATTTCTCTGTTGATAACCGAGTGAAGTGCAGAATTACTCGATCCAGATATGCGGATTCTCTTTTCGCAGCTTGTCATAATTTACATTTGTTTCTATTTCTTCCGGGAAATAATCTTCCTCATCCCAAATCTTGGCTTGCTTAAAAAGCATCCTAGAGATTGCTCCGGTTAATGCGCAGAGTGAAACGACAGCGAGCAATACAGTAAATATATCAAGCACTATTTTTCTCCGATTCTTTCTTAGTTTCTTTTTTCAATTTCTTCACGAGCCATTCCCAGTCATCGGGTGTGTACCACTTTTTAAAATCCTGCAGGAAATCATCACCGGCAAATTCCCGGAGCTGTTCGAGCGCTGCTTCCCTACCCTTGACATCGAGCGGCTTGATTTCGTAATTGCCGGAATCGGATTTACCGACCGTATCGATTTTGGTTTTGGAAGCTTTAATTGAAGACGCTTGTTGGCGTGAAGCAAAAAACTGCCGGCGCAGCACTTCGGTTAAAAAGGCTGGCACTGAGGAAATATTTTCAGTTCGACTGGCGGCGATTTCCAGCTCCAGAATTAATAGATCAGCGAGAGTTCCCCACTTTTCCGCTTCCTGTCGGTTAAGGGCTCTACCAATCAATTTTTTACTTGCTTTACTAAACTTTTCAGTGAAAATTTCGAGCACCTTCTCATCATCATTTGTATTAGTCTTAGTATTAAGTCTTACTATCTCCCCAAGCTGTTTGTTTTCTTGAGTTTGACCCACCCCACTCACCCCACTTTCTACAGGGGGTACAGTCCCCACTTTCTGCTGTGGGTAGGGTGGGTGTTGTGCGGTGGATGGCGTGGGTGGCGTGGGTTGAGTTTCTTCCGGTAAAAAAACTTCGTAATCGTTGCCTCCATGCTGTCCGTCGAATGATGTGATTTTTACCAGTCCGATAGATTTCAGATGATTCAAATTCTTTAACAAGGTTCTTTCAGAGCCAATATCCGCGCCGCGCATTAACTTTAATTTTGTAAGTCTCACATTTCTTTTAGGCTGAACTGCGCCTCGAGTCTGCAAGTAAAGGAAATCATAAATCTGTTTTGATTTGCCAATGAACATTCCTTGTGGGACTGCATCCCGAACTATTGAATTAGCAACTTTTGTATAGTCACGCTCAGGAGCGATCGGTTGATTTTTATTCTGGGTGGGTGGGGTGGGTGGTGTGGGTTTGGTGGGTGGCGTGAGTATCGAGCGTGGCGTGGGTGGCGTGGGTAAGGCGGATTGATTTAATGTATCTGTAGTTGCCGGAACAACTTCTAGTATAGGCTTCGTTTCAGCTTTTTTCTTTTCTTCTGCTTTTTTTAGAAGGTCGGCAAATGTTACGCGCTCGCCCATTACACTTTACCTCGCTTAGCAATCTTTGCTTTAATAACTTTTTTAGATGGTTTCTTATAAGGTTTTTCCGCTTTTTCGGGAATCAAAACTTCCGGTTCAGATATTTCAATAAATTCGGGCGTGATATCGTCTAAGCCTTCAAGTTCTTTCACATGATAGGCAAAAGCACATATTTTCAGCACAGAACGGGGAACTCCTCCAGACACCTGATATATCTTTTCTATCGAATCTATCGTAAAAGGGTTGTTAATATTCTCAAATCTACATCTATGAGCAATCATTTCCTTTGTTTCTTCCGGTGTTAGCGGAGAAAGTATTGAATAAGTCGAGACGCGAGATGCAACAGCCTTATTTCTTTTGTCCGAAAGACGTTCCTTTAATTCCAGTTGACCTGATAATACGACCTGAATTAGTTTTTGAGTATTCGTCTCATAATTTAAAAGAGAGCGAATAAGTTCAAGCTGTTTATTGTTGACGTTCTGCGCTTCATCTATGAATATGATAACGTTTTTGTTTTCAACAAATTTTTCCTGTAAAAACGCCTCAAGCGCTTCCTGCTGTTTTTGAAAGGAACGCTCGGGCTCAAGTTTAAAATCCATACAGATGCTTTTAAGCATCGCAAATGGGGAAGGGAAGGCGGGCGTTGGAATTAAAGTTGTCACCGTATCCTCACGCGCCGAATAATCGCTATGCAAGAATCTCAAAATCGTGCTTTTACCAAGTCCGATATCACCTAAAATACAAGTTAGCCCCTGCTTCTTGTCAATGGTAAATTTTGATTTATTTACGACTGCTCGAAGTGAATCAGTTAAATACAAACTGTTTGGATTAGGTGAAATAGAGAACGGAGTATAAGAGTTATCGCTCATAATAAACGTGATTTTTACACAGGTAAGACACAAAATCAACGATAATTTAGTCGTAAATGTGTAAAAACTCTGTTAATTTCGATATATTATTGAGAAATAATGATAACTGGACGCAATTATTGTAATAGTATGCCAAAATTTATACACAATTTTCGATATTACAGAAAGTAAAAAAGCGAATAAAACTCTTTAGGGCTTTGAAATTCAGTTATCTAACCCGTATCCCTTAAAACGAAAATAAATATCTTCCAGAAGCTGTATTAATTATACTGATGAATTTAAACCGGCTGTTTTGACGTTTACCAATCGGGCTTCAACTCAATCGACGAATCGGCGTTATGTCACGACTATTTATGAATGGTTAAAAGGAGGCTGGTTTAATGTGTTTGACGCTATAACACAGCGGGATTACCGGCTGCGCGGCAATACATTTAAAATCGTCGAAGCTGCCAATACCAAACAAAAAACCGCCGCCGCTGACGGTAATGCAAAAGCCAAAAGCTAAACGAAGTAAGAAGCAAAGAAATTGAACCGGAGAAACGATGCCGGTATTTCCTAACCAAAGAAAGCCGGTTCAAACCAGGCAAAGTTTATTTTCCCTTTCATCATTTAATTCAGTTGGAACGCGCACATAAATAGTTGTTCCGTTTTCAATTGCCGATTCAATCTCGATTGTTCCTCCGACGAGCAATACTCTTTCCTTTATTCCGAACAATCCCATTCCTTTATTGTTAACGTTTAGTCTTTCCTTTTCGCCCATTTCAAAACCGATGCCGTCATCTTCGATAATAAGAACAACGCTTTTGCCTTGTTCTTCGAGAAGCACGCCGACCTGATTTGCTTTGGCGTGTTTCGAGACATTATTTAATGCTTCCTGCACTATTCGGTAAAGATTGATTTCTATCTCCGGCGACAATCGTTTTCCCTTTAATCCGGTGGTATGAAATTCTACCGGAATCTTCAGATGCCGCGACCATTCATTAACAAAATCTTCAAGCGCTTTTACCAAGCCTAAATCGTCGAGGACGGTCGGTCTGAGTTCCCACGCCAGAAAATCGACTTCGGAATCTATCTTTTCGGCGATGGCGTATGCTTTATCCAATTGACTCGACGGATTCGATAGCTCTTTCAAAGATGAAAGAATTAAACGCAGCGCCGTCAGCTGCTGCCCGAGATGGTCGTGAATGTTTCGGGAAATTCTTTTTCTCTCTTCTTCCTGGGCGGAAATTATCTGGTGCAGCAATTTACCGCGCGCCTGTTTAGATTCTAAAAGCTCTGTGGTCGCCAAGCGCAGGGATTCGTTGGAATCTTTGAGCCGGCTGTTTTCCTCGGCTAGCTGGCGGGCGATTCGTTCGCTTGAGAGAAGGCTTTCGCGTTCTTCAATCTGCGAGTTTAACTGCATCTCGCGGGCGACACGCTCGGTCACGTCTTCGATGACGGTGATTGTTCCTATCACCTTTTCGCCGTCAAAGAGCGGCGAAATTCGCGCGCTCTGCTGCATCTGGGCAATCTCCGGCGATGTTATGGGCGGCGGCATTCGGAGCAGATATTTATGAAATCGGTGCGATAAAACTCGCCCCTGACCTCTTAAAGCGTTTCGGTAATAACGGTCAAAACCGCGCTCGGAAAGTTCGGTAAACGCTTCGAGCAAGTTACAGTCGATTAAATGCTTTTCGGATTTCCCGCACTGTTTTTCAAACCAGTCATTATAAAAGCAAATATTTAATTCATCATCGGTCGCGACCAGTCCTTGCGCGGAAAATTTGGCGAGCCAGTGAATTATCGCCGTCACAAACAATGAGTTGTTTTTAATACTGTTCAAAATATTGTTTCGCGAAAAAGTAAATAATTAAATCAGTCGGCGGCGCACTCACATTAAACCTTAGATTTATGTAAAAGATTATTAATTATTTTCATCAATTTGTTAAAATCGACCGGCTTGGCGACGTGAATATTGAAACCTGATGATTGAACTCGTTTTTGCTCCTCCGCGCCGACGTATCCCGTCAAGGCAATCGCCGGCGTTCGTCCGCCGCTTTCCGTCGGCAAAGCGCGAATTTGCTTGATTAAATCGTATCCGTCCAACTCCGGCATTCCCAAATCGCTGATTAAAATATCCGGCTCAAACGTGGAAAATTGAGCCAGGGCTTCGCCGGCGCTGCCTGCCGTCATAATATGAGCTTTAGTATCTTCCAGAACGTATCTGAGCATTTCGCGCGAATCGGCGTCGTCGTCAACGACGAGAATGCGGATTCCGGCAAAATCATTTTTCGCGGCTTTGACAAAAAAACCTGTTTGACGGTCAAAATTTTCATCGCCTTTCTGCGGCAAAAGAAGCGGCAGCATCATAGTAAACGTCGCTCCCGCGCCTTCGCCCGCGCTTTCCGCCGTGATTGTGCCGCCGTGCATTTCAACCAAGTTTTTGACAATCGAGAGACCGAGACCGAGACCGCCGTGTTTACGCCTTGAGCTTCCGTCAGCCTGCCGGAAACGCTCGAAAACAAAAGGCAGAAAATCATCCGCGATGCCTTGTCCCGAGTCTCGGATGATAACTTCCGCAAAAGCATCGACTTCCCGCAGAATTATTTCGATTTGCCCGTTTAAAGGCGTAAATTTTACCGCGTTTGAAAGCAAATTCCAGAATATCTGTTGCAGACGGCTGGCGTCACTCATCACGAAAGTCTCGCCGGATTCGATGGTTTCGATTAGATTTATTTCTCTCGCGTTAGCTGCCGGACGCAAATTATCCAGGGCGGTTTCGATGCTTTCGGCTAAATTAACCGGCTGCAAATCAAGCCGCATCTGTCCCGTAACGATGCGCGAGATGTCGAGCAAATCGTCGATGATTTGCGTCTGCGAACCGACGTTTCTTTGAATCGTGCTGAGGGCGTGGCGGGATTTTTCCGCGTTTGAATCTCCGCTCAGAAGAATCTGCGTCCAGCCGTTAATAGCGTTGAGCGGCGTGCGGATTTCGTGCGAAACGCTGGCTAAAAATTCGTCTTTCAGCCGGCTGTTTTCTTCCGCCAATTGGCGCGCGGCTTGCTCGCTTGTCAGAAGACGGCTGCGTTCTTCAATCTGAACGTTTAATTCCATCTCGCGGGCGACACGCTCGGTCACGTCTTCGATGACGGTGATTGTGCCTATCACCTTTTCGCCGTCAAAGAGCGGCGAAATTCGCGCGCTCTGCTGCATCTGGGCAAAAGCGGTCACGCCCGCGCTCGGCGTCATCGGCAGCAGATATTTATGCAGACGGTGCGATAAAATCCGGCTTTGTCCGCTGAGCGCATCGCGGTAGTATCGGTCAAAACCGCGCGCCGCAAGTTCCGGAAAAGCTTCCAGCAAATTACTATTGACTAAATCTTTTTCCCGCTTTCCGCTTTGTTTTTCAAACCATTTGTTGCACGAGGAGATATTCAGCTTTTCATCCGTGATAAGCAGACCTTGCGCGGCAAACTCGGACATCCAGCGAAGCATTGCCGTATCGAGTGATGAATTGTTGCCGTTACCGTTCACAAATGCCTTTATAAGAAAAATTAAACTCCGGAATCCGATTGTGCGGGATTCTGGCTCGTATGAATTTCTTCCTCTTGTCTGGTCTCCCAACGCTCGATTTCCTCAATCAGACGATTGAGCGAAACGACGCTCAAAACTAAAACCAGATAGCCGGTGACGGCGCTTTCGCGAATACGAAACGACGTGTAAACGATAATCGCGTAGCGCAGACTACTGTGTTCCTTTCGAATCGAATCTATAAGTTCTTCGAGCGATTCCAGGTGCAGATTAGGCACGGAAAAATTGACTCTGACGTGCAGGACATTGCCAAACATTCCGAGACAGGCATTGAGCAAAATATTGCCGACCTCGGTTAAAACTTCGCGCGACGATTCGTCAAGCTCCGCCTGCGGCACGCCGGCATCAGTCAGCAAATCGGTTAATCTCACCGCGCCTTCATAATTCAAAATCAGAAACGCATCGCCCGCAATCGCGCCGTCAAACGGTTGATGAATCGAAGCCACATCGCCCGGCAAAAAACGCGCGAGCTTTGTTCCGACTTCTTCTATCGGATAAATCTCGACCTGCGGCACGTCAAGCAAAACACGCTGTCCGGTGATTTCAGAGAGCGACGATGCCGTTCGCGAAAAAGCGATGTTGATAAACTCTCCGAGTGCGTCCGTCTGCCGTTCGGTTAAAATCATGCCGTTTCTCCATCGTTGATAACAGATTTTAATGCCTGCAAAACTTTTTCCGGTGACAAAGGTTTATTGATAAAAGCGTTTGCGCCCGCCGCCGCGACCATCTCTCTGGTCGAATCCTGAATGTCCGCGCTGGCAATAATAACGCGCGCGTCCGCGTCCAGTTCACGCAATTTTTCCAGCACGTCCAGCCCGTACATATCTTTCATCGTCAAATCAAGAAAAACCAAATCCGGTTTTTCGAGAAAATACTGCTCCAGACCAGCCGCGCCTTCGGCAGCTTCGACAACCTCGTATCCGGCGCTTTCCACGATTCGACGCAGCATTCTGCGCGACATCGAAGAGTCGTCGACAATCAAGATTTTCTTTTTCACGCGACCTCCAATAAGGCTTGTCCCATACGGTCAAGCCTAACGATTTTATCACTTAAACCTGCTTCGACGACAGCGCCCGGCATTCCGTAAACAACGCAGGTTTCTTCGGATTCGGCATAAACAATTCCGTTATGCGCTTTTATCGACGCCGCTCCGTTTTTGCCGTCGGCGCCCATTCCGGTCATCACCACGCCGAGCGTGCGCCTGCCGAATGTTTCCGCCGCCGACTGAAATAATACGTCGACCGCGGGGCGATGCTGCGTGTCGAGAGGTCGAAGGCTCAAATGACTCAATGCTTTTCCGCCCGTTCGATGTTTAAAACTTAGGTGTTTCCCGGCAGGCGCGAGCAGCGCCAAACCGGCGCGCATCTCGTCGCCCTCCGCGGCTTCGCGGACTTCAATCGCGGAAATCTCATTTAATTTTTCGGCATACATCGACGTATAACCGACCGGCATATGCAGAACAATCGCAATCGGCACCGAGAAATCCGCCGGAAGCTGCGGAATCAAAAATCTCAAAGCCTGCGGTCCGCCCGTCGAGATGCCGATAACAATCGCATCAAATTGATTTTTGCGCGGCTCGTTTGAAACATAAATCGTTTCAGTCGGTTTTTTCAGCTCCGGCACTAAATTTAAGTTTTCGGCGTGCACGCTCGCCGCTATTTTAATTTTTTCGATGAGCTCGCCGCGCACTTCAAAAATCTTTTCGGTGGCGAGCGCCGTCGGTTTCCGGACAAAATCAATCGCTCCGGCATCGAGCGCAGCGAGCGTTTCGGCGCTGTTTTCGTCTGCCGAGCTCATCATCACAATCGGAAGCGGTCGCCGCCGCATCTGTTCGCGCACAAAACCGATTCCGTCCAGTTCCGGCATCATCAAATCCGAAGTAACAACATCAGGACGCAATTTTTCGACTAATTCGAGAGCCTCTCTGCCGTCACGCGCCGCGCCGACAACCTCAATCAGCGGGCTGTAGGAAAGCATTTCGCGCACGACTTTTCGCACATATGCGGAATCGTCAACAATCAAAACACGAATTATTCTATTCAAACTTTCCCTTGAGCCCCCTGATATTACTTTGAATATACGAAATAGATTTTTATAAAGCCAATTTATTTTCGTTTTACATAAACAAAAGCTCTGCCGATTTCTTCAAGCTCAAAATCGTCGGTCACTTTTAAGAGCGATTCAGCCGCACCGACAAATAGAAACGCCGGAACAGACATTTTTTCCGCAAACGAATCGACGACGAGCCGCACGGCTTCGGGCGAAAAATAAATAAAAACGTTTCGGCAAAAAATGACCGAAACGCTCGCGAGGCTTTCCGTTTCGCTCGTTTCCAGAAGATTTGCCCGCGTCCAACAGATTTTTTTGCTTAAATCGGGCGCGACACACCATTCTTTGCCTGCGGGCGTAAAATATTTTTCCTTTAAATTTGCCGGCAGCGCGCGAAACGACCTTTCCCGATAATTGCCCTTTTGCGCGCGTTCGAGCGCCGCGCTGCTCGCGTCCGACGCGTAAATTTTGATGTCGGCGCGTTCAAACCAGCCGTTTTCATTCAGCCGCATAGCAATCGTCAGAGGTTCTTCGCCCGTCGCGCAAGCCGCGCTCCAGATACGAACCGGCGCGCGCGGATTTTGCGCGAGCAGCTGCGGCAAAACTTCTTCCGCCAATCCGTGAATCTGGTCCATTTCGCGCCAGAAATATGTTTCCTGCACGCTTAGGGCGTTGACGACATTGCGCCATTCGTCGGCGGAATCGGCGTCGTATTTGAGCAAATAAAAATAATCGAGAAATGAATCGAAGCCGCGCTCGATGATGAGCGGAGCGAGCTTATCGGCGAGCAGATTGATTTTCGAATCGTCGAAAAAAAGTCCGACGCGTTCGTGAATCAAATCCCGTAGAAGCGTTTCCGCGCCGCGGCGCACACCTGAAATATCCGAATTAAATCCCATGCTCGATTATGCTTTCAGCTCGTTTAAAACTTCGTTTGCCGCCGCGCGTACTTGTTCCGCCGCATCCTTTTCCGCCATTTCAGTCAAAATCTCGCGGCTTGAAACGTCCCGCAAACCGCCGAGCGCGCGAACCGCAAAATATCGCGTCCAGGCGTCTGCATCGCGTAAGGCGTCGCGCAAAGCGGCAACGGATTCGTCGCTTTTAACCTGTGCCAAAGCCTTCGCCGCCTTTTCTCTTTCGCGCGACGAACCTTGTTTCAAAACACGAATCAGCGTCGAAACGGCGCGTTCGTTCTCAATGTTCGGCAGTTGTTCGATTGCCGCCCGGCGCACGCGCTCGTCGGCGTCTTCGCAGCACTCAAAAATCGCCTGTTCGCAGCCTTTCGCGCCGAAATAACCGACAACTCGAATTGCCGCTTCACGAACAGGCGTATTTGCATCAGCCAGCAAATCACGCAAACTCGTAACAGTTTCGGGATGCGCGAGCAATTTTAATGCGCCGACGGCGGCTTGGCGAGAAACTGTGTCGCCTGTTTTCAGCAAATCAATCAGCGGCTCAAACGCCCGCTCGGTTTTCAACTCGCCGAGCGTACGGGCGGCAATTTTGCGGACTTCCAAGTCGTCCGCATCGAGCATTTCAATCAATAAATCGGCGGCTTCGCCTTGTCGCGAAAGTGCTTGAGCGGCTTCTTCGCGCACGTTTTCATTTTCAACCAGCGCCGCCAGTTTTTCTCTAATTTGTTCATCGTCAAACCAGCCGGCGATGCGTATCAGCGCGATTAAATCGGTTTCGTTGGAATTATTCAGTGCTTCCAGCAGATTTGATTTTCCGTTTGCGTCGATTGCCTTTCGCGCCCGCTCAACAATGCTTTCGCTTTTCGCGGAATCGTTTTGAAAACGTTGAAACAGCGAGGCGAGCGCATTGGCGACGGCAATTACCGAAAATTTATCTTCGTTTAATAAATTAACCAGCGGCGAGACGATTTCCTCATTTCCAATTGCGCCGAGCGTTTCGATGGCGGCTTCGTGCAAAAAATCATCGCTTAAAAGCGGAAGAATGCGCGGCGCGGCGGTTTCGCCGGCGATTTGCCGCAAGGCGTCCAGCGCAGCGAAAGACAAAAAGAAATCGCGCGTTTCGGCAATTTTCAGAAGCGGCTCGGCGGCTTCGCTCGCTTTTAGTTTTCCGAGCGCTTCGACGGCGTGATAACGAACATTAACGTTTTCATCTTCAAGCGCGGACAGCAAAGCGGGAATTGCCTGCGAATCTTTTTGTTCGCCGAGCGTAAGCGCGGCTTGCATCCGCAAATCGGCGTCGTCTCCGCGCAGAAACTCGACGAGCGTTTCGGTCGTTTTCACGGAAGTCGCCTGCAAAACCTGCAAGGCGCTGTTTAAAACGCCGAAATCAAAATGCTGTTCCCGCACCGCTCGCAAAAGCGCGGCTATCGCTTCGGGCGCGGCGCGGCGCGATAAACCTTCGACCAACTCGCGGCGCACGCGCCAGTTTTTATCTCCGAGAGCGTCGATTATCGGCGCGGCGTTTTCTTCGACGAGATTTTCCGGTTCATTTGAAATTGCCTTCGCCGCCTGCAAGCGCACCGTTTCATCGGAATTTCTAAGCTGCCCGGTTAATTCTATTTCGCGCTCGATTCTTTCTGTAACGTCTTCAATCGTAACGATTAAGCCGCAAATTGTCTCATTTTCCCTGAGCGGCGCAATCGTCGTGCGCTGGCGCATTTCGGCAAAATGTTTCGACGGGAATCGAGGCGGACACGGAATTAAAAATCGGTGAAAAGCGGGCGCGAGAATTTCAACCGTTCCTTCTTCTAAAACGCGTGTGAACCTCGCCAGAAGTCCCCGCGCTTCCAGATTCGGAATCGTTTCGACGACGGATTTGCCGCGCGCATTACCGGCTGAAATTCCGGTCATCTTTTCGAGCGCGGCGTCCCAAACCTGCACCATAAATTTCGCGTCGGTCGTAAAAATCCCGATTAAATTCTGCTTGTCTGAGTCAAAATCCATTTAATTTATTCGTTCTGCGATGAGCCGTTACTGCCGCCGTCTGCCGCAATGGTCTTTTTTCTTCTCCCGCTTGGTTTTGCGCCGTTTTGAGCGGCGGCAGGAGGCACGATATTGCTTTTGCCGTCGTCAAAGCCGTTCATAATCAATGAAAGCTCCTGCGCCTGGTCGAGCAAGCCGTTCGTTTCAACTAAAGTTGCCTGCACGCCGTGCGCGTTTCGTTCGGTAATCTGGCGGACGTCCGAGAGCCGCTGCAAAATATTGTCGGCGCCCGTCGAATGTTCGAGATTAGCGCGCGATATTAATTTGATTTGCTTGGCGACATCGCTTGACGTCGAAGTCATTTCACGCATAGCGCGCGTTTGCTCGGTCAGGGCTTTCGTCACCTGTTCGGACTGCTGGCGCATACTGTTTGCGGCGGTCGAGATTTGCTTTGATGCCGTTGCCTGCTCGCCCACCGCTCTCGTTACGCCCGCAATCATCGTCGTCAAGCGTTGGGCTTCGTGCGAAACCTGTTCGCTCGCGGTCGATTGTTCGGCAAGCGCGCGAGTCGTGGTCGCCGCGCCGCGCCGCATGGATTCCACCGCCTGAACGATTTGATTGGCGGCGACGGCTTGTTCGGACGCCGCTTTGCGAACTTGACCGGCAACATTCGTCGTGCTTTGCGCGGCTTTGATGATTTCCCGCGCCGCTCGCGCCTGTTCGTTCATCGCCTGCACGACTTCTTTCGTCGTTTTACGCATCTGCGACGCCGACTGAACGATTAATTGAACGGTTCTGGCTTGCTCGCCGGTCGCCGCCGAAACTTCTTTCGATAATTTCGCCGTCGATTCGACCGACGTCACGACCGCCTGACCGGCAGCGATTTGGTCTTCCGCCGCGCGCGAAATTTGCCCGACGAGCCCCGTCGTCTCGCGCACGCCCGATAATATTTTCTCCAAACCTTTCAAGCCTTCTTCCGCCAGGTGATTGCCTTCGTCAGCAACTTTAACTCCTTCGTTTGAAGCACTAACGGCGTCTAAAACAGATTCCTGCAAAGCGCGAATTATCGCCGCGATGTCGGCGGTGGCTTTTGCCGAGCGCTCCGCCAGATTGCGAATTTCTTCAGCCACGACAGCGAAACCGCGACCGGCGTCCCCGGCGCGCGCGGCTTCAATCGAAGCGTTAAGCGAAAGCATATTCGTCCGCTCGGCGATAATGTTAATCGTATCGACGATGCTGCCGATTTCGTTTGAGCGTTTACCCATTTCCTTAATGACGGTCGCCGATTGCTGCATCGAATCGCGAACGCGCGTCATACCCTGAATAGATTTTTGCGCCATCGAGCCGCCTTCTTCGGTTTCGCGGGCGAGACGCGTCGTGATGTCGTTGGCGTCTTTTGCCATTGTCGCCACCGAACGAATCGAACGCTCCATTTGATTGGCGGTCGTCGCGGCGTTTGTTGCCGATTCGGTAATCCGCTCGGAATTTTGCGCCACGCTTTGCACCGAGCGCGCCAATTCCTCGATTGCCGTCGCCACTTCCTCGACCGTCGATGCCAAATTTTCGCTCATTGCGGTAACTTCTTCGATGGAAGCCGCCATTTCGTTAATCGCGGCGGAAGTTTCTTCCGCCGCAACGTTCAAATCGTCGGCGCTGTTCGCTAAACTACTTGTCGAGCGCGACATTTCTTCAATCGTTGCGGCAGTTTCATTGATTGAAGACGTAAGCGATTCAGTGTCTTCGCTGACGCTTCGGATTGAAGCCGCGATTTCATTCATTGCGCTGGTCGTCTCTTCCGCCGAAGTCGAGATTTCCTGCGCCGAATTTGTCACGCTTTGAATCGAAGCCGCCATTTCTTCGATGGCGGTCGAGGTTTCCGCGATTGAAGAAGCCAGACTTGTGGTGTTCGCCGTCACCTGTTCAATCGAAGCGGCGGTTTCGTTAATTGATGAAACCATCTGCTCGGTCGAATTGGCAACGGACGCCGCCTGCGTCGTCGTTTCCTTGAGCGAAGCCGCCATTTCATTGGCGCTGCTGACGGCGCCGTCAAGTGAAGTGATTTGCTCGCCTGCGCCTTCCGTAACTTCGTCGGCGATACGCTTGATTGCATCGGCGCGACCGGATATGTCGCTCGCTTGCCGCCTGACGCGAGTGATACCATTGTCAGAATTTTCCGCTTTTTTGTTAGTTGTCTTGATAGCCATAATATTTTAATTTTCAACCTCGGTTTCGGTTTCTTTCGCGGATTTGACGACTTCGGCTAAATTCAAAAGCAAAATCAGCCTGTCGCCCACAGTCGCAATCGCTTTAAGATATTTGCCGCTCGTCCCGCTCAAAGCTTCCGACGGCGGATTTATCGCTTCTTGAGGAATGCGTTTAAATTCGCGCGCCGCATCGACGATTAAACCGATATTTCGTCCGCCGACATTGACGACGACCAGCCGCGAGCGTATGTCGTATTCGATTTTCGGAAATCCGAACCGCGCCCGCAGATTGATTGCCGGAATAACCTGACCGCGCGAAAAAACAACGCCTTCGACCGCCTCGGCGGCGTTCGGAACGGGCGTGATATGTTCAATCATCTCAAGCTGCTGAACATCACCGCTCGGCACGGCGTAAGTCGTGCCCGCCAGCTCGAAAAGGACAAACGAATCTGCATTTAACCGTTCGTAATTCATATTTTTTGCTTCAGCCGGCGCGTTATCGCCGCCACGTCTAAAATCAGCACGACGCGCCCGTCGCCGAGTTCGGTCGCGCCGCTGATGCCCGGCACTTGCGCGAGCGGGTCGTTGATGGCTCGGATGACGATTTCGCTTTGACCGATTATCCGGTCAACCGCGATGCCGACCGCCTGTTTGCCTTCGCCGACCACAAAAGCGTGAAACGCGCCGCGCGCCTTTTCTTCGAGCGCAAACAGACGGGCAAGCCTGACAATCGGCAATGCCGCGCCGCGATATTCGATAACTTCGTTGTTTTCAAATTGCCTGACCGCGTCGGGCTCGATTTCGATGACTTCGCGAACATTCGACTGCGGAACGGCAAACCGCTCGCGTTCGACGGCGACAATCAGCGCGTCGGCAATCGCCAGCGTAAGCGGTAATTGTATCTGAAATTTCGTTCCTCCGTTCGTTTCGGTTTCGAGCTTGATGACGCCTCCAAGCTCGTCAACCGTTCGCCGGACGACATCCATCCCGACGCCGCGACCGCTGGTTTTATCCGCCGCTTCTTTGGTCGAAAAGCCGGGCGTGCACAGAATTTCGAGCAATGAAGCTTCATCTAAATCTTCGTTGGCGTTTAATAATCCGCGTTTTCGCGCCTGCGCCGCCACTTCTTTCCGGTCGATTCCGCGTCCGTCGTCGCTTATTTCGATTTTAATCGTTTCGCCAATCGTCGCGGCGTGCAGCCAGATTTTCCCTTCCGGCGATTTGCCCTTCGCTTCGCGCGTTTCCGATTCTTCGATGCCGTGCGAAACGGCGTTTCTGACCAGATGCAGAAGCGGATCGAGCATTCTCTCGACCAGCAGTTTGTCGATTTCGGTGTTTTCGCCTCTTATTTCAAGCTGAATTCTTTTGCCGGTTTCTCTGGCTAAATCGCGCACGGCAAACTGCATCCGCTCGAAAATCTCGCCTATCGGAATCATCCGCACGCGCATTACGCCGTCGCGCAAGTGTCGAAGCTGCCGCTCGATGGCGTGATTAATCTCCTGCAAATTGCGCCACTCGCCGCTCGGAAGTTTATTTTCGACGTGCTTGACTTGTTCGGCAAGCTTGGCGCGGCTGATGACGAGTTCGCCGACCATCAGCATCAATTCGTCGAGGCGCGACAAATCGACGCGCACGACATTCGACTGCCCGAACAAACCGGATTTTTGAGATTCGGAAACCTGCAATTCATTAACAATTTCGGTATCCTGTACGGCGCTTTCGATTTTCTCAAAACTTATGCCGTCCGGTTTCCAAGCCTGGAAAATGCTCTCTTCCGCGCCGGTTTCCACGACAAACTCAAACGCGATTTTGCCGCCTTCCTTGACCGCCGGCGTCGATTTTTGAATTGCGCCAATCGCCTGCAAACGCTCGCGCACGCTGTTGACGTTGATGCCACGTTCGGCAAGCGCGGGCGCCGGCGCGAAGATGAAAAGATACGGCGAATTTCGGGTTGAAGTTTGTTGATTTTGCGTCGGCTCGGTTTCCGGCGGCTGATTGCTTTCGCCTTTTTCCGCATCGAGCGTAAAAGATTCCAGCAGATTTATTTCAGTTTCGATTGGCGGAATTTCGGCGTCGGCGCGACGCGCGGCGACAATTTCCTCAAGTTTTTTAGTGCTCTTGATTAACGCGTCCAAACCTTCTTCCGTGAAAGCGGTTTGCCCGTCGCGCAATAGACGCAGATAACTTTCCATGTAATGCGCGAGCGTTTCGGCTGCCGAAACATTCGCCATCGCCGAAATGCCTTTAATCGTGTGGAAGCTGCGGAAAAGCTCGTTGAGGGTGTTTTTTTCGATTGCCCGCCCGGCGGTGAGCGAATCTTCGAGCGCGATTAAGTTTCGCCTGACGCTTCGCAGATGCTCGTCCGATTCGGCGTAGTAATCGTCGAGAAACTGCTCAAAAAACTGCGCGTTAAATTCATTCTCGGGCATAATGTCAATCGCTTTCAGCCTAACCGCCCGCCAGCAATTTACCGGCTTGCTCGACCAAATCCTGCGGCGTAAAAGGTTTGGTCAGATAAACATTCGCGCCCGCATCCAGCGCCCGCGCGCGGCTGGCTTCGTCGCCCCTGGTCGTGACGACGCAAATCGGAATTCGGCTGTAAACCTGATGTCGGCGCACAAATTCAATGACCTCGATGCCGTGTATGTCCGGCATATTTAAATCTAAAAACATCAGGCTCACGGGAGCGAGAGCGAGACGTTCAATGGCTTCGAGTCCATTATTCGCCTCTTCAAACTCGACATCACGCAAGCCTCTCAGCGATGAAATCATCATTCGCCGAATCGTCGGTGAATCGTCCACCACCAGAATTCTTTTCATGAATTTGTTTTACTTATCCAAAATGAAATTTCGGCGGTTCTTTACCTGTAAAAATGAAGATAAAAAACTTTTTTAAGTAAAGAATTCTAACACCGTGATTTTATTTTAACAACCGCAATATTTTTACGAAATATTTAGTCAACAGCTCTAAATATTCGCTTTTCTTGTCTGTTAATATCCCAATCTCCGAGCGAATGAAATCGGGAGAATAAAATCGCTTGGATAGAAATTGTTAAGCTGGCTTGAGACATCCGTTTCAAATTTCTTATACGCCACTTGTCAGCAGTTTCCGCCGGGCTTTGCGGGCATTTTTGTTTCAATCGAAATCAGTCTCAAAAAGACTGTTTTTGAGACTGATTATAAATTTAAGCCCGACTTTTTATTTATCGAGATAATAGCGTTCTTCGGCAGTCATCCGGGCAATCTCTCTTCCAGCTTATTTACCAAAGTATCAACATCAGTTTGCTTTAGCAGCTGTTTTGCCTCGGTTTTGACACTATTGACTTCCACCCCGAAATGCTCGCAGAGCTTTTGCTGCATATGCAGCATCAGGGTCATCTCTTGTTCGGTGAGTATGTTGACCTGCAAATCCAAATGTGCCCGCTTATCAGATTGGCGCGCCATACGGTTCTGACTGATTAAAATGAAGATAGCCAGAAACACGCCTTCAGAGGAAACAATCAGCGTTAATATGCCGAACGGGAAAGGATCGAAAGGGGCAATGCCCGGAATAACATTAAGATTAACGATAAACCAGGCGGCGAACCATACTATATGAAATATAAAAAAGGGCATGCTGCCCATAAATGAAACGAAAAAGTCAGCGACTTTTTCTCCCGACGTGCGCCGGTGCAATTCCTTTTCCTCAAGTTTGGCAATCGCTTCGACGTTATACGCCATCGGGTCGGCGTTGGCGACTGAACTGGCTTTAACCGATTCATCCATATTCTCTTTTCCTTATTCGTGAATCTCAAATGCAATTAATTTCTTCACTGCGAATCAACATAACTTTGTAGTCAGCCAGCTTAATCCGGATAATCAGCGGTGATTCTACCGAACGTATAATTCTGATGATGTTTTTAAATATACAGTTTTCAGGTTTCCTTGATTGTCGATAATCGAACATAAGCCGTAAAGTTCGCAGGTAAAACGTGTTAAAAAAGGTCGTTTATAAGACAGATAATATCATTTTATGTTGTCCCATAAACCGACCTTTTTGAGACGCTGACGATTGAGTTGACGTGTGCGAAAACACGCGGCTTTGATAAGAAGCTACGTGATGCGCCTGGCGTCCAATGATTTGTTATATATGGCGTTAGCTTTAAAGCTCGCATCCGCGACACTATATTTAATCTTTACGACTTGCCAAAGGGAAATCAAGTCTTTTGTTCTATATCGAACAGAACAAACGTATTTGAAATTTTATTATTAGTTTGAATAAGAAAGTGTGGTATGACGATCATCAGCGGTTCGGCTGGCAGGTTGAGCCTACTGGGAAATAGTTGTTGATTTCCGGTTGATTTCCTGATTGGCGCACTATCTTAGACACGGCGATAGAACAGGTAAATGTCGTTAAAAAAGGGGAAGGAAACAGTTTATGCTTGCAATGAATTATCGAGGTCCGAGGCGGGTTCGCCTTGATCACAAGCCGATGCCGGAGATCCTGCATCCGCAGGATGCCATCGTCCGCATTACCAGGTCTTGTATCTGCGGGTCTGACCTGCATTTGTACAATGGCTCGGTTCCGGATACGAGGGTCGGAATGACGTTTGGGCACGAGGTGTGCGGCATCGTCGAAGAAATCGGACAGGACGTGCAGAAACTGAAAGTCGGCGACCACGTTCTCGTGCCTTTTAATATCGCTTGCGGAAAGTGTGTTTTCTGCCAGCAGGAAATGTACGGGAATTGCCACGAATCCAATCCCCAGGCAACCGCGGTCGGCGGAATTTTTGGTTATTCACATACAGGCGGCGGCTACGAGGGCGGACAAGCCGAATTCGTCCGCGTTCCTTATGCGGATGTCGGTCCCACGGTTATTCCCGAATGGATGGACCCGGACGATGCCGTTATGCTCACGGACGTGACGCCGACCGGGTATCAGGCGGCGGAAATGGGAGGTATTCAGCCCGGCGACACAGTTGTTGTTTTCGGGGCTGGTCCGGTTGGCATTATGGCAGCCAGATGTGCGTGGCTTTTCGGCGCAGGGCGCGTCATCGTGATTGATCATGTGGAATACCGGCTTGAATTCGCCAGAACTTATGCCCCCGCAGAGGTTTATAACTATAAAGAACTGGATGACGTGGTGGTTTTTCTCAAACAGACTACCGATTGGCTCGGAGCCGACGTCGTTATTGATGCCGTCGGAGCCGAAGCCACCGGAAGAGTGATGCAAACGCTGCTCGGCAAATCACTGCATTTAATGGGCGGCGCGGCGACTGCGCTCCAATGGGCGATTAACTCTGTGAAAAAGGGCGGAATCGTCTCCATCGTCGGCGTCTATGGACCGATTGGCACTCTCGTCCCGATTGGGAACGTGGTGAACAAAGGTTTGACCATCCGTGCGAATCAGGCGGCGGTAAAGCGTTTATTGCCGCGATTAATTGAGCACGTTCAAAATGGCGTCCTCAATCCGAAAGCGTTGATTACACACCGTATTCCTCTGGAAGAGGTGTCGGATGCGTACCGTATTTTTTCAGCCAAGCTAGACAACTGCATCAAGCCGGTGCTGATTCCGCCGTCTGCCGGAATTTAGGGAGGAACCAATAATTATGGAAGATCAAGCTAAAGACATCGAAATTAAAGTTAGAGACCGGGAAAACACAGTTATAGACCCGTCGCAGGTGAAGGGATGGGGCGTTGATGCAAATCCGAAAAACGACCCGACTTACCCGATGAAGAATCGTAACAACGGGGAACACGCCGGCTACAGTTGGGAACGTCCGCCTCAGCAGCCGATAAATGTCGAAATCCTGCATTCCAACGAGCGACCAAACGTCTCAGCCACATTCGGAACCTCGACGCCGCCCTCGGGACTAAGCGGAATGATTCGCCGCACCGCTTTCCAATATAGCGAAAACAGCTACGGACATTGGGTGCCGTTGATGCTGGCAGACCGGCTGAATATGGTGGAAGGCGTTCTGGATGATTTTTCTCAGGGTCAAATACCCAACATTTTCGGAGAAATGGGCTGGAAAGCGGAATGGAGATACAACAGAAAAAGATTAGTAACGCGGGTTCTGATTGGAGCGGCTATCGCTTCCGTCGCCGTCGCCTTCCTGCGTAGAAAAAGCGATGATTCAACGCAGAGAAATATTGATAGGTAAGCAGTATTCACGGGTAGATTGAAACACCGTTGCGAGGCACAAAAACAGCCGGGACTTCGTTTAAAGTCCCGGCTGTTTTTGTTTTATATATCTATTTTCGGAAATGCGCGGCGTTAAAAAGCACCGCCTTAGGCAATCCCGCAATTGTTGCCGAATCGGTGTGGGCTTAGTGTAGCCGACGACACGCAGAGAGCCGCATCGTTCAAAAACGCGCGGTCGTAAAGATACAGAATAAAAACGGGCGTGTCGGGCGCGACGGCGTTGATTTCGTCGAGCGTCGGCATTCTTCGTTGTTTGAATTGAAATTCCGTCCATCCGCCGACGACTCGACTCCCTATTCGCGCTTGCCCTTTCAAGGTTTTCGGCGTTGTTTAATTTTCTGTTTTTAGAATAAGAGTTACTCTGATTTTCCGATTCGCTCGAAAAAATCTTTAATCGGAAAGCTTTCTCCGGGGCATTCCGTCTGCGCGTCCAATTCTTTATGAGTCCGAATATTTTCCAACGGTATGTCATAACCTTTTCGTAATTTTCCGACAATTTCTTCCAGGGTTTGCAGTTGTTCCGGCGTCGGATGTTGAGGACCTTTATTACCGTTTTTGTTATCGCTCGGGCTAAAGTCTCCAATCAGACAAATTCCTATGTAATCGTTAAAACCTTTTGCGTGAGCGCCTTTACATTTCTCCGGGCGACCCGGCTGTAAAGTTCCATCAGGCAGAATTATGTAATGATAACCTACGTGATAAGTCTGCCCCCAATAGAAAATACCGTAGCCTCTGCGCTTGTGAATTTCATCAATCGCTATAACATCCAGGGGATTATCAGCCGGAAAAGGAACTGCGGAGTGATGAATAACGATGCCAGTCGGCGTTATCGAATTATTATAAGAAATAATTCCTATTGTCGTTAAAAAAATGACCGCCGGAAGCAATATGCCGGCGCCGGCGCGCTTCAGGATTTTTGAGGAACTCATTTTATTGATTTGAACTGACTTCTTAGTCAAAATAAAAGCGCGAGGAGAAACATCCTCGCGCCGCTCTGCTGATTTAGATGTTTAGGCGCTCAAAGTGTTCCGCCCCTGGCGCGTAAAACCTGAACGACGGCTCGGTGATTGCCGATAAGTGCTTTGACCAGCGCGGTCTTCCCGTTCGAATCTCTGGCGTTGACGTTTGCGCCTTTATTAAGAAGATTTAAGACTATCACCGTGCTTCCTTTTCTCGCGGCGTTCATCAGCGGCGTCTGTTGAAAATTATCAGTCTCCTCAAGCAGCGGATTCGCCCTGAGCAGAGCCTTGACGACCTGCGCGTTATCGCCTTTGACAGCCGTTTGCAGGGGCGTGTCGCCCTCCGCGTTTCGTTGCGAAGTATTGGAAGCCTCCGCTAAAATTCGCACCGCTTCCGCGTGTCCTCGCTCAATAGCATACATTAACGCTGTTCTCCCGCGGGTCGCCTGTATATCGGGATTCGCGTTTTTGCTCAGGAGCAGTTGAACCGATTGGGTGTGCCCGTTAAAGGCGGCATACATTAAGGCAGTCATAGCCAGGTCGCTCGTCGCGTTCAGATTAGCTCCTTCCTGAGCCAGCGAATTGACAATCTCGCGGTGTCCGTTCCAGGCGGCGAACATCAGAGCCGTCATGCCTTTATCGTTCGGTCCGGGCGCCGTGTCGGGATCCGCTCCGTCGCGCAGCAGATTATTTACGGCGGCGGTGTTGCCTTGCAGCGATTTTACCAGTAATTGATAATCGGGATGGCGAGGAGATTCAGCAGTAACGGAGGGATTAGCCGTCTTGCTGACCAGCGTCAAACTAAAAAGGCAAAACAACGTGAAAATCGAAACATAGTATTTGATTCGCATAATAACCTCCTTTTACAAACAAATCCAAAGTGTCTGGTCAGGTTCGCAATAATCCGGGTCGTAACTACAGCCGTGTTGATTAGGATTAAAACCGCCGTAAGAATCATAGCAGTTGTCGCTATAAACTCCGCCGTAACATTGACCGGGAATTGTCACCCAGAAACAGTTGTCGCCGCCATCGTCACAGCCGTTTTGACAGTCATTGCAGGGACATTCATCGCCGCCTCCGCCGTCCCCCGGCGTCGGCGTCGGCGATGGCGGCGGTTGACAGACTTCCGGATTGATAGTTCCGCAATCTAATCTTATGGCACAACAATCGTCGTCATCGCAGTCGGGATTACCGTCGTAATCATTGTCTACGGTATCGCTGCAATTGCTCTCAGCTGTCGGACAAACCAGCGGGTGCGAAATCCGACAGTCTTCGCGTTGCGAACAACAATCTGAATCAGCGCAGTCAATCGCGTGATCATAATCGTTATCGACCTGGTCATAACAATTTTCCGGCTGACTCTGCGGACAATTATTTTGGGGATTTGCGCGGCAATCCGAATCGTAACAATCTATGCCGTCTTCTTGGCAGTCATCATCCAACCCGTCAAAGCAATTTACTTCGACCCATTGACCGTTAACCCGCGACGGAAGCAGAGGGTTATTAGGAAAACAATCCGGTCCGTGACAGGGTTCATCTATATAAGTATCTCTGTCGGCATCACACTCTTCAGCGCACACTTCTTTAACGGCGCATCTTCTTTCTTGGCAATCGAGGTCTTCGTCGCAATCATTATTTATTCCGTCTGTGCACTCGTATTCAAAACCTTCGCTGCCTTCGCCGTGTCCGGTCGGCACACAATTCGGCGGCGGTGGCGGCGGTCCCTCGGTGCAGGGATCGACAATGGCTTCCCACACCAGAGCATTCGGTGTTTGACACTCGCGAAGTTCATAGCTGACACGCGAGCAAACAAATCTCGGGTCGGAAGCGCATTCGTAAATTCCGGCTACCCAGTCAACGTGAAGATACGGTTCTTTATCACCGACATCCGGCGGAGCCGGACACCCCGGTATTATATATTTATAAACCTTTTCACATCCATCATACTGGCAGCCCAGCCCGTTTGGACACCAGCCCGATTCGGATTCAGGAGTATTTCCTGCTTCAAGCAGGTCGAGAATTTCGAGTTTGTCGAACGCGGGTAAAACGAAGTTGTCGGAAGGTTCTTTTTTAGATTGACTGAGCGGAAAACTTAGTTTTTTTTTAACGAATAGGGAGACGCGCCTGAAAAACCCGTCTCATCGCCGTAATTTAAACTAAAAAATATAATTTGATAAGTTTGAGGCATTTGGTCGCCCCTGCTTAAGGTCCTGTTCCGAATGGATTTGACGCGGTTTTTATCGATTTTAAAGATGTGAGATTCACCCGGTCGGATAGGAACGTCGTTTTCTTTCGGCGATTCTTCAGGAATTCCCTGCAGCTCACGCCTTCCGTAAACCAAATCATAGCCGTAATAAAAAGGTTTCCCGTTCGGAGCAGCCAACTCGCTTTTTTCCCGCACGTCCACCATATCCAGAATCATTCTGAGCGCGTAGATGGGCTTTTGCGCCGTGTTGGTCACTTTTATCTGAACTTTTTCCGGAAAATCGTTTGCTTTCTCCGGCGTCAGTATTTCGACTTTTATCGGTACTTCCGCCGGAACTTTGTTAAGAATGGTCGGCTTTTCTTCATCCTGAGCCAAAATCGGTCTGTTTATTAAAGCAAAACACGCTGCAAACAGAATAATCGAAAAAGCAGTCAGAAGTTTTCCAGGAAACGTTCCGAGACTTTGAAATTCATCTCTCATCATTTTCTCCGTGTAAATAGATTACAAAGTGCTTGAAACTTGCTTGCCTGCCCGCATTGTTTCTGATATTTTATACGAGAAAAAATCCCTGTCAAGCCTTTTTTAATTCACCATTGGAGCGAAAATGAAAAAATTCTTCAGAAAAGTTCAGTTTTTGTCGAATATCGCCACGATTGTAATCGCGATTCTTTTGTGCGTCGTGACGGTTAAATTGTTTTTCCCAACTTCACCGACTTTAAGTATCGCCAACCCGCCGAAGGCGAATCAAACTGCGAGCAACTTCAATTCGCGCTCAACCGCGGTTTCGCCGCCCGCGGCTCAAGTCACTCCGGTCGGTAAAGCCGTGCCCCTGGAAGGCATAAATTGGAAAGAAAATAAAAAAACTTTGGTTTTGTATATCTCAACTACCTGTCGCTACTGCAATGAAAGCAGCCCGTTCTACAAACTTTTAGCGGAAAAATATTCGAGCGATAAAAATATAAAACTCATCGCCGTTCTGCCGCAGCCGGTCGATGAATCAAAAGAGCATTTGAAGGATTTGGGAATCAATATCGGCGAAGTTTATAACTCTCAGCTAAAATCTATCGGCGTCATCGCCACCCCGACGCTGCTTCTGGTCAACGACTCCGGCGTTGTTTTGGAGTATTGGAGAGGAAAACTAACGAGCCAGCGCGAGTCCGAAGTCTTGAGCAAGCTATCGAGTTGATTGGTCGGATAAAAGCGTCAAATGTAAATTTTCGGAAATTAACCGGGCTTGTTCTTCAGCCGGCATCGACTGAAAAATTTCTTTCATTTTGGAATCTTCAACTAAAGTAAAATCGCCGTCCGAGCTCGCCGCGCTGTTGTCAAAGATTATTTGATAATCGCTCCTGGACTGATGAACCAGCCAGTAGATGCACTGAAATTGATTTTCTATGGGCGGCTTTTGTTGTGCCGGCACTCTAAGAATCGCCGTTACCATAAACTGTTCGCCGTGCCGCGCGATAATAAGGGGCGCTTCGCAAATTCGAGCTCGCGTTTGAGGCAGCTCGCGGATAAGCTTTTCCCTGTTACGCAGAAACTCTTCGCGTAATCCCAAAGGAACCGGCGCGAACAAACGTAAAACAAGCAAGGGCAAAAAAAGCGCGATAACGAAACGCCCTGATTTTTCGGAGCGGGAAGACAACAGAGACAGCAAAAGCGGCACGGTAATCGCGACTTGCAGATAAGCCAGAGCATCCAGGCGCGCGATAATGCCCGCAATTCCAGCCTGATGATTTAAAAACGGATTGAGCGTAACAAGCAAGCTCCAGAGAAAGATGGAGAACAGCACCACGCCCGCCGGATTTTTCCGAAATATTTCCGGTTTTACCAATAAAATTAAAAGCATTGCCGCGCAGCCAATTAACAGCATCAGGCTCTCCATCAAAATAAACGAGCGGAAAGGATTGCGCGGGTACTTTAACAATTCGGACGATAGCCACTCGGGCAGAATGAGAAAAGGCTGCCAAGCCAACAAAAGCGGAGAAACGAACAAAACAACGATTATTAAACTGAAACTAAATTGTAACTTCGCGTTTGCTGAGTCCTTTAACCAAAATTTTGAGAGCAAGGCAAAAAAGAAAAGGCAAATAATCAACCAAATTGACGAGCGATGACTAAAAATCGCCGCCGCCAGCATCGACCCCGCGAAAAGAAACCAAATTTTCCTTTTACTGTGAATTGCTTTTACGGTGCCGACCGCGCCCCAGACTAAAAACACCGTCGCGCCCAGATTGCTTATAAACTCGCTCAGGAAATATAAATGTAAGACGGAAAATAAAAGTAGAAAAACGCCCAACGCGGCAAGCCACAAATTTTTCGTTAAGGTTCGCAGCAAGGTCGCCATACCCAAACAAAGTAGAATCTGCAAAACTATCGCGCCGAACTTCGCGGCAACGACGGGGTCGCCGGTAAAAAAAGCTAAAACCGATAAGAAATACAAAACGAGCGGAGTTCCGGTTTGAAAATAAAACTGCCCGGATTCGAGAAACGAATTGATTTGCAAAACATAGTAATAGCCATCCACGCCGGTCGCGGCGCGTGACTGAAATAATAAAGAAGAGCCGTACCAAAGCCAAAAACAGAGAGCCGAAAAAATAAATAGATAGGCTAAAGTTTTCGCGAAAATTTTCATACAGCAAGCCGCCATAAAATATCTCTGGTTTTTGCGCATAACCTGAGACATATGAATTAGACCCAAGTTTGGTAGGATTTTACAAACGACACTTTCCGAGACACTGCAATCTAATATTTTTCAAATAAAAATCGGTTCGCAAAAAGCCATAAAATTGTGAAATGTTAAACCTAAATTTTACAGGCGTCCGGCAAATTAAATATTCTCTGAGCAAAATCTCTAGTTTTTGCACACCCTTTTGGTTTGAAAATAATTCCTATTCTTTCAAAAACAGGTTTGTGTCGCTGTTACTGAATCGTTTGCCCGCCGTCAACTATCAGAGCGTGTCCGACGACAAAAGAAGAGGCATCCGAACAAAGCCAAAGAACAGCATCGGCAATTTCTTCAGGCTCTCCCATTCTGCCAATAGGCTCTTCCGAGACCACTTTCGCCCGTCCCTCAGCGGTGCCGCCGGTGAAGCGTTCCATCATCGCAGTAGCGATATAGCCGGGAGCGACGGCGTTAACGCGAATATTCTGCCCGGCGTAATCGAGCGCCGCCGATTTGGTCAGTCCAATGATGCCGTGTTTGGCAGCCGAATATGCTCCTCCGCCCTTGATTCCGATGACACCGGCGCCTGAAGAAACATTGACGATTGCACCGCCGCCCTGCTTGAGCAACAGCGGAATTTCATACTTCATACAAAGAAAAGCACCGCGCAGATTAACATTTATAATCTGATTCCACTCGTCCTCTTCAAAATCGGCGATTGCCGCATTGCGCTGTTCTATTCCGGCATTATTGAAGGCAAAATCCAGCCGCCCGAACTCTTCGATGGTCTTGTCCAAAGCCGTTTTCACATCTTGGGCTTGAGTTACATCGCACTTGACGGCAATCGCTCGTCCGCCTTGTTCCTCAATAAGTCGCGCCGTTTCCCGGCTGGTCTGTTCTGAAATGTCGGCGACTGTCACGCTCGTCCCTGCGCTGGCAAACGCCAGCGCGGCAGCGCGTCCGATGCCGCTCCCTGCTCCGGTGACAAAAGCGACTTTTCCTTTAAAAAATTCATTCTTATTCGTTGTCATTTTCAACTCCTAACTTTTATTGCAATCAAGATTTCTAAAAACCGTTATTTAACTTCGGCTTTGTATTCCTCGTCCGTCACCGGCTTTAACCAATTTACCTGAGTATCGCCTTTGTAATTGGTAATGACAACGTGCGTCATTTGGCTTGTCGAAGATGCGCCGTGCCAGTGATCTGTGTCAGGCGGGCAAAGAACTACATCGCCTTTATTGAGCGGTCTGACGGCTTTTCCTTTTTCCTGATAAAGCCCTCTGCCATCCGTTACGAGAATAGTTTGTCCCGCCGGATGGTTGTGCCAAAATGCCCGCGCGCCCGGCTCGAAGGTCACGCTGGCGACTGAAAAATTATTGTTTTCGTTTTTAGGGGCGAGCGGCTGCACATAAACCGTTCCCGTAAAAGTTTCCGCCGGGGCTTTGTCGCCTTTCGGAAAAATCGTGTTTTCGGTTTTATTTTCCGTCTTTTCCATTTTTGCATTTTCCCTATCAGCCGATTGCTGATTGCTGCATCCGGCGGCTAAATAAAGTGCCGCGCATAATATCAATCCGATTGTTATTCTTTTCATAATTTTATTCTCCCGATGATTGCTCCAATTCAAACGTCACCGTTACATCTCCCGACCCGACTGCCGCTTCAAGTCCTGAAGGATCGTCAACTTTCCCAAGTTTTGTATAGCTGTATCGCGTCGAAAATGTTTTGTAGAAAAGCACTAAAGTATTGTTTCCCCAAACCATTAAATCACCGTTGTTGATTGTTTTCGGATTGGAAGAGTCGGTCGGCAAATCGTTCGAGAAATCATATTTTTTTTCGTTGCCGTTCAGCTCATCCATCTTCAGCGTTAACGGCAGCATCGCTTTGAAAGCGTTTGCCGTCTCATTGTCAAAAAGCGTCGCGTTAAAAGTTTTCGAGCCGATTTTAATCTTCATCTTACTGCCCTTTGTCTGGTTGGTATCGTTGATTTCTTTGTTAGCGTTGTCGGTGTTAGAGACCATTACAGAATGATCTCTATCGCAACCGGCAGCACCGCCAAAAAGAAATAACACTGAAAACATCATTAGAATTAGGCGTCTCATATTACTTTAGGTTCGTTTTGAAAAAGGCTTCTAACCTATCAAACGGAATTAATTCCACCCGGTCATATAAATCAACGTGTCCGGCATTCGGCACGATTACCAGCTCTTTGGGTTCCGCCGCACGTTTATAAGCATCTTCGCTAAACTCTCTTGAATGCGCCGTATCGCCCGTAATGAAAAGCATCGGACGCGGGGAAATCGTTTCGATGTCATTAAACGGATAGAAATTCATAAACTTAGTGTTGCTGCTTAATGTCGGGTGCGTGGTAAATTCCGATGAGCTTCCTTTCGGCGTATATTCGCCTCGCGGAGTGCGGTAGAAATCAAAAAACTCACGCTGAATCGGGTGCGTGTTTTCATCCAACTTATGCACCGTTCCGCCCGTGTATTTGGTTTCACCGCCCGTAAACTCTGCATAACGCTGCTCGGCAGCATCAGCAATAAGTTTCTTTCTCTGCTCAAGCGTCAGTGATTTATTAAGAGCATTACGGCTCGCTGCGCCCATATCATACATACTGATAGTGGCAACGGCTTTCATTCGCGGGTCGATTTTAGCGGCACTAATAACAAAGCTGCCGCTGCCGCAAACTCCGATGATGCCGATGCGGTTTCTGTCAACAAACGGGCGAGTGCCGAGAAAATCAACTGCCGCGCTGAAATCTTCCGCATAAACATCAGGCAAAACTGCATTGCGCGTCGCGCCTTCGCTCTCTCCCCAGAAAGACAGATCAACCGCTAAAGTAATGAATCCTCGTTCAGCCATATTTGCCGCATAAACGTCAGCACTTTGCTCTTTGACGGCTCCCATCGGATGACCGACAATGATGGCGGGATTTTGCTTATTTCGATCAAGATTTTTAGGAATAAAAAGGTGTCCCGCAACCTTCATCTTGTATTGATTCTGAAAACTGACTGCGTATAAATCAACGCTGTCGCTGACCTTAAAGGTCGTATAATTTTTGGGATTTAATTGTTTCATTTCCGATTGTCCTTTTTGCTTTCCGGTCGTCTGTGCCGCAGCCTCTCCCCGGAACATTAAGAACGCCGCTGCTATGATTGCTAATGTTTTTATGGTCATTATTACTTTTCTCCTCACGAAAATTTCATCTTTCGTGTCGATTAAAACCTCACTTTTCTCTAAATATCTCTTACTTCTAACAGTAGGTGATTCATTTGCGTCCTACTATCTAAATTTAATTATAGGGACTCAAAAGCGGATAGCGTGAGGACGTTTCACGAAAAAAACCGGACATTTCTCTAAAAGCTCGCCTCGCAGCGTGCTAAAGAAGCATCACAACATTTAAGATAATTTTATGAACGAAAAAGAAGTCGAATTAGAAAAGAAAAGAATGCGGATCAACCGGGAAGAGTTGATTGAAAGAATGGCTCGTATCGCTCCCGAAAACAGCCTCTTGGAAGTATTTCCGGGCATTTTCATCTATCAATCATCGAAGCCGACCGAAAGCGATATTTCCGTTTTGAAACCCGCTTTTTGCGTAATCGCACAAGGCAGCAAGGACGTTCTTCTGAACGATGAATTATTTCATTACGATTCCGGTCATTATTTAATTTCGACGCTCGATCTGCCGATTATGAGTAATGTCGTCGAAGCGTCTGCGGAAAAACCGTATTTGAATCTTCGGATAGACCTCGATCCGGCGCTGGTCGCTGCGGTGATGCTGGAATCGAACATCGAATCAAAGAAAAGCGGCGCGAAAATCAAAGCGATGGATGTCAGCCCGGTGGATGCCGATTTGCTTGATGCGGTCGTTAAATTGGTGAAACTTTTCGACAAGCCGGAAGAGATGAAATTATTCGCTCCCGCAATTATCCGCGAAATCATTTACCGGCTTTTGAAAGGAAGACAAGGCGAACGATTGAGTCATCTCGTAACTTCGGAAGGCGATACGCGCCGCATCTCAAAAATAGTTAAAAAACTCCGTGAGAATATTGATCAGCCGCTAAGCATCGAAGACCTAGCCCGCGAGCTCGGAATGAGCGTGTCGGGCTTTCACAATCATTTTAAGTCCGTCACGGCAATGAGTCCTTTGCAGTTCCGGAAACAAATGCGGCTTCAGGAAGCCAGACGTTTGATGCTGACCGAAAATATGGATGTCGCCAGTGCGAGTTTTCAGGTTGGGTATGAAGACCCGTCATACTTCAGCCGGGAATATAAAAAATTATTCGGGGTTCCTCCGCTTCGTGATGTCGCCAAACTTCGGAGTAGTTTAGCCAATAGCTAATCAGACAAAACAACTATTTTGTCCAAGTAGAATCTTAAAATTGACGAAAATCCGAGCCTTATGAAAGCTTCTGAAAACGATAAATTTAACTGTCAGGTCTAATTGAGAAAAGATAATCCGCTACTAATTCAGGGACTGATTATTTACTGAGAAACTCTAACTCTTTACATTATGAGTGTCGGCGACAAGTTTTTAGTTTTGCAATGTTTTGACATTTATTGAAGGCAAAAATCAAACTCATTACAAAAGGGTCATTTTGTAAAGAGTCTCTATTCTGGACTCAAAGAGGCAATGCTGCTGAAAAAGTAGAAATTGGTATTTCTAAATGAATGAGCAGGCTTCTATTTTGTTGCCAATTTTATCAGTCTCAAAAACGCCGGTTTGCGAGACGATAAACAGTGATATTATCTGTCTCACAAATGACCCTTTTTGAGACAACATTAATTTACCTCTCGGCATCAACCGATCTCATTATTAATCATTACTCAAAATAAAACATTTTTTCATTTCGGCATTTTAACGTAACGCGCGAATGGTTTATGCGGGATGACAAAGAAGCATTTGATAAATTGTTTGACTTAGATGTCAACTTCCCAGATACTTGCCGGTGAAAGTCAATTTGTGAGGCTAAAGGCGTTGAAAACTATACATTCGATTTGCAGAGTATTTTTGCTGGCGGCATTTTCGCTGATTTCGATTAACGGCGAGACGCCAAACAATTTGGAGCAGCCGCAATCGTCGGTCGTCGTCTCCAGCATCGGCGGGCGGATTATGAGCGGCGACGTGCCGGTCAACGGCGTGACGGTTACGGTGTCCCATCACACGGGCGCGTCGGCGACTACCACCACTAACAACGGATTTTACCGGTTCTTTAATTTGGCGAGCCAGGTAACCTGGAAGGTCACGCCGTCGTCGCCCGATTACGTTTTCACGCCGCCGGACCGGACTATTACGGATGTTAACGGCGATGTGAACGATGTGAATTTCACTGCCGCCCCGCTCTGCTCGACGCCGCGCTGCCGCGTCAACGGGAAAATCGCTTACGTTCAGGGCGGCAATATTTACACGGCGAGCCAGAACGGCTTTAGTCCGGTTCTTTTGACCAACGGCGGCTTGCCGTCATTCTCGCCCAACGGCGATAAGATAGTTTTTGTCAGAGACGCCGAGATTTACACGATCAACACGGACGGCAGTAACATCACCCGGCTGACGACAAATTCAGCAAACGACAGCTCGCCTTCCTTCTCGCCCGACGGCAACAAGATAATTTTTGTCAGCGGCGGCGAAATTTATACGATGAACGCCGCCGACGGCTCAAACGTCGTGCGGCTGACGAATGACACGCTTCCCGATGACTCGCCGAAGTTTTCGCCCGACGGCAGGAAAATCGTTTTTGTGAGAGCGCCAACCGGACAGCAAGGTTCGTCGCTCTTTACGATGAACGCGGACGGCTCGAACCAGACGCAAATAACCGTGCCGGGTTCGGCAACCGACCAATCGCCTTCTTTTTCGCCCGACGGGTCGCGCATTATGTTCACCCGTTTCGATTTCGCCAGCTTTTTATCGCCGGTTCTGACCGTCAGCCCGGACGGCTCGAATCCGGGCGGCATCGGCACAAGTTATGGCAGAAACTACACTCCGGCGTTTTCGCCTGACGGCAAGAGCATAATTGTCAGAGTGCTGCCCGACGGATTTACGACCTATTCCCTGAAAACGGTCAGCTTAGTTAACGGAAGCGTCGGCAATGTCGTCGCCGAGAACAACAGCGCCAGTCCCGCCTGGCAGCCGCTGCGCTCGCCGCGCCCGCAGTTTGATTTTGACGGCAATCTGAGCGCAGATATTTCCGTCTTTCGCCCGTCAAACGGTTCCTGGTATTTTCAGCAAGCCAATAATTCTTACAGCGCAGCTCAGTTTGGCGCAAACGGCGATTTAATCGTGCCCGCCGATTATGACGGCGACCGCAGAACCGACCTTGCCGTATTCCGGCGCGGCGACAACAGCACATGGTATATTCTGCAAAGTACGGACAACAGCCTGCGCTCCGTGCAGTTTGGCGCGTCCGACGCGGAACAGCCGATACTTTTCGACACGCCCGTTCCGGCGGATTATGACGGCGATTTGAAAGCCGACATCGCCGTCTGGCGTTTGACCGATAATCTCAACGAACCCGCCAGATTTTTAATTCTGGAAAGCGCTCGTTTATCGCTGCGCGACGCGCAGTGGGGCAATTCATCCGACCGACCTGTTCCGGTGGATTACGACGGCGACGAGCGAGCCGACCTCGCCGTCTATCGCGGCGGCATCTGGTACATCTTGAACAGCGGCGATAATTCTTTGCGCGCCGTCCAATTCGGCATCTCGACCGACAAAACCGTACCCGCCGATTACGATGGCGACGGACGCGCCGATTTAGCGGTTTATCGTCCGTCAGCCGGCGATTGGTATATCGTGGGCAGCCGCAGCTCGACATTCACCGGACTGCATTTCGGCGTCGCGGAAGACAAACCCGCGCCGGCGGATTACGACGGCGACGGGAAAACCGATCTCGCGGTTTTCCGTCCTTCGGAGGGAAACTGGTATCTGCTGCGCACGAACGCCGGATTCGCCGGCTTTCACTTCGGCACAAGTAGTGATCTTCCGACGCCGAACGCTTACGTGAGATAAGTATTTCCATCACGAAACAAATCGTATCGAATAATTATTGTCTCTTAAATCAAAAATCGCGCTGCCATCTTCCGAGGTGACGGTAAGATTTGTTTTAGCGCAAATCAGTAAAGCATCTTTGATTTGATCCTTGCTGTAAGAATGACCGTTGGAAGCTAATTCCTGCTGCAACTGATGTAAGGTGAAGGTGACGCCCGCCGCGTCATCGAGAAAAAGCCCTTGTCCCTCGACCGCGAATTTTCGCAAGGCATCTTCGACCAGCTCTTCCCGCTTCGAGGGATAATAGTATTTTTCTTCACCGTTTTTGTCTTTCAGGCTGGCGGGTTGAATAGTCACCTGGTAGCGCATACCGCGGCACTCGAATTCACGGTCCAGGGATTTTAAGAATGTCCCGTTGACGCGCTCGACCTTTCCCCAGTGATATTTCGGGATAAAGTCATAAAGCTCGACCGTGTTGGAATAAGGTTTTTCGCTCGGCAGCAGCAGCTCGAACAAAGTAAGCTGAACGGGTTTTTCCTGTTTGTAATTGGTCAGCTTTTTAACTTC
>DASVRT010000080.1:0-7383 GCA_036388475.1 Pyrinomonadaceae bacterium | reverse complement strand
CGTTCGGCAACTTCGGGAATCGTTTCCAATCCGTTTTCATAAGCTGAAACAACGCGCTCGCGTAAATCTAAAGAATAGGCTTGCATCTTTCCAAGCTAATCTTATTTCAGAGCTTTACGCAACTGAAAACTGCTATAGTATGAGAGACCATCCAAAACCTTTCAAAAATAATGATGGCAGTTAAAAGAATTGTGGATAACTCCTCCTATCCCCTTAATCCGTAGTATGTTACGATGATTAAAACAAATACAAAGCTGTGATAACGTACAGAATAAGAATCTCTGTTTGGGCTTCCTGGCGTTATCCAGGAAATCCGAATTGGGATTTTTGTTTTACAATTAGCAATCAACCAGCTATTAGTGCATTTGGAAAAACTTGGGCTACCACAAATTAGACGTAGAGTTAATTGAGGGCAACGAGTGCTGACTTTTCGACCCTCGACTGTCATCTGCGCCGAATTTGAACACTAAAAGCGTTTGTCAGACAACAATTCAAAGGAAACTCAGGAACTTTGACTGATTGAAACGATTTAGACTGATTGTTATATATAGATTTCTAAGGAGGTTCCGGTTATGACAGGATGAAGAAGTCAGTGTATCTCAGTATTAAAATTGAGAACTAATAATCCTGAACGTATGTTCTCGTTTCTCCATTATTGGTAATAGTTACTGTCCGGCGACCAGTTCTTACACCATTAATAACGGTTTCCTGTCGTTGCTCACTTCGAGAATAGCGGTAAGACGTTGGACGACTTTCTTGAACAACAATATCATCATCGGAAGTTTGAATCCGGACAGAAGCTCTTCTAGGTTTCCTGACCGGGCAGCTACAACTATTTTGCTCAGAATCATTATAGGCTTCTCGATAATTATCACCAGAATTATCTTGATAAATATCATTTAAAGTACGAGTAGGAGGCTGATACGTTGGAGAACGTCTTGTTCTTACAACCGGCTGTTCTTCTATTCCTTCATTTGAATCTATATCAGGTTTGGCTGAAGTTTCTTCTCGCGGAGCAGTTGGCTCAGGATTTATCGCGGTTTTGATAGTTGGCTGAGGAGAAGGTGCAGCAGACGTTCTAATTACGACTTTTGTATTTACGTTGCTGTTTGTTATTACAGTGCTATTCGTGATGTTGTTGCTGTTTGTGGTGCTACCTGGATTGATATTAATGGTTATTGGCATATTGACAAAGATATAAATGCTAAGAGCTGCCAATGCTGCTAATCCAACCAAAAATTTAATAATAGTAATTAGGGCTTTCATTTTAAAACTTCCTCAAGCCTGTAATTTTAATTATCCTCTTTTCTGTTAAAAAATCAATGTTTTTTCGACAACCTAAACTGTTGATAACTCTCTTGCCAGATATTCTCTAACTGCTAAAATTACTGTATAGATAACAAAACAAAATTGGCAGAATTCACACCGGATTACCGCATACCCGCAGAACGCCTCGAACATTCCTGTTTTCATCATTCCGAAAAAGGCTGTGTTAACGTCAGTTCGGGATAAGAAATTAAACTAACAGCATTAGTTCTTTGACATTATAATTCAATGACGGTTTCTTTTCGTGCCAAGTATAAGCGATTAAACCGGCAACTAAATTGACCGGAAAGTTCCAGAACGAGCGGTGGCGCGTATGTTCGATTTGCGAAATATTTTTCAACTGATCAAAGACGCTTTCGATAATCGCTCTTTTGCGCAGTAAGACTTTATCGGCGAAAGCGAGAAACTTGTTTTTCATATTCTTTTCGATTTATTCAGTTTTGGTCAACTAAATTTTATCGAAAGATTTGTTTTCGCTCATCTCTTATCGCGAACTGACGTTAATTTAGCGGCGACGACGCCGGAACTTGAATCCGCTTCACGGACAAAAGCTTTGCAAAAAGCTCTGCCTTATGGTTCGAGGTCGGTCTCCACATCCTTGGAATCGCCGTGCCGACCGCGAAGGCTCCTCGCTGAAGGTTTCTCGCAGAAGTTAATCCAAACTATCTACGAAACCGCTCCGATTGAAGAATTTGTCAATCGTGATTACGAAGGCGAGATTAACGCCGTCGGTTCAAAGTTGAATATTTTGACCCTCGCACGTTTGTCAGAAAAGACCTACGCTTGAGGGCACAAATTGGGGTACAGGAGAAGAAAAACAAAAAACCGCCAAAAATGACGGTCCGAATCTATTGATTCTATTGATGTTAATGGCGGAGCCGACGGGACTCGAACCCGCGACCTCCAACGTGACAGGCTGGCGTTCTAACCAACTGAACTACGACTCCGCATTTTGAAATCTCAAATTCGAGATTTGAAATTCTTTTGATGGGCACGAAGGGACTCGAACCCCTAACTTCCTCCTTGTAAGGGAGGCTGTCTACCAATTGACGTACATGCCCGAAACTTTTCAAATATTCTTTTGACGGCACACGTCCGGCTGCCCGATTTTTGTCAAAAAAACATCGCTGTCTTCTAATAAACAGCGAATTGTTATGCTACGAAAATTTTGCAGGGGCTGTCAAGTCAGGCGCTAGCCAAAGTCTTTACTGATTTCTTTTTAGCATCTGCGGCTTTGATTTTATAGTGCTTTGCATTCGGGACGAATCGTAAACCAGAATCGTTCCGCCGAAGCCGACGGCGAAGCCTTTTCCTCCGGCGAAGAAGACTTTTTCGAGCTTGTGGCGGGCGTTTGAATCGACGGGAAGCCAGAGATTTCCAGCGGTCGTCGTGTGCAGAATCGCGCCCTGGTCGCCGACCGCCCAGCCTTCCGTCGGGCTGGTGAAATAAACGTCCAGCAAATCTTTATTAATGTTGGAAATCTGCTCGCGCCAGATTTTTCCGGCGTTTGTGGTCGCGTAAATTTTTCCGTTCGAGCCGACCGTCCAGCCGGTTCGCGGATTAACGAAGAAAATCGAGTTCAGCTTCGATTCCGATTTTCCGAAAACGGTCGCTTTGTTCCACGTCATTCCGGCGTCTTCGGTAAAAAGAATCGTGCGCCCGCCGCCGACGATTGCGCCGTGCGAAGCGTCGGGAAAATTTCCGTGGAGAAGCAGGTAACGGCTCGGAACCGGCGTTTTTTTCCAGGTCTTTTTATCGTCCTGCATCGCGAAAAACACGCCCGATTCGCCGACCGCGTAGCCGTAACCGCTTTTGGTGAAAAACATTCGCGCGATGCGGTCGCGACCTTCGCCGCTAAACTCGACCCTTTCCCATCTTTCGCCGCCGTCCGTCGTTTTCATCAGATACGAAGGAGGCGCCGCGCCGAGATTATAAATATCTCTCTCGCATAAAATCCAGCCCGTTTGCTCGTCGGCGAAATAAACGTCGCGGATGCGGTCTTCGGTAAAGCGGCGCGTTTGTTTCCAGGTGTTTCCGTTGTCGTCGGTCGAGAGAAAAGTTCCCCGGCTGCCGACAATCCAGCCTTTGTTTTCGTTCAGAAAATAAATCGAGTGAAGCCACGCAAACGTGCCTGAATTCTGCTTTATCCAACCGGCTTCAGCGGTTTGGAAACAGAGCAAAAACAGGAATAGGACTAAAATTTTCTTCACCGATTTCATATACAAAATTGAAATTTAACAGGATGGACAGGATAAAAATCAGACATCAACATTTTGAATTTTTCTTATCCTGCTCATCCTGTCCATCCTGTTTGAAATTTTCTCGACTAAAACGGAACGCCGAATAGAATTCTCACCAGGCTCGCCTTTTCCAAAACTTTGAAAACGTTGCTGACGCTCAGCTTAAATCCGGCGTCGGGAATAAATACCTGGTCGCCGGGAACGAGATAAACCATCTCGGCTTTGCCGCGCTCGATAGCCTGCAAGTCGACCGGGATTTGCGTCAAGCCTTTTTCCGATTGGCGGTAAATCATCACGCGTTTGCGGTCGCCGTTTTTCAAAACGCCGCCGGATTCGACAATCGCTTCGTAAATGCTGACGCGGCGCGTCATCAGGCGGACGCCCGGCGCGGCGACTTTGCCGAGCACGCTGTAGCGCGCCGAGCCGACTCTTTCGAGCGTTACCGTCACTTTCGGGTCGATGATGTATTCGTCAAGCTTTTTCGTGATTTCGTCGGCGACCTGCTCGACCGTTTTGCCGCCGACAAAAACGCCTTCGCGAATCAGCGGGTAGGAAATTTTCGCCGTCGGCGGAATGGCGATGCCTGTTTTGCAGTAATTCGGGCACTGCGCGAAAACCTCGACGGAAATGATGTCTTCCGGTCCGAGCCGGTAATTTTTCAGGTAATTGTTGTAATACGGCAAAATCGAGGCTTCTTCCTCGGACGCCGATTCCCGGCGTTTGTCGTCGGGCGTGATTTGTGTTCCGTCAGTCGTTTCCGTTTTTGTTTCGGGCGTAACCTGCGGTTTGTCTTCCGTTTTGCCGGATTCGGTTTTCGCCACGCGCTCGCGCTTTTGCGGCGTCGCTTCCGGCGCTGGATTCTGCACGGCTTCCTGCGCCGAAACGCCGAGCGCGAAAATCAGACCGCTTATCAGGATTAAACCGATGTTATGAATAAACTTGGATAACTTCATCTTTCTTTCTCCGTCAACAGGTAAAAACGCCTATCCGATGCAAAATTCCAAATTCCAAATTCAAGATTCAAATCCTGAGTTCTAAATCCTGAATCACGAATTCCGAATTCCGAATCCAATCATCTTCCGCCCCGCCCGAACAAAACGGTTTTGACCGTTTCAAAGACAATCACCAAATCCAGCGCGAGGCTTTGGTTTTTGATGTAATACAAATCGAATTGCAGCTTCTGGCGCGCGTCATCGACCGATGCGCCGTACGGGTATTTTATCTGCGCCCAGCCGGTCAAGCCCGGCGCGACCAGATGGCGATGCTCGTAAAACGGAACTTCGTCCGCCAGTTGCGAAACGAAATGCGGGCGTTCGGGGCGCGGTCCGACAAAGCTCATCTCGCCTTTGATGATGTTCCAGAACTGCGGAATTTCGTCGATGCGGATGACGCGGATTATTTTTCCGATGCGCGTCGCGCGGTCGTCGTCAGCCGTCGCCCAGACGGGTTTTCCGTTGGCTTCCGCGTCGGTGCGCATCGAGCGAAACTTGATGACTTGAAATTTTCTGCCGTTTTTTCCCAATCGCTCCTGCCTGTAAAAAATCGGACCCTTTGAGTCGAGCTTGATTAAAATCGCCGTTATGACCCCAATCGGAAACGATAAAGCCAATCCTATCAGCGCCAGAGCGCGATGAACCGCTTCGCGAAAAACGGTTTTCAGACGCGTGTCGCGTCCGCGCCCGGCAAAAATCAGCCACGAAGGACGCAGCATATCCAGATGCACCTGCCCGGTGACTCTTTCGTAAAACGAGGTGCATTCTTCGATGGAAACGTCGCCCGCCAGGCTCATTCGCAAAAGCATCTCGGTCGGAAAAGCGCCGCGCCGCTCACGCACGGCTATCACGATGCGGTCGATTTTTTCGTGATGCACGATTTCTTCCAAATTCGCGGTCGTTCCGAGCACGCGCGCTTCGGGCAATTTCATTTTCACCGATTCGTAATCTTCGGTGACGAATCCGACGATTCGATAACCGGCGTCGCGGCGTTTTAAAATCGCCTGCGCCGTGTCAATCGCGGCTTGTCCCGCGCCGACAATTAAAATCTTTTCGCCGATTTCCGGGTGTCCGGTCAAAAGGTGAATCAACACGCGCCACGCCAGCAGCAAAATCAAAACGATGATGACCGAATAGACGGAAGTTCCGCGCCCGATCATCAAAGGCGGCACGAAATAGAAAAGCAGGGCGAGCAGCGCCCACGCGATGCCGAGCGCCTGAATCATCCGCAAAAGCAATTCGCGGCGATTGCCCATCACGGTGTAATCGTAAAGGTCGTAAAAATAAAGGACCAGAAGACAAACCAGCGTCGCCAGCGTCACTTTCAGCCAGCCGTTGTTTTCGTTCAGCTGGTAAACGCTGCCGTCGACCCCGAGCCGCAAACACAAAGCCAGGATTATCGCGCCGAAGATAATCGCGGCATCGGCGAGAAGAAGTCCAATCGTGCGAGGGCTGAAGCGGTTTCCGTTCATTGTTTTGTGGCGACGCGGCGGCGCGGCGAATTGGCGACACGGAGAAATTGATTCAGAGTTTCAGCTTTTCGATTTTTTCGCCGCGTTTCTCATTCTGCGCGTCTCATTTTTTCTTCCCGTAATAACCGTAGTTGTAATGCGTTTCTTCCAAAACATCTTCCGATTGATTCAAAATCACGCCCATCATACGCTCGCGCGGAATCGTTTCCAGCACGCGATCGACGATGCTGTAACGCGTTTTGTTGGCGCGCACGACGAGCAGCGCGCCGTCGGCGTGATTAATCAAAACGTTGGCGTCGGTGAAAATGCCGAGCGGCGGCGCGTCGATGATGACGTAATCGAACATTTCTTTGGCTTCGCGCAGAATTTCCTTAAACTTCGGTCCCGAAATCAGTTCCGCGACGTCCGAGCGCGCTTCGCCGCCGGGCAAAAGATGCAGTCCCGAAGGCTCTAATTTGATAATCGAATCTTTCAAACCGGCTTTTCCCGCCAGAATTTCCGACAAGCCTTTGTCGGTTTCGATGCCGAGATAATCCGTCAGGCTCGGCATCCGCAAATCGCTGTCGATAATCAGCGCCCGGACGCCGTCGGTCTGCGCCAGCAGCCACGATAAATTCAGCGCCGTGACCGATTTCCCTTCCGAAGGGCTGACGCTGGCGACGACGATTGACTGCAATTTCTGTTTCTGGCTTTTGTGCAGAACGTGCGTGCGCAGGCTGCGGTATTCTTCGCAGTAGGTCGAATGCGGCGACGTAATGGCGACAAGTCTTGGCTCGACGCGCTCGGCTTCGACCGTCCACCTGACAAAATCAGGCAGAGCGGTCTCGGCAGCGCGCGTCAAGCTGACAGCGTTCAAAGTTGCCCCAGCAGTAAATTCCGTTCCCGCATTAGGGAGTGCCATCCCAATTGAAGAATCGTTGTTCTGCTCAATGAACGCTGGATTCGGCGAACCGATTTTTAAATCTTGTCCGGAAAACAATTCCGGCGGCGTATTAACGCGACGGGCGGCGACGTTTTTTTCAAACGGCACGACGTTGCTGACAGCAGTCAGGACTTCGCCCGGCTCTTCAAACTGCTCGGATTGTTTTTTCTGTAATGCTCTAAGAATACTCATAAATGCTCCGCATTTGATTTCAAATTTCAAATTTGAACTTCCGGATCAGAAGACAATTTCGACCTGAAACCTGAAACTTTTTAATAAAACCCGCCGCCTTCTCCGATTTCGAGATTGATTTCGTCGTCCAAATCGTCAAACGACTTGTATTTACCGTTTTTATGCCCGTTCGTCGCGGCGGCTCCGTTCATAGTTCCGCTCGCGGCTTTCGCTTCCGATTGAAACATTTTCGGTTTTAT